>JBAQDF010000079.1:0-7937 GCA_049286265.1 Sideroxyarcus sp.
CGTCGCAATACTGCGTTGCTCACAAAAAATTACTCCTTACATATGCGCCATCGACACGTTACTGCAAAGCAGCCGTTTGCGGGAGATGGCGCCAGCGGTCATTCCCGCACCAGACGGCTCCGCCGCATCGTGTCTTGACCGCATATGCTGCGTCGCAATTTTTTGCTCGCGCCTTGTCTTGCTTAGAACTTTGAATTATTAGAGGCGCCCTCAAGCTGAGCCACTTTGACAAAAGTGGGCGGCTAAATGTCCCCGGCACAACCAAGGGACACTTCACACAATCACATTGACGAGGCGCTCATCACCAGGTCGAGTTCAAGTTGATCTTCTTCCACCGCCTGGTTCGCCTTGCCGCCCGCACGCGCCGCTTCTACGAGATCCAGATAATCGGCAGTAATGTCGCCGGTGATGTATTCGCCGTCAAAACAGGAGCAGTCGAATTTTTTGATCTGCGGATTGCACTTTTGCAGCGCCGCTTTCAGATCGTCGATATCCTGATAGATCAAACGGTCGGCGCTGATTTCGCGGCAGATATCTTCGTCCGTGCGTCCGGTGGCGATGAGTTCCTTGCGGCTGGGCATGTCGATGCCGTACACGTTGGGGAATTTGACGGGGGGCGCGGCGGAAGCGAAATACACTTTGCGCGCACCAGCGTCGCGCGCCATCTGCACGATCTCGCGGCTGGTGGTGCCGCGCACGATGGAGTCGTCCACCAACAGCACGTTCTTGTCCTTGAACTCGACGCTGATGGCATTGAGTTTCTGGCGCACCGATTTCTTGCGCATGGCCTGCCCCGGCATGATGAAGGTGCGGCCGATGTAGCGGTTCTTCACGAAGCCTTCGCGGAACGGAATGCCGAGACGGTTGGCCATCTGCAAAGCGCTGGGGCGGCTGGAATCGGGGATGGGGATGACAACGTCAATGTCGTGATCCGGCCACACGCGCATGAGCTTGTCGGCCAGGTATTCGCCCATATTCAAACGCGTTTCATACACCGAAATACCGTCGATCATCGAGTCGGGACGCGCAAAATAGACGTACTCGAAAATGCACGGATTCAGCTCCGGTTTCTCGGCGCATTGCTGATTGTGGAAATTGCCGTCGAGGTCGATGAATACCGCTTCGCCCGGCGCGATGTCGCGCAGGAACTTGAATCCCAGCGTATCCAGCGCCACGCTTTCGGATGCCACCAGGTATTCCACGCCCTTGTCGGTCTGGTTGCTGCCCACCACCAGCGGGCGGATGCCGTGCGTATCGCGGAAGGCCAGCAGGCCGTAGCCCGAAATCATCGCCACCACGGCGTACGCCCCTTTGCAGCGGCGATGCACTGCGCTCACTGCGGCAAAGATGGACTGGGTATCGAGGCGGAAGTTTTTCGCGTTGGCTTGCAGTTCGTGCGCCAGCACGTTGAGCAGCACTTCCGAATCGGAGTTGGTGTTCACGTGGCGCATGTCTTCAAGGAACAGTTCTTTTTGCAGCTGCGCGGTGTTGGTGAGGTTGCCGTTGTGGCCCAGCACCAGGCCGAACGGGGAATTCACATAGAACGGCTGGGCCTCGTTGTGATCGACGGCGGAACCGGCGGTTGGATAGCGCACATGCGCGATGCCCGCATTGCCGGTGAGCGCGCGCATGTTGCGGGTGCGGAACACGTCGTGCGCGAGGCCGTTGCCCTTGTGCAAATGGAAGGTGTTGCGATCCAGCGTGGCGATGCCCGCCGCATCCTGCCCGCGATGTTGCAACACTTGCAGCCCGTCATACAGCAACTGGTTTACGGGGCTTTGCGCAACGACACCTAAAATCCCACACATATTGGCTTTTTGCTTTTCAGTTAAAGTTGATCTGACTATTTCCGTACTGCGTTTTCCGGCATGTAATCCTTGGCGTACAACGCAACTTGCTGCAACGGCTTGCTCGACAACGCATCGCGCCAGAACGGCAACTGCGGCAAATCGGTCAGCCCGCCCAGCCACACCAGCGCGATCACCACCAGGCCGCCGCGCAACGTGCCGAATATCGCGCCGAATTTCCCGTCCATCCCGGACAACCCGGCAAATTTCGCCAGCCGCGCCAGGAACCAGGCGAACAACGCGCCCACGATCAGCGTCACGATGAACAAGGCGGCGAACGCCACTGCCGAGCGGATGTTGTCCGCGCCCACCGCCATCGGCACATGCGGCAACAACTGCGCGGAGAAGGTGCGCGCCACAATGTAGGCCGCCAACCAACCGATCAGCGAAAACAACTCATACATGAAGCCGCGCCACCACCCCACCAACGCCGACAGCACAATGATCGCAATGACCGCGTAATCAAAGGATGTCACTTACAAACCTTACTCGAGGTTGACCACGTTGGATGGCATGCCCTGCGTTTCCAGTTTGGCCTTAGCCTTTTCTGCCGCTTCCAGCGTAGGGTAACTGCCCACGCGCACGCGCACGACGGCGCCCGCTTTCTCGGTATAGGCGTGATAACCCAGTTGGTACAATTTTATTTGCAGATTTCTGGCTGTATCCGCATTGGCAAAGGCGCCGACCTGCACTACCCAGCCTGATTTCGGCAATGCCTGGGGCTTGGCCACGGGTTTGCTCTCAACCTTGGGCTTGGCCACCGGCTGGGGTTTAACTTCAGGTTTGGGTTTGCTGACTACCAGGGGAGGCACCACCGGAACGGCAGGTTTGGGAGTGACTGCGGCAACGGGCGTTGCGGGAGCGACCGGAGTACTCTCCACCGCGGAAGTCGCGGCCACCTCGGATGCCATCCTGTCCAGTTCGGGCAGATTGATCTTGGGCTGGAATTCGGGCGCATTGTCCTTGCCCGGAATGCGCAGTTCGATGTTGTTTCCCGCCGAGGGAGTCGGCTCGCTGTCGAATACGACCGGCAGCAGGAACACTACCAGCAAAACCAGCGCGATCGCGCCGATCAGGCGGCGCCTGGACAGCCGCCGCAAATTGAATTCTTCTTCTGTTGTCTGTTTTGCCATTGCTTTCAACGAGGAAGGTCAGCCGCCGCGCAAACCGCGCACCCGCATCACTTCCGCTACCGTATAGAATGATCCGAAGGCCGCGATTCTATCATTTTCATCAGCCCGATTGCTGGCCTCATGCAGGGCCTCGGCGATGGAAATAAAGGGTTTTACCTCGCCGCGAACCCGGGCATTTTGCAATACCTGCACGAGCTCGGCAGTTGTTGCCCCGCGCGGCGCATCAATGCCCGCAACCAGCCAGACATCGACCTGCGCATCCAGCGCCTGCACCACCCCGGCGATATCCTTGTCCTTGAGCATGGAAAACACCGCAAAAGTCTTCGCAGGCGGCAAATTTGCCAGGTTCTGCGCCAATGACCGCGCCGCATGCGGGTTATGCGCCACATCCAGGATCAACTGCGGCCGTCCCGGAACGAACTGGAAGCGCCCGGCAAGCTGCACCTCAACCAGGCCGCGCCGGACGGCTTCCATGCTTACCGGCAGCGTTTCTTTCACCGCATCCAGCGCAGCCAAGGCCGCACTGGCGTTATGCAACTGGAACGCACCGCGCAGGGCTGGGATGGGCAAGGCGCAGCGCGAACCTGTCTTGCTGCGGTAGTCCCACTGCCCCATATGCGCGGAAAAGCTGAACTCGCTGCCGATACACCACAACTCCGCCCCGATCTCCTGCGCATGCCTGCGTAGCGCCTGCGGCACATCGCTTTCCGCGCAGATCGCCACGCGACCTTTGCGGAAAATCCCCGCTTTTTCGAATGCGATCTGCTCGCGCGTATCGCCCAGATAATCGATATGATCGATGTCGACGCTGGTCACCATCGAACAGTCGGCATCGAACACATTAACCGCATCCAACCTACCCCCGAGCCCGACTTCAAGGACGGCGACATCCACCTTGTGAGAAATGAAGCACTGCATGGCCGCCAGCGTGCCGAATTCGAAATAGGTCAACGGGATATCGCCGCGCTCCTGCTCGATCTGCACAAACGACGCGCACAACTCTTCATCGCTCGCCTGCTGTTTGCCAATGCGCACGCGCTCGTTGTAATCCAGCAAATGCGGCGAGGTGTAACAGCCAACACGATATCCGGCGGCATGCAAAATGGCTTCCAGCATCGCACACACCGACCCTTTGCCGTTGGTGCCGCCAACGATGATGATGGGAAACTCAGGCTGCAGATTGAGGCGTTGCTTGACTTGCGCCATGCGCTCCAGGCCAAGCGCAATGGTTTTTGGATGCAGGGATTCAAGATAGGTTAGCCAGTCGGCCAGGGAATTGGGCATTTTTCAATTTGATTTAGGTAGGTTGGGCACGCTTCCATGCCCACGCGGTGCAGTATCAGCGGGGGCAGTGCGAATGGGTAACGGCGCAGTCGTTGGGAACCCATCGGCCTCCCCCTTGCGGGGACAAAGCCGTGCCCACCCAACTCGGTTATTGATGCACTTCAAGTGTTGAAAGCATTTTTTCGTAAAACGACCGATTTTTGATGTAGTCATTCTTTGAAGTAACCAAAGAGACACAGGCATAAACATTGCCAGCATTGCGGTAGGCTACAACATCATAAGTTACGAATGTATCACCAGGCCACACACCTTCGAATTCACGAAAACCGCCGCTATTATCTTCCAGGAAGCGCTCTTCACCGACCTGCTTGTAAACACCCATCTTGTCGAAACCTGCAAACCACTCATCAGAAAATTCTTTCAAACTGGGGCGGCGATCAATGCGATATGCCAGACCACCCAAACTTGGGCCATTATTTGGTCCAGTGACCTCAAACTTGTCGACTGCCGCCACCCAGGTTGTCGGAGTCATTATTGAAAATGTGCCATCCGGGGCAAAGTTTTGCCTCATTTCGGTTGCTCTTGCACCGAAACCCAGCGCAGAAAGAAGAGCAGCAAAGAGCTTTCGCATGTTGAGCATCCTTGACTCGGTTTAAGCCGCTTCCAGCTTCGCCACCGCATCCTGCTTGGTCAGCAACGTAATCAGCGTAGCCAGTTGGTCGCGCATCTGGCGCCTGTCCACGATCATGTCGATGGCGCCGTGTTCCAGCAGGAACTCGGCACGCTGGAAGCCGTCCGGCAGGGTCTCGCGCACAGTCTGTTGAATCACGCGCGCACCTGCAAAGCCGATCAGCGCTCCAGGTTCGGCGATGACCACGTCACCAAGGAAAGCATAACTGGCGGAGACACCGCCCATAGTCGGGTCGGTCAGCACGGAGATGAAGGGCAAGCGGGCCTCGCTCAATTGCGTGAGTGCAGCGCTGGTCTTGGCCATCTGCATCAGCGACAGCAGGCCTTCCTGCATGCGCGCGCCGCCGCTGGCGGAGAAGCAGACGTAGGGGCATTTCTGTTCCAGCGAAACCTGCACGCCGCGCACGAAACGTTCGCCGACGACCGAACCCATGGAACCGCCCATGAAATCGAACTCGAATGCGGCAGCCACCACCGGCAATGCATGGATGCTGCCTTGAATTACGATCAGCGCATCGTCTTCGCCGGTTTTCTTTTTCGCATCGACCAGGCGGTCGCTGTATTTTTTCTGGTCCTTGAATTTCAGGGTGTCGACCGACAGCACTTCCGAGCCGATCTCGAAACGGCCCTCGCTGTCGAGCAGCCAGTCGAGACGGGTGCGCGCGCCGATGCGGTGGTGGTGGCTGCACTTGGGGCAAACGCTGAAGTTCTTTTCCAGGTCGGCGTGGTACAGAACGGCCTGGCACGACGGGCATTTGTGCCACAGGCCGTCCGGCACGCTTCTTTTGATGTCTTCGCTCTCGCGGCGCTTGATCTTGGGCGGTAACAGTTTTTGGAACCAGCTCATATCGTTCTCCTCTTTGGTTTTCTTGCTCCCCTCACCCACTTGCGAGAGAGGAAATTTGATCTTACTGATCTATCGCCAGCCTTAATTCTTTCACCAATTTACCCACATTGGCGACTACATTTTGTTCGGTCGAATTCTCGATTTCCTGCACGATGCGACTACCAACCACCACGCCGTCGCACAATTTCGATACCGCCTTGGCCGTCGCCGCGTCGCGGATGCCGAAACCGACGCCGATGGGCAACTTGATATGCTTGCGCAATTGCGGGATCTTCTGTTCGATGGCCGACAGGTCGAGGTTGCCCGCGCCGGTCACGCCCTTGAGCGAAACGTAATACACATATCCGCGCGCCAGCTTCGCGACATTCTCGATGCGCGCCTCGTTGGTGGTCGGCGCCAGCAGGAAAATCGGTGCGATGTTGTGGCGTTGCAAATGCTCGAACGCCTCGTGGCTTTCTTCCGGCGGGAAGTCCACCGTGAGCACACCGTCCACACCGACTTCGGCGCAGCGTTGTGCAAATACTTCCCAGCCCATGGCCTCGATCGGATTGCCATAGCCCATCAGCACCACCGGGCTGGCTGCATCCTGTTTGCGAAATTCCGCCACCATGCCCAGCACGCCGCGCAGCGACATGCCTTGCTTGAGCGCGCGCTCGGAAGCGCGCTGAATCACCGGACCGTCCGCCATCGGGTCGGAGAACGGTACGCCCAGTTCGAGTACATCCGCGCCCGCTGCCACCAGACCATGCATCAGCGGCACGGTGAGTTGCTGCGACGGATCGCCCGCGGTGATGAAGGGGATGAGCGCTTTGCGCTGCTGTTGCTTGAGCTTGGTAAAAGTCGTATCGATGCGGCTCATAACGTGATGCCCTTCAATTTCGCCACCGTGTTCATATCCTTGTCGCCGCGACCGGAAAGGTTCACCAGCAGCACTTTGTCTTTCGCCATCGTCGGCGCGATTTTCATCGCATGCGCCAGCGCATGGCTGGATTCCAGCGCCGGGATGATGCCTTCGAAACGGCACAATGCATCGAAGGCGGCAATGGCTTCATCGTCGTTGATGGCGACATATTGCGCGCGGCCTTGATCCTTCAGCAGGCAGTGCTCGGGGCCAACGCCGGGATAATCCAGCCCGGCGGAGATGGAGTGCGTCTCGATGATCTGGCCGTTCTCGTCCTGCATCAAATACACTTTATTTCCGTGCAGCACGCCGACCTTGGCGTTACCGGTGAGCGGCGCGGCATGTTGGCCGCTGGCGATGCCGTGACCGCCCGCTTCCACACCAATGATCTGCACGTCTTTCTCTTCGATGTAGGGATAAAACAAACCAATCGCGTTGGAACCGCCGCCCACGCAGGCGATCACCGCATCGGGCTGGCGACCGATCATTTCCGGCATCTGCACTTTGGCCTCGTTGCCAATCACGCACTGGAAATCGCGCACCATCATCGGGTACGGGTGCGGGCCTGCCGCCGTGCCGAAAATGTAGAAGGTATTTTCGACGTTGGTGACCCAGTCGCGGATGGCTTCGTTGCACGCATCTTTGAGCGTCTTCGAGCCGCTCTCCACCGGCACGACAGTCGCCCCCAGCAACTTCATGCGGAACACGTTCGGCGCCTGACGCTGGATGTCTTCCGCGCCCATGTAGACGATGCATTCCATGCCGAAGCGCGCCGCCACCGTGGCGGTGGCCACGCCGTGCATGCCCGCGCCGGTCTCGGCGATGACGCGCTTCTTGCCCATGCGCTTGGCAAGCAATGCCTGGCCGATGGCGTTGTTGATCTTGTGCGCGCCGGTGTGGTTGAGGTCTTCGCGCTTCAGGTATATCTGTGCGCCGCCCAAGCTCTCCGACAGGCGCTTGGCGTGATAGATGGGGCTGGGACGGCCGACGTAGTGTTTGAGTTCGTAGGCGAATTCGGCCTTGAATTCGGGATCGTCGCGGAAGCGCAGGTACTGCTGGCGCAACTCTTCCACCGCCGGAATCAGCGTCTCGGCCATGTAAATGCCGCCGTAGGGGCCGAAGTGGCCGTTCATATCTGGATAACTGTAAGTCAACTCTGTACTCCGTTACTAACCTACTACGCAGCCTGATTGCCGCGTCGCGTGCTCGTTCATTCCTCGCCTACCTAACTGGTA
>JBAQDF010000080.1:0-37543 GCA_049286265.1 Sideroxyarcus sp.
CGCTCCCATTGTAGGAGCCAGCTTGCTGGCGATTGATTTTCGAAAAATTGAATACTCCAAATATATTGCGAAATAGAATCCGCCTACTCCTGCTCCTAGCCGGAACAGCCAGCCTGCTACTCGCCGCCAGCACCCTGCTATCGCCCGACCACCCCATCCCCACCTTCGCCGAAACCCAAGCCAGATACCAACCCTCCGAAGCCTGGCTGCTAGACCGCAACGGCGAAGTCATCGCAGTCAAACGCATCGACGCGAAAGTGCGCCGCCTGGAATGGACCGACCTGAATAACATCTCGCCCGCCACGCAAAAACTGCTGCTGATGTCGGAAGACAAACGCTTTTACCTTCACAGTGGCGTGGACTGGCTGGCGTTGATTTCTTCGAGCGGCGCCAACCTGTGGCACCTCCTCGACGGCAAGCGCCCGCGCGGCGCTTCGACGCTGACCATGCAACTGGCGGGATTTCTCGACCCCACATTGGCACCGGCATACTCCAAACGCACGATCGCACAGAAATTGAAGCAGATCGCCGCCGCCCGCGAAATCGAAAAAAACTGGAGCAAACCGGAAATACTCGAAGCCTATTTCAACCTCGCCGCCTTCCGTGGCGAGATCGTCGGCATCAACGCCGCCTCGTCCGCACTATTCGGCGTACAGCCTTCTGCGCTGGACCGCTCGCAGTCCCTGCTGCTCGTGGCCCTGCTGAAAGGCCCGATGGCCAAACCCGAGCAGGTCGCCAACCGCGCTTGCGCCCTGCTCAAACACACAAAAACGGCAAACTCCCTTCCCCCGCAAGCGGGGGAAGGGCCGGGGATGAGGGGCGTTGAGCATGTGCAGCAAGTAACCTCTGCACAACAGCCTTTATCTTCCCCATGCGCGGAACTGCAAGCGCTGGCATTACAAGCACTCGACCCAAACAACCAGCACATTCCGCAAGACAGCCTCGCCCCACACCTCGCGCAAAAGTTGCTGGAACAACCCGGCGCGCGAGTCGCCACCACGCTGGACGCCAACCTGCAGCGCGCCGCCATCCAGTCCATGCGCGAACACCTGCTGTCGCTCAACGGCCAGAATGTGAAAGACGCTGCCGCCATCGTAATCGACAACAAGACCGGCGATGTGCTGGCCTATGTCGGCAGCAGCGGCGAGCTTTCCGATGCGACCAATGTCGACGGCGTATCTGCCCTGCGCCAGGCCGGTTCGACGTTGAAGCCGTTCCTGTACGGCAAGGCAATTGAAGAGAGGCTGTTGACCGCCGCTTCCGTGCTGGATGACTCGCCGATCCAGTTGATCACCCCCATGGGGCTGTACATCCCGCAAAACTACGACCGCGATTTCAAGGGAACCATCAGCGTGCGCACTGCGCTGGCTTCATCGCTGAACGTTCCCGCCGTGCGCACGCTGGGCCTGGTCGGTGTGGACCGTTTCACCCGCACCTTGCGCACGTATGGTTTGACCAGCCTGGCCGGGGACGGCGACCACTATGGATTCAGCCTCGCGCTGGGCGGCGTGGATATTCGCTTACTCGAATTGGCCAACGCCTACCGTGCGCTTGCCAATAAGGGCGAATGGCGTCCGCTCAGGTTCACTACTGCCGAGCGCGCGAAGGGCCGCAAACAAGTGCTTTCCAGACAGGCCTCTTTCATCGTCGCTGACATCCTCGCCGACAAAGGCGCCCGCGCGCTGACCTTCGGGCTGGAGAACCCGCTCGCCACACGCGTGTGGACCGCAGCCAAGACCGGCACCAGCAAGGACATGCGCGACAACTGGTGCATCGGATTTTCCGGCCGCTATACCGTCGGCGTGTGGGTGGGAAACTTCAACGGCGAGCCGATGCGCGACGTCTCTGGCGTGAGCGGCGCCGCGCCGATCTGGCGCGACCTGATGGATTACCTGCATCGCGGCAACTCCAGCACTTCACCCAAAGCACCGCGCGGCATCGTCACGCAGCAGGTGCGCTTCTCCCCCGCCATCGAATCGCCGCGCACCGAATCATTCCTCGTCGGCACCGAGACCGGCGAGATACGCCTGGTCGCCACCAACAACACCGAACAGCAAGTACACGCCAAAATCCTCTACCCCACCAACGGCACCATCATCGCCATGGACCCGGACATCCCGGTCAATCACCAGCGCGTGCAACTCAGCGCCAAGGGCAGCGAGCAAATCGCGTGGGCCATGGACGGCAACGACATCGGCAGCGGAACGGACATCGGCTGGACACCCACCGGCGGCAGACATCGGCTGGTACTGAGCGACCCGCAGGGGAATGAACTGGATGCGGTGAGTTTTGACGTACGCGGGGCGTGGGCGCCATAGCTACCAGTCGTGAATGGCCGCTTTGCAGTGAAGAACTATGGGTAGACTTCCGTTACCAGTCCAGACGGTTATAGAATGAACCATGAATAACGATTCCCACAAAGAAATTGAGTCTCAAGAAACCCTGTCCAAGGAAGACCAGAGACGGAGTCGTCGCATCGGCATCCAGGTTCCTTTGTATAAACCCGACACAGGCAAGCCATCCACACAACTATCCCCGGATGAGTACCACGATGCGGTGGAACGGCATCGCAAATTTCAGGAAAGTCTTAAGCGGAAATGGATGACGCCGAAGAACGCAATTGTAGGCGGCGTTATATTGATATTCGATCTTACGATCCTTCAATTGCTGCCCTATTTAGTCAAGGTGATTGGGATACACGATCCTGTATTGCTGGGGAAATGGCTTATCGGCCTGGTTGGAGTGATTACTGTCGCTACGTTTATATATATCTTCACGTCCGAAGGCTAAGGTTCGTCACCGCCAGGATTTTCAACGCCTCACCACGAAGAAAAGACTGCAAAGATTTCCCCCTGCGAGAGTGCTAGAAACGCGCCGCACCCAACGAACGCATAAAACGCTCCACCATATCGGTATAGGCGCCATTCAGGCCGAGTGTCTGATTGATCTCCTTGTGCGATAGCGCCTGCCCGAAAACCTCTGCGCGAACACCCATGACGGTGGCCTTGGCAGCAAACGCATTGGCCTGATCACAGGGTTTATCCTTGCGCGTGGTTGAGCACACCAACAGCATAGGCGTTGCTTTTGCGTTCAGCACATGGAGCGGCGATGCGGATTTCCAGAACGTTTCGTTCTTGCCGAAAGCCTTGTCGTAAAGTCGGTAGTGGCGGGACTGCATGATTTCCACCACATCCAGCGCCGCACTGTCCAATACGACAGTGCCGAGCCAGGGATGTGCTCCCAACGCCTGTGTCCTGGCGGGAGCCGCACTCAGCAGCGTGACCAGATGCGCCCCGGCGGAATGGCCCATGAGGATGAACTTGGCCGGATCTCCGCCCCATTCCGTTGCATGCGATTGCGCCGCCGCCAGTGCGCGCGCCACATCGTCGGCCTGCGTCAGCACATCGGCCTTGGGCAACATGCGGTAGTTGGCCGATATGAAAATGAAACCCTGCGCCAGCCAACGCGCTGCCTTGTTGTTTACCACCTGACTCATCGCCTTGTCACCACGCCGCCAGCCGCCACCATGCACCATGAGGATGACCGGCGCATGCTCCGCATGGGCAGGCAGGTACACATCAATTTTCTGCGCGTCCGCTTCGCCGTAGGCGATGTCCTTCAACAGCTTTGCGCCTGTCGGCAGGGCAGCAGTGCCTGATGCCGATTCATCATCCAGTTCCAGCTCTGCTCCCTGCGCTGCACGATCACGAAAAAAACCGGCGTGCGCTGCATTGCCGGTCAGAGCCAGCAGCAATACCAATATGAAGGAGAATAATTTGATGTGGTTCATGTCAGGGTTCCTTTCCTTTTCGTTGCGCCGGACAAACCGTCACTCGGCAAACGCATGCTTAGACCCGGATTGTTCTTTTGAACAGTTCCTTCCCCCTTGTAGGGGGAAGGTTAGGATGGGGGTAGAGTTGTGGAAGACCAGCGTTTCTACCCCCTCCCTAGCCCTCCCCCTGCAAGGGGGAGGGGATGTAACGGCTCCAATAAACTATCCGGTTTAAAAGCGGTAAAGCGCCACACAACTCAACACATTGGCGGATGCGCTCTGCACCAGCGGGCTGTTGCGGGCGCTGCCTGCGACATGGCGCCGCGACAGCGCGACGCTGCCCAGCCAGTGACGATCAAACACATGCGTCCAACTCGTCATCAAACCGTAATTGTGCAAACCGCCCGACGCCTGGTAGGCAGGCAAACCGGAGCTTGCCGCTTGCGCGGCATCGATGCCGAAATAGGCTTGCATGTATTCGGCATTGGCCCAGCCCACGTTAGCACCCACACGCAGGATGTCGCGCGGTGCGGGCCGGAAGTCGAGCCCGGCGCCCAGTTCGGCATGGCTGCCGCGTTTGCCGCCAAACGCCTTGAGCTTGAAGTAGCCGATGTCGTTGCGCGTGTTCAGGAACAGGCCAAGTTCACCCGAGCGCTGCAGGTCGCCGGTTCCTGCCAGATGAGCATCGGTGCTTTCCTTGCGTCCCGGCGCACCGCCCATTCGCGCGCCGAATTGCAGGTTGCGCTCCTTTACGAACTGGTAACCGATGCCGCGCAAGTCACCCGCAAAGAATTTGCCGTAGCTCGCATCGAACAGCGGGAACACAACGCCATGAGTACTATTCGTGCCTTCGTAGCGCGGCACCGATGCTACAACTCCGCCCGCGATGAAATTCCATTCGCCGCCCACTTCCGCGGGCTGCGCAAATTCCGGTATTGTGTCTTCGTCAAATCCGGTCAACTGGGTATCGTCGGCCAACGCGGAATGCGCCAGCATGCATCCGCTCAACACACATAAGGTCATCAGCCTGCTTCTCATTTCATCATGCTCCACGGTTGGTATTTGAAAGCGATCACGAAATTCGTCCCCGCTATGCATATAAACGCACACCGCGGAGAAAAGACTACAGGGAATTACTCTTTATGCAGGACTTGCAGGAACGAGGAAGGGAACAAAAGTCCCCTCCCCCTTGAAAAGCGGATTACCCCAACAGATTCGCCACCGTCAGCAGCAACAGGGCAAGCAGTTGGAATACCATAGCGCGCCATACCAGGCCGATGGCGCTTTGCATGTAGTCGGTATCGGCATCGTCGCCGATGCCAAGCTCGGGGCGGAACACGGGTTGCTGATCCTGCATGATGGCCTGGCCCAGCTTCACGCCCAGCGCGCCTGCACCGCTGGCAAGGAGGATGCCCGCTTCCGGGTCTATCCAGCTTGCCGCCTGCGTGCGCCAGCAATAGATGGTGTCTTCGAAGTTCCCAACAATGGCAAATGTGGCCGCGGTCAGGCGCAGTGGGAACCATTCCAGGAGGTGAAACGCCTGCCGCGCGAACATACCGAAGTTGCCATACTCGGCTTCATCTTTCATTCCCCAGCGGTTATACATGAACAGCGCGAGGCGATACAGGATGGCGCCGACCGGGCCCAGACCGATCATCATGAAAATGACGAACCAGAACACGACGCCGAACACATTGCGATGAGAGCACAGCAGGGCTTGCTCGATAGTGACGCGCGCCACCTCTTCGTGGCTCAAGTCGCGGCAGGATTTCCCCAGCCAGCTGCCGAGCAGTTCGCGCGCTTTGTCGGTCTGCTTGTCGAGCAGGGCTTTGTGAATATCGGTGTAGTAGTGGCTGAACTGGCGAAACCCCATGGTGAGGTATAGCACCAGTACGCTGAACGCCCAGGCAAATATGGGATTGGCGGACAACAGCAGGTAATGCACGAAGATAGCCAGCGCCAAGGGCAAAGCGACCGCGAACAACCATGCGATGCGGCCTTGCAGTTTCTCCCCGGCGTTGAAGTTGCGCTGGAAAAATCCCACATAGCCGGAAAGCCATGCAAGCAGGTACTTGCGCGAAGACAGCGGGTGGACTTGTTCCAGTAATAAAGCGGTAATCAGGGAAAGCAGGCTCATGTTTTCAATTCAGTATCAATAGGTTTTCTCATCCGTCCACATATCCGGGGTAAAGCGCACCACACGATTGCGCCCGGTTTCCTTGGCCTGATAAAGCGCCACGTCGGCATATTTGACGGTCTGCCAGAAGGTATCGCAATCGGTCGGGAACACCGCAATGCCGATGGAAATGGTCTTTTGCAGGACTGCGCCGGTCAATTGTACCTTGAGCGCTTCAACGGCGGCGCGGATCTTCTCGGAAGCAACCTTTGCACCTGCATCATCGGTATCCAGCAGGATAATCAAAAATTCCTCGCCGCCATAGCGGATCACCACATCCGAACTGCGTACCGATTGCACGAGTACTTTCGCCAACTCCTTGAGCACTGTGTCCCCGGCCTCGTGTCCGTAAGTGTCGTTAACCATTTTGAAATAGTCCAGATCCAGCATCAGGATAGCCACCTGGCTTTTGCGACGCTGTGTGGCGGCGATCAGCGTCTCGGTGTATTCCTGCAGGAAGCGGCGGTTGTGCAGTCCGGTCATGGCGTCGCGCAGGGTAGATTCGCGCAAGGAATCCATCAGGCGCTTCGATTCGATCACCGGGGCAGCCTCGCGCAAATAGACGCTCAGATAAGGAATGACTTCCTTTATTTTTTTGACCTCGTCGACACCGAACATCAGTTGCAGCACGCCGCCAACCATGCCCGACTGGATGACGGGAAAACATACATGCCGATATTCGTTGCCATCCGCCGGTGGTTGAAAGGCAAAGCAGATATCGGGGGACTCGATACCATCGATGAAATGTCCGGTACGCCGCGCTCGGCAAGTCTCCGAACGCAACAATAACTGCGGATCGCACCAGCGGCAGGTTGCCCCCACTTCGCCATCCACGGCAATGGAAGTCATCAGGTTCTTTTTCGACTGAACCTCGTAGATCGAGAAATGCCGAATCCCGAATCGGTTTTGCACCTCAGAAGACAAGCGCCGGTATATTTCGAGTTGCGTTTCGTCCTCTTCGATGGACTGCTTGAACTGCGAAGCGTTGATCAGGCCCTGCACCATCTCGATAGTGGTGTCGAGCAGGTTGCCGGTGCCCTTCTGCGGCTTGTTTTTGAGCAGTTGCGCCACGTCCTGGCGAATACCGCTCAGGCCGTAGTGCAAAAACTGCATCAGCTTGTTCACATCCTGTGCGACTTGTCCGATCTCGTCGTTGGTGCGCTGCTGGATGTTGGCGTGGAAATCACCGCGGATCGCATGACTCACCGCTTCCTGTACATCTCTGGCCGTGGTGATCATGGGTTTGACCATGCGACGGAAGAAGATCAGCATCAGCATCATGATGAAGGCAACCGTCACCACCATGATCGCGGATACGAACAACCCGTTATCCTTCAGATGCCCGATCTCCATGGAAACGGTTACCGCGCCCAGCACCGCGCCTTCCTGAACCTGGTGGCACTGCAGGCAGTTCGGGGTGCCGATACGTGTGGCAACATACGGTATGGTGCCGCGATACACCGGATTGGTGGCCTCATCGAACACGCCGAAATAGGGCTGTCCGCTTTGCAGTACTTTGCTCTCGATGCTATCCGCCGCACTTTCGCCTTCCATGCCCTTGCCGAACTGCTGCTCAACGTTGCTGCCGCGAATCACATGCACCGTTTTCAACCCGGACACCTCGCTGAGACGGCGAAACAATCCTTCGCGCTTGGTGACAACGCCGTTGACCATGTCTTCGGTCAGGCTGACGCGAATGATTTCTGCCGCAGAACGAACCTGCGTCTGTGCGGACATCATGGAAAATTGACGGAACGACAGCAGGCTAACCACGATCAACACAAAGATCAGGACAGCAGCCAGCGTCAATGAAGACAACGTGACTTTTTTGTTGAGATTCATGACACCCCTCAGAGTAGGATGCCCTCGCGCAGCCCGGCGAAACGCACCGCCTGGAGAAGGCTCTTATATTTCTGAAAGGATACCCCGAGTAGACCTGTTGCCGCAAAGGTTATTGAAGGCAGGCATATTGTTGCCCGCCCCTTGCTTACGCAAGCATCCCCGCCGCCACGGTATTATTCGTCGCCTCGTCGATCACAATGAAACTGCCCGTCGCCCGGTCGACCCCGTAACTGTCGAATACCAGCGGCTGCTGGGTCTTGATGCCGACGCGCGCGATGTCGTTCATGTGCAACTTGTCCACCGTGTGCCGCTCCAGCGTATTTACGTCCACGCGAAAGTCGAGGCGCGAGAACAGGCACTTTGCGGTGCGTGTGGTGTGCTTGACCAGATACTTGCGATTCTTGTCCAGCGGCGCTTCCGACAGCCAGCACAGGGTCGCATCAAACTCTTTTCCCACTTTGGGAAAATGCGCACTGCTGCGCACGAACATGTCGCCGCGCGAAACGTCGATCTCGTCTGCCAGCGTAATGGTCACGGACTGGGGCGCAAAGGCAGTCTGCAACTTGCCATCATAGGTATCAATCTGCTTGACCGTAGTGGTGCGAGCGGAAGGCAGGATGGTAATCTCGTCGCCGACCGAGACTTCGCCCGCTTCGATGCGCCCCATGAAGCCCCTGAAGTCGTGATGTTCTTCGGTCTGCGGGCGGCATACCCACTGCACCGGAAAACGGAAATCGCTGGTGTTCACGTCGTGGTCGATCTCCACCTCTTCCAGCAGTTCCAGCAAGGCCGGGCCTTTGTACCAGTCGAGGTTTTCGCCGCGATCCACCACCATGTCGCCGTTCAGTGCGGACAGCGGAATGCAGGTCACGTCATGCAGGTTCAATTGCGCGGCGAATTTCCTGTATTCGGAGACGATCTCGTCAAAGCGCGCCTGCGAGTAATCCACCATATCCATCTTGTTCACAGCCAATACGATGTGCGGCACACCGACCAGGCTGGCAAGATAGGAATGGCGGCGCGTCTGGGTCAGCACGCCCTTGCGCGCATCGACCAGGATGACCACCAGGTTTGCGGTACTCGCCGCCGTTACCATGTTGCGCGTGTACTGCTCATGCCCCGGCGTGTCGCCGATGATGAACTTGCGCCTGGGCGTGGCGAAATAGCGGTACGCCACGTCGATGGTGATGCCCTGCTCGCGTTCTGCTTGCAGGCCGTCGGTGAGCAAAGACAAATCGACCGCCGCCATGCCGCGCTTCTCGCTGGTTTTCGAGATGGCCGAAAACTGGTCCTCGAAGATGGATTTCGAGTCGTGCAACAGGCGGCCAATCAGCGTGCTCTTGCCGTCGTCCACCGAACCGGCGGTGATGAAACGTAATAGTTGTGTGTTGGTTTTCATGTTTAAACCCTTATTGCCCGCAGATTACACAGATTCACGCAGATTATTGTTTTGGTTCAAATCTGTTTAATCTGCGTAATCTGCGGGAAAACCGTTTTTAGAAGTAACCTTCCTTCTTTCTCAACTCCATCGACGCATCCGAAGTCTGGTCATCCATGCGCGTCGCACCGCGTTCTGTAATACGCGTAGTCGCGGTCTCCGCGATGATCTCGTCGACCGTGCGCGCAGTCGATTCCACCGGAGCGGTACAAGTCATATCGCCCACGGTACGGAAACGCACGCTGACCACTTCCACCTTTTCGCCCGGTTTGGGCTGCACCAGATGCGACACCGGAATCACCGAACCGCCGCGGCGTATCACCTCGCGTTCATGCGCAAAGTAAATATTTGGAATGTGCAGCTTCTCGCGCCCGATGTACTCCCAGATGTCCATCTCGGTCCAGTTGCTGATCGGAAACACGCGGATGTTCTCGCCCGCATGCACGCGGGTGTTGTAGGTATCCCACAACTCCGGGCGCTGGTTCTTCGGATCCCACTGGCCGAACTCGTCGCGGAAGGAAAAGATGCGTTCCTTGGCGCGTGCCTTCTCCTCGTCGCGCCGTGCGCCGCCCATACAGGCGTCGAAACCAAACTCGGCAATAGTTTCCAGCAGCGTCACCGACTGGTACGGATTGCGCGGCTTGCTTTCGTCCTTGATCACGATGCTGCCGCGCCGGATGGAATCCTCCAGCGAGCGCACGATCAGGCGCTCGCCCAGATCGGTAGCCAGCTTGTCGCGGGTAGCGATCACTTCCGGGAAGTTGTGCTCGGTGTCGATGTGCACCAGCGGGAACGGAAACTTCGCCGGACGAAACGCCTTCTCTGCCAGACGCAACATCACGATGGAATCCTTGCCGCCGGAAAACAACAGCGCCGGGTTCTTACACTCCGCCGCCACCTCGCGCATGATGTGGATGGATTCGCTTTCCAGCGCGTCCAGATGTGTGAAGGTGTGTTTGCGTATGTTGTTTTCGACCAGCTTCATTTTTTTCTCCGGCAAATCTTCGCGTTCTTCGTAGGTCGGGTTAGCGGCTTGCCGCGTAACCCGACGCAAGATGCTCCGCATTACAGAATTGTCGGGTTACGCTGCGCTGAGCGGAGGGTGGCAGCAAAGCTGCCGGGTACCCCCGGCCTCCCCCTTGCGGGGAAACCCGACCTACACATTTGCTACGCAATTACTTTTTGCTCTGCCTTAACTTGATCCGATATTTCCTGAATCTTGATCCGGCTCCCTTGCAGCGAGGTGGCACTCACGTGCAATCCGCACTCCTTGCTCTCCGGGTTTTCCCACCACCAGCGTCCGGCGCGGATGTCTTCGCCCGGCGAGATGGAGCGTGTGCAAGGCGCGCAACCCAGGCTGGGATAATTCATGTCGTGCAGTTTGTTGTACGGCACATCGAAACGGCGGATGTACGCCCACACGTCATTGTTCGACCAGTCCAGCAGCGGGTTGAACTTCTGCAAACCGTTGCCCTCATCGAACGATGACACCTCCAGCGTGCCGCGCGTCACTGCCTGGTCGCGACGCATGCCGGTGATCCAGGCGCCTTTGCCCTTCAGGGCACGGCGCAACGGTTCCACCTTGCGCACGTAGCAGCAAGCCTTGCGGCTCTCCACGCTGTCGTAGAAGCCGTTGATACCATCTTTGCTAACGTAGTCCTGCACCAGCGTGCTGTCCGGAAAGTAGACCTTGAGCAGGAGCGTGTATTGCTGGCCCACTTCCTGTATCAGGTCATACGTCTCTTTCGGCAGCCGCCCGGTATCCAGACTGAACATCTGGATGTCCGGCTGGTGTTTGGCGATGAGGTCGGTCAGCACCATGTCTTCCGCACCCAGGCTGTTGGCGAATACCACTTCCTTGAATTCGCGTGCAGCCTGTTGCAACACCGCAATGGTGGCGGCGATCTTGATATCCAGTTCTTTTCTGTTATCGGTACTCATTTTGGCAAAGCCTCCTTCAAGTCTAGTTGTCCGTCTTTTTCTGTGGCGAACGCCGCCACCCTGATAGTCCACGCATCCACCTTTGCACTCGCCACAGCCAACGCTTCATTGTCGATCTCCTCATCAGTTGCCAACTCTTGCGCAGCATGGGCAAACTCGGCTGCAATTTCTTCCGGCGCCAGCAGGTTAAGTTGCTCGGTCAGTTTCGCCAGATCTTCCTGACGAGCCCCGCCCAGCAACTGCGCCACACCGGAACCGAGCAGGCGCAAAATGGACTCGTTACACTGCGCCGCTTCGACATACTTGCGCTGGAACACGAGTGCGTTGCGGTATTCGCGTTCGTGTGCTGCCTCGAAGAAATTCGCGCCGATCAACACCTGCGAAGCGCCAGCGCACTCGCCGCCGCCCAGATTCAGCACGCGGAAATCGGTCTTGTCGCCGAAGTCGTGCATCACGGACTGCAACTGTTCCACCGATACTTCCGCCAGGTCGGCCAGCAGCGCCTTGAAATATTCCGGCTCCTGCTTGCGCGCCCAGACAAAGAAACTCACGTCACCGCTGGCCAAGTGCGCCTGTTGCACGCGATCAATGGCCTGCCTGATGCGTGCTGCAGGCAATGTCGGCCCCTTCAGTGCCAGTGCGCCGCCCGCAGTGCCCTTGCCTGCGAAGTACATCTGGTAATGCGGCACCAGCTTGCCGTGCAGACGCCTGGCTTCGCCATAGATGCCGATATCGCCGGTCTCGGGCTGCGCGCATCCGTTGTGGCAACCGGAGACGCGGATGTTCAGATCAGCCTTGCCGCCGGACAGAATCGCGCCAAGCACTGTGCTCGATGTGAGCCCCAGGCGGCAGGTGGAGGAACCGGGGCAAGCCACCACGTTGTCGCCCGTCTCAGGTTCCTTCAGTCCGAGTCCCGCAATACCGCTACGCAAAGCCGCCACCTTTTCCTGCGGCACATTGATCACCGCAAAATTCTGGTCCTGCGTCGAATGAATCTCGTTCAGTCCCAGCTCCAGCAAGACATGGGCGATGCCGCGCAACTGTTCCGCCCGCACGTCGCCGATGGGCAACGTGATTGGAAAGACATACAAGCCAGGTTGTTTCTGCGCGAACAACTTACGCGGAGCACCCTGCCCCGGCGCCTCTCTGCCAGTTGGCGCGCGCCACTCACCCTGCGGGTAAGGTTTGTTGGCCAGTGCCTGCCGGGTGCGCTCGAACTCCTCGCGGTATTTCTCCACAAAGCCTTCCGCGCCAAAACGCTCGACCAGAAACTTGAGGCGCGACTTCGCCCGCAACGTGCGATCCGAATACTTGTTGTGCAGCGTCACCAGTGCTTCCATCGCAAACAGCAACTCGCGCTCGGGCACAAATTCCTCCACAACAATGGACTCGCGCGGCTTGTGCCCCAGACCGCCGCCCGCCCTGATCCTGAAACCCGGCTGGCCGTCCTTGACCGTTGCAATCACGCCGCAATCGTGCAGCAGAGACTGCGCGCAATCCGCCTCGCAACCCGAGAACGAAATCTTGAATTTGCGCGGCAACTGCTGGTTGAGCGGGTTGCGCAGGAAGTGCATGGTGGCGCCGTCCACATGTTTGCCCACATCCACATGTTCCTTCGGGCACACGCCCGCCAACGGGCACGCCGTCATGTTGCGCACGGCATTGCCGCACGCTTCGCGCGAAGTCAAACCGACACTGGCCAGACGGCGCATCGCAGTCGGCATAAACTCAAGGGGAATGTAGTGCACTTGCACATCCTGGCGCGTGGTCAGATGCGCCATTTTGTGCTGCGAAAAATCCTCGACCAGATCGGCGATCACTTCCAGTTGTACCGCTGTCAGGCGTCCGCCCGGAACCTTGATGCGCAACATGTTCACGCCCGGCTGACGCTGGCCGTATGCCCCCTGTTGCAGGCGGATCGCGGTAAAGCGCTCGGGATCGATCTCTCCCGCATTGAAGCTGGCAATCGCCTGCTCGAAGCGGTCGATCTCTTCCAAGTCGGACAAGTTACGGGTGTTCAGGCTCATTTCAACTTCCTTTCAATCAAAACCTTATTCAAGCCACAGAGGACACAGAGATCACAGAGAAAGGCAAATGCGGCACAGGTTTTTCTCTGTGTGCTCTGTGGTCTCTGTGGCTAATATGTTTTTCTCAATTCAAAACCAACCGCGTCCCGATGATCAGCAGCATCACTGCCAGGATCGGACGCAATACTTTTTCCGGAACTTTCGCGCTCAAGTGGCTGCCGATGAAGATGCCCGGCAATGAGCCCAGCAAAAGGCTGCCCAGCAACACCAGGTCGACCGTGCCCAAGGCAAGATGTCCCAGACCCGCAACGGCAGTCAGCGGCACAGCATGGGCGATGTCGGTGCCGACAATCTTGACCGCCGACAGGCGCGGATACAGGAACAGCAGCGCTACTGTGCCCAGCACGCCGGCGCCGATGGATGAAATGGTCACCAGCATGCCGACGACTGCACCGGTAACAATGGTTGCGACAGGCAGATGGCGGTGATGCAATTCGTAGACGGAGCCGTCTTCGCGTTGCGCGATTTTCCTGATCCAGTCTTTCAGCAGAAGCGCTGTGGCTGTCAGCAGCAGGGCAATGCTCAGCACGCTTGTCACCAGACCTTTCAGGGTCTTTGCGTCCAGCGCCAGGTATTTGAAGAGAGCAATGGTCAGCAGCGCGGCAGGCAGGCTGCCCAGACTCAGCAGACCCACGATTTTCCAGTCCACGCTGCCGTTGCGGCTGTGTACCCAGCCGCCCAGCGACTTGGTGATGGAGGCGTACAGCAGGTCGGTGCCGACTGCCGTCGCGGGCGAGACGCCGAAGAACAGCACCAGCAACGGGGTCATCAACGACCCGCCGCCGACGCCGGTCACCCCGACGATCAACCCGACCAGAAATCCGGAAACTGTATATAGCCAATCCATATGTACCTCACTCGAATGAGGTGCATTCTAGGTTGACCGCCTTATATTCATAAATACTTTTATGTTAGTATCTTATAACCCAATGACATATAAGGAGTGCGCTATGAACCTGCAGCAATTACGCTATCTCAATGAAATCGTGCGTTGCGGGCTGAATATTTCGGATGCCGCCAATGCGCTCTACACCTCGCAACCCGGCGTGAGCAAACAGATCAGATTGCTGGAAGAAGAACTGGGCATCGATATCTTCGTGCGCAACGGCAAGCGCATCGTCGCCATCACCGAGCCGGGGAAAGAGGTACTGGATATCGCCCAGCGCGTGCTGCTCGAGACAGAGAACCTGAAACAGGTGGGACAGGAATTCCGCACGCACGACAGCGGCAGCCTGAGCATTGCCACTACCCACACGCAGGCACGCTACGCCCTGCCGCAGGTGGTCAAGGAGTTCACACGGGCTTATCCCGGCGTGAAGCTCGGCCTGCACCAGGGCAGCCCGACTCAGATCGCGGAAATGGTATTGGGAGGCGAGGTGGATATCGGTATCGCCACCGAGAGCCTGGCACTCTACGATGAACTCGTTACCCTGCCCTGCTACGAGTGGCACCATTGCGTGGTGGTGCCGCCCAAACATCCCTTGTTATTGGAGAAACGCCTGACGCTGAAGAAGCTGGCGCAGTACCCGATCATCACCTATGACTTTGCCTTTACCGGGCGCAACAAAATCAATCAGGCTTTCCATGAGGCCGGCATCGAACCCAACATCGCGCTCACCGCCATCGATGCGGACGTGATCAAGACTTATGTAGAGTTGGGTTTGGGTGTCGGCATCCTGGCGCAAATGGCGTTCATCCCGGATCGGGACCGTCACCTGCGCATGATCGATGCCGGGCATTTGATTCAACCGAGTACCACGCGCATCGCCATCCGCAAGAACCAGTACTTGCGCGGCTTCGGGTATCACTTCATTGAACTGTTTGCACCGCAGCTGACGCGCGATGTGGTATCGAAAGCGCTGCACCTGACCGCATAGGCGCGGTCATTCACCGTGCCGTCCCTGTTTCACGTCCCGGTAAAACATATAGGAATTTTTTCCGCTTTGCTTGGCGAGGTACATGGCGTCATCCGCCAGCTTGATGAGCTGTTCGGAATCTCTTGAATCCTGCGGATACATGGAGATGCCGATGCTGCCTCCCACATGACAGGGTTGCCCGTTAACCTCGAACGGCGCCAGCAAGGCGACATTGATTTTGTGGGCTACCAGCGCCGCATTGTCTTCCGAGTCGATATTGTCCAGCACAATGATGAATTCGTCTCCCCCCACCCGTGACACCGCGTCCGATCCCCTGACAGTATCCTTGAGCCTTCCGGCAACCTCTTTCAGCAACAGGTCGCCCGCATCGTGCCCATGCGCATCGTTGATCTTTTTGAACCCATCCAGATCGAGAAACAGGACAGCTATCTTGTGCTTGTTGCGTTTGGCCAAAGCCATTGAATGACCGAGAACATCCAGAAACAACGCGCGGTTTGGCAGGTCGGTCAGGTAATCATAGTGAGCCAGGTGGGCGATTTTTTTCTCGGCCCGTTTGCGATCCGTGATATCCCGGGTGATACCGATAAAGTAGCGATGCCCGCCCAGTTTCATTTCCGACACTGACATTTCCATGGGAAATTCCTCGCCATTCTTGCGCGCCGCTGTCACCTCCCTGCCGCGCACGCCCAGTATGTGCGCCCGGCCTGTTTCCAGATAACGCTGGATGTAGCTGTCATGCCTGCTCCGGTCCGGCTCCGGCATGAGCATCTTCAGATTCTTGCTCAACGCTTCCTGCTGCGAGTAGCCGAAAATTTCCTCGGCTGCCGGATTGAAGCCCTGAATCTCTCCATGTTCATTCACCATGATGATGCCGTCCATCACGTTGCGGATAATGGATTGCAGCTGATAATGGCTTTTTTCCAGTTCGCCTTTGACTTGTTTCAGATTGGTGACCATCTGCCAGAACAGCATTACTTCGGGGCCGCTGGCTACCCGCTTGTCGCCAAAAACCTTGCGCACTTCATCGGTGATGGTGTCGTCGTGCGACAGGTTGTATACGAGGCAGTCGGTGTGATCCTTGCAGGCTTTCAGTGCCTTGACCGGGTCGGAGTATGTGGGAATCTTGTGTTGTTTTGCCAGCTTGATGCCGGGCGCCTGAGTATCCTTGTCGGCAACGGCAATTACCTTGACCAGACTGTCTTCCAGAAACATCTCCAGCAGTGCTGCACCTCCGCGCCCGGCCCCGATGATCAGGACGGGATATCCGCGGACTTTGGGTGTCGCCATATTGTTCTCTCCTCAATATCCATAAATTATTTGCGGAGATTCTTGCACATTTCACACGCATGCGCTCATACATAACTCTATTGTCTGCGCCAGATCAAAGTTTTTGGGTGCGAGACTCGGCTGGCTAAATCAATTTGACTCAGGTACCTTAGACTTGCGGCAACACCGTGACTGAAAACGAATCAGGAGATCGGCACATGAAAATCGGCATCCCCAAAGAGATCAAGACCAACGAATACCGCGTCTCGCTGGTACCTGCGGGTGCGGAGGCGCTGGTGGCAGCCGGGCATACGGTTGTCGTGGAAGCGGGGGCAGGCGCGGGCAGCGGCTTCAGCGATGCGCAGTACCTGACCGCCGGTGCGCAGATCGCCAAAGATGCCGATGCGGTGTGGGCGGCCTCGGACATGATCGTGAAAGTGAAAGAACCGATTGAACCGGAATGGAAGCGCATCAAGCCCGGCCAGGTCATTTTCACTTACTTCCATTTCGCCGCCAGCGAACAGTTGACCAGAGCGCACCTGGCATCCGGTGCGATTTGCATCGCTTATGAAACGGTTGAACTGCCGTCGCGTGAATTGCCGTTGCTGACCCCAATGTCGGAAGTGGCCGGACGCATGGCCGTACAGGAAGGCGCCAAATACCTGGAGAAACTGAACGGCGGGCGCGGCATCCTTCTGAGCGGCGTGCCCGGCGTGCCTCCCGCCAAAGTGGTGATACTCGGCGCGGGCGTGGTCGGTGTGAATGCGGCAAAGATCGCAGCGGGAATGGGCGCCAGCGTCGTCATCCTCGACATCGCACTGGAACGGCTGCGCTACCTGAGCGATGTCATGCCCGCCAACGTGCAGCTGGTTTTCTCGGACCGGCACAACCTGCTGTCGCAGATCGCCGGTGCCGACCTGGTCATCGGCGCGGTGTTGATACACGGCGCCGTAGCGCCAAAATTGATCCGCCGCGAAGACCTCAAGACGATGCGCGCGGGTGCGGTGATCGTCGATGTTTCCGTCGACCAGGGCGGTTGTGTCGAGACCACGCGCCCGACCACACACGAAAATCCGACGTTCATCGTGGACGGTGTGGTGCACTACGGTGTGGCCAACATGCCCGGCGGCGTGCCGATCACCTCGACGCTGGCGCTGACCAACGCCACCCTGCCCTACGTGCTGCAATTGGCAAACAAGGGATATCTGCATGCACTCAAGGAATCCCCGGCCTTGTGCAACGGCCTCAACATCATCAACGGGAAAATCACGCACCGAAAAGTCGCCGAAGCGTTCGGCATGGATTACCACCCGGCGGAATCCTTTCTCGACTGACCCGGGGAGAACTTACCCCGGTGTTGCATCCGGCCTGAACTATCAGCCCAAAAAATAATTGCCCGCAGATTACGCAGATTTACATCGATTAACCTAAAAACCGCAGTTAAGGTGTTTGCAGGTGCGAATTCATTCGTACGATCATTGAGTTATGTGCGAACACCCACAGGGTGCAAGAACCTCTGCGAGGTAAATTCGCACCCACATAAGCGGCATAACGCAGTGAATTATCAAAGCATTCATTTCCAACTGCGGTTTTAAGGGGCAGGCCAGATGACACAAAACGATTTGCGATGATCCGCATGATTCCCCGGATTGGTATTGCTTTGCCCGTCTAGTGCGTCCAGCTCACTCGCAGCAGATTTTGTTCCGGATTGTAGTGATATTGCAGGTCGCCCTTGTAGGCATGATGCAGCGCCTCGCCCATGCCGCGCGCGAGATGAATATCGGTCGTGGTCACCAGCGTCGCGCCATTATTATCCTTCACTTCCATGATGCGCTTGAGCGGGTGCTCCGACCGTTCATGCTCTTCATAGTTGTGCACGAGATGCATGATTTCTTCGCGATGAGATTGAAAGAAGTCCCCCTGCAGACTCAGAAATCCGGCGGGGAAATGATCGTGAACACGATGACAGGCAGGACAGACTTCCTGGTGTGCGTCTATAGGCATTACGCGCCACTGCCAGCGTCCAGCATGAAAGACGGCGCCACACTTGGAGCAGACCGCAGGCTCGACCGGTTTGCCCTTTGCCTTGTAAGCGTCATGTACAAATTCCTGAAAAATGCCGTCGTGCCGTTGAATTTGACGAAAACCGTTAGCAGTAGCCGCATGTTCCATGTCCAGTTCTCCTTTGATTTCGTAACCGCCTGCACTGCTTCGTGTGCGATGCATTCACGGCAATCCATCCAGGATGGCGGGACTCATCCTGTCCTTCCACGCCGCACGCATACGAAACAAAGCAACAGTTATGAAATGGAAATTTCCTTGCGTGCCGATCCGGTTTTTTTGGGGAGGGTCAGCTCAAGCACACCGTCGGCATATTTGGCCTGAACTTTACTTTGATCTACTTCATCGGACAGACTGAAACTGCGCGAGGCCATACCGTAACTGCGCTCACTGCGGATGACGCGCTCGCCCTTCTTTTCTTCCTTCTCGTTCTTGATTTCTGCACTGATGGAAACGCGGTTGCCTTCTATGGAAACATGAATGTCATCCTTGTTCACACCGGGGATTTCCGCTTTTACCTTATACATTCCGTCCGCTTCCTTGATGTCCATCTTGATCTGCGGTTCGAATTCCATCCCGCCTCGCAAGACCGGGCGCATCATGAATCTGTTGAACATGTCGTCCATGTCCAGAAACGGATCGAAGCGTGCGAGTTCGTTGAACGGATCATAACGAGTAATCTTGTTCATCGATTTTCTCCCTGACGGAATGTAAGAGGTAAAAGGCCGGCTTGGGTCAGACCGACTGGATGTTGGAAGCTTGCTTTCCCTTGGGGCCCTGCGTCACTTCAAAGCTGACTTTCTGACCTTCCTTGAGCGACTTGAAGCCGTTCATGTTGATTGCAGAAAAGTGCGCAAACAAATCGACGCTGCCATCATCGGGAGTAACAAAACCAAAACCCTTTGCGTCGTTGAACCATTTAACTGTACCGGTTGCCATGTGACTATCTCCTTGCTTAAAACAGGGAACCCCCCTGCAGGTTATTTACTACACTTTTACTACACCAACTCAATCATGTTCATATACGCCCTGCAAGACGGGAAACTTCAAAACAGTCTTCACGCCAGCAACATCCGGTCTGATCGCAGATACCTTCATAGGCGGTGCCATAACAGTCGAAATTCCCTTCCTTGATCTGGATAGTCTTGATCAGCTCTGTTTTGAAGAGGTTGTCGTGTTTGATTCCGTGATCTTTGGCAATTCCTCTTATGTCCGCGATTTTCACAGTAGTTCTCCTTCTTGCTTTACTGCCATCGTTATGGAAGTGTCAGGCTGGCCAGTTGCCAAGCCGATTTCAGATTGCAACCGTTCCTGCGGTAATAGCGGTAGTTACCAATGAAGCGTACGAGATTGCCAAATGAGCTCAACATGAATACTCCCTTCTTATCCTGGTAATACATCCAGATCTCCGGCAACAGTTCATCGGGGTTCTATATTGTGAGCCTTCATGTAAGCAGCTCGATATGGCGTCAGGTAACCGGCATTCGAATCCGCCTGAATGGCTGCGTGCTTATGATGCATATGTTTTTTGTCTGCCACTCTGGCAGCCATTTTATTCAGGTCGCGCGCCGCCATTTCATTCAGCGCAAGATCGACTTCCTCGGGTTGGGTAAGATTTCTTTTCATGACACGTCCTTGCAATGCGATCAGATAACAATTAATGGGTCGACGGATATGCATAATTCAACCAGTACAACGTTGATTCGATAACTTGCGGATTTTTTCAAACCAGTTTCTTGCTGATATTCGCCTGTTCAGATTCGCCATACAGCGAATATAGATATATCGGTTTCGATTGAGCCACTGCTCTTCCAAACAATTCATTTCACATTCGATGAGATCAACTGGAAGCATTTCTCCACGGGGAATGAAAATGCTCCTGAACGGCGGCTTAATCAATACGTGTAGATACGTATCATGCTATTGCCATTGAGAATATTCGGGATACAAGACGAGTACGGCAGGTATGAAATCCGGCGCTGAAAAATCCAAACCTTGGTCTGTATATTTCAGCTTGTGTAGGATGGGTTGAGCGTAGCGATACCCATCCTACAAAATCTGACGCTGCAAGCGAAAGCACTTGATATTGCTTCGCCAGCAAGCTGGCTCCTACACTCGGAATGCGCGAAGCCGTCGTTTTTCAACAGCCTGTTAATGAATCAATTCGATTCCCATCTTATTGTCGCGGAGTTGACGTTGCGCATGTTCGTAGCCGATGGAGATGATTTCCTCGGCGCGACCGAATTCCAGAAAACGAATATGCCCCAGCGGCGGCTGAATAATCACATCCGGCCGATCCAGCACCAGGCGGGTCTGGGTGAGGCGGGTTTCCATGATATTGATCGAGGCCAGCAGCACTTCGAAGATGCTGGGCAACGGCTCTGCAGAAACCCATTTCCTGAATTGCGCCGAGGTCGGCGTATTGCCGGCGAGCAGTTTCTGTTTGATGTCCTTCATCGACAGGCGATAGTCGCCCACCCAGCGCGAGAACCTGCCGGGCTCGCCGTCCTGTTTTTCGCTATTGGCTTTCGCTGCCTGAAGCAGCGGTTTCATGTTTTTGCCTTTAATGATCTGGTGATTGAGATCGACCGCGATCACAATATCGGCCCCCATGGCGCGGGCTGCGCTTACCGGCACCGGATTGGTCAGGCCGCCGTCCACCAGGATGCGCCCGTTGCTGCGTACCGGCGTAAATATTCCCGGAACCGAAATGCTGGCGCGCACCGCCTCGATCACGTCCCCGCTGCGAATGACAACCTCCTCGCCACTGACGATGTCCGTCGCCACGGCGGCAAAAGGCTTCGACAACATTTCGATTGCGTCGGCATGGATATGCGCGCGTACCAGTTCGCCAACCTTGGCGCCGTCGAGCAAACCGGACTTGGGCAGCACAACGTCGAAAAAGGAAGCCGTCGTTTTCCAGTCAAAGCCCAGAAAGTAGACTTCCAGAGCATCCAGCTTGCCGGCGGCATGGATCGCCCCGATAAGCGCCCCCATGCTGGTGCCCGCAATGATGTCCACCTCGATACCGGCTTCCTCGATGGCCCGGATCACTCCAAGATGCGCCAGCCCGCGCGCCGAGCCGCTGCCCAGCGCCAGACCGATTTTCGGGCGACCACCGCCTGCCTTGTTGAACATCGTCATCGCCGTGTTCTCCATTCATGCCATGGACTGTGCTTCGTTTGCTAACTTTCCGTGCGTCGGGCCTCATGCTTCTTCACGTCGCCGCGAAGCTTGTGTGCGTAGTCGTGAACCTGGCGCTTGGCCGCATCGAACGCATCGCGCAAAGCCACATAGACATCTTCGGCATGATCGCGGTTAACCGCGATCTCGCCGCCTGCCACGCCGATGTCGATACGCACGTTGAAGTGCTTGCCTTGATGATGATGCTTGTGCGATATCTCAACCACCACCCGGCACGACATGATGTGGTCGAAAAATTCGTCGAGCTTTTTAGCCTTCTCGCGGATATGCGTTTCCAGCGCTTCGGAATGTTCGATATCGCGCATGGTAATTTGTATTGGAATCTGCATCAGTACTCCCTCCGTTTCGAATTGCAGCGGCATTCCCGCGTCGCTCAGCGCGACCAATTCACCCGCAGCAGATTCTGTTCCGGGTTGTAATGAAACTCGAGTTCGCCCTGATAAGCATGATGCAGCGCCTCTCCGATACCGCGCGCCAGATGAATATCGGTAGTGGTCACCAGCGTGCTGACTTTGGTTTTTTCGACGGCCATGATGCGCTGCATGGGATGTTCTTTCTTTTCCCGCTCGGCATGATGTTGTATCAGATGCAGGATCTCCTGCTCGTGCGACGCAATAAAATCTCCGGTGATCGTCACATATCCCGCAGGAAAACCGTCGCGCACGCGGTGGCAGGCAGGACAGCAGGTCTCATGCGCTTTTTGCGGCTTGGGCAACCATTGCCAGCGGCCGCCATGGAACACGGCCCCGCATTCGGTGCACAGCGTCGGTTCGGAAAGTTTCCCCTTGTTCTTGTAACTGTCGTGCACCGCTTCCTGCAACAGCCGGTCACGCCGGACTGGCTGGAATCCGGCCGGACGAGATTGATGAGACATGATTCCTCCCTGGATGGGTACCGTTGCCGAACTTCATCCTAAAAACCGCAGTTGGAAATGAATGCTTTGATAATTCACTGCGTTATGCCGCTTATGTAGGTGCGAATTTATTCGCACATAACTCAATGATCGTGCGAATGAATTCGCACCTACATACACCTCAACTGCAGTTTTTAGGTTCATACAAAGAGCGGACTGCGATACAGATTGTGAAATATGGACGCTGCAAGCATACCATCCCGGATGGCGGCCTTCACGTCTTCCACTTTTGTACCCCCTATGATGATGCCAGTATTCGTTCCAGTTTTTTCCACGCCTGGACATTGGCAGCGCTGTCGGGCGTTTCCTCGGTCGTAAATCCCGCTGTGGATGCACGTTCACGCGGCGACAATGGTTGCTGCTTCGACAGCAACATATCCAGCACCGCAACATCGGCTTCGGACGCGTCGTTGCGGCGTTGCCGGATGCGCTCGCGCAACTTGCCGTCTTCTGCATGCAGCGACGCGATAGCGAACGGCACCGACATGCTTCGCGCCAGTTCACGAAATGCCTCGCGTTCGTCCTGCCGCAGAAAAGCCGCATCCACAATCACGGGAAAGCCCGCCAACAATATGGAGCGCGCCAGTTCATGCAGACGCGCATAGGTTCGTCGGGTCGCCTCGGGACTGTAGATATCACCGACAACAGCGCGGCTATTATCCAGTGTACCCAACCCGAACAGACGCTTGCGCTCGACATCGGAGCGGATGCGTATGGCGCCCATCTGTTGCAATGCGAGTTGGGAGAAGGTGGTTTTGCCCGAACCGGGCAGGCCGTGCGTAATGATCAAGGCGGGACGGTATTGCCCCAGGCATTGCCGGGCCAGCGCCAGATAACTGCGGCAGGCGGCCATTTCTTCCGATTTGGCGCGTCTCGAAATATCAGCCTGACTTGCCCGGATGGCGCAGACCTTGGCGCGCACCGCAGCCCGATAGGCAAGATAGAAACGCAGCACGGGCAGACCGCCGTAATCGCCGTTCGCTTCCAGCCAGACATTCAGCAAACGCCAGGCAAATTGCGGATGATTGCGATGCAGCAGATCCATCACCGAAAATGAAATCTCGTCCATCACATCTATCCAGCGCAGGGCGGGATTGAATTCGATGCAGTCGAAGGGAACGGGCTCATCCCCGATCAGTACGATGTTGCCGAGATGCAAATCACCGTGGCACTCGCGCACGAAACCCTGCGCGCGGCGCGACTCGAATATATCCCTGCATTCGGCATACTCGGCTTCGGTTGCGGCTTCCAGCACTGCGATGTTTTCCCGGTCAGCATCGTCCGTCAGCAAAGAACGCAATTGTTCGAAATTCTGTAGTGCCGCCGCGTTGATCGATTCGGCAGTGCCGAATTCAGAACCTGCGTCTGCCACAGCCACGCTGGCGTGAAACCCCGCGATGCAGGCAGCCAGGCGGTCAATGTGCTGTGCCGATATCTTGCCACGCAGCAGCAAGTTATCCATCAGGCTGGCGGAATCGAAACGGCGCATCCTGACGGCATATTCGAACGCAGGCAGCGCGCCGAACTCCGGCGCATCCAGGCTACCGCCAATGGAAACCGTGCCGAGATAGATATCCGGTGCGGTGCGCCGGTTGAGCCTGATCTCCTCGTCGCAACAAAAACGCCGGGCATCCAGCTCGGCGTAATCGAGAAAACCCAGATTGATTGCCTTCTTGATCTTGTAGGCATACTCCCCGGCCAGCAGCACCCAGGAGATATGCGTCTCGATCACTTGCACGGAGGGCACGACAGGCGCATAGCGGATCGGATCGCGCAGTGCGGCGATGAGTCTTTGCTGGTTTACGTAATTACCGTGATGATCGCTCATTGGTTTGCGTATTTTCGTATTTGCGTGAACACATCAGTTCTGCAAATTCATAATAGCATTTGCTGCACAATCTTCACGTTTTGAAATTGAATTACCAAAGCAGACGTCAACGTTCAAGGTCAGGGGTGCTGCAGTGTTAAAACTCACCCGACGCAAGCGCCGAATAAGCATTTGTGAAACGCACTCTGTTCTCCGGAAAGTGATCAATGAAGAAGAACCTCGTGAAAAAACGTTCGAGGACATCGTGTTCGGCCTCATATAGAAGCGAACCAATTGAACGTGCATCTAGCCCCAACATGCCGTGTTTTCCAAGTACCTGCGCAAATCGTTCGGCGCGTTCAGCCATTTGGGCGTTAGTGGAACACGTTGCGCGGTAGAGTTGAAAGACCGTTTGAAATACATTCTCAGCGGTAAATAGGAAGTACTGCGCATTGCGGTCCGGAGCGTCTCGCAATGCGCAGAGTGCGGCTACAGTGTCTTCGGATTGAAGAAGCTTCAGAAAGAAAGCTGAGTAGCTACCTACGAGGTCCGGCGGACTTACCTCTCCAGATGGCCCCATTAATCCCCAGCAAGGAGCGCGGGCATGCACATCAAGAGTTTCAAATAGCATTGCGCCATGACATGCAGCGAGCGTAACGAAAAGATTACATTGGGTTGTTTGGTTAAGTTTGGCCAAAGCCGTCCCCAATTCGCTCCATGGCAGAGCAGTGGCATCTCCCAGTGAGAGGCCGGTCTTATCTGATAGACCATGACATTCGAGATGGAGGACTGGGTAATCCATCTCGATCTCTGTAGTTTCTTGAATCTTCTTCAGTGCCGTCCAGAACTCGTGTGCGGTTCTTGCTTCAATGAATTCGACTGGGATGCCATGGTTGAATTGCGCCATGGGTTCGATCGCATCGCGGAGATGACAACCTGTCGGTGATTCACCGGCAGGAAGCGACTGAATTATCACAATCCGAGAAAAACGGGCACTGGCCATGGTGAGTTCTAGCGTTTGAATTAAGGGGCGCCGTTAGGTCCGCTCAAACACCAGGTTAGGCAGATGACTGCTGCGTAGCGCGGCACCAGCGGATTGATACCTGCTGTTAATTGAGCTTCCATTTCTTGAGAAGGGCACGGCCAGTCGAAGTAATAGTGTATGAGGCTGTTTCAACAAGCCAATCATTATCATCATTTGACTCTTCCTCACGAGTTCCACTAAGCATTTCTTCGTATTTCAGAAACTGACGTTCGATTAGATGCACAACGAGAAATGGCATCGCAACCACATATGGCTTTCGATACGCCTGCTTCATTGCATTTAAACCAACCTGAGTTAGTGATTTGACTATTAACCGTCGCTTGATCTCTTTTAGTTCCTTTTTCGTTGGACTTTTTCCATCGTGATGGCAATGGTGGCAGTTATGACAGAGAACGATCTTGTTGTCGTAGCTTTCGTTTTTCGGAGATGATTGATCGATGTGATGTGTTGTTAGTGTACGCATATCGCGTGTGCCACAGCATGCACATGCACCGTCAGTTTCAATGAAAAGAAGCTCTTCAGTTTTCGCCATTGCTTATCTGCCTAACAGTTATTAGACGAACCCACCGGTCCGTACTAGTAAATATGTAAGGCACGCATTATTCTCATAACCAATTGAATAATTAGAACCTCACTCTTTTGCGTGTCCGCATATGCATAATAGTACGGACGGGTTGGGTTGTCTGCTACTAGGCGTGAAGCGGGCATTCCAGAGCGTGCTGCAAGATGTCTCTATAGGCCGAAGACCGAGTTTCCCCAGCAGTGCCATCGAGCGCCGACAATTGGCACATTGCAGTAGCTCAAGTTGCGAAATAGCCTTCGCTAAAGCCGCCGTACGCGAAGCGTCGATCCTGGCCGACAACAAAAGACACTCGCAGTTTTTCACTGCCGCACAGAGGGAAGGTTAGGATGGGGGTAGAGTTCTTAACCAGCACAGTGTCTACCCACCCTAGCCCTGGTGCGTGGTTGTTGCCGCTTCAGCGGCTTTACAACCACGGCCTACCCCCTGCGGGTGCAAGGGAGAGGGAATGCTGCTCCGTGTTTATGATTTCGCCACCAATCTAACCCACTGCTCTCCCCAGCGATGCAGGCACAAGCCGAGCACGATGCTTGCCGTGCCGAGCCATACCTGCGGCAATACGGCTTCGTTGTTCAGGCTGTGCCCCAGCAGCAATGCCAGCACCGGTGTGATCAGCGTGATGAGCGCGATGCGTCCCGCCTCCATGTGCTTGATGAGGTAGTAATACAGCGCAAAGCCCAGCACCGAACCGAAGGTGCCGAGGTAGAGCGTGGCCGCCACCGCGCGCTCCGGCATGGCTGCAGGCACATGGCCGTCGACCAGCCACCAGGCCGCGAAGAACAGCGGTAACGCCACCACCAGAATGCCCAGCGTCATCGCCAGCGGCGGGCTGTCGTCGTTGATGCGCTTGAGCCACACCAGCCCCAACGATTGCGCAACCACCGCAAGAAACAAGGCGAACAAACCGGCTGACGAACCAGCGCCCATGCCAAGGCCGCCGCGAAATACCAGAAACAAGCCGAGCACGCCCATTGCCATTCCGGCCAACTTGCTCGGTGTGAGCGCTTCTTCCTTCAGCCACAACATCGCGCCCAGACTGGTGATCAGCGGCGACAAGCCATACAACACCGCGATCATGCCGGAGCTGACGAACTGCGAAGACCAGTAGGTGAGCGCCATCGCAGCGAACATGCTCAAGCCCCCGGCCACATAGGCCAGCAATGCCTTGCGGTGCAACGGCACGCGCACGCGGAACGTCGCCAGCAAGACCGCACACAGCAGCATTCCAATGGCCATACGCGAAAACACCGCGAAACTGATGCCGACACCCAGTGCGCTCCACTTGATAGCGAGCGGCGTGGTAGACCAGATCAGAATGACCGAAACGAATGCTGCTGGAAGCGACATGATTCTCTCCTTGGCTCAACGTACTACCGCCATCCCACCGAGCCTTGATGTGGAATGGCCAAAAACAAAAAGGCCACAGAGTTCGTCTGTGGCCTGATGAAAGCTGCAAATACTAAAAGGTGCTCAGTACTGACTCTCCAGGCCACGCGGCGCGCGATGCCATGCCTTGCGCATAAATGCGGCAGGCAGTGTTCGGACGTTGCGAATGGAGTGCATGGAGTTCATGTCCGGATTATGCAGGGACAGTTGAAATGCCGTCAACGTTAATTTTCTGGCTCGTAGCTCGTAGGTTGGGTTGAGCGTAGCGATACCCAACAATTCATGCGATGGGTATCGCATACGCTCAACCCATCCTACCTCGCTATGCGGCGGTCATGCGGAATGAGAAGTAGTTTCGGAAGTTCCCCCCTTTAGAAAAAGGGGGGCTAGGGGGGATTTGAGTAGTGGCAGGCACCACGCAAATTCCCAAATCCCCCTCCATCCCCCTTTGCTAAAGGGGGAAGTGGTGATGTGCCGACCAGGGTGGCGAATGGTTTTATCGGCCCCTTTGAGGGGCTCAACAACGAAGGCCCACGGCATTGCCGGGGGATTGTTATTTTCTGGCTCGCAGGTTGGGTTGAGCGTAACGATATCCAACAATTCAAGCGATGGGTATCGCGTTGCTCAACCCATCCTACCTTGTTCCGCCATCCCATCCACATTGATCTGCAGCCACCACTCCAGCAACGCGAGATGCCACAGCTTGCTGCCCTGAATTCGGGTGAGGTGGACTTCCGGATCGGCAAGCAGTTTTTCCACGTAGTCGCGCCGGTACAGGCCGCGGCGCAGACAAGCCTCCGAATTCAGGATGGAGCGCATCTTCTCCAGGAAATCCCCGCGCACATATTTCAGTGCGGGCACCGGGAAATAGCCCTTGGGTCGGTCGATCACCGCATCGGGAATCAATCCGCGCGCGATGGCCTTGAGCGGGAACTTGCCGCCTTCCTTGAGCTTGAGCGAGGGCGGCATGTGTGCGGCCAGTTCCACCAACTCATGATCGAGGAAGGGCACGCGCGCCTCCAGCCCCCACGCCATGGTCATGTTGTCCACGCGCTTCACCGGGTCGTCCACCATGAGCGCGGTCACATCGAGACGGAATACCTCATCGAGGAATTCATCCGCCTTGGGTTTCGCCAGCTCATCCGTCACCCAGGCCGACGTCACGTCAGGCACGTGATAGTCCGGCGTGACCATCGCCAGATATTCGTCGTGATCGCGGTCGAAGTAGTGTTGCGAGAATCGCGCCAGCGGCGAACCATTCGCCGCATCCATGCGCGGGTACCAGAAATAGCCGCCAAATACTTCGTCCGCTCCCTGCCCTGCCAGCACCACTTTCACATGCTCGGATACTTTCTCGCCCAGCAGATAGAACGCGGTCACATCGTAGCTGGGCATGGGTTCGCTCATCTGGGCGATGGCTTGCGGCAGTGTCTTCAACACCTCGCTATTGGGAATGGAGAACTTGTGGTGACGAGTACCAAAGTGCTTTGCCATCAGGTCGGAATACTCGAACTCGTTGGCGGTTTCCCCGCCGACGTCCTCGAAGCCGATGGAGAATGTATTCAGGTCGTCCACATGATCAGCCAGCATGCCCACCAGCAGGCTCGAATCCAGCCCGCCGGAAAGCAGCACGCCGACCGGCACGTCGGACGCCAGGCGATGCCGTTCCACTGCACGCGTCATGACGGCGCGCGTCGCTGTGATCCAGTCCTCTTCGGACAGCGCATGCGCAGGCCGCGTCGCATCCAGCGACCAGTAACGGCGCAGCTTCACCTCCCCGGCTGCGGTGTACTTCATCGTATATGCGGGCGGCATCTTCTTGATGCCGTTGAGCATGGTGTGCGGCGCGGGCACCACGCTGTGCAGGGTGAAGTGATGATGCAGCGCCACCGGATTGATGCTGGTATCGACCCCGCCTCCCGCCAGCAGCGCTTGCAGGGTGGAAGCGAAGCGCAGGCGCGCGCCGTCCAGCGTGTAATACATGGGCTTGATGCCGAAGCGGTCGCGCGCCAGCAACAGCGACTTGTCGCGCATGTCCCACAGCGCAAACGCAAACATGCCGTAGAAACGCTGCACGCAATGCTCGCCCCAGGCATGGTAGGACTTGAGGATCACTTCGGTGTCGCCATCGGAGAAGAAGTCGTAGCCCATCTCCACCAGCTCTGCGCGCAGTTCCTTGTAGTTGTAGATGGTGCCGTTGAATACCAATGCCAGCTTCAGGCCATCGTCTACCATAGGCTGGTCAGAATGTGAGGTCAGGTCGATGATGGACAGGCGACGGTGGCCGAACGCCAGCGCCCCGCCGTTGAAGAACCCCTCGTGATCCGGCCCGCGCCGCGCCAGCTTCGCCGTCATGCGCTTCAACGCTTCCATGTCGGGTGCCGATTGATCGAAACGCAATTCACCACAGATACCGCACATGCAAAACTCCGATAATTTTCGATGGCTGATTATCGCCTACCATCGGAGCATTTGGGCGAACCCTGTTAAAATTGGCACAATGCACACACCGCTTACCCCGCAACGCGAAAAGTATTTCCTGCTCACCCTCGCCGGAATCCAGTTCAGCCACATCCTCGACTTCATGATCATGATGCCGCTGGGCCCGATCCTGATGGCCGAGTTCGGCATTGGCACGCATGAGTTCGGCCTGCTGGTGGCCTCCTACAGTTTCAGCGCCGCATTTTCCGGCCTGCTCGCTTCCACGTTCGTGGACCGTTTCGAGCGCAAACGACTGCTGATCGTCATGTTCGCCCTGTTCGGCCTGGCCACACTGGCCTGCGGCCTCGCCCCCGGCTACCTCACGCTGATCGTTGCGCGCGGCTTGGCGGGGGCCTTCGGCGGCGTGCTCGGCGCGCTGGTGCAGACCATGGTGGGCGATGTCATCCCCTTCTCGCGCCGCGCCCGCGCCAGCGGCACGATCTCGACCGCGTTCTCGTTCTCCACCGTCGCCGGGGTGCCGCTTTCCCTGTGGCTGGCCAATCACCTGCAATGGCGCGCGCCTTTCGTCTTCATCGCCGTGCTCACCTTTTTGTTCATTTTCGTCAGCGTGCGCTTTCTTCCCGAATTGCGCCAGCACCTGAGCGAAGAGAAACGCGCCCATCCATTTTCCGATCTGTTCGACGTGCTGCGCGACCCCAACCATTTGCACGCGCTGCTGTTCAGCGCCCTCATCATCTTCTCCGGTTTCACGGTGATTCCCTACATCACCGTGTACGCGGTGTACAACGTCGGTATCTCGCAACAAGACATTCCGCTCGTGTATTTCTTCGGAGGGGCTGCAACCCTCGTCACCGCGCGCCTCATCGGACACTGGGCCGATGCCAGCGGCAAGGTCGAGGTCTACCGGCTGATCGCCATTGCCGCCATGATTCCCCTCCTCGTCGTCACCCATGTCGGCAGCGCACCGCTGTGGGTGTGGCTGATCTGCACCACCACTTTTTTCGTGCTGGTGTCGGGGCGATTCATTCCGGCGATGGCAGTCATCACTTCGGCGGCGCAGCCCAGATTGCGCGGCACTTTCATGTCGCTTAACTCCACCATGCAATCGCTGGCCATGGGTCTGGCCACCACGCTGGGCGGTTTCATCATCACACAGGACAGCGCTGGCCTGATCGTCGGCTATCCGAACGTGGGTTATGTGGCAGTAGCGGCGAATCTGCTGGCGATCTGGTACGTCTCGCGCATCGTGATGCACGACCAGCACCCCGTCCTGCCGGATGTCGTGCCGAAATAGATTCGGTTCGTTTTCGTTTAGACTATTCCCATACCCAACATCTCACAGGAAACCACCATGTCAGGCACACCGCTAACACCATCAGCATTCGACCAGCTGTTTTTCCAGGCCCATACCAACAACGCCTGGCAGGACAAACCTGTCCCAGATGAACTGTTGCAGCAACTCTATGACACCCTGCGCATGGGGCCCACCTCGATGAACTGCGGTCCGGCGCGCATCGTGTTCGTCAAATCACGTGCAGCAAAAGAAAAACTCATTCCGACCCTGATGGAAGGCAACCGCGCCAAAACCATGGCTGCACCGGTCACCGCCATCATCGGCTATGACACTCACTTCTATGATCAACTGCCCAAGCTGTTCCCGAACAATCCCAAGGCGCGCGACATGTTCGCCAGCAACACCGCACTGTCCGATATCACCGCCTTCCGCAACGGCACGTTGCAAGGCGCCTACCTCATCCTCGCCGCACGCGCGCTGGGGCTGGATTGCGGCCCGATGTCCGGCTTTGACAATGCTGCGGTGGATCAACTGTTCTTCGCGGGAACAAACGTGAAATCCAACTTCATTTGCAGCATCGGTTACGGCGACCCGAAAGGCGTCTATCCGCGCAATCCGCGCCTGGATTTTGCCGAAGCCTGCAGCATTGCCTGAGCGTATGAGCAAGCTTCCTCTCGACCGCATTCTGCAATCGCAAGGCTTCGGCACACGCAAGTGGTGCCGTGAACTGGTAGAGGACGGAGAAGTGAGTATCGGCGGCGAGACGGTGACCGACACGCGCGGCTCTTTCGAGACCGACGGCCTCGAATTCAGTGTATATGGCGAGCCGTGGAAATACCGCGAGCATGTGTATATTGCGCTGAACAAGCCCGCCGACTACGAATGCTCGCGCAAACCCAGCCACCACCCGGGCGTGCTTTCGTTGTTGCCGGAACAGTTTGCGTTGCGCGACGTGCAGCCGGTCGGCCGCCTCGATCACGATACAACGGGACTGTTGCTGATGTCGGATGACGGCTCCTTCATCCACGCGCAGTCATCGCCCAAGCGGCATATTCCCAAGGTCTACGTCGCCACCACGCACGATGCGGTGACGCCGAAGCTTGTCGAACACCTGCTGGGCGGGGTGAAGCTGCACGACGAGCCCGCACCGCTGGCGGCTGTGGTGTGCAGGATGCTGGATTCGCACCAACTGGAAATCGTGCTGGAACAGGGCAAATACCATCAGGTGAAACGCATGCTGGCCGCAGCCGGAAACCACTGCGTTGCACTGCGCCGCACCGAAATCGGCGGTTTGAAACTGGATGCGCTGGGCCTGGCCGAAGGCGAATGGTGCTATCTGGATGAAGCCCAGCGCGCGCTGTTGGCGGAAGCCTGAGAACAGCCGATCAAACGCAACCAGTCGGCTTGGGCATGCCGCCGTATTTGGTGATCGGCTTCATCGGGCCCGTCATCCACAGGTCAAACACTTCCTTCTGGTCTTGTTCGATGTACTTGGCAAACTTGCGGATCGGCGGCACCGAAGCGTATTCCTCGAAGTATTCGCGCGCCTTCAGTATCTGTTGCCACTTCTTGTCATCCAACTGAAAGCCGTCCTCTTCAGCCATCGCACGACCTATCTCTTCATTCCAGTCGCTCATGTCGACCAGATATCCATCGCCATCACGTTTCGGGATTTGCATGGTTCTCTCCTCTCAAGTTATGTTTAAAGTGATGCCATTAAACATTACTTGATTGTTTTGGTCAACCACTTAAGGAGGCGGGTATTTAGAGAGAAAAACAGCCGTCAGATGCACCACGCGCATCTAACCTGTTAAATACAGAAGATTTTTTATTTATTTGCCGGAGTGACGACCTGAACGCGACTTAATTTTTCCAGCCATGCCTCGGCCGCAGTCACATTCTGTTTTTTGGATAACCATTGATAACCCGCCTTGGCGCAGTCATCTTTCATCGAGGGCGACAGGCTATATGCTTCTTCAAGATAATCCAGGCCTTTTGCATCTCCCTCATCGAGCAGGGCGCGCCCGTACAAAAATACCGGTTTGGGATAACGCTCACTGGATCGGCCCAGCAAGTCCACCAGCACAGTTTTAGCCGCGCTTGCAGAACGGAATTCAACCAGTAGCAGTGCCAGTTCCTGCGCTTCCGCCACGCTCAACGCTGACACCGGCTTTTGTTCCAGTTCGGCCATGCGTGTTTTTGCATGCGTATAACGGCGGTAATATTTTTGCCACTTGTCTTTTTCCTCACCCCACCATTTCGCGTCGAATTCGCGTACCAGCGCAGGTGCAAAATTCCCCAGCAAAGCAGCGGCAGCACAAATTTTGGGAATGGCGGGCAAAACTGCGGGCTGCCCCAGGGCCGTTACACGTTCGTTCAAACTGGGATGCGTGTCATGAGCACCGGATTCGGCTTTCCATACCTCGTTCAAACGCTCTTTCGTCGCCCATTCATCCATCGTCATCACCAGCAGCTTGCGCATGGCGGCATAAGGCATGATGGGAGGCGTCTCATGTTGGGCAGACTGCGCGTATAACTTCGGCCAGAAACTGCCGGGCAGCCAATCCGCCAGCAGGCTGATGCGAATCAGCGCAGAAGCGTTGACATCCGATCCGGCGATTGCCCGAGCCTTGGCATCCGCTTCATATTCACTCTGCCTGGACAAGACAAAGGTGTAAGCGTTGTAATAAGGCGCGAACCAATCCAGCATTCCGGCCAGGACGCCATTCACCGCATTGTTCTCGCGCCTTGCCTGTGCATGCTCATACAAGGCATCGAAGGTAAAACGCTGGCGGTATACCCAGCGACTGACTTTGCCGTGACCGCCCGACAAATGGCCGTATTCATGCGCAAGCACGGCCAGCAATTCATTTGCAGAAAGTGCATCCAGCAACGGCAAGCCCAGGATCAGGTAATTCCGGTAACCGCCGAACAAGCCGAAGCGCGGGCGCTGGGCAATTGACGCATTGAATTCATTCGTGATCAGTACATGGTGGATGGGTGCCGCCTGGAGCTGCTCGCGCAGGTCGGCAATCATCGCAAATAACTGCGGCGCCTCGGCCTCGGTCAATTCACGGCCTTCCGGCACGGGTTGCGGGGCAAGGAGCATGCGGATCGTCAGCCACACAATCGGTGCGACAACGAGTATCCAGCCCGCAAAGAGTATCTTGAAGACCACATGTCCATTCCCATACACCGTGGCGAACATGTAATACATACCGGTCAACAACAGTGCCAACAGCCCGAACAAAACCAGATAAGCCAACGAACTGATCACCAGCACCTTGGAACGAAACACTTCTGGATTATCCTGCGCCTCGATTTGCAGGCTCCATACCAGCGATTCATAGTCCTGCTTTTCCACAAAGCCCCCTATTCCCTGCTTGAATCCGTACTCACAAGTTTACAGTAGCACTGACATGATAATGGCTTATACAGAATCTGCCTGAACTTCGCATCTTTCAGGGAATAAACGGTGGCATTTCGGGAATAAACGGCGGCATGCATTGCGCCTGGAAAATATGAAATGAACAGAAGAGAAACAATAGACTGGGCTGTGCCAAAAATTGAAATATTCAGTCAACTACTGATCCGGCACGGTGAAGTCTTGACTCAATCGGCTAAACGGATGTCGTAAGTTTCAAGTAGGGTGCGCTTGCGCACCCTTTTGCTCTGGTGCGCAAGCGCACCCTACAACTGCCGAATTCAAACTTCACTTGGCCGGATCAATAATCACGACCAGCTTGCCTCGCAAGCACATCCTGATTCTCGATCACGATAGACCCGCGCAGCGTCTTGACCGAGTTTTCCGCCACCATCTTGCGCAGCAGCTTTGCAATCACTTCCCGCGTGGTACCAAGGTGCGCCGCCAGTTCGCTTTGCGTCATGTGCACCTGCCCGTCAATCGCCCCGCGCATCAGGATGAACTTGGCCAGGCGCGCGTTCAAATTCAGCGAATGGATCTCTTCCAGCTCCTCCATCAGCCTGAACACCAGCACCGAGAGCGCATGCACGGTCAGATTCTGGATGGATGGCTCGTTCTGAAACAGGGTGCGGTAGGTCAGCGAGGGAATCATGCCGACACAGGTGTCCGGCTCGGACTGCACCCAGGCCGGATATTGCAGGTTATTGAAGATGCAGTTGAGGGCGAGGATGCAGACTTCGCCCGGATTGATGAAATACAGCGTGGCTTCGTTGCCGCTGGGCGAGATCGAATACACCCGCAAGCGCCCGCGCACGACGACATAGGCGCCGGATACGCTGTTGCCCTTGTTGATGATGGTCTTTAATTCATCGAATTGGTTGAGCTGCATTCCGCATTCGAGCATCTGCTGCCCGCATACGGAAAGTTCTCGAAAAATATCCAGCGCCTTTAATTCGCCCATCGCCTCAGTACTGCCCAACATGCACCTCTCTATTCCCTATGCCTGAGTCAATGCCCTCCGGCCTTGCTGCGCGCGAGTAGCCTGTCGCTACTCAACGACTGCAGAAACGCAACGATATCGCTCACATCGCGCTCGCTCAGCGTGGCAGACCCGGCACTTACAGGTACCTTGCCTTGATAAGCAGCTGTTTTAAAGCCGTTTGTGCGGTTACTGATCGTTTTTCCGCGCTGCGCAGTCGCCATGATACGCACCACCTCGGGTAGATTGTCAACACTTCCATTGTGGAGATAAGGCGCAGTCAGGGCGACATTGCGCAACGAGGGGATGCGCCAGATAGCCTGCTTGCTGCCAGGTACATTAGCGCCGGAATCCTCGATCAGCTTGTAGCGAGTCATATATTTTGGCGAATCGAAAACCGGGAACAGACGGTGCGGCGCCGGTGGCGAATCGAAAAGGCTGGCGCCGCTGAAGTTGGGGCCCGAGTGGCACAACACACATCCCACCGATTCAAACAGCGCCATGCCGCGCACTTGCGCCGCGCTCAAGGCGTTCTTGTCTCCGCGCACGAACCGGTCATACGGCGTATCGGTCGTAATCAGCGTGCGCTCATAGGCGGCAATGGCGGCCGTGATTTGCTTGATGGTAATGGGCTGGTCGGCGCCGAATGCCTTGGCAAACGGTTCGCGGTAGGATCGATTCTCTTTCACCCGCTGTTCCACTGCCTCCGCAGACGGCATGCCCATCTCTTTGGGATTCAGTGGGGGCCCTGCCGCCTGATCCTCCAGCGAGGCAGCGCGGCCATCCAGAAACAGAACCGCCTGGAATCCCGAGTTCCAGACGGTGGGCGCATTGCGGCTGCCAACCTGCCCGCCCACGCCCAGCGATCCGGGCCGGTGATCTTCTCCCGCCCCCTTGCGCACATCGTGGCAGGAACTGCATGAGAGCGTCCGGTCTATCGACAGGGCCTTGTCATGAAACAAGCGCTCGCCCAGCGCCACTTTTTCCGGCGTGGTGGGATTCCACGCGGGGGCCGGCGCTCTTTCCGGCAAGGTTCGCCACACATAAGCCCGCTGCATACCCTCCAGACGAATCCTGGGCGTGTGTTTGTTCAGTTCCACCCAATCCAGAACCAGTGGAGTTTTCTGCGTCAAGACGTTGCGCTTGAGCGTGTGTTCGGGAAATTTAATGAGCGTGGTGATGATGATCAGCTTGATTGAGAACGCCACCATGCCGGAACCCAAGATCAGCATCATCAACCATCTCCTGCCGGTCGACAGGCGGCTCATGGGCCCAAGTTCGAATCGAACCATGAAAAAGAGTACTGAAAAGCCGATGACCAGCATGCCGCCGCCGACATACAAAAATGTAATCAACCCTGCCTGTCCCATATCGTCCTCCTCCGGAATTATTTGTATGGACCGAGGCTAACGTGAATTCTCCGCAGCTTCTGTAGCAAAAGATACATAGAAGAACAGGAAGGAAAATAATTTGAAAACAACCGGGTTGCGTAGCTTTTGCTACAGATGAGAAAGAACCGGATCGCTACATTGCCTCCCGCTACATGTTCGTAGCTACACTCAGGAGAACAATATGAAACCGATGCGTTTCTTCCTCGACACCCATGACCGGGCACAAAAGACCTTTCCGCAAAAACTGTCGCCGGAAGATTTTGAAAAATTCTATGTGCTGTATGAAAAGGCCTGCTACGACGAGAACGTCGTCCCTATCCGCATCCATGTGAGCTACGAAGACGGGCGCGCTTTTTGCCTGAACATGGCGGACAACGCCGAAGCGGTAAAACGCGCACATGAGAGAGTGGGCCTGCCGTACGACTCGATTGTCGAGGTGGCGACTGCCACGCCGGGTGATACGTTCTTCAGGCGCAAAGCTGCTTAAAATAATTGCGCCCTCATCGTTGTCCAATGAGGGCGCATGTGCGTCCGGGATACTCGACTTCAAGTGTAGTGTTGCACGCTGTCCGGGATATATGCCTACCTACAAAACTACACTGTAGGTCGGGTTAGCGC
>JBAQDF010000081.1:0-55865 GCA_049286265.1 Sideroxyarcus sp.
ACGGAACGCGGGCACGAGCATGAACACGGAGACGGCGATAGAAGGAAAGAACAGGAAAGAAAGTAGTTACCTTGAATCAGCTCGCACAGACCTGTAATGGTGTGTGCGAGCGGCCGCAAGAGAAGCCTCACCATCCCCCTCACCGGCGGCGAGTCCACCGAACCCGGCGCCAACACCTGCCTTCATCGCCACTGTCACAAACCAGGACAAGCCGCCCGCCAACCCCGTCAAAGTAAAAATCAGCCTCAAGGTCGACCCCACCAGCGGCGGCCATGCCCACGGCAACAGCACCCGTCCGAGAAGCGGTATTGAGGGAACGAAATGCGTCGAGGTCGATAAATGCTGGGAGGGCTTTAGCCCTGAATCTGAGGTTTCTCTGGAATTATGTCGCCATTATCGGCGGCATCGGCATTGGTCTGGCGGTCATCGTCATCGCCCAGCGAACCTTCTTCAGCCCGGCCCGGCAGCGTTCGACGCGCCTGCGCAAAACGCTGTGCCGTGAATGCGGCGAAAAACTCCGCTCTGCCGATCAGGCTTGGTGCGAGTTTTGTGGCACGGGCCAAATGGGTGTTTGTACCCATTGCGGAAAACCCCATCGCCTGCTGGCATACCATTGCGATCACTGCGGCAGCGAACTTGGCGCAAAAGCGCCGTCCTGACGCAGACTTATCGGGGACGGGTACACGCCCGCCCCGCCCGTCTCCCGTCCAATGCCGAAGGATTCACACACTGTTTCAACTGTTAATCGCGTTTTTTGACCAAAACAATCGGCAAGTCATATCTATATAGCCTCGTCGCGGTTGAAGCAGCACCTGATTCAGCGGATAATCGCGCTCTTCCAGGAGTTCATTAAGCAAATGACCGAATACTTACTCATCCTCGTCAGCACGGTGCTGGTCAACAACATCGTGATGGTGAAGATACTGGGGCTCTGCCCCTTCATGGGCGTGTCCAAAAAGCTCGAAGCCGCCCTCGGCATGGGCGCGGCCACGACCTTTGTGCTGACGCTGGGTTCCGGCGCCAGTTACCTGATCCAACACTATCTGCTCGGACCCGATCTGGCTTATCTCACTACGCTGTCGTTCATCGTGGTCATCGCGGGCATCGTGCAATTCACCGAGATGGCGATCAAGAAGACCAGCCCGGAGCTGTACCAGATTCTCGGCATCTACCTGCCGCTGATCACCACCAACTGCGCCGTACTCGGCATCCCGCTGCTCAATGTGCAGGCCAAGCATGATTTTATGCAGTCGCTGCTGTTCGGCTTTGGCGGTGCAGTGGGCTTCACATTGGTGATGATCTTGTTCGCCGCTATTCGTGAGCGCCAGGAAGGCGCTGACACTCCCGGTATTTTCAAAGGCTCGGCCATCGCCATGGTCACCGCCGGATTGATGAGTCTGTCGTTCATGGGATTCTCGGGCCTGGTGAAATGATTTCTGCGTTGTGGGTAATGGTCGGCATTTCCTTGCTGCTTGGTGCGGTGCTGGGTTATTCCGCGATCAAGTTCAAAGTCGAGGGCAATCCGCTGGTGGAAAAGATCGACGCCGTGCTGCCGCAGACGCAATGCGGCCAATGCGGCTACCCCGGCTGCATGCCCTATGCCGAAGCCATCGCCAAAGGCGAAGCCGACATCAATAAATGCCCGCCCGGCGGCGAAGAAGGCATTCGCAAACTGGCCGAATTGCTGGGCGTGGAATACAAACCGTTCGGCGAAGGCGCAGGCCCACGGGCCAAGGCTGTCGCCTTTATCGACGAACAAACTTGCATCGGCTGCACGCTGTGCCTGCAAGCCTGCCCGGTAGATGCCATTGTTGGTGCGGCGAAACAAATGCACACCATCATCACTTCGGAATGCACCGGCTGCGAATTGTGCGTCGCGCCCTGCCCCGTGGATTGCATCAGCATGCAGCCCATCGGCGAACATATCGGCAACTGGAAATGGAGCTACCCGACCATTCCCCTCATACAGGTCGCGGCAAAATGAGAACGCTGTTCAAATTCCACGGCGGCGTCCACCCGCCCACCCACAAAGAAGAGTCGACGCGCACGCCTATCGTGCAGGCCGCGATGCCTTCGAAACTGGTCATCCCGCTGCATCAGCATGTCGGCAACCGCGCCGTGCCCGTGGTGCAGGTCGGCGAGCGCGTACTCAAGGGCCAGATCATCGGCGAGCCGGAAGGACGTTTGTCCAGCGCGGTACATGCCTCCACCTCCGGCACGGTGAGCGCCATCGACATGCAAGTGGTCGCCCACCATTCCGGCCTGCCCGACCTTTGTGTCACCCTCATCCCGGACGGCAAGGACGAGTGGATCGCGCATAGCGGCGTGGACTACAAGCAGACCCCGCATACCGAACTGCGCCATATCCTGCGCGAAGCGGGCGTGGTCGGCCTGGGCGGTGCGGTATTCCCCAGCGACATGAAGTCGTATTCCAACAAGCACAAGATCAAAACCCTGGTGCTCAACGGTGCGGAGTGCGAGCCTTACATCACCTGCGACGATCTGCTGATGCGCGAGCGTCCCTCCGACATCCTGCGCGGCGCGGAAGTATTGCGCGAACTGCTGTACGCCGAGGAAGTGCTGATCGGTATCGAAGACAACAAGCCGGAAGCCATCGCCGCCATGCGCCGTGCCGTGGAGCAGGACGGACACAAATACATGGAAGTGATCGCCGTGCCCACGCTGTATCCGGGCGGCGGCGCCAAGCAGCTCATCCGCGTGCTTACCGGCATCGAAGTCGCCGCCGGCGTGCGTTCCACCGAGATGGGCACGCAATGTTTCAATGTCGCCACCGCCTACTGCGTCTGGCGCGCCATTACCTTTGGCGAGCCGCTGCTGTCGCGCATCGTCACCGTCACCGGCAATGTCGAGCATCCGCAAAATTATGAAGTGCTGCTCGGCACCCCCGTGGACGAACTGGTCAAACAGTCCGGCAACAAACCGGACACCAACCGCCACATCATGGGCGGCCCGATGATGGGCGTAGACCTGCCGTCTGGCGCTGTGGGCGTAACCAAGGCCACCAACTGCATCATCGAAGGTTCGGACAAGCTGTTCCCGCCGCCGCCGCCCGCGCTGCCCTGCATCCGCTGCACGCGCTGCGCCGAGGTCTGCCCGGCTGAGTTGCAACCGCAGGAGTTGTACTGGTTCGCCAAGGCTAGGGATTTCGGCAAGACGCAGGAATACAGCCTGTTCGACTGCATCGAATGCGGCGCCTGCGCCTACGTCTGCCCCAGCCAGATCCCGCTGGTGCAGTATTACCGTTTCGCCAAGAGCGAAATCTGGCAGCGCGAGAATGAAGCACAAGCGGCAGAAGTCGCGCGCGAACGCCACGAGTTCCGCCTGGCACGCATCGAGCGCGAGAAACAGGAAAAAGCCGAGCGTCTGGCACAGAAAGAACGTGAAGCCACCGCAGCAAGAGAAGCTTTCACCCTGGCTCAGGCACTGGCAGCAAAACAGGCGGCGGAACAGGCCGCAATGCAGGCAGCAGACCCCAGTTTTGAGCCGGACAATACGCAGCAGATGCGCATCGACGCTGCAATCGTGCGAGCCAAGGCACAAGTCGCCGCCGAGCATCCCAACAACACCGAGGTACTCACACCGCAGCAAAAGGCCGAAATCGCAGAGATCGAGGCGCGCCGCGCCAAAATCCGCGAAATGGCGTCGCATGCCGGTGCGGACGACGAGCCGTCGAAATCCAACAAGGATAAATAGCAATCATGTGGAGCTCTCCTTTCATCACTACCCCCACCAGCGTCAGCCAGATCATGCTGCGCGTGCTGATCGCGCTGATTCCCGGCATCGCCATGTACGTGTGGTATTTCGGTCCGGCGATCCTGGTGTCCATCACGCTGGCGTCGATCACGGCACTGACGTGCGAAGCCGTGATGCTCAAGTTGCGCAACCGCCCGCTCAAACCGTTCCTTACCGACAACAGCGCCCTGATCACCGCCTGGCTGCTGGCATTGTCCATTCCGCCGCTGGCGCCCTGGTGGCTGGTGGTTGTCGGCACCGCGTTCGGCATCGTCGTCGCCAAACAACTCTATGGCGGTCTGGGCAACAATCCGTTCAATCCGGCGATGATCGGCTATGCCGTGCTCATCATCTCCTTTCCGCTGCACATGACGCACTGGATCACGCCGAACTCGCTGGGCGGCACTGAGCTGTCTTTTGCCGAGCAATTGAATTACATCTTCAACGGCGTGCTGCCCGGCGGCATGACGCTGGATGCAGTGACCATGGCCACACCGCTGGACACGCTGAAGACACAACTGCATCTCGGCCTGCAAGTAAACGACATCCGCAACATGCCCATCTTCGGGCAGTTCGCCGGCAAGGGTGGCGAGATGGTGGCGCTCGGTTATGCCATCGGCGGCATCTATCTGCTATTCACGCGCGTGATCAACTGGCTCATCCCGACCGTCTTTCTCGGTGCGCTGTTCGTGATCGCAGGCATCTTCCATCTGGCTGATCCGGTGCACTACGCCACGCCGCTGTTCCACTGGTTCGCCGGTGCGGCGATGCTGGGGGCGTTTTTCATCTACACCGACCCGGTCGGCGGTCCGACCACCTTCAGGGGCAGATTGATCTATGCGTCCGGTGCTGCTCTCCTCACCTACCTGATTCGCGTCTTCGGCGGTTTCCCGGACGGCGTGGCGTTTGCCGCGCTGCTGATGAACATCTGCATTCCGCTCATCGACATCTGGACCCAGCCAAAAGTGTTCGGCAAGAAGGGAGGCGGAAAATGAAACGCATCGCCCGTTCCACCCTGCAGACCGCCGTCAACCTGGTGTTCTTCGCCGTGCTCGCCACGGCCGTTCTCGCCTCCACCTATTTCATGACACACGATGCGATCGTGAAGAGCGAAGAAGGCGAGAAGATGAAACTCATCTCGCAGATCGTGCCGCCGGAACTTTTCGACAACGATGTCATCAAGGACACATTGAGCATTCCCGCCAATGAACTGCTGGGCACCGACGACGCCTCCGTTGCCTATCGCGCCCGCCTCAAAGGCGAGCCCTCTGCCGTGGTGCTGAGCGCAATCGCGCCGGACGGCTACAGCGGCAAGATCGCGCTCATCCTCGCGGTGCGCAACAACGGCGAACTGGCCGGTGTGCGCGTGGTCGCACACAAGGAAACACCCGGTCTGGGCGACTACATCGAGTTGCCGAAAAACCCGTGGATCAAGGGTTTCGACGGCAAATCGCGCGCAGTGTATGCGGATGCCGACTGGAAAGTGAAGAAAGACGGCGGCAAGTTCGATTACATGGCGGGTGCAACCATCACGCCGCGCGCCGTGGTCAAGGCGGTAAACAAGACGCTAATCTATTTTGAGCAGAACCGCGACAAACTGTTCGTCGCGAGCGATCCAAAGAAGGAGGTAGCAAAATGAACCTTCAGGAAACCAAAGATATTTTTTATAACGGCCTGTGGAAGCAGAACCCCGGCATCGTGCAGTTGCTCGGCCTGTGCCCCTTGCTCGCAGTCAGCAGCACAGTAGTGAACGGCGTCAGTCTCGGCCTCGCAACCGCACTGGTCATGGCGCTGAGCAGCGGCAGCATCGCCCCCATCCGCAGCTACGTGCCGAACGAAATCCGCATCCCGGTGTTCATCCTCATCATCGCCGTGCTGGTCACCGTGGTGCAATACCTGATGAACGCCTATATGTACGGCCTCTTCGTCGTGCTGGGCATTTTCATTCCGCTCATCGTCACCAACTGCATCGTGCTGGCGCGTGTGGAAGCCTTCGCCTCCAAGAATGCAGCCCTGCCTTCCGCGCTGGACGGTCTCGCCATGGGTCTGGGACTGACCGCCGTGCTCGGCGTGCTGGGTGCAATGCGCGAGCTGCTGGGCAAGGGCACGCTGTTTTCCGGCATTGACCTCGCCCTGGGCGACATGGCGCAAGGCTGGGTGCTGCACATCATCCCCGACTACAAAGGTTTCCTGATCGCCATTCTGCCGCCCGGCGCCTTCATCGGCATGGGGCTGCTAATCGCCGGACACAACTGGATCAAGCTGCGCGCCGAACAAAAAGCACGCAGCAAGCCTGCCCCTGCTTCGGTAACCAGCCCGGAAGCCGCGCAAGGATGAACCCTGCAAAACGCCGCGAGATATTCTTGCGGCTGCAAGCAGCCAACCCGCACCCCACCACCGAGCTGGAACACAAGACACCGTTCGAACTGCTGGTCTCAGTGATCCTCTCGGCGCAAGCCACCGACAAAAGCGTCAACCTCGCCACGCGCGAACTCTTCCCCGTCGCCAACACACCGCAGAAAATCCTCGACCTCGGCGAAGCCGGACTGCGCGAATACGTGCAACGTATCGGCCTCTACCAGACCAAGAGCAAGCACATCATCGGCATGTGCCGCATCCTGCTGGAGCAGCACGACGGCGAGGTACCGCACACGCGCGAAGCACTGGAAGCCCTGCCCGGCGTGGGCCGAAAAACCGCCAACGTCATCCTCAACACCGCCTTCGGCCAGCCCACCATCGCCGTCGACACCCACATCTTCCGCATCAGCAACCGCATCGGCCTGGCCCCAGGCAAGGATGTGACGGAAGTCGAGAAGAAACTGATGAAGTTCGTGCCGGATGAATTCAAGCAGGATGCCCACCACTGGCTCATCCTGCATGGCCGTTACGTGTGCGTGGCACGCAAGCCGAAGTGCCGCGAGTGCATCATTCAGGAATTGTGCGAATTCAAGGAGAAGAATTTCGATTGATGAACTGCTTTGGAACTGCGCATAGCAGGCGTTCTGATTGAAAGTTTAGAGAATCTTTGAACGACAGCACTGGCCGATTCCCGCCTGTTTGCTTCGCCAACACTAATGTCTCTTCCGCCGCCGATAGCAGCCGTTCATTTCCACGATACGTAAGCTTCTTCCTTTGCAGCGGCAGCGCCCGATTGGCCATGCTCACCGCAGGTTCGTCCGAATTCTTGTCAATATGTGGCGGCAATAACTTTTGCGCATCGATGGCGGCTTTTAGTCGGCTTAGCGCCAAGGGAACATCTTCTGCCCGGATGGCGCCGGGCACAGTGGCACTGTGTCCCATCATTTTCAGCATCTTGAGGGCGACATCCCCAAACATGGTGATGTCGGCATAGGCGTCCGTTGTAAAAGTCACCAGCATTCGATGCTCCTTGCACGCAGCATATCAGCCGCTCTCTTCGATTATCGGTTTGACTGCTCATTGTAGCGTTACGCTCGAAAGCGTATGCTTTCCCCATGACCAAGAAATCAAAATCAGTGGTGCGAATGAAACTGATCGCGCTGCTCATGTACGTGGCGGACCAGAAGCAAAGAAACCTGGCCACAATGGAGCAGTTATTCAGTCGACTGAGGCTGCCACGCAAGGACTGATTAACAGGCTGTTGAAATACTACTGCGCTCGACATAACTGCGTTGCTTAATGACTCCAAATGCTCATTTACTATCTGTAAACTCCGCTTTTTCGCCATTGCGCGCCTTGTTCTGTCATCGCTCGCTACGTTTTTCAACAGCCTGTTAGCTTCCCGCGCACTAGTAGAGAACCTCCAGCCAACGCCCGGCAGCAACCATTTCTTTGCGCTTTGACGTCCATGCATCGGGGTTTCCGGCGATGTTGCCCATCGCACCGGCGATCATGTCGTGCATCTGCTTCACGCCAGCCGCATAAACGCGGCTGTCCGGGCCGTTCACGATTTCCCAGACTTCTGCCGCATTCTGTTCAATTGCCTTGTCCAGCGCGACGGGTGCGTCGAATGCGGGGCGCGGGCTCACTGCAAGGAAAGCCTTGAACGTCGGCTGATCAAAATAGTTGCCGATATCGTTGTTGACATCGTTCATGTAAAGCGATTCCAGGCCGGTACGCGCCCCGTGGAAGAGCAGCACTTTCCCTTTCCAGCCGCCATGCTGTTCGTAGATCTTCCTGATCAGTCCGCGAAACGGTGCAATGCCGGTGCCCATGCCTATCATCAGCAAGTCGGTATTCTGGTTTCCCGGAACGGTGAAAGGGTAGCCGACCGGACCGGTAAAACTGATCTCGCTCCCCGGCTTCAGATCGCACAGGTAATTCGAGGCGACGCCTGCATATTCCTCGCCGCTGGCTTCATCGATGAAGGAGCAGCGGCGAACGCATATCTCAAACCGGGAGCCGGTATCGGTCGAATCGGTGTCCGCAATTGAATAGAGCCGGGTGTGGTAGGGGTTGCCGTATTGGCCGGGCGCCAGCACACGGATGCAACTGCCCACTTTGCCGTCGAAGTAGAGGTTGTCCGTGTGGAAGATCATCCTCCTGACTTCTTCCCGCGAGGACGCTGGCGTGATGCGTTCCGAGCTGATCAGTTTCGCCTTGAAGATCATGGAATCTCCGGCACCGTCTGTAAGTGTGTTCTGCATTTTTATCTCCTTAATATTCTTTGGGATTTAAAGATAATTGCCGACCGAAACACGCGTGTGACCATTCTACTCTTTCTGCACGAAGCCATTTCGGAACCGGACAAGCGCAATGGGCTGCGTGAGCGCGTTGACGGATGCGGCTGATGCAAGGACAATCCTGCGCACAACACAGGTACCCGTATGTTCAACCCTACCCGCGACGAAGCAAGAAATTTTTTATTCGAGTCCTGGCGCAAACGCCGCGCGGGCGAACTGCTCATGCCGCTGGAAGATCTCACCGCCCAGCTCATCGACAAGCATCCCGAATATCACGCGCTGTTTGACAACCCGGAACGCAATCAGGACAAGGACTACGCCCCGGACGGTAACGTGCTTAACCCTTTCCTGCACCTGATGATGCACCTGACCATCGAGGAGCAGATATCCATCGGCCAGCCGCAGGGCATCCGCGAACAGTTTGCGCGCCTGACCCAGAAGTACGAATCGGAGCATGAGGCACAGCATGCGATCATGGATTGTCTGGGCGAGATGATCTGGCAGGCGCAGCGCAACAAGACTGCGCCGGATCCGGCGATCTACCTGAGTTGTCTGGAGAAACAATGACATGCGACTAAGCAAGATCACCACGCGCACGGGCGACGACGGCACAACCGGATTGGCCGACGGCACGCGCCTGCCCAAGAATCACCCGCGCATCGCTGCCATCGGCAGTGTGGACGAGCTCAACAGCCAACTCGGCGTGCTGCTTGCCGAAACGCTGCCCGAGGATGTGCGCGCTGAATTGTTGCGCATCCAGAACGACCTGTTCGATCTCGGCGGCGCGCTCGCTACACCGGGAGCGCCCTTCGATGCAGCCAAACTCGTCCGTCTGGATACCGCCATCGCGCACTACAACGCGGGACTGCCGCCGCTCAAGGAATTCATCCTGCCCGGCGGTTGCCGCGCCGCCGCGCTGTGCCATGTTGCGCGTGCCGTGGCACGCCGTGCCGAACGCGACATGTTCCATCTGATGCAAAAAGAAACAGCCCCGCAAGAGGGGCTGCATTATCTCAATCGGCTGTCTGATCTGTTGTTTGTGTTATGCCGCGTGCTGAATCTGGTGGCAGGACAAACAGAAGCGTTATGGGAACGCTATACATAGCGACATAAATCTACTGCGCGGTTGCATGGCTGCGTTGCGCGGTGCTCGGAATCCTCATGTACTCTGTGTACATTCCGGTTCCTCCGCGCCGTGCGCCTTGCCATGCAGCCGCTCGCTACGATTTCTGACGCCATGTATAACCAGCCGCCCATCGACTACGCTCGGGACTGCTTGGTCACATGGCTATGCAAACTAAGACTGGTCTGCGGGCGGGATGATCTTGGGCTTGCGATGGCTGAGCAGCCACATCACATAGCCGGACAGGCAATACCCGAAGAACAGCAGGAACAGGTGCAACGGCGGATCGACCGACACCAATATGAAGAACAGCGCGAACATGAAGATCATGATGAACGGCACGCTCTTGCGCATGTTGATCGATTTGAAGCTGTAATACTTGAGGCTGCTGACCATGCTCAAGCCCGCAAATACGGTCAGCGCGGCGGCATACCAGCGCAATTCAAAACCGGTAAAGCGGTTATCCAGCATCACCCACACGAAACCAGCCACCAGTGCAGCCGCAGCCGGGCTGGGCAGCCCCTGGAAGTAGCGCTTGTCGACGATGTCGATGTTGGTGTTGAAACGGGCAAGGCGCAATGCCGCGCCCGCGCAGTAAATGAAAGCGGCGAACCAGCCCCATTTGCCCAGATCGCGGAACGCCCATTCGTACATCAGGATGGAAGGCGCCACGCCGAACGAGACCATGTCCGACAGGCTGTCGTACTCGGCGCCGAATTCGCTTTGCGTGTGTGTCATCCGCGCCACGCGACCATCCAGCCCGTCCAGCACCATGGCGATAAAGATGGCCACAGCGGCATATTCGAACTTGCTGTTCATCGCCTGCACGATGGCATAGAACCCGGCAAACAGCGCAGCCGTGGTGAACAGGTTGGGCAGCAGGTAAATACTGCGCCGACGTAAGTCCATGTGCCTGCGCTGATGGTTCGGTTCGGTCATAGGTTAAAGCTTCGCCAGAATGGTGGTAGTTGCAGACACTTTATCACCGATAGCGACCTTGACGGTAGCAGTTAACGGCAAATACATATCCACGCGCGAACCGAAACGGATGAAACCGTAACGCTGGCCGCGAGTCAGGCTATCGCCCACCTTGATGTAGCACAGGATGCGGCGCGCGATCAGGCCGGCCACTTGCACAAAAGTCACGGTCTGCCCGTCGTTTGTCTTCAGCACTACCGCATTGCGCTCGTTCTCGGTAGAGGCCTTGTCCAGATCGGCATTGACGAATTTACCAGGGAAATATTGCACTTTTTCTACAGTGCCATCCGCCGGGCTGCGGTTGGAATGGACGTTGAACACGTTCATGAAAACGCTGACCAGAATCGCTTCGCGCTGGGCGTAAGGGTCCTGCGCACGCTCCACTTTGATCACGCGTCCGTCGCAAGCCGAAAGTACCACACCGGCTTGCTGGGGGATTTCGCGGCCCGGGTCGCGGAAGAACTGCAACACAAAGATGAAGATGATCCACAACGGTGTTGCCCAGGCTGCGCACCAAACGGTGGCGGCGATGGCCAGAACCAGGGAAATAGCCAGAAACGGCCAGCCCTCGCGGGCGATGATGGGGTGGGGATAATTCTTCATAGGATTTAGGATTTTGGATTTAGGATTTATCAAGCTGGATTGAGGATTGAAGGAGCTCCCCCAATTCCTCAATCCCAATTCCCAAATCCTAGTTTTTAGATTGATCAACCAGCTTGTTCTTGGCGATCCACGGCATCATGGCGCGCAACTGGCCGCCCACTACTTCGATCGGATGCTCCGCGTTCAAACGGCGGCGCGCGGTCATTTCCGGATAGTTGGTGCGGCCTTCCAGGATGAACTGCTTGGCGTAGGAACCGTTCTGGATGTTCTTCAGGCATTCCTTCATCGCGGCGCGGGCCTGGTCGGCGATCACGCGCTGGCCGGTGACATACTCACCGTACTCGGCGTTGTTGGAGATGGAGTAGTTCATGTTGGCGATGCCGCCCTCGTACATCAGGTCGACAATCAGCTTCAGTTCGTGCAGACACTCGAAGTAAGCCATTTCCGGAGCGTAACCAGCTTCGGTCAGTGTCTCGAAACCGGCCTTCACCAGTTCCACCGCACCACCGCACAGCACGGCTTGTTCGCCGAACAGGTCGGTCTCTGTCTCTTCGCGGAAATTGGTCTCGATCACGCCGCCCTTGGTGCCGCCGTTGGCAGCAGCATAAGACAGTGCGATATCCTTCGCCTTGCCGCTCTTGTCCTGGTACACGGCGATCAGCGTGGGTACGCCGCCACCCTTGAGGTATTCGGAACGCACGGTGTGGCCGGGGCCTTTGGGGGCGATCATGATCACGTCCACGTCGGTGCGCGGCACGACCTGGTTGTAGTGCACGTTGAAGCCGTGCGCAAAGGCCAGCGCAGCGCCTGCCTTCATATTTGGAGCAACATCCTTGTTGTAGACATCAGGGATATTCTCGTCGGGCAACAGCATCATCACCACGTCGGCGTTCTTCACCGCGTCGGCGACTTCTGCAACCTTGATACCAGCCGCTTCGACCTTCTTCCAGGAAGCGCCACTCTTGCGCAGGCCGACGGTCACGTTCACGCCGGATTCCTTCAGGTTCTGTGCGTGGGCATGGCCTTGCGAGCCGTAGCCGATGATGGTCACTTGTTTGCCCTTGATCAGGGACAGGTCTGCGTCTTTGTCGTAATAAACTTTCATGTTGGCCTCTTGTAAAAAATTAGTCGTTAGTCGTTAGTCGTTAGTCGTTAGTCGCTAGTTAGTTTTGTCCGCTACGCGGGTTTTACTACCAACTAACGACTAGCGTCTAACGACTGTTTTTCTAAAGCTTCAAAATCCTGTCACCGCGTCCAATGCCGGATGCACCGGTGCGCACCGTTTCCAGAATCAGATTGTGATCGATGGCCTGCAGGAAGCTGTCCAGCTTGGAACCTGCGCCGGTCAGCTCGATGGTGTAGGTCTTGTCGGACACATCGATGATGCGGCCGCGGAAAATATCCGCAATACGCTTCAATTCCTCGCGGTCGTCACCCAGTGCACGCACCTTGACCAGCATCAGTTCGCGCTCGATGTGGTCGCCGTCGGTCAGGTCCATCACTGTGACCACGTCGACCAACTTGTTGAGCTGCTTGTTGATCTGCTCGATCACGTCGTCGGAACCGCTGGTGACGATGGTCATGCGCGACATGGTGGGATCTTCGGTCGGTGCCACGTTGAGCGACTCGATGTTGTACCCGCGCGCGGAGAACAGCCCAGCCACGCGCGACAGCGCACCGGCTTCGTTTTCCATCAGCAAAGAAATAATGTGTCGCATGTTACAGGTCCTCCGCCAGGATCACTTCGGACAAGCCCTTGCCGCCGGGAACCATGGGATACACGTTCTCGGTGGAGTCGGTGCGGAAGTCCATGAACACCAAGTCGTTCTTGCGCGCGAAAGCTTCTTTCAGGGCGCCTTCCACGTCGGAGGGTTTCTCCACCAGGATGCCGACATGCCCGTAAGCCTCGGCCAGTTTCACGAAGTCCGGCAGCGCATCCATGTAGGAATTCGAGTAGCGGTTGCCGTGGAAGAACTCCTGCCATTGGCGCACCATGCCCAGGTAGCGGTTGTTCAAGGCAATAACCTTGATTGGCAGCTTGTATTGCTTGCAGGTGGACAGTTCCTGGATGTTCATCTGGATGCTGCCTTCGCCTGTCACGCAGGCCACGGTCGCACCCGGATGCGCCAGTTGCACGCCCATCGCCGCGGGCAGGCCGAAGCCCATCGTGCCCAAGCCGCCGGAGTTGATCCAGCGGCGCGGCTGGTTGAACTTGTAGTACTGCGCCGCCCACATCTGGTGCTGGCCCACGTCGGAAGTCACGAACGCATCGCCGCCGGTGATCTTGTGCAGCGTCTCGATCACGTATTGCGGCTTGATGAGTTCGGTCGAATTCTTGTAGGCCAGCGAATTCGCGCCGCGCCATTCGTCTATCTGTTTCCACCAGTCCTTCAGCGCAGATGCATCGGGCTTCTGCTTGCTGCTGTTCAGCACCGCCAGCAGGTCGGACACGGTATGCCCCACGTCGCCGACGATGGACACGTCCACCTTAACGCGCTTGGAAATGGAGGCCGGATCGATGTCGATATGGATGATTTTGCGCGGCACCGAGTTGAAGTGCGCGACGTTGCCGATCACGCGGTCGTCGAAACGCGCCCCCACCGCCAGCAGCACGTCGCAATTCTGCATGCCCATGTTGGCTTCGTAGGTGCCATGCATGCCGAGCATGCCGACGAACTGTTTGTCGCTGGCCGGAAAGCCGCCCAGACCCATCAGCGTGTTGGTGCACGGCGCGCCCAGCAGGCGCACCAGCTCGGTCAATTGTTTCGAAGCATCGGACAGGATCACGCCGCCGCCCGCGTAGACCATCGGGCGCTTGGCTTCCAGCAGCATCTGCGCGGCACGCTTGATCTGGCCAATGTCGCCGTGAGTTTGTGGATTGTAGGAACGGATGCTCACCGTCGCGGGGTAGGAATACTCCGCTTTCATGTTCGACACGTCCTTGGGGATATCCACCAGCACCGGGCCGGGGCGTCCGCTCTTGGCCAGATAGAAGGCCTTCTTCAGCGTACTGGCGATGTCCTTGGGATTTTTCACCAGAAAATTGTGCTTGACGCAGGGGCGCGTGATGCCGACCGCGTCCACTTCCTGGAACGCATCTTCGCCGATGAAGCTGGTCGGAACCTGGCCGCTGATCACGACCATGGGGATGGAATCGAGATAGGCTGTAGCAATGCCGGTGACGGCATTGGTCACGCCGGGACCGGAAGTCACCAGCGCCACGCCGACCTTGTCGGTAGAGCGGGCATAGCCGTCTGCGGCATGCACAGCGGCCTGCTCGTGACGTACCAGCACGTGTTTGACCTGTTCCTGTTTGAACAGCTCGTCGTAGATGAAAAGCACCGCTCCGCCGGGGTAGCCGAACACGTATTCGACCCCTTCTTCCTGCAAACAGCGGATGGTTATTTCTGCGCCTGTCAGTTCCATGAACCCACTACCTTGAAAATGCAATGAAAGACCGCGCAAGATAAAGGCTGGCGGCGTTTTGGTCAACCCCTGCGGTGCGTCAGGAACGGCAAAATCACTGGGCAAGTCATGAATTTGCTAGTATCCGAGCAATTCAATTGGGAGGCACTAAAACTGTCCACGCCACAGCAACTTTCCGAATTCCTCGCCAAGGTGGAAAGGCGCGCCTGGAAACAGGCGCAATTTGCCGTACGCGACGAGCATGCGGCGCTGGATATCGTACAGGATGCCATGCTGAAGCTTGCCGAACGCTATGGCGATCATCCGGCAGAAGAATACCCCATGCTGTTCCAGCGTATTTTGCAGAACACCATCCGCGATTATTACCGCCGCCAGAAGGTGCGCTCGTTCTGGACCACGCTGTTTTCCTCGTTTACGCCGCAGCATGAGAGCGAGGTTTTCGACCCGCTCGACACCCTGCAAGACGAAGACAACGATAGCCAGCCGGCACGTCCGGAAGAGGCATTGGTACAATCCCAACTGATTGCGGCGATCGAAGAGGCATTAAGCCAACTCCCGGCTCGTCAACGCGAAGCCTTCCTGCTGCGTTACTGGGAGGAACTGGACACAGCGGAAACGGCTGCGGCCATGGGCTGCTCGGAAGGCAGCGTCAAAACCCATTGCTCGCGCGCCACACACGCTCTCTCTGCAATTCTGAGAGAAAAAGGAATCGACTTATCATGAACCGCAAATTAAATACCAAAGAAATCGGGCAGTTACTTGATCATGCCGCCGCCCGGCTTGATCAGGAAACACTGGACAAGCTCATGGCTGCCCGCCGCGCCGCACTGAGCCATCAACAAACAGTACAACAGGCGCCAGTAATGGCGTGGTTGTCCGAGCACGGCGTAATCCATCATGGATCCTCACATAGCCACAAGACATTCAATTGGGGGGTTGCAGCGCTGGTTGCTGCAATCCTGTTCGGTAGCGCGCTCTATTTGCAACAATCATATGAACACGACCATAGCGACATCGACATCGCCATCCTCACGGATGAACTTCCCGTAGATATGTATGTTGACTAGTCAATCCCGGATCGTCTGATGGCTGCTCTTCTCAAGAATTTTCTGGCTCTGTTGTTTCTTGCAGCCACCTGCCTGCCACTTTTTGCGCATGCCCAGTCTTGGGAAAGCCTGAATGCGCAACAGAAAGAAGCACTTGGTCCATTATCCGGCACCTGGGACTCCTTATCGGAGAATCAACAAGAGAGTTTTCTCTCGATCGCAAAACGCTATCCCAAGCTCACCCCGCACAAGCAGCAACTCTTGCACTCGCGCATGGAAAAATGGAGCAGGCTGACCCCGGAGCAACGCACCCGCGCCAGGGAAAAATACAAGGCTTTCAACAAGGTACCTGCGGAACAGCGCGAGGCTGTGAAGAAAATGGTGCGGGAACAGCAAGCCAATCAGGCCGCCAGCGGTACAGCACCTGCAGACCCGGCTTCGCGCTGAGCAGCCCTGCACATCCCGAGTCCGGCTTTTTCCGTAGCGGCTCCTGCAAACGACTGCCGGTAACGTAAGCCGCTACCTCCGCTCGGTACGCCAGAGCATCCCCAGCGCCAGCGCCAGAAATATCCAGCTCATCGCCGTGGCACTCAATAACGGCGACCAGTCGTTCAACGCGCCGACGTTGGCAAACAGCCTGCCGATAAAGTGGAAACTCAGGCCCAGCACGATACCCAGGAATATCTTGCCGCTGATGCCGCCCTCGCGGCGCTGATAGGCAGAGAACGGCAAGGCCAGCAGCATCATGACCAGCACCGCGAACGGATAGACCAGTTTGTTCCACATCGCGATCTCGTAGCGTGCGGTCTTCTGGTGGTTATCGCGCAGATGCGAGGTGTACTGAAAAAGGTGCCATGCCGACATCTGTTCCGGCGCCACCAGCAATACGCTCAGAATGTCGGGATTCAGCGAAGAGTGCCAGTCTGCGCGCGGCCGACTGTCGGTAGTGGTTCCCTGCTTTTCGAAAAGTGTCTGCCGCACGCCTTCCAGTTGCCAGTGCGCCTCCTCCAGAAAAGAGGCTCGTTCCGCCGAAGTGATGCTGCGCAAATGGTAGCTCTCGTCGAACTCGTAGATACTGACATCCATCAAGGAAGTGTCCGGCAGTACGCTCTTCACATTGATGAAGCTGCGCTCGTCTTTCACCCACACCCCCGACCTGAATTCTCTTACCGAGACTTTTGCGTTCTGCGCCTTAAGGCGCAATTGTTGCGCCATGCGTTCGCTCGGCGGGGAAACCAATTCCCCGAACAGAAAACACAATATCACCAGCGGCAGACCGATCCTGACCAGCGCACCTATCATTTGTTTGAGGGATACACCGGAGCTGCGATACACCGTCAATTCCGAATTGGATGCCATCTGCACCATGGCAAAGATGGTACCGATCAGCACCGCAACCGGGAACAGCTCATAGATATCCCCGGGAATGGTGAGCGCCACGAACAGCAGCACATAACCCAGACGGTAATCGCCGCGCCCGATCGAATTCAGTTCGTTGATCAGATCAAGCAAGGCAAACAACATGATGAGCGCCGCGAACACCAGCGCGATGCTGGCATAGACTTCCCGCCGCAGATATCGGGTGAGCAATTTCATCGTTTCAGCCAGCGCCAGGAAGAGGGGGAAGTGCGGTGATAGAACATGACCAGCATCACCGCAAACATGAACAGGTGGATGCTCAACAGCCCGACCGTCGGATCAAGTTTGCCGCGCCCGACCCAGGAGTTGGTGACGCTGATCATGTTGTTGTAGACCATATAGATAACCATGGCTGCAATCAGGTTGATCGAGCGTCCGGCACGCGGATTGACATAGCTCAGGGGGATGGCCAGCAAGGACAAAACCAGCGCGCTGAGAGGCAAACCGATGCGCCACTCCAGCTCGGCGATATGCAGCGGCGTCATGTTCTGCAACAAATACGAAGTCGAATAAGCCTTCACGTTTGGCCGTTCCTCCCGCAATTCGACCGGTTCAATGCGCATGGCATAACGTTCGAATTCGACAATCTTGAAATCCGCCTGTCCCGGAATGCCCTCATAACGCGTGCCGTTGAGCATCACCAGAAAGCGGTCACCATTGGGGGCCGTTTCCTGATATCCCTCCTTGGCAACCATCGTGCCTTCTTTGCCGTTCTGCGTGGAGCGCACGAAGATGTTGCCGACGCGTTTCTTCACCACGTCCACATCTTCCAGAAAAAACACGCGGTCAGCCTGTTTCGATTCGCGGAAGGCCCCCGGTGTCGCGGCAGACACATCATCGCGGCTATCCAGTCTGCGCCTGAATTCATCGGCCTTGGACAAAGCCCACGGCGACAGCACCAGACTCATCAGGGCGATTACCGCCGTCACCGGAATGGCAAAGCCCAGCACCGGGCGTATCCAGCGCGTCAGCCCGATACCGGAAGTAAACCACACCACCATCTCGCTATCGCGGTAACTGCGCGTCAGCGTCAGCAGTACCGACAGAAACAGGCCGATGGAAAGCAGCACCGGCAGATAGTTAAGCGAACTGAATCCCATGATCGCCACCACCCCATCCACGGCCAGCACACCGCTGACCGAATCGCCCAACAGGCGAACCAGCTGGGTAAACACGACGATACCCAGCAAAATGGAGGAGACTAGCAACCCCGTGCCCGCAAATTCACGCACCAGCGACCAATAAAAGATGCCATGCCTGCAAGGCCTTTTTGACTTTAGTGGCTGGGATTGCGGATAATCCGGCATTGGGAACAATTATGAGATTAATGAGGAGAAGCGCGTGGAATTTAGCATAAAACAAGGCAGTCCGGAAAAACTGAAGAGCGGTTGCGTGGTAGTCGGTGTGTTCGACGGCGGTAAATTGTCGAAAGCGGCGCAGGTGCTCGACAAGGCTGCCAAGAACGCCCTCAGCGATCTTATCAAGCGCGGCGACATGAGCGGCAAGTCGGCAACCACCTTGTTGCTGCACAAACTTCCCGGTATTGCTGCCGAGCGCGTGCTGCTGGTCGGCTTGGGCAAAGCCAGTGAGTTGAACAACAAGACCAGTCTCGAGATATTGGACGCGACATTCAAGGCATTGAACGCAACGCAAGCCAAGGATGCGGCGCTGTATATCGTCGACGAAGGCGTGGGCAAGGATGGCGCCTGGGTCATCAAGCAAGCCGTATTCGCCGCTGCCGAACAAGCCTTCCGTGCCGACGGCATGAAGAGCAAACCGTCCAAACCCGCCACGCTGAAAAACATCACCTTCGCCACTCTGGATAAACCCGCAGCCGCGTTGAAGACCGTACTCGACCAGGCTGCCGCCACCGCCGACGGCATGGAACTGACCAAGACCCTCGCCAACCTGCCGGGCAACATCTGCACCCCGACCTACCTCGCCGCCAAGGCACTGGCGCTGGGCAAGGCGCACAAGAGCATCAAGACCACCGTGCTGGATGAAAAAGCCATGCAGAAGCTGGGCATGGGCTCCTTCCTGTCCGTCACGCGCGGCAGCGAACAACCCGCCAAGCTCATCACACTGGAATATTCCGGTGCGGCCAAAACACAGAAACCCATCGTGCTGGTAGGCAAGGGCATCACTTTCGACACCGGCGGCATTTCGCTCAAACCCGGCGCCGACATGGACGAGATGAAGTACGACATGAGCGGCGCGGCCAGCGTGCTCGGCACACTGCAAGCCATTGCCGAGATGGGCCTGAAGATCAACGTCGTGGGTGTAATCCCGACTTGCGAGAACATGCCTTCCGGCAAAGCCACCAAGCCCGGCGACATCGTCACCAGCATGTCCGGCCAGACCATCGAGATATTGAATACCGACGCCGAAGGCCGCCTCATCCTGTGCGACGCGTTGACCTATTCCAAAAAATTCAACCCCGACACCGTCATCGACATCGCCACCCTCACCGGCGCCTGCGTCATCGCGCTGGGTCACGTCGCCAGCGGCATGTTCGCCAACGAAGACAAGCTCGCCAAGGAACTGCTGGCAGCGGGCGAGCAGTCGCACGACCGCGTGTGGCAACTGCCGCTGTGGGAAGACTACCAGCCGCTGCTGGACAGCAACTTCGCCGATATGGCGAACATTGGCGGCCGCGCGGGCGGCACCATCACTGCGGCCTGCTTCCTCGCCCGCTTCACCAAGGAGTATCGCTGGGCGCACCTGGACATCGCGGGAACGGCCAACCTTTCCGGCAAGAACAAGGGGGCGACAGGACGTCCGGTGCCATTGTTGACGCAGTATTTGATCAATATAGCTGGTAGCCGGTAGCTTGTAGCGCGTAGCAAACCCGCTTTGCTACTGCTACCAGCTACGAGCTACAGGCCACAAGCCATGACAAAAATCGACTTCTATACCGGCAGCGAAGACAAACTGCGCACCGCCTGCCAACTGAGCCACAAGGCGATGCAGAACGGCCTGCGCGTGCTGCTGCACGCGCCGGACGAAACCGTCGCCCACAAGCTGGACCAGTTGCTTTGGCACTTCCCCGCCACGGCATTCATGCCGCATTGCCACAGCCACGAGGCGGAGGCGGCCACGCTGCCGGTGGTCATCGGCCACGACGAGACCTTCCCGCATTCCGAACTGCTGATCAGCCTGCACAACGTGTGCCTGCCGTTCTTCAGCCGCTTCGAACGCGTCATCGAGATCGTCAACCAGGATGATGAAGATGCCAAGCTGGGGCGCGATCGCTACAAGTTCTACAAGGATCGCGGCTACGAGCTGCGCCATTTCGACCTGCGCAAGACGTAAAACGCAGCTTGTAGGGTGGGCACGTTCTCTGTGCCCACGCGGGAATTCCCACTTGTAACCGCGTGGGCACAGAAGACGTGCCCACCCTACGCCCTGTATAATCCCGCCCTTTCCGACGCACCCAACCCACACGTAAAGACCGCAATGGAACTCGCAAAAAGTTTTGACCCGAAAGACATCGAAGCCCGCTGGTATCCCACCTGGGAGAACGCCGGTTATTTCAAGGCCGGACTCGACGGCTCGAAGAAAGAGAATTTCTGCATCCAGCTGCCGCCGCCCAACGTCACTGGCACGTTGCACATGGGGCACGGTTTCAACCAGACGCTGATGGATGCGCTCACGCGCTACCACCGCATGCGCGGCGACAACACGCTGTGGCAACCGGGCACCGACCACGCGGGCATCGCCACGCAGATCGTGGTGGAGCGCCAGCTCGATGCGCAGAAGATCTCGCGCCACGACCTCGGCCGCGAGAAGTTCATCGAGAAAGTGTGGGAGTGGAAGGAATACTCCGGCAATACCATCACCCAGCAGATGCGCCGCCTCGGCACCTCGCCCGACTGGTCGCGCGAGCGCTTCACCATGGACCCGAAGCTGAACAAGACCGTCACCGAAACGTTCGTGCGCCTGTTCAACGAAGGCCTGATCTATCGCGGCAAGCGCTTGGTGAACTGGGACCCGAAACTGCACACCGCAGTGAGCGACCTCGAAGTGGTGCAGGAGGAAGAAGACGGTTTCATGTACCACATCCAGTATCCGCTGGCGGATGGCTCCGGCCATCTGGTGGTCGCCACCACCCGCCCCGAGACCATGCTGGGCGACGTCGCGGTGATGGTGCATCCCGAGGATGAACGCTACAAACACCTCATCGGCAAGCAGGTCACACTACCGCTGTGCGGCCGCACCATCCCCGTCATCGCCGACGATTACGTGGACAAGGAATTCGGCACCGGCGTGGTGAAGGTCACGCCTGCGCATGACTTCAACGACTATGCCGTGGGACAGCGCCATGGACTTCCGATGATCTCCATCCTCACGCTGGACGCGAAGATCAACGAGCACGCACCCAAGCAATACCAGGGCATGGATCGCTTCGTTGCGCGCAAGCAGATCTGCGCCGACCTCGAAGCCGCAGGTCTGTTCATCAAAGCCGACAAGCACAAACTCAAAGTCCCGCGCGGCGACAGGACAGGAGTCGTCATCGAGCCGATGCTGACCGACCAGTGGTTCGTCGCGATGAGCAAGGCTGGCCCCGAGGGCAAGAGCATCACCGAGCAGGCGCTGGAATGCGTGAGCTCCGGCGAGATCAAGTTCCACCCCGAAAACTGGGTCAACACCTACAACCAGTGGCTCAACAACATCCAGGACTGGTGCATCTCACGCCAGTTGTGGTGGGGTCACCAGATCCCCGCGTGGTACGGCACCAACGGCGAAGTGTTCGTCGCGCGCGACGAAGCCGAGGCGCGCAAGCTCGCCGACAAGGCCGGTTACGCAGGACAGCTCGATCGCGATAACGACGTGCTCGACACCTGGTTCTCCTCCGCGCTGTGGCCGTTCTCCACGCTCGACTGGGAAGAAGGCAAGCCATTCGACGCGCAGAACGCTTTCGTGAAGCAGTATCTGCCCTCGTCGGTACTGGTCACCGGCTTCGACATCATCTTCTTCTGGGTGGCGCGCATGGTGATGATGACCAAACACATCACCGGCAAGATCCCGTTCAAGGATGTGTACGTACACGGCCTGATCCGCGACGCGGAAGGCCAGAAGATGTCCAAGTCCAAGGGCAACGTGCTCGATCCCATCGACCTCATCGACGGCATCGGCATCGAAGACCTGGTGAAGAAGCGCACCACCGGGTTGATGAATCCCAAGGATGCCGAGAAGATCGAGAAGCGCACGCGCAAGGAATTCCCGGAAGGCATCCCTGCCTTCGGCACCGATGCATTGCGCTTCACTTTCGCCTCGCTCGCCTCACCCGGCCGCGACATCAAGTTCGACATGCAACGCTGCGAGGGTTATCGCAACTTCTGCAACAAGTTGTGGAATGCTACTCGCTTCGTGCTGATGAACTGCGAAGGTAAAGACGTTGGTCAGGACGAATCGCTGCCGCTGGAATTCTCAGCTGCCGACAAGTGGATGATCAGCGAACTGCAGAAGGCTGAAGCCGAGATGGCGACGCACTTCGCCGATTACCGTTTCGACATGGCCGCGCGCGCCGTGTACGAGCTGGTATGGAACACCTATTGCGACTGGTATGTGGAACTGGCCAAGGTGCAACTGCAGGATTCGGGACTCGGGATTCAGGATTCAGCAGCGCGGCAACGCGGAACGCGCCGTACCCTGGTGCGTGTGCTGGAGACCATCCTGCGTCTGGCGCACCCCATCATCCCGTTCATCACCGAAGAACTGTGGCAATCGGTCGCGCCGATGGCAAACAAGGCCGGCGACAGCATCATGCTGCAAGCCTATCCCAAGGCCGACAGCGGCAAGAACGACGCGGCCGCCAGTGCACAGATCGCGCTGTTGCAGGAACTCACCACCGCCTGCCGCAGCTTGCGCAGCGAGATGAACCTGTCGCCCGCCGCGCGCGTGCCGCTGATCGCAGCCGGTGACGCAACGGTGCTGAACGCGCTTGCGCCTTACATCAGCAGCCTCGGCAAGCTGAGTGAAGTGCAGGTCGTCGCAGAACTGCCGGAAGGCGATGCGCCCGTCTCCATCGTCGGCAACTTCAAGCTGATGCTAAAAGTGGAGATCGACGTGGCGGCGGAACGCGAGCGTCTGGACAAGGAGATCGCGCGCCTTTCCAACGAGATCACCAAGGCCAATGCCAAACTCGGCAACGAGAGCTTCGTCGCGCGCGCCCCGGCGGCGGTGGTGGAGCAGGAGAAGAAGCGGCTGGAAGAGTTCGGGATTACGGTGGTGCAGTTGCAGGCGCAGCGGAAGAAGCTGGGGTAAATGTAGGGTGGGCACGTTTTGGTGCCCACGCGGTTGCAGAGATGGTTTCAGCGTGGGCACCAAAAACGTGCCCACCCTACATTACTGCGCGGGAATGACGGCGGTCAGCGGCGGCGGATCAGGAAGATAAATTCGCCGCTCTCTTCAGTTGACGACAGCAATTCATTGCCGGTCTTGCTGCAAAAATCCACGAAATCCCTGGGTGAGCCTTTGTCGGTCGCAACGATTCTTAATACTTGTCCGCTGCTCATGAATGCCAGCGATTTCTTGGCGCGCAGGATGGGCAGCGGGCAGGCCAGTTTCCGCACGTCCAGCTCAACATCGAAATTTGGGTTTGAGTTACTCACGCGATAACTTCCCCGTTAAATTCGCACCGATTTTTTTACTGCTCATCTCCATGTCCATGATCGCTCAGCAACCGCGAGATGCGCGTGTTGGCCATCGATAAACGCCGCACCAGCGTCCCCAGAAAAGCTTCGCTGAACTGATAACGGCAATTCGCCGAGGTACGGGTAAGCACAGCAGGATCGATCTCGATGAGCGTTACATCGGTCTTGGAAACCACATCGGTGGAGCGACGCGCGTCCTTGCCGGAGAGATGCGTCATTTCGCCGAAGCAATCTCCCTGATGCAGCAGGCTCATCAACCTGCCCTGCTTGAGCACACGCACCGATCCGCTGGCGATGATGTAGAAATTCACCCCTTCTTCACCCTCACGGACGATCGATTCCTCTTTGGAGACTTTGTGCCATGTGCTGATGCGCAATACCTCCCACAACTCAACGTCGCCGAAATTCTTGAAGAAATTCAGGGCACGCAAAGTGTCGAACTTCTCGGTATCGAAGAATTCATCCTGCTGCGGCACGCTGTAACTGATAAACGACACCAGATCGCGCGCGAATTCATCCCAGGTCTGGTAGCGTACCGAAGTCTCCTTGTTCATCGCGCGCAGCACGATGGCATCCAGCTCGCGGGGAATTTCCGGGCGGAAAGTGCTGGGCGGTTGCGGATTGATGTTCATGATCTGGTAGATCATGCTGTAACTGTTGGCCGCATCGAACGGCAGCTTGCCCGTAAGCAGGCGGTACATGGTCACGCCGAGCGAGTAAATGTCGGTCTGGTGCGTCAGCGGCTGTTCCCTGATCTGCTCCGGCGACATATATGCCGGCGAGCCCACGCCGCTGACCTGAGTGCTTTGCTGGCTATTCACAACGGCCGCACCGAAATCGGAAATCTTGATATCGCTCTCGCCGCAAAGAAGAATGTTGGCTGGCTTGATGTCGCGGTGCGTGACGCCCTGGTATTGCGCGTATTCCAGCGCCTTGCAGCATTTGTAGATGATCTCGGCAATGCGGCCGATATCCATGAGGTGATCGACCTCGCCGTATTTTTCCAGCGTCTCGCCCTCGACGTATTCCATCACGATGTAGTTCGTATCGCCTTCCATCACGGCGTCCAGAATTTTCGCGATGTGGGGATGCGACAGTTTCCCGGCGAGCGAAGCCTCGGTCAGCAGCAGCTTGCGATAGGCCTTGGCGCGATTGACATCGCGCAGGTTGTTCAAGTTGAACACCTTGAGCGCGACCTGTTGCTGGCTGAACGGGTCGAGCGCGAGGTACACGGTGCTGGTAGCGCCGTGCCCCAATTCCTTGACGATCTCGTATTTTCCGAACATATCAATAACCTGAAGCTCCGTTGAGGCGCGCATTCTGAATGCTAGACGATTCCCTGTCCAGCAACCGTAATTTTTACAAGGAATTACAGTGTCCAAGGGAACTCATCGGGGGCGGTGCTATCATATTGCCCATGAAAAAATCACTGCTTTCCGCACTATTTGCCCTGCCGCTCTTGGCACACGCCGACGGCCTGCCCGATATGGGCGATATTTCGCAAGAAATCATCTCGCCGCAAATGGAACAACAGATCGGCGAACAGAGCATGTTCCAGATCCGTGCCGACAAAAAATACATGGACGATCCGGAAATTGCCGACTACCTCAACCAGCTCGGCGCACGGCTCGTCTCGAACAGTCCCGAACCCGGGCAGGCCTTCGAGTTTTTTGCCATCAACGACAGCGCGATCAACGCTTTCGCCCTGCCCGGCGGATTTATCGGCGTCAACACCGGGCTGATCCAACTCTCGCAGAGCGAATCCGAACTCGCCTCGGTGTTGAGCCACGAAATCTCGCACGTCACGCAACATCACTACGCGCGCATGGTTTCCGGTACACGCTACGACTCGCTCGCCGCACTGGCAACACTCGCCGTAGCCATCCTCGCCGCGCGCAACAACCCGGATACCGCGAATGCCGCCATCATCGGCACCCAGGCCGGGGCAGTTCAGCGCCAGCTCAACTTCACTCGCACACACGAAAAAGAAGCCGACCGCATCGGCCTCGGTATCCTGGAGAAATCCGGGTTTGATACGCGCGCCATGCCCCTGTTCTTTGAGCGCCTGCAAAAAGCCACGCATCTGGTGGAAGGCAATACCCCCTCTTATCTGCGCACGCACCCCATCACCCACGAACGTATTGCCGATGTGGACGATCGCGTGCAACAGATACCTTATCGCCTCGTGCCCGACAGCCTGGATTTTCAGCTGATGCGCGCCCGGATTGCTGCATCGCAGAAGACTCCAAAGGAAGCAGTCACCTACTTCGACGCCGCCCTGGGCGCAAAGAAATTCGGCAACCCCATCGCTCACCGTTACGGGCTGGTGCTGGCCTTATTGCGCAACCGCCAGCCGCAACGCGCCGAGCAGGAATACGCCACCCTGCACAAGCAAGCGCCGCTCAATGCGAGCATAGAAACACTGGGGGGGCAGATCAGGCAGCTGGACAAACAGGACAAGGAAATTCTCGCGTTTTACCGCACAGCACTAAAAAACTTTCCTCAGCATCACGCGTTGATCTATGACTATGCCGAAGTGCTGCTGCGTGAACATCGCTATGACGAAGCGCTCAAGCTGCTCGATGAAAAAGTAATCCAGAACGGCAACGATCCCAAACTTTACGAACTCCAGGCACGCACCTATGCCGCGCTGGGGCGGCATCAGGAAGAACACCACATGCTGTCCTACGTCTACATCCTGCACGGCGACCTGTTCGGAGCCATCGATCAACTGGAGCTGGCCAAGCAGTCGGGCAACGACTACTACCAGCTCTCCACCATCGAAACCGAACTCAAGCAATACCTCGAGATCGCGGCGGCCTACAACAAGAAACGCAAATAGTCCCGCCGGAGCATCCATGCGCAAACTGACCGAATATGTCGAGATGGCAGCGGAAGAATATCTGCAGGAAACGGGCAAAGCCGAACTGGATTCGCTCTGGCTTGCGGAATTCTTCCAGGACGGCGGCGTGATGGATGACCATCCCGGCCAGGATCTGGTGAGTTTCTACGCTTTGGTCCAGAAAGCGCTGACGGTAAGAATCGAAAAGGCCGACAAACTGGCGCGCCTGCAACAGGAAAAGTCCAGCCGCTCCGCAAAACACTAGCATCACCACACTACCCGGCTTTGACGGCCACGAACCGGAATTTCCATGAACGAATTAAGCTACTGGCTGCTACGCAGCAACAACCAACTGCTCGCTACCGTTGACCAACCCAACGGAATATATTTTCCATGCGGACATGCGGCGGATTTCGGCAACCCCAAGAACGCACTATTGGTGGGGGAATGGCAGGGGCTGCCCTGCTACACGGCCGAACTGGACAAACTTCCCGACAACTATTCCGGCGAACTGATCTCCGTGCGCAGCCTGTTCAGTCTGGTCAGCACGGAAGCCATTACCCTGGCAGGACGCGCCGTCCTGCTGCTGGACTGGCAGAAGAACCACCGCTACTGCGGCAAGTGCGGCACGCCCAACACCCGCAAAGCTGACGAGTATTCCATGCACTGTCCGTCATGCGGCCTCGTGACTTATCCCCGAATTTCGCCTGCCGTCATGGTACTGATCAAGCGCGGCGACGAACTCTTGCTGGCGCGCAGTCCCCGATTCAAACCCGGCGTGTTCAGCGCCCTGGCCGGATTTGTGGAAGCGGGCGAAACGCTGGAGCAATGCGCGGCGCGTGAAATACGCGAAGAAGTGGGCATAGAAATCACCAACCTTCAATACTATGGCAGCCAGTCCTGGCCGTTCCCGGATTCCCTGATGGTGGCATTCTTTGCCGACTACGCAGGCGGAACCATCACTCCCGATCCATCGGAGATCGAGGCCGCGGGCTGGTTCAAATGCAACGCATTGCCCACGCTGCCGGAGCCGATGAGCCTGGCCTGGCAGATGATCGAAGCTGCGCGCAAAGAGGTCTGATTGGGAGCGCCGACGTCCCGTCGGCAAATACTTGAAACAGGCCGACGAGACGTCGGCGCTCCCGGCTATAATCCGCAACTTTTCCGGACACCCCGCCATGTGGTTCAAGAACATCTTCATCTATCGCCTGCCCGACGACTTCCGCATCACTCCCGCAAAACTCGAAGAAAAGCTGTCCCTCAAGCCACTGCAACCCTGCAGCGGGCTCGACAAGCAAAGTCTGGGCTGGGTCTCCTGTCGCGGAGATGATCGTCTGGTCCACACCGCCAACAAACAGATCCTGTTCGCACTGGGCGTCGAGCAAAAATTGCTGCCCGCCTCCATCATCAACCGTTTCACCAAAGAGCGCGTGGCCGACATCGAAGCGCAACAGGGCTACAAACCCGGGCGCAAACAGCTGAAGGAGATCAAGCAAGCCGTCACCGACGACCTGCTGCCCAGAGCCTTCGCGGTGCAGCGCACCACCTACGCCTGGCTGGACCTGACCAAAGGCCGCCTGATCATCGAAGCCGCCTCGGCAGCCAAGGCAGAAGAATTGCTTGAACATTTGGGAAAGACCGTAGACAACTTCCCGGTGCAACTGCTGCACACCGCACTCTCCCCCATCGCCGCCATGACCGACTGGCTGGCTGGAGAGAATGCACCGGCCGGATTTACGATAGACCGCGAACTGGAGTTACGCTCCAGCGACGAAAGCAAGGCAACCGTGCGCTATGCCAACCACGCGCTGGAAGGCAAGGAAATCCTCGCTCATATCTCGGCAGGCAAACGCGCCGCCCGCCTCGGCATGACCTGGAACGACCGTATATCGTTTGTGCTCAACGAACACCTGCAACTCAAACGCATCGAATTCCTGGACATCATCAAGGAAGAGTCGTCCAAGGTCGCGGACAACGAAGACGAACTGTTTGAACTCGACTTCACCTTGATGACGGGCGAACTGGCCAAGTTGCTGACCGATCTGACCGAGGCCCTGGGCGGCGAAGTGGTGAAGGATTAAGTCTGCTTACTCCCTCTCCCTTTGGGAGAGGGCCGGGGTGAGGGCGGGAACTCAACGAGTCCCCCTAACCCTCTGGTGGAACAACTAGCTCAATTAGGGTGCGCCTGCGCACCATTTTGCTCCGGTGCGCAAGCGCACCGTACAGTTGCCGAATTAAGGCCTGCATTTGTACACTGCAAAAGTCCGCCTGCCTAATTCCGGCGACTCACCCTTCACCACCGTATCCGCCCCGACATCCACCGCATGATTGCGAGCCATTTGATACATATTGTCTTCTACGTCTTTTACAGCGCGGGTGATTCCGGTAATTCCGGCTTTGGCAAAAATGCTGATCGTGGTACTCCCCTTGGACTGGCAGTTTGCAACCTGGTTTGCATCCGCCAATGACACCCGCTCCGCTCCTTCGCGAACTCCGATGATTCTGCTGGCGCATCCATTCAGCCCGACAAGCAACGGCACAACAGCGGCAACAACCAGCAATCCTTTTGAAATTCTCATGACATACTCCCAGTCTCTTCGGTAAATAATAAACATCCGTTGCGGATGTTGAATGGCAATGCTATCAACGAATAAACACGTCGAAAAATGGCACCGCAGTTGATGGCACAGATTAGGCGGTGATATTGCGAAATAGTTCAACGGATGGAATGGATTGGGGATGCACATGTGTACGGGTAGCTGCTTTAATATTATCTGTGGGATCAAGCGCCGAACATCTAATTGATATGATTGTCTAGCGCGGTTATTTGACCATGATCATCGTGGTATACGGTGACCAACTGACTATCGAAGCATGTTTTTAGTTGGCCCACTTCGAGCTTGAAATACCGGGCATAGTCGTCATTCTTATAGACGATATGCTCGCTCGGCCCTTTATGGCGTCTTAGCCATGACAAAATGAACAACACAATGGGCGTGATGACGAGCACCTCAACGCCATGTTCAAATGTGACGCTATGGATATTGTCGTAGATCCAGTCGGAAATTTCTTCTGCAGGGACTTCGGCAGTAATAATGCGATAGAAAATGTGAAGCACCGGGAGCCACAAATAGATAAATCCGACCCACAGCAAGAATGTAATTCCATCCCACAACCAAATTTTGCTGCGCGGCATCTCGTGGCGTTTATTGATGATCAGAGTATGTTTATCCATGATCGCCATCCCTTTGTTTATTGAGTTCCTGATGTAGCCCCCGATCAGGACTTACCCACCGTGCCCGCTTCCGGGTGCCAAATAACACTTTTGGCAATGCCGTAACTGCCGTTATTAGATTGAGAAACCAATAAAAAAACGGATACCAGATCATCCAAAAATAGTTTTTCCCCAATCCATGATCGTAGTGGCCGTCCAGCCATCGACTCACCGCGAACTGCAACAGACACGCGCCAATCAAAAACGCACTGCTCTCATCGGGCAAAATCGGCGAACTATCGGGCGTGAGGTAACCTACCGGGAAAAGCAGACTCACCATCCATACGCCTAAAACCAACGCCATGCTGTACGCCCAAAGGGTGCTGAGGATCATCTCGACCATCAACCCCCACAAGTGGGTTTGCCTGGATGCAAAGAGCACCTTGAAGTTTTTCAGCATTACTTGAACGCCACCCATAGCCCAGCGCAAGCGCTGTTTCCAAAGCCCTTGAATCGTCTCGGGCATCAAGATCCACACCAGGGCTTTGGGTTCGAACCGCACATCCCAACCGTTGCATTGTAGTTTCCATGTGATGTCGATATCCTCGGTCAGCATATCCGGACTCCAGTATCCCACCTCATGCACCGCCGATTTTCGAAACCCTGCAATCACCCCTGAAACGGTAAATAGTCGCCCAAACGAGCGCTGTGCGCGCTTAATCATCCCGACTATCGACGAAAACTCGCCCACTTGAATTTTGCCGAGCAGACTCGTCCGGTTGCGGATGCGCGGGTTGCCCGTCACTGCGGCGACCTGGGGATAGCGAATAAAGTGTTTGACCATCCAGTGGACACAGTATGGATCAAGCAACGCATCGCCATCAATGCAGACTAGATAGTCGTTTTTTGCCAGCAATGAACCCGCTTGAAGAGCAAGAGCCTTTCCCTGATTTTCGGCAAGATTGACAACTTTTAGCTTCGGATTAGCTCGAGCCAATTCGAGCAAGATCTCCAGGGTATTGTCCGTGCTTCCGTCATTAATCGCGATCACTTCAAAATTCGGATACGTGACATTCAAAGCATAAGTAATCGTCTCAACCGCATTTCCACCTTCGTTAAAACAAGGGATCAAGACACTGACTCCCTCCCATGTCTCCCCGTCTCTAAGTCTGGGAATCAGATGAGATTGAACCGCTTTTTCATTTTTAAAATAAAAGTAAATCGCCCCGACAATCCACAGACTCGACATGAAGAGCGGATAGTAGAAGATGTACCCGATGAAAAAGTGCCAAAGGGAGTGCGAAAAAATATGCGAACCCATCCTGATCTCAATCCTTCAAAATGAAAGTAACCATCAAAGTCTTATTTCCCGGGTAAAAAACTATTGGGAGTAAATGAAAACATTCGGATCGGTTTTTTTGCAAAATCCTGTTTCATCAAATCGGCATCGGGGTTGTTATGAAACAAATCATCCGGGTAATACGCAATGTGATTTACCCCAAGATCGTACAAGTGCTGGATGGTCAGGCTGAGTTCTTGAGGCGAAATTGGTTCGCTGTTATTTCGCCAATTGACCGTTTGCAGCTCAAAAACCGTCCGTTCCAGACCACAGGTTTCGCTTTTGACATTGGAAATAATTCGGTCGTAAAACGACCCGGCGTCATCAGCTTTTTCCATGTAAGGCATCGCCATGATGGCGGTGTAGTCATATTTATTAATCGAATCAGCCAAATTTTGGGCGTACCACTCTTGGGCATCTTTATTTAAGGCCACTTGCGCATAGAGATTGCGAGCCGTTTTAAGATCCGGACGATAACCACGAACGATTTGTGCCAACTCCAATGCAAAGTCGTCCAGGTATTCGGTTTTGAGCTTCGTCCAATGCAAAAACGAAGAACGATTCGATCGAATGTCATGGACACTTTCTTTCAAGTCCCATTTTTTATATTGCGCATGAGCCATCACGCTATCGTCTTCATAGTCTGACAGGGTCACATCGTCATGAAAGAGTATCCCGTCTATGACAGACGATTTCGCCAAGTCTTCGTAGATTTCCCGGATGACCTTGCGCGCCTTTGCTGAAAAAGGCGAAAGTCGTGGGTAACCCATATTCAGATGCGTCTGATCGACTTGCAAGGTCACCACTTTGTCGTTCGCAGCGGGATTGCCGGCAGGCAATTCCCAGGCGATCATCGGCATCCAGGCGTATACCCGTTTGACTTGGGTGCGGGTACCAATCTGCCATGCCACCCGATTGAACAAATCACTACGCACCGGAATATGGCGGTTTGGAAAATAAACAAAATTAGCGGCTCCATTTGCGTCAGGATCGGCGAACGCCTGGAGGTAGACGGTGTTGGCATTGACTCTCTTGATCCGCTCAAGCAGTTCGCCGAGGTTCTTGTTGATTTGCTCGGGATCAGGATCATAGATGTAATCGAGATCGATGTGCATCGCCTTGGTGGTCAGCGCGCCGTCGTTGAAATTGTTGTTACGATCCCACATGTTGAGTTCCATGTCGGCGTGCGACATTTTTTGGTCAACCAAAATTCGCCGCAGTCCCCATAAGGGGGTGACTTTGGTATTACTTCCATCGTCCAGCGTAAGCCCGACGGGCATTCCAAGGCTCTCGGCGATTTTGCGCACCTCCATGTTGTACTCACCGAACGGCCAAACCATGACTCGTGGTTTTTGACCGGTATATTGCTTGAGAAAGTCGTTATTGGTTTTCAGGTCCTGGTAAATTCGTCGTTGGTAGCTTTTGTCGTCTTCATACCCCCCCTTATCGCTCAACCATTGGCGGGTAATCGCAGCGGGTTGCATATTTCCTTGTGGATTTCCCAAAATCCCCCGATGCAGAAGGTAACTATGGCTGCCCACCTCAACCAGACCACTGCCAACCATTTCCTTGATTTCTTTTTGGCTCAGGAACTTGCTTCTATCGATCAGGTATCCACCAAAATCAACCTTGTCTGTCGCTTGAAGCCAGCTTCCAACCAAGGCAATCACCGTGGGTATTTTGTATTTTTTTATGATCGGGAACGCGTTGGCATAAACCGACTGATAACCATCGTCAAAGGTAATCAAAACGGCTTTGCTGGGTAACGGTCGATGGTGTTTCCTATAGTTGAGGATGTCGTCGATTTTGATGAAGTGATAGCCGTTATCAATAAGCCATTTCATCTGCGCATCAAAACTGGCAGTCGAGACCGCGTAAGTCGAGTCTAGCGTCTCGCTTTTTTCAGCTATTTCGTGATAACTGAAAATGGTGAAGTCATTGGGATTACGATCGCGACTACACGGGTTTGGCAAATCGCTAGCCATTAAATTGCCGCAAAAAAGATTTGCGATGACCAGCATTGTTATGGCTATAGAAGAACGCACTATGCACTTTCCAAAAGTCTAAATTAAGTCTCGGGCGGGTATCGGCCAACCAATCGTAGGGGCAGGTTCCCGTCAAAGTTCACGCGTTGAGTGATCCCAGTTTAGCGAGTTTCGTCCATGCTACCAGTCTTTCCAGACGCGAGGGCGATCCCGCTTTCTGCATACAACAGGGCGAAACCGATCAGCCCCCCAATCCCCTCAACTTAAGCCAAAATCTCACCAAAACCTTCCCATACTGACTTCGCTCGCTTAAATGCGCGCCTCCTGACTTTAAGAGAACGATTGCGACAATCTGCTCAAGCCTGAGCCCGTACGCACCCTTACCCCTCAAGACTCATCTGCATCTCCAGCCACCCCTCCTCCAGCTCCGCCACTTTGGTTTCCAGCACCACGCGCCGTGCGTTGAGTTTTGTGATGAGGTCGCTGTTGCCCTCCGCATAGCTGGCGGGGTCGCCCAGTTGGGTGTTGATCTCGCCGAGCTCCGTTTGTGCTTTGCCCAGTTCCGTTTCCAGCTTGGCCAGTTTGGACTGCACCGCTTTCCGGTTGGGTTTGGGTGCTGCGGGCTGGATGGGTTTTTCCACCTTTACGGCGACTGTCTCGCGGCGGCGGTTCTCAATCCAATCCTTGTAGTCTTCCAGGTCGCCGTCGAACAACTTGGCCGTGTTGTCCGCTACCAGCCACAGTTCATCGGCCACGGCGCGAATCAGGCTGCGGTCGTGCGAGACCAGCACCACTGCTCCGGTGTATTCCTCCAGCGCCAGCGTAAGCGCGTCGCGCATGTCCAGGTCGAGGTGGTTGGTGGGTTCGTCCAGCAGCAACAGATGCGGCTTTTGCCAGGCCAGCAGCGCGAGCGCGAGGCGGCTCTTCTCTCCGCCGGAAAAACTTTCTACCGGACGTTCTTCGCTGTTGCCCGCCAGACCGAATCGGCCGAGGAAGGTACGCAGGGTCAATGTGGTTTCCTTGGGGGCAAGGCGCTCCATGTGCTGCAGCGGCGTGGCTGCACTGTCCAGATTCTCCAACTGGTGTTGCGCAAAATAGCCGATGCGGATGTCCGGCGTGATTTCCAGCTTGCCTTTGGTGGGTTGCAGTTCGCCGACCAGTAGCTTGATCAGCGTGGATTTACCCGCGCCGTTCGGCCCGAGCAGCGCGATACGCGCTCCGGCGCGCAAGTTGAGCTCGACCTTGTCGAACAGTTTCTTGTCGCCATACGCAAACCCCATTCCTTCGGCGCGCAGCAGCAGATCGGGGCTGCGTTCCGGCGCTTCGATCTCCAGTTCGAAGTGGCCGTCGCTGACATGCGCGGGGGCGATGCGTGTCAGGCGCTCCAGCGCCTTCACGCGGCTTTGCGCCTGCTTGGCCTTGGTGGCCTTGGCGCGGAAGCGGCGCACGAAATCTTCCAGGTGGGCGATCTTGGCCTGCTGGGTCTGGAAGGCCTGGTTCTGCAGCGCGATGCGCTCGGCGCGCGCGCGCTCGAAATCGTCGTAGTCGCCCGCATAAGTGTCGATGACGCAATCGTGCACATGGGCAATGCGGTTGACAGTGGCATTCAGGAACTCGCGGTCGTGCGACACCAGCAGGATGCTGCCGGGATAACGCGCCAGATACTGTTCCAGCCAAATGATGGCTTCGAGGTCGAGGTGGTTGGTGGGTTCGTCGAGCAGCAGCAGGTCGGCGCGGTGCATCAGCGCTCGCGCCAGATTGAGTCGCATGCGCCAGCCGCCGGAGAAACTGCTGACGGGGCGCTGCAGCGTGTTGGCCTCGAAGCCCAGGCCGCTCAGCAGTTGTGCGGCGCGCGCCGGGGCGCCGTAGCCGTCGATGGATTCGAAATGCTGCTGCGCTTCGAACCAGGCCGCGTCGTGTTGTTCCTGCGCCAGTGTCTTTTCCAGACGGCGCAATTGCGCGTCGCCGTCCAGCACGAATTCCAGCGCGGGCTGCGTGGAGTTGGCGATCTCCTGCTCGACAAAGCCCAGCGTCTTGCCGCTTTGCAGCGAGACTTCGCCGCCGTCGGATTTTATTTCGCCGCGTATCAATCGGAACAACGTGGATTTACCGCAGCCGTTCTTGCCGACCAGACCGATGCGCTGGTTGGCGAAGGCTTGAAGGTTTGCGGATTGAAACAGGGGAATGCCACCTTGCAGGTAGGTCAGGTTTTGAATATTCAGCATGGCGCAATGATAACAGAGGGCTTATGCATTCAGCTTGAGGCCGCCGCATCCGATCACGTTATCCTGAATACAAAGTTGAAGATGAATTCCAAAACCTCGCACCTGCAAATCCCTCGCATGAATCAATACATTACGGATATTTCACTCAAGAAGCACCCTGCAATGTCGATAATTGTCTTATCAGGCAGAAAACCTTCGGCTGGATGCGGATCAACCGGGAGCCTGTGTTGTAGCCGCAGCATGGAGCACAGGACATGACAACCATCATCAAAACAGGCATCAACTCCACTACGAATATCCTGGTTCAGCAGCTTGCCAAAGGGTCTGCAAGGCAAACCCTTGCCAGTGATTCAACCCTGCCTGCTTCAAGCAGCCCGGCCCCGTTCAAGCCGAATCAGCTGAATTCGCAATTGGGGGCAATTCTGAACAGATGGAGCGATGCCCAACAGGCGGTCGACAAGTGGGGCGATGTCACCCAGCAAATCAACCAGTCAAAAAAAGCATTTGCTGCCGAGGTACTCAGACGCGTAAAGGAGCAGATCAGGATATTGATGATGCTGACCGGCGGCGATCCCAAGGCAAGGGCGCGGCAGATCGCCTTGCTGGCCAAGGAACTGGCGGCCGCCGCGCGGGAATATGCTTCAGCGTCTGGAGCGGCTTCCCAGGCAAACGTTGCATCGACGGCAGGCATCGCCGACGATCAGAGTGCATCCGCTGCAGTAGCACCGGATGCTGCGGTTGCAGAACAATCGGGACAGGATGCCACTCCGGATGTTTCCGCTACAACAACGGCAGGCGCCGCAGCATCCATGCAGTATCAGCAAATTTCAGCGCATCAGTTAAACGAACAGCTTGGAAACAAAATAGCGGAGTATTCCAGAACGGACTCTGCATCGCAGGAAGATCTGGCGTTTGCCATGGAGGTCAGGAAACTGGCGGCGCAACTCAAGGCGCTGGCAAAGCAGAATGAAGTACGCGAACGCAAAGGCACAGATCAATCGACCAAGCGCGAGATGGCTGACCTGGAAGAAGCACTCAAGGATATCGAGAAAAGCCTGTCCAGCCTTGGCGCAGCGGATGCGGCACCCATGCCATCAATCAATATCGTGGCCGCCTGAACAGTCGCACACCGTCGGCGCTATTCCCAATCATGGGTATGTACGTGGACATGCTCATCGCCGCCGTGGTGATGACTATGCCGGTGCGCAAGCCCCGCTTTTTCGAGCAGCGCCATATCGCCCAACGCTTTCCCGACATGGCCGTCGAACAGGATGCGCCCCTGCTCGCCCAGTACCACCGCGCGTTCCCCGAGTTCCGCCGCCAGCGAGAGGTTGTGGGTGGCGACCACCAGCGTCCGCCCGGAATGCCGCAGCAGGTCGATCAACCTGCCAATGGTGGCAGGATCAAGACTGGAAGACGGTTCATCCAGCAGCAGCAGTTCCGGTTCGAGCACGAGCAGGCTGGCGAGCGCCACTTTCTGTTTCTGCCCGCCTGATAACAGGAAGGGCGCTTTGTCCAACAGCGCTTCTATCGACAGCACGCGCGCCCACTTTGCTACTGCACCGTCTACGCCATTCACGTTCAACTGCTTTAGACCGTAAGCCAGTTCCTCGCGCACGGTCGGATTGAACAGCATGGCTTCTGGATGCTGGAACAGCAGCACGCAGGCGCGGCGGAATGCGGCGGCCTTGCCGGGTTGGCGCAACGCGGCGCGGGTCAGCTTTTCACCGCGCCAGAGAATCTCTCCTGCAACGGGTTCGAGCAAACCGTTCATGAGCTTGAGCAGGGTCGATTTGCCGCAGCCGTTGGCACCGAGCAACACCACTTTCTCGCCGGGCCGTACCATCAGCGAAAAACGGTTCAGCAGCGTCGGCTCATCCGGCCAGTTAAAGGAAATATCGCGCAACTCAATCATCGAACGCTCCCCGCGAACGCATCGCCAGCGCCGTTTCGTTGGCCGAGGCGACGGATTTGTCGAGCAGGCTCTGCGCCTGCGAAGCGGCGTGGTGAGCCTTGTCCAACAGGTGCGGTCGCGCCAGGTTGCGGCTGCGGAACGCCAGGTCGAAATCGTTCAGCACGCGCTCGAAGGTCTTGATCTGCCCGATGGCCAGTGTCGCGACCAGGCGCAGCAAGGGCAACCCCGACAGTGCCGCCAGCAAATCGACAGTCGTGACGAACCAGAAGCCGAGATACAACAGCAGGAACACGCGCAGGTTCACCAGCACCAGATACTCGGGCCGGAAATTCCCCTGCCACAGCGCGATGGCCGCATAGCCGAAACTCACGGTGAGATTGAACGCGAGCATGGCGAGCAGCGTGCGGCGCGCAAACTGCCAGCGGCGACCGCCCGAAAACACCAGCGCAGCAAGAAGCAACAAAGCCAGCATTGGAACATCGTGCACGAAGGTGATCGCGACCACCGCGATGAGATAGACGAACAGCCAGAGGCGCGGATTCATGCTGCCACCCAATGCCGCGCTTTGGCATAGCGCCACACCAACACCGTCAGCAGCGCCTCGCCGACGCCGATGATGGCATGCGGAACAAGTATGGCGGGTAGCGTGACCGAGAGCCCGAAGGGGAAGAACAACGGCGTACCGTCGGCACTGTGTGCCACCAGCGGCTGGATGCCGAGCACCAGCGCCACGGCGATTCCCGACACGAAGACCGACAGCCATGCTGCCGCCGCTACGGAAGCAGTCTCACCCAGAGGTTTGAGCAGACGACGCGTGGCGACAGCTGCAGCCGACCCCAGCAAACCCATGGCCAGAGCATTGATCGCCAGCGCCGTGATTCCGCCCGCGCCAAACAGCAGCGACTGGAGTAACAGCACCAGACTGTACGCAAGAAAAGCCTGCCGTATGCCGAACACCAGCGCAAGGATGGCGATGCCCAAAGCGTGCCCCGACGTACCGCCCGGGATCGGTACCATGATCAGGCCGAGTGCATACGCCAACGCGGTCAGCACAGCCAGCCGGGGCACGGTGGTCTCGTCGAGGTTGGCGCGCAATCCTTTTGCCGCCCACGCCCACGCGCCTGCCGCCACGACATAGGCGGGCAGGTAAGTCTGCGGTGAGAGAAATCCGTCGGGAATGTGCATGGCGCGCTCAGAACATCCTGGAGGCGGAGAAGATCAGGCGATATTTTTCCTTGCCCTCCGCACCTTGCTGTTGCTCGTTCTCGTTCAGGCTCGTCGAGACCGGCACCTTGTAGCCCAGCGCAAAGCTGGTGCTGCCCCAGTATGCGCGCGCGCCGAGCAAGGTGTAGATCACCGAGCCGCCGGTGCCCGTTGCGCCCACCCCGTTCTCGGTGTCGCGACCGAGATTGAGGTATTGCAACTCCAGAACGGGATCGAGTCGGAACATCGCTTCACCGTTGGTATAAGCGCGATAGGAAAAGGCCGTGTTGAAGCGGTTCTCCGCACCGAAGCGCACGCGCTGTCCGTCTTCATAGGTGTACTCCTGGAAGCGTAGCGCAGACGACTCAAAGCTTACGGTGAGCTTGTCGGTGAGCGACTTGGTCGCGGTGAGTCCCAGCGTGTAAGCGGGCTTGCCGAAGCCATGCGACTTGCCGGGATCGATGCTGCCGTCCGCCATGCGATGGTTGGCATTGCCGGTGGGCAGCGTGGAACCGAAGAAGACCGAGAAGTGCCAGTCCTCAAGATCATCCAGGCTCTCGTTTTGCGGGATGAGCCGCAAGCCCTGATCGTATTTGAAACCGACCTGCCCCATGACCGAAACGTCGGCCACGCCGACAGAATCCATCCCGCCTGTCTCCTGAATTTTTTCGTGATAGGGAACGAAGGCATAAACCGAGAACCACGAGTTCACACCGTAGCCCAGACCCAACATGGTGAAGCGCGCGTATTTTTCGTTCGGCGTTGCCCAGTCGTAAGTCTTGAACTGCGCATGATCGACCTTGAAATAAGCCAGCGTCTTGCCTTCCGGCAGCACCGTCGAAGCCCCCGATTCCACCGGCGCGCCCGGCCCGTTCAACCCGGACGCCCCCACGCCGGCCACACCGTGATGTGCCAGCACCGGCGCGGAAAACAGCAACAAAGTGAAAGCGGATACGAATCTCACGACGGTTTTCTCCTGTAGAAAAGTTGCATGACACCAAACAGGCCGAACACAATGCCCAGCCCGGAAAGCAGCAACAGCGGACGCGGCAACTCGCTGCTGCCGGTTGAAGCGGAACTGCCACCCGCCTCCACATGTACGGTCTGATCCATGCCGTGGCCGTCTGCGGAATAGGCCTTGATGCGCCACTCCGTCTGCGCGCCGGGCAGGAACACGATCTGCCCCAGCGCGTTGGTCCTGCCGACCTGCGCGGGAATATCCTTGCCGGGTTGGTAGATTTCGTAGGCCTCAAAGGTGAAGGGACTGCCATCCGCATAAGTCAGGCGCACGACGGCTGCACCCTGTTTGGAGATCTCGACCTTGACCTCGTGCGCCAAGGCGGGAGCGCACACCATCGCCAGCAACAGCAGCACGGCCCTCATTTTGCGATCCCGAATTGCAGGCTGGCGGTGCGTATCGCCGTGTCCGCCTTGCCGTCGGTCAGCGGCGTTTCCATGCTGGCCTCAATGAGTTGCATGCCGGGCTGGCGCAGACGGATAGATATCTTGCCGTCCGCCCCTGTCGCACCGCGCGTGTCACCGGCATAGGCGACCGGCACGCCCGCCACCGGCTTGCCGTTGTCGGTGACGAGTACCGTCAGTTTGTCGCCCGATGCCAGCATCAACGGGTTGACCGTTGGCGTGATCTCCAGTCCAACACCGAGCGGAACGGCATCGGTCCAGCGGGATATATTTTTCACCGACTCTTCCGAATACCAGCTCTTGATCACGCCGCTGATACCGGTCTTGGGAACGTTCTTTGTCTCCCATACCGTCTTGGTCCAGTAGCCAGAAGAGAAGCTCGCCAGCAGCACCGGACAATCGCCCGCGAACATGACCGGATAGGTCTTGCCAAGCGTCAGCGCTTTGGCTTTGCCCGCACCATCGCTGCATAAAACGCTTTTCACCGCACCGGCTTCATAGGGAACAACTTCCGCCCCTTCATGCGCCGAATGCCGGTGCCCCTGGTAAAGGGTGTAAGCGTTGGCTTCCTTTTCGATCCAGAGATCGTGTGCCTGCGCCGAAAGTGGTAGCAGCAACAGCAAAAAAAGGAAACGGCTCATGGCAACTCCTACGTTATGACGATTTCTTTTTTTATCTTAACATGAATTACGCCACAGATCGCAACAGGTCTGGAGTGACTCAATGCTACAAATGCAACTTATTGATTCTCAGAATATTAGATCTCAGGCAAGACAATCCGTCAGGCCGAATAAAGCAACTCGATAAGAAAAATTCTTGAATCTGCTTACTTTCTTCAGCTTCGTTTTGCGCGCGGCAGACAGAGTTTGAACTCGGCGCCGCCTCCTTCTGCGTTGCTCGCCGAGAGCTGCCCGCCGTGGCGTTCGATAATGCCGTAGCTGATCGACAACCCCAGCCCGGTGCCCTTGCCGACGGGCTTGGTGGTATAGAACGGATCGAATATCTTGCCCAGCGCCTGCTCCGGAATACCGGGGCCGTTGTCGCGGAAGCGGATGCACAACTTCTCGCCGATCTCCTCGGCGGTGATGCTCAGAACCGGGTCGGGCGTTTTTTCCGTGGCATCCGATGCGTTCTGCACGAGGTTGGTAATCACCTGCTGGATCTGGCCGGGTGAACCGAAGCACGGCATGTCTTTGGGCAAGTCGATCTGCACGCGGAAATGGGTCGGCGCGGCGCGCGTTACCCAATGCACCGAGCGCTCGATGGTTTCCGCCAGGTTGAAATCGACATTCTCATCGCGATCCGCAGCGGAAAAGCGCTTCAGACCATCCACGATGTCACGCGTGCGCTCCGCACCCTCCACCGAACCGTCCAGCAAGGGTTGCAGATCGTCCAGAATATGGTCGATGCGCAACTCGGTGCGCAGCTTGTCCAACACCTCGCGCGGCTCGCCGCCATGGATCGCATCCAGATAACGTTTCAAGCGCGGCGTGTAACGCTGCATCGCATGCATGTTGCCCAGCACAAAGCTGATCGGGTTGTTCAACTCGTGCGCCACCCCCGCCACCAGCTTGCCCAGCGAAGCCATTTTTTCGGATTGCAGGAGTTGTTGCTGCGTGCGCTTGAGTTCGTCGTGCGCCTCGCGCAGCTTGTGATAGGCGCGGCGCAACTCACCCACCGGGCGTCCGGTGATCACCACGCCCAGCAGTTTTTTTGCGGCGGAAAGTCGCGGCGTGAAATTGAGCGCCACCGGGGTGGCATTGCCATCGTGTGTGCAGAACTGCAATTCCACATCGTTAGCGGGTTCTGTTGTCAAACTGGAAATTACCCGCTTTGCGATCGCGCCTTCGCTTTCGTCCGCAAACAGCGACGACAACTTTGCGCCCTTCATTTCCTGCTCGGTCTTGCCGGTAAACGCGAGCAGCGAATGATTCACCTCCTCGATCACGCCGTTGCGGTCGCACACCACCAACAAGTCGGACATCGACGTCAGGATGCTGAAAATGAACTGCTGCGATTCTTCCAGTTCGGAGTTCTTCTGCTCCAGCACCACTTCATATTGGAGCAACTCGTTGTACACTTCGTCCATCGAGCGCACCACCTCGATCCAGGCGGATTCCGAGAATGGATCGAGTTCGCTCGGGACCGGCAGGCGGGTGGGAGATGTATGGTGGGTGCTCATGGCAGTCAGCGTCGGCTATCTTTGATCAGGATGTGGGATGGCTGTGTACATGGCCGTGGCCGGTATCCGCATCGACCGGAACAAGATTGACCTGCCCGTGGCGCACACCGCGCTCGGCGATCAGCGCATCGGCGAAACGCCGCACCACCTCGGTCTTGCCGCGCAGCATCACCGTCTCCAGACAGTTGTCGTGATCGAGATGCACGTGCGTCGATGCCACCACGAGATCGTGATGATTGTGTTGCAGTTCGGTCAGCCGTTCCGCCAGGTCGCGCTCGTGGTGGTTGTAAACATAAGACAAGCTGGCCACGCAGAACGGCGCCTGCGCTTCCTGCACCCGCAACGTATCCAGCTTGCCGCGCAACATGTCGCGCACCGCCTCGGAACGGTTCAGGTAGCCGCGTTCGCGGATCAGCCGGTCAAATTCGCTGGCGAGTTTTTCATCGAGTGAGATGGTGAAGCGTTCCATGCTTTTCCTTCAAAAAAACCAAAATCTTTAGCCACAGAGAACACAGAGTACACAGAGAATCCGGTTGCACTCAATCTCAACCTTGTCATAGTTCAGGGCGCTATCTGCTGTTCCCCCGCCAAACTTCTCTGTGATCTCTGTGTTCTCTGTGGCAAACGCTTTTCAATCAATGCACCGTACACACCATGCACGGATCAAACGACCTGACTACATGCTGCACAGCCAGCGGTGCAGCATTGCCACCTTCCTCCGCTTCCAGACCGACCAGCGCCTGCTCCAGCGCACCGGGTTCGCCGTTTGCATCGCGCGGGGAAAAATTCCAGGTGGTGGGGGCGATGATCTGGTAATTATGGATTTTTCCGCCGCGCACATCCAGCCAATGCCCGAGGCCGCCGCGCGCCGCTTCGATCAAGCCGATCCCGCGCGCATTCTCCAGTTCATGCGACGGCAAACAATATGCATCGCCGGGCAAAATCTGGCGCAACCAGGTTTCCATCACCGGCAACACCTGTGCAAGTTCCAGCATGCGCGCCACCACGCGTGCCGTCACGCTGGCGCCGTGGCGCTCCACCATGTCGCGCGCCAGCGGATGCCCGGCCACCATCTGCCGCGCCAGCGCACCCGTTTCCACCACCTGCCCGGACAGGCGCGGCGCCTTGCACCAGGAATACGCATCGGCCTTGTCGGGTTGCGGCAGGGTGCGCCCCTCTTGCGGTGCGAGCGCGCTGTCGCCCGCCATCCAGCTGCTGGTCACATCTTCGCGAATCGCGCCGATATCCAGCGCCTGCAAACGATCGTCGGCCCACAGTCCAGACGGGAACAATGCGGTTGCGCCGTCGGAATAAGCGCCGTAACTGATGAAGCGATCCGTGGCACGCCCCATGTTCTGCAACCCAAGAGCGCGCGCGATGTTCAGGAAACGCGGGAAGTCGGCGCGCCCGGCGCGCGGCTCCATCCACGCATACAGCGCCGCTTCGGAATCCAGTGCGGCCACCGCTTCCAGCCTGTCGCCAAGCAACGTGTTTTCCAGGAATCCGCGAAACTCGGCCAGCAAAATCTTCAGGCGCAATTTCTCCGCTTCCTCCAGTGGGCGCGATGATCCGCCTGGCTGCACGGAAAGCGTGTGCGGCCACCTGCCCGCGAGATAGCCCATCACGTTCATGAATTTGGCGCGCACCGGCAACACGTCCGCCGCAGCCGAACCCGACACCGCCTTGAAACGCGCCTGCGCGTCGGCAAACCAGGCGTGGTCGCGATAGCCGTCGCGCGCAAAGTCCGGCATGAAGAACAAATAGAAATGGCTGAGATGGTCGGCCAGATTTTCCGCGGCCAGCGTCAGGTTCGCCGCGAGACGTCCGTTGGGCGGGGGCTGTATGCCCATGCCCTGTGCCAGCGCCTGCGCCGCAGCAGCCGATTGCGCCACCGAACAAATCCCGCAAATGCGCGGCACAAAGACCATGGCATCCAGCGGATGCTTGCCGACCAGTATCTGTTCGAAGCCGCGATACATGGGTGAATTGACATAGGCCGCCTGCACGCGCCCGGATTCGATATCGAGCGTCACTTCCAGATCGCCTTCGACACGATTGAATGGTCCTACGATGCGACGTGTCATTTCAGGCGCGTCCTCTTGTTCGCAGGCGTCACCACCTGATGATCGGCCACCGCATTTTCCCGCACGCGCTTCGGCGTGGCCGATTTGGACAATGCCGCCAGCGCCACGAACCACGCTTTCGGCATATCCGTCGGCAAGCCGATGGGTATGCCCGCAACCTTGGGCGTGATGCCGAAGGCATGCCCCGGTTCCTCGAAGCCCGGCTCGGTGCAGGCGATGCAGGCATAGCCGCCGCGCGTGCAGGACCCTTCGCCATTCCACAGGCGGATGTTGCAGTCGGCATGCACCTGGGTGCCCTTGCAGCCCATGTGTTCCATCAGGCAACCCAGATCGGAGGGCTTGTGCGCGCTGGCCTTGAATTCGTAAAACTCGTTGCGCTTGCAACCGTGATGCACCAGATGATCGGCGAACAGGCGCGGGCGTCTGAACACATCCAGGTTATCCTCGTACATCTCGCCCACCGCAATCGCCACCAGGGTTTCCATCACCCAGTTGGGATGCGTCGGGCAGCCAGCGATATTGATCACCGGCAAACCGCCGCCCGCGCGGTAATCTTCGCCGAGCAATCCACCCTGCTCGTCGATGTCGTACTGCAATCCGCAGGCATCAGCCGGATTGCTGCCGGCTGCCGTCACCCCGCCATAAGCCGCGCAACTGCCAACCGCCACCGTGTGTTGCGCGACCCTGGCCAGGCGCTCGATCAAATCCATCATCGACTCGCTGCCCGTCGTGCGATGAAAACCTCCGCCACCAAACGGTCCCCTCAGAACGGAACCTTCAAGGCACAGGATATCCAATTTCGTTTCGCCGCTGGCACACATCTCGAAGATCTTGCGCGCCTCGTCTGCGCTTTGCTCGGACAGGGACGGATGCCACAGCAGGTTGATGCCGAAACTTTTCAGGGTGTCGATCAGATTGCGGCAATCGGCATTCAACAACGACAGCGTGCATCCGCCGCAGCCGCCGGATTGCAGCCAGAGAAGATTGAGGGGCTGATTGTTCATTTCATCTTTCAAAACGAAACCCCATTTTCCTCGGAGAACACGCCATATCCGTAGGTTGGGTTGAGCGTAGTGATACCCAACATGCTCATCGAAATAATTGATGGGTATCGCTGCGCTACACCCATCCTACGTTCTGACTCACTCACCCTTCTTCTCCAGCCCATAGCGCGCCAGCTTGCTGCGCAGACCCACGCGCGACAGACCCAACTCGGTTGCGGCGCGCGTCTTGTTCCAACGGTGGCGGATCAGGCATTCGCGCAACACGCGCGCTTCCAGCGCATCCATGCGCTCCTTGAGACTGCCGTCCAGCCCGGCGAGGATGCTCATATCCTGCTCCTGCTCGTCCGGCGCCGCGCGCAGCACTTTGGGCGAGAACAGATGCGCGCCGATGAATTCGTCGTCGCACAGCAGGATCGCGCGCAGTATCTCGTTCTGCATCTCGCGCACATTGCCCGGCCACTGGTAATTGTTCAGGCACTCCAGTGCTTCCGGCGTGAATCCCTGGATATCCTTGCCCATGGCAGGTGCGGCCTGGCGCAACAGGGAAAGCGCGATCATCTGGTTATCCATCTTGCGTTCGCGCAGGGGAGGCATCGGCAACACAAACTGGGTCAGGCGGTAATACAAATCTTCGCGGAAGCGCCCCTTGCTCACTTCCTCTTCCAGGTTGCGGTTGGTTGCCGACAACACGCGCACATCGACCTTGCGCGACCGCGAACTGCCGACCGGGCGTATCTCGCCCTCTTGCAAAACGCGCAGCAGCTTGACCTGGAACGACGGTGAGGTGTCGCCGATCTCGTCCAGGAAAATCGTGCCGCCGTCGGCTTGTTCGAACAGGCCGATACGGTCTTCATATGCGCCGGTAAAACTGCCGCGCTTGTGGCCGAACAATTCCGACTCCAGCAACTGGTCTGACATCGCGCCGCAGTTTTCGATGACGAACGCGCGCGTGGCGCGCGGGCTGGAATAGTGGATGGCGCGTCCCAGCAACTCCTTGCCGGAACCGGATTCGCCCGAGATATGCACGGCAATGTCGCAATTCGCCACGCGCGACGCCAGCTCGATCACCTCGTTCAACGGGCTGTCCGTTGCACGCACGATGCGCGAAAACTCGTAATGCTCGCGCAGCTTTTCATGCTTGGTCGCCACGCGCCGCTGCAGCACCGGCTGCATGGTGCGCAACTCCACGTTCATGCGGTTGCTCTGCTGCTGCAGGTCGTACAACTGCGCGGCGGCGCGCACATTCAGCAGCAGCGATTCGGGATGCCAGGGCTTGAGGATGTACTGGTAGATGCCCGCAACGTTAATGCCCGCGATGATGTCCTCGACATCGGTATACCCGGAAATGATCATGCGCACCGCATCAGGCCAGCGCTCGCGCACCTCTATCAAGAAATTGATGCCGGTCACGCCGGGCATGCGATGGTCGCACAGCACCACCTGCACCGGCTCGCGCTCCATGATCGCGCGCCCCCCCTCCGCATTGGAGGCGGTGAACACGGTAAATTCTTCTTCCAGCGTGCGGCGCAGCGCCTCCTGCGAACGCACTTCGTCGTCGATCACCAGAACAGTGGGTAATAATGCGATCATCAACAGATCCTCGGTAATTGTTCCCCGGCCAGCCAATCCACAACGCGGCGGCCGCCCAGTTTGGTCGTCATCTGCACAAAGCCGTGCGCATCTTCCTGCACTTCGCCGATGATGGACGCTGTGGCGCCCAGCGGATGCGCGCGCATCACTTCCAGCAAACGCGGCGCATCTTCCGGCGCGCAGATCGCGATCAGCTTGCCTTCATTCGCCACGTACAGCGGATCGAGCCCCAGGAACTCGCACGCCGCTTCGACCGGCTGGTTCACCGCGATGGCAGATTCGTGCAGCATCATGCCCACGCCGGATTGTTTGGCGATTTCATTCAGCGTCGTCGCCAGACCGCCGCGCGTCGGGTCGCGCAGCACGCGCAACTTCGCGCCGCTATCCAACATAGCCGCAATGAGACCGTGCAAGGCAGCTGTGTCGGACACGATGGGTGCAGAGAACGTCAACCCCTCGCGCTGCGACAGAATCGCCATTCCGTGGTCGCCAATCGTGCCCGACAGCAGAATCTTGTCGCCCGGTTGCGCTTGATCGCCGGAGAGGTTGACACCCTCGCGCACCACGCCCACCCCCGTCGTCGTAATGAACACGCCATCGCCCTTGCCCTGCTCCACCACCTTGGTGTCGCCGGTGACGACGGGCACGCCCGCTTCGCGCGAGGCCTGCGCCATCGACTCGACGATGCGCTTCAAGTCGGCCAGCGGATAACCCTCTTCCAGGATGAAGCCTGCCGACAGATATAAAGGTTTCGCCCCCATTACGGCCACGTCATTGATCGTTCCGTGCACCGACAAGCAACCGATGTCGCCGCCCGCAAAGAACAGCGGCGACACCACATGACTGTCGGTCGCCATCACCAACCGTCCATTTGCGGCAGGCAAGGTCGCCCCGTCGTTACCCTGCGCCAGATATTCGTTGTCGAACGCCGCCGCAAACAGCTCGGTGATGAGTTGCGCCATCGCGCGACCGCCGGAACCGTGCGACATGTCCACGCGGCCGTTCTTGATGTCGAGTGCGCGGGTGTAGTTGGGTTTGACTGTGCTCATTTATATTCCTGACTTCCTCCACCACGTCATTCCCGCGAAGGCGGGAATCCAGCGGTTTTATTCAATATGTATTTGAAGCTCGGCCTTGCTTTGCAAGGGATTTTGGTTTGACTGGATTCCCGCCTTCGCGGGAATGACGGGAGAATTAAATTCCTCGTCACGCAGGCCCACTCTACAAAATTCCATCACACCGTCTCCCTGAACCTTCCATAACTGTAATGCGCAGCGCACGCACCTTCCGACGACACCATGCACGACCCAACGGGATTTTCCGGCGTACACACGGTGCCGAATATCTTGCATTCCTGCGGGCGTTTCTGGCCTCTCAGGATTGCAGCGCATTCGCAGGCTTTGTTGTCGGGCACGGCGACATAATCGATCTTGAACTTCAGCTCGGCATCGAACGCGGCGTACTTGGGGCGCAGTTTCAATGCGCTGTTGGGCACGCTGCCCAAGCCGCGCCACTCGAACATGTCGCGCAGTTCGAACACTTCCTCCACCAGTTCCTGTGCTTTCAAATTTCCTTCACGCGTCACGGCGCGGGTGAATTCGTTCTCGACTGCTGCGCGACCGTCGTTGACCTGGCGCACCAGCATCAATATCGCCTGCATCACATCCAGCGGCTCGAATCCGGCGATGACCACCGGCTTGCCGTAATCGTCGGCGAACGGCTCATACGGCTTGCTGCCGATCACGGTGGACACATGCGCGGGGCCGACGAAGCCGTCCAGCGCCACACCGCCTTCCACAGCCAGGATGGCGTGCATCGCGGCGGGAGTGAGTACGTGGTCGCACAGGATGCTGAAATTCTTCAGGCCCTCGGCGGCAGCCTGTTTGATCGCCACCGCAGTCGGCGGCGTAGTGGTCTCGAAACCGATAGCGAGGAACACCACTTCGCGCCCGGAATTGTCGCGCGCGGCCTTCAGCGCATCCTGCGTCGAATAGATCATGCGCACATCGGCCCCGTTGGCCTTGGCGCGCATCAGCGACAGATTGTCGGAAGCGGGCACGCGCACGGTGTCAGCATAGGTGCACAGGATCACGCCGTGTTCGCGCGCCAGACGGATCGCCTGATCCACACGGCCGATGGGCAGCACGCACACCGGGCAGCCGGGGCCGTGAATCATGCGTACATTGGGCGGCAGCAGATCGGCGATGCCGTAACGCGAGATGGCATGCGTGTGACCGCCGCAGAATTCCATCAGGCGGTAAGTGCGTTTGGGGTCGGCCTCGCGCGCGATGTTGGCGGAAATATTCTTGGCGAGTTCACCGTCGCGGAATTCATCTACATATTTCATGAGGCATTACCCGATAACTCTGCGCGCAGCTCATCCATCTGCCCCATCTCGGCAAACATCTCCAGCGTACGTTCGGCTTCTTCCTGATCCAACTTCTGCAAGGCATAGCCGACATGCACGATGACGTAATCGCCAACGGCAGCGTCATCCACCAGCGCCAGCGAAATTTCCTTGCGCACTCCGCCGAGGTTGACGATGGCGTTGCCCGGGGTCGTCAGTTCTTCGATGCGTGCGGGGATGGCGAGGCACATGATTAAGCTCCTTGATTGAGATGTTGCAACGCGACACTGGCCTGGCCGAACGAGATCGCCCCATCGTTGGGCGGCAACTGTTGTGCGGTCAGCACGATCAGGCCCTGCGCCGACAGACTGTCGGTCAAGGCTTGCGTCAAAGTATTGTTGAGGAAGCAGCCGCCGCCCAGCGCGACATGTTTGATACCGAGTCGTCCGGCCGCGCGTTGCACCCAAGCGCACAGACCGTGGGCAATCGTGGCATGGAACAGGGCCGCGCCGTAGGCGGGATCCTTGCAGTCGGCAAGTGATTCCAGCAGCGGCAGGAAATCCAGATTGTTTTTGGCGGTGTGTATGTAGCCAACCGGCAGCGCGGCAACTTTTCCGTGGCGCTCGGCCAGACCTTCCAGCAGCATCGCCGCCTGTCCTTCATAGCCCTGCATCTCGCTTACGCCCAGCAACCCGGCCGCCGCGTCGAAACAGCGGCCCATACTGCTGGTTGCCACGCAATTCAATTGGCGTTGCAGCATTTCGGTCACCGTCGCGGCGCCCTCCTGTGCCGGGAAGCGACGCGCAATCTCGTCGGCGCGATTCATGCTGAACAACACCGCCGCCGCCATGCGCCAGGGTTCGCGCGCCGCGCGATCACCGCCGGGCATGGTTAACGGCGCAAGATGTCCCAGGCGCTCGCAATTCATTCCGGTTACCTGCAGCAGCTCGCCGCCCCATGCGGCACCGTCTGTTCCCAGCCCCACCCCGTCCAGCGCAAGCCCGATTACGGGTTCGGTGACGCGGTGCTCGGCGCAAATGGCGGCGATATGCGCGTGGTGGTGCTGTACCGCAAACACCGGCAAGTTGTGTTGCGCGGCATAGGCCTGCGCAAATTGCGTGCTGTAAAAATCGGGGTGCATGTCGTGCGCCACGCCTTGCGGCTGCACGTCGAGAATATCGATCAGATAACTGACAGTCTCGTCCAGCATCTGGCGCGTGCCCGCATGGTCGAGATCGCCGATGTGCTGCGAGACAAAAGCCTCGTCGCCGCGCGTGAGGCATACGGTATTTTTCAGCCAGGCGCCGCAAGCCAGCACCGACGGGCCGCCGAACGGAAGCTTGATGCGGCGCGGCGTGTAGCCGCGAGCGCGGCGCACGAAAGTCGGCGCCTTGCCCTGCCACTTCATCACACTGTCGTCGCAGCGGTGCAGGATGTCGCGGTTGTGCGTAAGAAAAGCATCGGCCAGGCCGGACAGCGATTCGCGCGCTTCGGCATCGTCTTTCACCAGCGGCTCGCCGCCGGGATTGGCGCTGGTCATCACCAAAGCCAAAGTGGAAACCTGCGACAGCCAGTCCATACCTTCCGGCCTGCCGAGCAATTCATGGAACAGCAAATAGTGCAGCGGCGTGTAGGGCAGCATCAGGCCGATGCTGGACAAGCCCGGCGCAATACCCTGCAACTCCTCCTCGCAGACGCGTGACTGGCGCAGCAATACGATGGGACGTTCGCCCGTTTCCAGCAGGGCCGCATCCTGCTCGCGGAATTGCGCGTAGTGTCGCGCGGACGCCGTATTCAGCACCATCACCGCAAACGGTTTTTCCTCGCGCTGCTTGCCGTCGCGCAGCCTGGCCACGGTCGCGGCATTGCGCGCATCGCACACCAGGTGAAAACCGCCTATGCCTTTGACGGCCACGACTTGTCCGGACTTGATCAGCTCGGCAGCGGCGGCAACGGGGTCGCTGCCTGCGACAGGCTGCCACTGCGCATCGAACATTTCCAAACGCGGCCCGCATTCGGGACAGGCATTCGGCTGCGCATGGAAACGGCGTGTGGTGGGCAAATCGTATTCGCTTTGGCAATCCGCGCATTGCTCGAATTTCGCCATGCTGGTGTTGGCGCGGTCGTAAGGCAGTCGCGACGTGAGCGTGTAACGCGGACCGCAGTGGATACAGTTGATGAAGGGATGGCGATAACGGCGGTCGGCGGGATCGAACAATTCCTTCAGGCAATCGGGACAGATCGCCATGTCGGGCGCAATGCCGGTCAGCACCTTGCCTTCCTTGCTGTCGATAATAGTGAAACCGAACAGGCCCATGGTCCGCTGCGCCAGGTCATGGGTGACTTTTTCCACACGCGCCAGGGCAGGCGGCTCGCTCTGCAGCAGTTCGATCAAACGCATCACTTGCGGATGCAAACCCTCGACCGCGATCTCCACCCCCTCGCTGTCGTTGCGCACCCAGCCCGCGAGGCCGAGTTCATGCGCCAGCTTGAAGACGAAAGGCCGGAAGCCGACGCCCTGTACTTGCCCCGATACTCTGATTTGCGCGTGGATCATAAACTGCCTTTAAAACCGGTTTTAGCCACAGAGGACACAGAGCTCACAGAGAAAGACCGATGCCGCTCTCTCTGTAAACTCTGTGGCTGGTTTATTGGTTCTGCGATTCATGTTTTTTCGATGGGTATCGCTAGCTCCACCCATCCTACATTTACCTGCCGTCGATGGATTTTCGGTCTACCGCTTTCTTGCACCCCGCCCTGATCCAGTCCAGCCATTCATCCATGCCCTCGCCGCTGGTGGCCGAGATGCGGATCACCTTGATATCCGGATTGACGCGGCGCGCGTTGGCGACGGCCAGGTCGGCATCGAATGTCAGGTACGGCAGCAGGTCGCACTTGTTCAGCAACATCAGATCGGAAGCGAGGAACATGTCGGGATACTTGAGCGGCTTGTCTTCGCCCTCGGTCACGGAAAGGATCGCCACCTTGTGCGCCTCGCCCAGATCGAAACTGGCGGGACACACCAGGTTACCGACGTTCTCGATCAGCAGCAGGCTGTCGTCGTTCAACTTGAGTTGCTGCATGGCTCGGCCCACCATGTACGCATCCAGATGGCAACCCTTGCCGGTGTTGATCTGCAGCGCGGCTGCGCCGGTGGCGCGGATGCGCGCGGCATCGTTGTCGGTCTGCTGGTCGCCTTCGATCACAGCCAGCGGCAGGCTGCCGTTCAGGGCGGTGATGCTTTTCACCAGCAGCGTGGTCTTGCCGGAGCCGGGACTCGACACCAGGTTGAGCGCGAAGATGCCATGCTCGGCCAGGTAGCCGCGATTGTCGTTGGCATAGCTGTCGTTCTTGGAAAGGATGTCCTTCTCGATCTTCACCATGCGCGACTGGCTCATACCGGGCGCATGCGCACCGGCCGGGCCGAGGCCGTAATGCACAGAGCCGTCGGCGTGGCTATGGGAGTGGTCATGCGAATGATCGTGTGCGTGAGTATGGTCGCTGCCGTGAGCATGGTCGTGCATATGCTCATGCGAGGAACCGTCCTCATGCAGGTGGTAGTGCATGTGCTTGCCCTCTGCGTGCACATGCGAGTGGTCATGGCCGTGATCGATGCCGTGATCATGAGCGTGCGCGGTGCCATCGGCATGCACATGGAAATGTCCGCCATGACTGTGCCCGTGCTCATGATGTTCCACGGCCTTGCCGTCAATGGTCGTTTCTCCTGCGCCGCAGCCGCATACATTACACATCAATACTCTCCTTCATTCCACATCGAGTTCTTTGACTCGCATTTCATTACCGCCTGTGACTTGCACTTGATGGCTGCCGCACTTGGGGCAGGCGTCAAACATGGCTGTCACATGCACGACTTCGGCGCAATGCAGGCACCACGCCTGGCCCGGGATCTCGATGACTTCCAGCTTTGCTCCCTCGGCGATGCTGTCATGCACCACCGCATCGAAACAGAACTTCATCGCCTCGACTTCCACACCCGCCAGTTGGCCGATCTCCAGCCACACCGTTTTGACGCGGCTGAAATCCTGCGTCTTCGCAGAATCCTCGATCAGTTGCAATACACCTTCCGCCAGCGACATCTCATGCATCTTTCAGCTCCACCTCATATGCCACACAGGGATCGAGCGAAAGCACTTCGATATGCGCCATTTGCTGCAAATGTCCTGCTTCCATTTCCACCAGCCCGCGCATGTCCTGCGCGAAAGCGCCGTCCGGATGGAAATTCCATTCCGTCGGCGCCACAATCTCGTATTCCTTCACCGTTTCCGCGGCCAGACACACATGGTGCATCAGCAATCCGCGCGCGGTGCGCACCACCGCGATTCCTTCTCCGTCCGCCGGACTGTCCACATCCAGCCGCATTGCCGCTCGGCCGTCGGCCATCTCCGCCACATCCATGACCCTGGCCAGCAAGCGAACCAGCACCTTGGACCCGGTCTGTTGCCACACATCGCGCAGCAACTTGTTATCCGCAAAGTAAGCCCACGCACCCGTTTCAGCCGCGTTCCCAAGCCAATCCGGACGGGCAGAGAAGGCGGCATTCCATTTTCCGGCGCACGCTTTTTGCGCCTCGGCAGCCGACCATGCGGGCAACAAATTGACTTCATTGGGTCCCGGCCTGGCGTGCTTCAGTCCGGCCAGCTTGGACAGCAATTGTGCCACCGGACTATGCGCTTTGCTAAACCATATTTGCAACTCGTGATAGCTATCCAGCGCCCGCCATTCCGCCAGCGGCATACCCAGCCCGTCGCGCTCGAATTCGTGCAGGAAAACGGACATATCAGTCTCGCCCGTGCCGACCTTGCGCAACATCGAATACCACGCGGTAAAGCGCTGCTCCTGCTGCGGCAGGCCCAGCAATTTGGGCCAGTCCAGCATCACCCGCCACAGATGTTCCTGCATGGCCTCGCAAACGATGGTGCGTTCCACCTGCGCGGATACGGTCGAGCTGCCCTGTTGCGCGGCCTGTAGCGCAGCACTGGCTGCAGAGCCCTGCGCCCGCCCGCACACGCTGAACAGCAAGGGAACAATCTGCAATACCTGGGCCGGCGTCTTGCCTTTCAATATCTGAGCCGCCATCGGGCGCGTGGAACGAACCCCGGTCGCGCTGACCGAATAGCCATCGCGGATCACGACCAGTGTCAGCTTGCCTACGTCCACCACAGCTACATCCCGAGGAAATTGCCGCGCAGGAAATCGCGGCGCGAAAGCGGCTTGTCCAGCACCGGCTCGCCCTTCATGCGCGCGGCCTCGAACTCCTGTTTGCGTTCTTCATCGCGCTGCTGGTCGGTGTGTTCCACAAACAACGCCTCCATCACCTGCCCGGCAACGCTCACCGCATCCTCCTGGCTCACCACGTCGATCACCGGTGAGATCAGCGAACACACCTGGCAAGTGCCCAGGGCTGTTTCGTTCAAGCCAAAGAACTCGTAGCTGCCCGAGGGGAATGCCCATTTCATTTTTTCATCCGGGCCCAGCACCCTGAGCGGACCTTTTTCGCCCGGCATCAATACCAGGCTGATGGTCCACGGCGTGATCAGCACGCCCACCCAGTGATCGTTCCATTCGCGGAAACCCACCGCCTGCACGTGCAAGGCCTCATTACAAATGGGCAAACCCGCCATGCGCGTATTGGCAATGTCGGTGAATGTTGCTTCCAGCTTTTGCTCGACTTCGTTCATTCGTTTTCCACCATAAACTTGTGTTTTGGCGCATCGCAATTCGGGCAGGTCCAGTGCTCCGGCAACTGCGAAAACGGCGTGCCGGGTGCGATCTGCCATACCGGATCGCCCAAGGCAGGATCGTACACCTCCCAGCAGATTCCGCATTCCATACGCACTGCATCATCGGCCAGTTTGCCGTTGTCGCCCAGGAATGAACCTTCAAAGGTGCCCATTTTCAGACCAATTTCTCCGGCGCCTGCATCACCTGCAACCATTCACCCAGCCGTTCGATGCTGTCCTCGTAGTCTTCCCGCGAAGCCAGCGCCACTTCCGGCACATCGCTGACCTCGATGGTATTCAGGATCAGCGTGTCCATGCTGTTGAAATACTGCACCCACCACACATTGGGCACCATGGTGCTGGTGATGCGGCAGTTGCCGTAGCCGCGCGAGAGGATGGTCACCGCGCCCACACCCAGCGCCATTGTCAGGCAATCCATGTCTTCCGGCGACATCGGCAACAGGGTCAGGTTGACCACGTGCGCACCGTCGCCCGCCTTGAAGGCTTTGGCTTTGCCCAGCACTTCGGCCAGTACCGACAGTGCATTCATGATGCCCGGCGTTTTTTCCGGGATCGGACACTCCAGCGAAACGCCATCCTGCGCCCATTGCTTCACCATGGGCGGAATCGCACAGGCCATAATGGTGTCGCCGATCAGGCGCCGGTCGGTCGCGAATTCATGCACGCGCCAGACACTGGCGAACACCGTTTCCTGAATGCGGAACTGTCCGGTGCCGCGCACCGAAATACTCACCTCGCCCTCGCCCATGGTCTGGTTGAGCAGGCGCACGACATTGGCATCCACTTCCTGCAGCGCCACGGTCGGGATCGTTGCCGAGCCAAGCGGCGTGGCCTGCATCTCGTCTCGCAGCTCCTCGACGATGCGGCAGGCTGCCGCCATCAGGGCCGGATCGGCTTCGTCATTGAGTACCGGCAGGGCGAAGGTCATCATCGAAGCGGGCAGCGGCATGTATTGCAGCGCTTCGTCTTCTTCGGGCTGCGAACCGGGACCGACAGCGACAACGGGGATGGGAAAGGCTTTCATCATGGAGTGCTCCTTGATCCTTGTTGGAAAAGTAGGGTGCGCTTGCGCACCAATCCTTGTGG
>JBAQDF010000082.1:0-53808 GCA_049286265.1 Sideroxyarcus sp.
AGGATTCGGTGGCGGCGATGGTCGCGGACGTTCACACCCCACATGTGGGGCCCCGCTCACTGCTCCCATCGCTACTCACTCTCCAACTTATCCGTAGAAGTAAATATCCAGGTACGGGTGATGCTGATGATGTCGGTGTCCTTGCGGATATCCGGCGGGAAGGGGGCGAAGGGGGCGGAGAGTTTGACGATGCGGACGGCGGAGGCGTCGAGGATGCGCTGGCCGGAGGGGCGGTTGATTTCGATGCTTTCCACGCTGCCGTCGGCGCGGATGGAGACGGTGAGGGCGAGCTTGCCGTAGATTTTGTCGCGGCGCGCCATCTCGGGGTAGTTCAGGTTGCCGATGCGTTCGACTTTGGAGCGCCAGTCTTCCACGTATTGGGCAAAGCGGTATTCCTGGGTGCGCGCACCGATGAATTTACGACGCGGCAGTTTCTCGTACATGTCCAGAGTTTTATTGATCTGCGCTTCCAGGCGCGCGATCTCCAACGAGCGTTTCACCAGGTCCTGGCCGTTGGAGCCGGAATTTTCGCGTTGTTGTTTCCGGGTCTTGTTTTGCGCCACGCTGTAATCGCTTTTGCTGCGCGTGAGCAGGCGTTTTGTTTCCTGTTCCAGTTGGCGCAGGTGCTGCGCGACCTGTTCCGGCGTGAAACGTTTTCCATCGCCAAGCACCGGGAAAGGGGTCCTGGCGCGGTGTTCGTCGTCGGTGTTGCCGCCGCCGTCGAGGTTGTACTGCGCGTAGGCGGTGGCTCCATTCGGCCGGTTGCCCGATTTGCTGTTGACCAGCACGACTTCCAGCGGCTGGCTGATGATGGGGATGTGTTTCATGTCGGGCACGACGAAGGTGATGCCGAACAGGACGAAAACGTGCAGGCCGATCGAGAACAGTACGGAGAACGACAGGCGTTGTTGCGGTTGTTGCAGCACGTTGACGGTCGGGTATTTCATGCCGGGACTTCCATGCTGGCAACATGACGCGCGTCAAAATTCAGGTCGAGCAAATCGATCTCGCCGATTTCCAGGGTGACTTTGGTGTTGGGCGGCGTTTCCGGCAGCGAGGAGATGCGCCCGATCAGCGGGATGGCGTCCAGCTTGACCAGGTTCTCGCGCAGCACGGTTGCCTGAACCTGCTTGACGTTCTCTTGTATCAACCAGCGCAAACACCAGTAGCGTTCCATGTTGCGCTGGAATTCATTGTAGGTGGTGTAGGCGGTGTCGAAGTCGCGCAGGATGGTGAACAGGGCGGTGTCGTTCTTGCCGTAGGCCGGGGTTTCTCCGCGCAATACGCTCATGATCTGGCGCTGGTTCACCAGGTCGACGTAGCGGCGCAGCGGCGAGCTCGACCATGCGTAGTGCGCCACGCCCAGGCCCTGATGCGGCGCGGCGACGGTGCTCATCTTCACCTTGCCGTTGTTCTGCGTGCGGTAAATGCCGGCCACCTTGTTGTCGTCCAGCAGTTTGCCCCAGGTGCTGTTGGCCAGGATCATCAGTTCCGACACCACCTTGTCGATGGGCGAGCCGCGCAGGCGCTGGCCGATGCTGACGCGGTCGTTCACGACATCGAAGGTGTAGTCGATCTGCTGCGTGCTGTTGTCGGCGGATTTGCCGCGTGCGGCTTCCAGCTTTTGCGCGAAGTCCCACAGCAGTTTGAGTTCGGGTGCGTAAGCGTAGTCGAGCTTGCCTGCTGCCAGTGTTTCTTCGTTGAACAGGGGTTCCAGCGTGTCGTGTCGCAGGTTGGCGGCGATGTGCAGGCGTTCGATGCGGCTTTCGCTGCCGACGATGGACAGGGTTGTAGCATCCGCTTCTACATACAACGAAAGTGCGGGGCAGACCTTGTCGGCGCGCAGCGTGAAGGCCTGCACTACGTTGTCCGGCAGCATGGTGATTTTGTCGCCGGGCATATACACGGTGGACATGCGCTGTGCGGCGATGACGTCGATGGGCGAGTCGGGGGCGATGCCCAGCGTGGGCGCGGCGATGTGCACGCCGACGCGCCAGTTGCCGTTCGGCAGCTTTTCCAGCGAGAACGCGTCGTCGATCTCGGTGGTGCTGGCGTCGTCGATGCTGAAGGCATTAACACCTGCCAGCGGCAGTTCGGGATGTTCCTCCACGGTCACCTCGGGGAAGCCGGTGCCGCGCGGGAAATTCTCGAACAGGAACTTGTTCAGGTGGTAGTCGTGCGTGGAAGGCAGCGCGCCGCACTGATGCAACAGGTGCGCCGCCGACAGGTGCGTGGCGGCACAGGCGGCTTCCAGCGCCTTGACCTCAATGGTGTTGCGGTCCGGTTTGTACAGGACCATGGACAGGTGTTCGGCGAATTCGGCAGGTAGCTGGAAATTGCCGAGTTGTTCGGTGTAACGCGCTTGCAGTTCGGCCTGCAGGCGTTTCTTTTCCACGCTGGCGAGTGCCGACTTCAACGCATCGGGAGGTGCGGCCTTGTAGCGGCCTTTGCCCTTCTTGTAGAAATGCATCGGCGAACCATGCAAACGGATCAATGCCCCTGCCGCCTCAATGGGGTTGGGTGCGTGGCCGAAATACTCCTGGGCCAGCGTGCCGAACTCGAATTCGTCCGGCGGCGAGGCTTCCCACAGGAAATCCACGTCGATGTCGGCGGCCACTTGCTCCGCCTGGGTCAGGAATTCGGACAGGCCGGGCTGGGCGAAGCGCAGCATGACGTTGGCCGATTTGATCTTGCTGCGCTTGCCGTGGGTGTTCTCGACCTGCAGGGAGGTGGTGTTGTCGGTAAGGATATTGCCGACCTTGAAACCACCGTCTTCTTCGTAAAATATGTTCATTGGCAAGTGCTGAAAAAATTCCGGCAGATTATAACCTGCCGTCCCGTCGCTGAACTTCCTTCATGTTAATCTGTCTGCACGGGCACTGCCTGAATGACAGGCAGGTTCAATAACTATAACGGGAGCGCAAGTATGAAAATGTTTTCCAGAATGATAGTAGCGGGCTGTCTGCTATGTGCCGCGCCGCTGGTGCAGGCTTGTGATGTCAAAAACGGTGAATGCGGCGGGGAATCCTTCAAGGCGCTGGACAAGAACGCCGACGGCGCGATCAGCCAGAAGGAGTTCGAGGCCTTCCATGGCGCTCTTTTCAAGAAAATGGACAAGAACGGCGACGGCAAGCTCACCCGGCAGGAGCTGGATGGCGAGCATGAGAAAATGGCGGATAAGTGCGATGTGAGCTTCGACAAACGTTTCGACGCAAACGATATCAATAGCGACGGCGCCCTGGACAAGGACGAGGTGGAAATCGGGATGCCCATGCTATTCAAGCACTTCGATGAGATCGATGCCAACAGGGACGGCAAGTTCAGCAAGGAGGAGTTGACCGGCCACATGAAGAAAATGCATGAAAAACGCGGCGAACCCATGATGAAGCGCGAGCAGTAAATTTTCGGGAAACGCGGTATCAAACAAACAGGCCAGCTTCTCGCTGGCCTGTTGCTTATGGTGGGGCTTATTTGAGGGTGAGGATGTAGGCGATTGCAGTCTTGAGGTCCGCATCGCTCACCGTGGCGGGTGCTGGTGCCATTTGCACGGTTCCCCAGTTGCCACCCCCTCCGGCGCGCACCTTCTTCGCCAGTGCGGCCACAGCGCCGGGTTTGCCTTTGTATTTGGCCGCGATATCCTTCAGCGCCGGTCCCACGAGCTTTTTTTCCACAGTATGGCAGGCAAAGCAGCCGCTCTTCCTGAGCAGGGCTTCGTCGGCGAGCGCGTTGCCAGCCAGCAGCAGTCCGGAGGAAAGAATCAGCAGGTGAAGAAGTTTCATGGGTGTACTCCTGTGGTTTGTTAAATCGTATGTGCATATAGCGGCAGATTCCGGCATTTCTTCAGGCAAGCAGGGCGCGCGTTTTGGTCAATGTGGCGCGAAATGGTACCATCCGGCTTAATTTGCATATTTGAGGAAGCATCATGGCAGGCCACAGTAAATGGGCGAACATTCAGCACCGCAAAGGGCGTCAGGACGCCAAGCGCGGCCAGATATTCACCCGCCTGATCAAGGAGATCACCGTCGCGGCGAAGCTGGGCGGCAGCGATCCGGACATCAACCCGCGCCTGCGCCTGGCGATGGAAAAGGCCTATGACCAGAACATGCCCAAGGATAACGTCGAGCGCGCCATCAAGCGCGGGGCGGGCGAACTGGAAGGTGTCGATTACATGGAGTTGCGCTACGAAGGCTATGGCATCAACGGCGCAGCGGTGATCGTGGACTGCATGACCGACAACAAGACGCGCACCGTGGCCGACGTGCGCCACGCTTTCGCCAAAAACGGCGGCAACCTCGGCACCGACGGTTCCGTTTCTTTCCTGTTCAAGCATTGCGGCCAGATGATCTTCGCCCCCGGCACCGACGAGAACGCGCTGATGGAAGTGGCGCTGGATGCGGGTGCGGAAGACATCATCAACAACGACGACGGCAGCATCGAAGTCATCACCTCGCCGCATGACTTCGTAGCGGTGAAGCAGCGCCTGGAAGCGGCGGGCTTCAAGCCGGAAATGGGCGAGGTCACCATGAAGGCTGAAACCGATATCGAGTTGAAGGGCGACGATGCGGTGAAGATGCAGAAACTGCTGGATGCGCTGGAAGACCTCGGGGATGTGCAGGAGGTCTTTAGCAATGCGGTCCTGGAAGGCCAGGATTGAGGATTCTGGAATCAGGATTTAGGAAAATCATGCTGAGGCATCGCAATGTCTAGCTCAATCCTGAATCCTGAATCCTCAATCCGGATTTTAGGCATCGACCCCGGCCTGCGCATTACTGGGTTCGGTGTCCTCGACAAAGAAGGCCAGCATCTGCATTACGTCGCCAGCGGTTGCATCAAGACGCCTGATGGTGAATTGCCGGAGCGGCTGAAAGTGATCCTGCGCTCGTTGAGTGAAGTCATCGCGCAGCATCAGCCGCAGCAAGTGGCGGTGGAAAAGGTGTTCGTGAACGTGAATCCGCAGTCCACGCTGTTGCTGGGGCAGGCGCGCGGCGCTGCGATCTGTGCGGCGGTGCTGGCGGATTTGCCGGTGGCGGAATACACGGCGTTGCAGGTAAAGCAGGCGGTGGTCGGCAACGGCCACGCCGACAAGGAGCAGGTGCAGGCGATGGTGCAACGACTGTTGAAGCTATCAGGCACACCCAGCCCCGATGCGGCAGACGCGCTGGCTTGCGCGATCTGCCATGCACACGGCGGTATGGGTCTGGGCGCATTGGCGACCAAAGGTTTTCGTGTACGAGGAGGAAGGCTGGTATGACGCAACCGCTGGAACCGACGCTGGAACTTTTTGCCAACCCGTTCGCGCGCTATTTCGCCGCAACCCGGCCTCCGTTCCTGACGGCGAGCCTGATGGCCTGCCTGGTTGGATTGGCTGCTGCCTGGCACAGCGATCTCGTCTTCGACATCCCGCTGGCACTGGTCACGGCATTGTTCGCCCTGCTGGCGCATGCCGGGGTGAACGTGCTCAACGATTACTATGACTCGCTCAACGGCACCGACGCGCAGAACACCGAACGCATCTTTCCCTTTACCGGCGGCAGCCGTTTCATCCAGAACGGCGTGATGACGCAGAACGAGATGCGGAATTACGGTTTTGTGCTGATGGCCTGCGTGGCCGCTGCCGGGCTGTGGCTGATGGCGCGCTCCGCGCCGCAGCTGATGTATGTCGGCCTCGCCGGGTTGTTCATCGGCTGGGCTTATTCCGCACCGCCGTTCCGTCTCAACAGCCGCGGGCTGGGCGAGTTGTGCGTGGCGGCGGGGTTTCTAGCCATCACCGTCGGTACCGATTTTGTGCAGCGCAAAGGTTTCAGCGCAGAGCCTTTCATCGCGGGCCTGTCGTATGCGCTGCTGGTCGCCAACCTGCTCTACATCAACCAGTTCCCCGACCGCACTGCCGATACCGCGGCAGGCAAGCTGCACTGGGTGGCGCGGCTTGATGTGCGCAAGGCGCGCTGGGGGTATGTGGTGATCGTGGCGTTGTCTTATATATGGTTGCTGTTGAGCGTCGTATTCGGCTGGCTGCCGCTGTGGGCGCTGGCCGCATTCCTTGCCTTGCCGTTGAGCGTGAAAGCCGCGCGCCTGCTGTTCCGCCACGCCGCACAGCCGCAGCAACTGGGCGATGCGATCAAGGCGACAATCGGTGCAATGATGGTGCATGGCACGTTGCTGTCGGTGGCGATGATTATTGCGTAGGTGAATGGAGTAAGGGAAATAAATGATCGGAAGACTGAGCGGCACACTGCTGGAAAAGAACCCGCCACAGATTGTGCTGGACGTGCAGGGTGTGGGCTACGAAGTGGATGTGCCGATGAGCACTTTTTACAACCTGCCCGCGTTGCATGAAAAAGTGGTGCTGCACACGCAGCTCATTGTGCGCGAGGATGCGCATTTACTGTTCGGTTTCCTGACGCATGAAGAACGCACGGCGTTCCGCCAGTTGCTCAAGATCAGCGGCGTCGGTCCCAAGCTTGCCTTGTCGGTGTTGTCCGGACTGAGCCTGGGTGATCTCGCGGTGGCGGTGGCAAACAAGGATGCAACGCGCCTGACCAAGATACCCGGTGTGGGCAAGAAAACCGCCGAACGTTTGCTGCTGGAATTGCAGGGCAAATTCAGCGTAACGGGGGCAGGTGCCGCACAGGGGGCGCCAGTTGCATCCTCCGCCAGCGACATCGTCAACGCGCTGCTGGCATTGGGCTACAACGAGAAAGAGGCCGACTGGGCGGCCAGACAATTGCCCAAGGAAGCGGGAGTTTCGGACGGCATCCGCCAGGCGCTTAAGTTATTATCCAAAGCATGATTCACAACGACGACCTTTCAGCCGCGCCGCGCATTATTTCTGCCGCAGTTTCCTCGCCCAAAGAGGAAGCGCTGGAGCGCGCACTGCGTCCCAAGCAGCTCGACGAATATGTGGGGCAGGAAAAGATTCGCGGTCAGTTGGAGATATTCATCCAGGCCGCGAAGCAGCGCAAAGAACCGCTCGACCATGTGTTGCTGTTCGGCCCGCCGGGGCTGGGCAAGACGACGCTGGCGCAAATTATCGCGCGCGAGATGGGGGTCAACCTGCGCCATACTTCAGGTCCGGTTCTTGAGCGCGCGGGCGACTTGGCCGCGCTGCTCACCAATCTTGAACCCAACGACGTGTTGTTCATCGATGAGATACACCGGTTGTCGCCGGTTGTGGAAGAAATCCTTTACCCCGCGCTGGAGGATTACCAGATCGACATCATGATCGGCGAAGGTCCGGGCGCACGTTCGGTGAAGATCGATCTGCCGCCGTTTACGCTGGTTGGTGCGACGACGCGCGCGGGTATGTTGACCAATCCGCTGCGCGACCGCTTCGGTATCGTGGCGCGTCTGGAATTTTATACACCGGAAGAATTGCAGCGCATCGTAACCCGTTCGTCCGGTCTGCTTGAACTGCCCATTTCGCCCGACGGTGCGCTGGAGATCGCCAAACGTTCACGCGGTACGCCGCGCATCGCCAACCGTTTGTTGCGTCGCGTGCGCGATTACGCCGACGTTCGCGCCGATGGCAACGCCACGCGCGAAGTGGCGGATGCCGCGTTGACCATGCTGGATGTGGATTCGCACGGACTGGATGTAATGGACCGGCGTTTGCTGCAAACCGTCATCGAAAAATTCATGGGCGGACCTGTTGGCGTGGATAACCTTGCGGCAGCGATAGGCGAAGAGCGCGACACCATCGAAGATGTGATTGAGCCTTACCTCATACAGCAAGGCTATTTGCAGCGCACGCCGCGCGGTCGCATGGCCACGGCGAATGCTTACCAACATTTCGGCCTTATCCAGCCGCGCAGCGGCAACAACAAGGAATTGTGGGATGAGTGAGCGCAAGATTTTCTCCTGGCCGGTTCGCGTGTATTACCAGGACACCGATGCGGGCGGGGTGGTGTATCACTCCAATTATGTGAACTTTATGGAACGGGCGCGGACTGAATGGCTGCGAGATCTGGGCTACAGTCACATGGATATGATAAAAAACCTGGATGTGATGTTTGTGGTGCGTTCCATCAAGCTGGATTACCTGCGTCCGGCGGTGCTGGATGATCTGCTGCAGGTTTCGGCAAGGATCAAGGAGATCGGTCGCAGCAGGGTGACGCTGGAACAAACGGTGACCAGGGGTGAGGAACTGCTGGCCGAGGGCGAAGTGCATCTGGTGTGTGTGGAAGTGCAGACTTTCAAACCGGTGAGCGTGCCGGAAATTTTGCGTAAAAAGTGGAATTGAGCCAATGGATATTATTCAGGACTTGTCGTTCATACATCTGATTGCGAATGCCAGTTTGCTGGTGCAGTTGGTGATGGGGTTGCTGCTGCTGGTGTCGCTGTTGTCGTGGTGGTACATCTTTCTCAAAATGTTTGCGGTGCGCTCGGCGGTGAAGCAGTCGCTCGAATTCGAGGACGCGTTCTGGGGCAACCCGAACCTGAATTCCCTTTACCAGCAGGCGAACAATAAAGGGCGGCACGACATCGGTGCGCTGGAGCGCATTTTTGCCTCGGGCTTTGCCGAGTACGTCAAACTGAAAAAAACGCACGGCGTGGACAGTGCCGCCGTGATGGACGGCGCACGCCGGGCGATGCGCGCCAAATACCAGCGCGAGATGGATCATCTGGAATCGCACTTGTCTTTCCTGGCCACGGTCGGTTCGGTCAGCCCGTATGTCGGTTTGCTCGGCACGGTGTGGGGCATCATGAATGCGTTCCGCGGCTTGTCCAACGTTGGGCAGGCAACCCTGGCCCACGTCGCGCCGGGTATCGCCGAAGCATTGGTGGCGACCGCGATGGGCTTGTTCGCGGCGATCCCGGCGGTGGTGGCTTACAACCGCTACGCCCATGACATCAGCCGTCTGTCGTCGCGTTTCGAGAGTTTTATTGAAGAGTTTTCGAACGTACTCCAAAGGCAGCCATGACACGGTGCGCGATAGCGATGGGTGCGGGAATGGCTGCCTTGCACCTCCTCCCGCAAACGGCTGGCTACGCCAGTAACGTGTCGGAGGTGCAGCCATGAGCTACAGCCGCCGCTCTTCTCATGAACAGATGAGCCAGATCAACGTCGTGCCTTATATCGACGTGATGCTGGTGTTGCTGGTGATCTTCATGATCACCGCGCCGCTGATGAATCCGGGGCAAATCGACCTGCCCAGCGTGGGAAAGTCGCTGGCGCCGCCGGTTTCACCGCTGGAGATCATCATCAGGAAAGACACGACGCTGGCCTTGCGCGATCATGCCAAGGGCGGACAGGAATCGCCGGTGTCGCGCGATGAGTTGGTGGACCGTTTGCAGAGGAGCATGAAAAAGAATCCCGAACAGCCGGTGGTGATCTCCGCCGACAAAAGTGTGCGCTACGAGGAGGTGGTCAACATCATGGACATGTTGCAACAGCAGCACATCAAAAAGATCGGGTTGCTCACCAAGACTCGATGAGTACCGCGCTGTCCTATCCCGAACCCTATCGTTTCTCCGCCGGATTGCTGGCGTTGCTGATGCATCTTGTATTTTTTGCGGTGCTGTATCTTGGCGTTCACTGGCAATCGCAACCGCCCGACAATTTCATGGTTGAAATGTGGGATAGCCTGCCGGATACCGAGATTGAGCCTGAACAAGCACCGCCTCCGACTGCCAAAATGGAACCAATGCCGCCGCCCAAGGTCGTATCCCCTGTTTTGCCGCCGGTAAAGGCCGATATCGAGGTGCGCGACAAGAAAAGCAAGAAGGCGGAAGCGAAGGACAAGGCAAAAGCAGCGGCCAAACAGGAAGCAGAGCGCAAAGAGCTGGAAGCGTATGCGATGCGGAACAGAAAGCTCGATCAGGAACGCGTTCTGGCCGAGCAGGAGCGGGTTCGGGCCGAGGTGAGCGTGGCGACGCAGGTGCAGGTGGAGCGTTATCAGGATCTGATACGCAACAAGATACGGCGCAAAATGAAAATGGTGGCGGATGTGCCTGCCAATGCAGAGGCGATATTCAGGGTGACCTTGCTGCCGGACGGTATGTTGATGGATGATCCGGTGTTGATAAAGAGCAGCGGTATTCCCGCTTACGATAATGCGGCGGAGCGTGCCATACTTTCGGCGGAACCGCTGCCGGTGCCGACGGATCTTTCGCTGCAGAAATTGTTTCGTGAATTGAAGTTGTCGATCAGACCGTAAAAGAGGATGTATATGCGTTTTTTGGGTGCCATCGTTTTGTTGAGTGTCGCGTGTTTTGCACGGGCTGAATTGACCATCGAGATATCCGGTGCGGGTGAACATCAGATTCCGGTTTCACTGGTGCGTTTTGGCGGCGAGGAAAAAATAGCCGGACAGTCGATCAGCAGCGTGGTAACCAACGATCTGTTGCGCACCGGACTGTTCAAGATGATCGACCCGGCAGGCAAGGTGCCGCATGAACCGGGCGAAGTGAGATACGACGAGTGGCCGGGTGTCGAGGCGCTGGTCATCGGCAATGTGCGCACGCTCGATGGCGGGCGCGTGGAGGTGAGGTTCCGTTTGCTGGATATGGTGCGCCGCACCGAACTGGTCGGTTTGGCGGTGACTGCGAAGAGCGAGCAATTGCGCGCCATCGGGCATCGCGTTGCCGATCTGGTTTTTGAAAAACTGACGGGCGGTGCCGGGGTGTTCAGTACGCGCATCGCGTATGTGAATCGCGAGAGCAAGAAATTCCGGCTGGTGGTGGCGGATAGCGACGGCTACAGCGAGCAGACCCTGCTGGCGCTGAACGAACCGATCATGTCGCCATCGTGGTCACCGGACGGCAGCCAGATTGCTTATGTGAGTTTCGAGCGGGGTCATGCGTCGGTGTTTGTGCAATCGCTGGCGACGCGTCAGCGCACCATGCTTGCGGATTTCCCGGGGAGCAACAGCGCGCCCACATGGTCGCCGGACGGCAAGCAGCTTGCCATGGTGCTGACACGGGATGGTAGCTCGCAGCTCTACCTGGTGCGCAACGACGGCAGCGATCTGCGTCGCATCACTTTCAGCGAGACGATCGATACCGAGCCGAGTTTCCTGCCCGACGGCAAGTCGCTGTTGTTCACCTCGGACCGCGGCGGCAGTGCGCAGATATACCGCGTCCCGGTGGGTGGCGGTTCGGCCGAGCGCATGACTTTCGAGGGGTCCAGCAACTTTTCGCCGCGCCCCAGTCCGGACGGAAAATATTTTGTGTTCTCGCACTTCGTGGACGGCGTGTTTTATATCGCAGTGCAGGATTTTGAGCATAGACAGATGCAAGTTTTGACCAGTGGCGGGTGGGAAAAGAAACCGAGTTTCGCGCCCAATGGCAAGCTGGTCTTGTTCGCAACCGAGTCGCAAGGTCGTGGTATATTGGCGACCGTATCCAGCGATGGCAGGGTGAAGCAGAAGATGGTCGCGCAACGCGGAGACATCCGTGAGCCGATCTGGGGTCCTTTCCTTAAACAGTAATTTGGAGATCACGATGAAGAAAATTTTCCTGAGTATCTTTTTGGTCAATCTGCTTGCCGCTTGTGCGAGCGAGCCGGCGAAAGAGGAAGTGAGCGAGCCAACTCCGGCTCCGGCTGCGACCGAAGCTGCCGCACCTGCCGCTGCGCCTGCTGAAACAGCGCCTGTCGCTACCGAAGCACCGGCTGCGACCGAAGCTGCACCTGCCGAGCGCAGCGTGTATTTCCCGTTCGATGTGGATGCAGTACAGGCGGCGGATCGCGCTACTGTTCAGGCTCACGGCGAATATCTGGCCAAAAACGCGGATGCCAAGGTGCGCGTTGAAGGCAATGCGGATGAACGCGGCAGTAGCGAGTACAACCTGGCGCTGGGTCAGCGTCGTGCCAACAACGTGAAAAAACTGCTGGTCTTGTCCGGTGCCAAAGCTTCGCAGATCGAGACCATGAGTTTTGGTGAAGAGAAGCCGCGCTGCGCAGATCATGACGAAGCCTGCTGGTCGCAAAACCGCCGTGCGGACATCGTAGCCAAATAAACGTGTTGCCCATGCGCTTCTGGTTGTTGATCTTTTTGTGCGTTGCGAGCAGCCCCGCCCTGGCGGGGCTGTTTTCCGACGACGATGCGCGCAAGCAGGTGAAACTGCTGGAAGAACGCATCGTCAAGCTGGAACAGGCATTGGCCACTGCGGAAGCGGACAAGGAACAGTACATTCGTTCCACGCTTGATTTACAGATACAGATGGAGACGTTGAGCACCGAGTTGCGCAAGCTGCGCGGACAGAACGAGGAGTACGCGCACAACCTGCAGGATGCCGAGAAGCGCCAAAAGGATTTCTACATCGATCTGGATACGCGTCTGCGGCACATCGAAGCAGGCGAAGCTGTTGCTGATCGAACTGTCGGCAACAAAAATGTGTCAGATCCGGTCGGCGAAAGCCGCGCATTTGAGGCGGCCTATGCTTTTTACAAGGCCGAGAATTACCAGAATGCCGCTACGGCGTTTCGCGATTTCATGAAGAACTATCCGCAATCCGCGCATGAAGCAAATGTCCTGTATTGGATGGGCAATTCCTATTTTCTCCAGAAAGATTGCAAGAACAGCATAAGCAGTTATCAGGCGCTGACCGGAAAATTCCAGGATCATCCGCGCGTGCAGGAAGCGATGCTCAACATCGCGGATTGCCAGGTAAGCCTGAAAAGCAATGCCGCAGCAAAGAAGACTTTGAAACAACTCATCTCCCAGTTCCCGGGAAGCGACGCATCGGAGAAGGCGAAAAAACGCCTTGCTGCCATCAAGTAAACGGAGTTTTTGTTATGTCCTCCGTGAACGATACGTTGCGTATCAGTGAAATATTCTTTTCCCTGCAAGGCGAAACCAGCCGTGTTGGCCTGCCGACTGTGTTCGTGCGTCTGACCGGTTGTCCTTTGCGCTGCAACTACTGCGATACAACTTATGCTTTCAGCGGCGGGCAGACCATGACGCTGGACGCGATCCTGGCCGAAGTGGCGCGTCACGCGGCGCATTACGTCACCGTTACCGGCGGCGAGCCGTTGGCACAAAAGAATTGCCTGTCTTTGTTGCGGGCCTTGTGCGATGCGGGATACGCAGTGTCGCTGGAAACCGGCGGAGCGCTCGATGTGAGCGGCGTGGATGCTCGGGTGGTGAAAGTGCTGGACCTGAAAACACCGGGTTCGGGAGAAATGGAAAAGAACCTGTGGAGCAACCTGGAATATCTCAATCCGCATGACGAGATCAAGTTCGTGCTGTGCGACGAAGCGGACTATCAATGGGCGAAGCAGGTTCTGACCGAACACAAGCTGGCGCAACGTTGCGAAGTATTGTTCTCGCCGGCGCAAGGACAGATCACCGCCAGGGATGTGGCCGAATGGATATTGCGCGACCATTTGCCGGTGCGGTTGCAGGTGCAGTTGCATAAATTGTTATGGGGTAATGAGGTGGGGCGTTGATGGCGATGAAACGAGCGGTGGTTTTACTGTCTGGCGGACTGGATTCGGCCACTGTGCTGGCGATGGCGCGCGCGCAAGGGTTCGAGTGTTTTGCGTTGAGCGTGGACTATGGGCAGCGCCATCATGCCGAGCTTGCTGCGGCACAACGTGTAGCCAACGCGCTGGGCGCGCGCGAGCATCGGGTGGTGAACATCGACCTTACCGGATTCGGCGGCTCGGCACTGACCGATGCCAATATTGCCGTGCCGGAGCAGGCCAGCAGCGGCATCCCCATCACCTATGTTCCCGCTCGCAACACCATCATGTTGTCGCTTGCCCTGGCGTGGGCCGAAGTGTTGCATGCGCAAGACATCTTTATTGGCGTGAACGCGGTGGATTATTCGGGTTATCCCGATTGCCGTCCCGAATATGTCGCGGCGTTCGAGCGCATGGCCAATCTGGCAACCCAGGCCGCGGTGGAAGGCAAGCCGCTCGCCCTGCATGCCCCGCTGCTGCACCTGACCAAGGCCGAAATCATTCAGCAGGGCGTGCGTCTGGGGGTGGATTACGCGCTTACGGTGTCCTGCTATCAGGCCGACGAGCAAGGCCGGGCCTGCGGCCGTTGCGATTCCTGCCGTTTGCGCAGGGAAGGATTCCAGTCTGCCGGAGTGCAAGATTCCACGCGCTATCGCGGTGAATAAGCCTTGTGCCCGTTGGTTTGACACTCGAAGTCAAACCCGTATAATGCGCGCTCCTTTCAGGAGGGGTCGGTAGCTCAGTCGGTAGAGCAGCGGACTTTTAATCCGTTGGTCGCGAGTTCGAATCTCGCCCGACCCACCAGTTTCAAACCCGCCGCTTTAGCTCAGTTGGTAGAGCAACCGCCTTGTAAGCGGTAGGTCGTCAGTTCGAATCCGACAAGCGGCACCAATAAAATCAAGCCTTGCAGCGATGTGAGGCTTTTTCTATCCCACTAAACTTTTGTTATGTAACCAGTTTGTAACCGCACTTTTCCAAGTGAGATGGTTCTGGGGGCATATCTGGGGGCATCTTTCAGAAAAGAAACTGCCGGGACGTCTTTGGCAACTGAATGAAGTGCTGCAGAACAACGATTAGTGCTAAGTCGATCCGGCACGGTAGCTACGAAAACAAACGTAATTGATTGAGATATTTTGTTATAGAATAAATATTGTGCCAAATACGCGTCTTACGTAGGAGTATTCGCTATGCTTACATGTCACGATGTTGCCGACTACTTCCTCGCGTTGCAAGATGAAGACTCAGGCGACACGATTTCAAATCTCAAGTTACAAAAACTCGTCTATTACGCTCAAGGCGTATATCTAGCCTTGTATGACAAGCCGCTGTTTGCAGAGCGCATGGAGGCATGGACTCATGGCCCTGTCGTGCCTGATTTGTATCATCGCTTCAAAGAATATGGCTCTGAAGCGATCCCCGCTGATCAACACTTCAATCTGGAAAAATTCGATTCCGATTCAAGAGAAATTCTGGACGAGGTAAATAGAGTATTTGGACAGTATTCTGGGTGGAAACTGCGCAACATGACCCATGAGGAACCGCCGTGGGTCAATGTAAAAGAACCGGCCGGAGTTATAAGTCACGAGTCCTTGAAAGAATACTTTAAAACAATCGTTACAAAGTGAAAATCAGAAGATTAGAAAAGCCTGAACAAGGAAAATTTGTTCAAACACCCAAAAGCAACGACTCAAAGCCAGATAGAGAATATCCGGCTTTTTCTTTGCGATATTTGTCCCCAGAATGGTGTATTACTAATTGCGACAGAGATGGGAAAGCTGCTTTTGCGGATAGAATCAGAATTCTTAGTCAAAAATCTTGGTTAGAAATAACCAGCCTGCCTAGGCACGGGCAAGGATTTGAAAAAATACCGAGAGATAAGATAAAGGCTGGAATACCCCAACACATCACGGAAGACGTAAAAAGTTTTTGGGCTTTTCGTTTTCATGGAAAAGCACCAATGGTGGGATACAAGGATGGTGAAATATTTCACGTATTATGGTTTGACCCTTCATTCAAACTATATGACCATAATTAACCCGCTTAAGCGGGTTTTATTGTGAAGAAGCGGGCCGCATCAGCCAATAGGTGACTTCGTATTTTTGTTAGACTGTTACCTTAAGTCGTTCGGGACGAGCATGGAGTTGGGTACTTATGATGACGTTTCCGTACTGCACTCGCTTTCTACTACTTACCGCCACATTGCTTGCTTGCCCGTCCTATGCAGACACTCTGCAAGGCCGCGTGGTGGGCGTGATCGATGGCGACACCGTAACCGTTCTCGATGCCGACAAAACGCAATTCAAAATTCGTCTGATGGGCATTGACGCCCCCGAGAAGAAACAAGCATTCGGCAGCAAATCCAAAGAATCACTTTCCGCCCTGGTGTTCAACAAGCAGGTGATAATTGAATACAGCAAGCACGACAGATACGGTCGCACCATCGGCAAAATAATCGTGGATGGCGTTGATGCGAATCTTGAGCAGGTCAAATCAGGACTGGCATGGCACTACAAGCAGTTCCAGAAAGAGCAATCAATAGATGATCGAATAGCCTATGCACGGGCTGAAGAGCAAGCGAGGGCAGAAAAACGCGGTCTGTGGGTGGATGCTGAACCAACGCCGCCTTGGGACTGGCGCAAGCAGCGGAAGGCTAAGTAGTAACGACCATTTGTGCAGGATTATACAAAACCACTCTGCTTGTACTATTATGCATGTGCAGACAGCTAAACGCGGGATGGGCATCTTATATTGTGTGGGGAAGCATGATGCAATTGGGTGGGATAGACATAATCGGATGGCTTGGTTTGCTTCTTGGGATAGTTTTCTACTACAAGTCAAAAGTTGAAAAACGACCAACTTTCGTCTATCAAGATACCTTGCTGCAATCGAGAAGTTATAGCGACATTACGATCTATTTTCGCGAAGAGAAGATTTCCAGCCTAAGGAGATTAAGAGTACTTTTTTTCAACAAAGGAAGGAAAGAAATCCGGTCTGAAGACAACCCCAAAAACACCTTCCCAACGATTGATCTACCTGTAGGAACCCGAATAGTTGCGTCTAATATCTTAGGCACGTCAAATTCTGCTTGCAGTCTTCAGGCAAAGAGAATTACAGATACGTCATTGGAATTAAGTTTCGACTATCTCAACCATAAAGATGGGGGAGTCATTGAAATATTGTATGACGGCGGGGAAGTGCGGAAGCCCGAAATTAAGTTCGCCGCATCAATAATAGGAGCATGTTCAGCGCGATCTTTCAAATTTGAGACTGATGAGCAAAATCCGAAAGTCATTTTCACCGCATTTATGGCGTCAATGAGTTTGTTTATGGGATATGTCGGTGTCGGGTCGTTTATTTCGACATTTGCAAAGCTGCATAAGGATGGATTTGGCGGTGATATTGTCGGATATTTTGTCTTTGCCGCACTCATAACATTCGTCGCAGCGTCTGGTGTATGGCTGACTTTTGTTTCGCCGTTCAGGAATGCCGCCCCCAAATGGGCCAAGCCACACTTTGGTGAATATAAGTAGGCTTTGGATTGGGTTCCAGTCCCACGTTTGTACATCACTGAAAGTTATTTATGACTGATGAAAAAATATCTAAAGTTGAAACTATCGCCAAGTCAGTTGAAAGAATATCTGACTCAAGAGGCTTGGGCGAAATCGGCAAAGGTCTTGGTGCAGGTCTTGTTGCTTTTGCGGTTGCCTTCGCTGTTGTTGGAATGTTTACAGCAACGGGGGCAGCCAGCAAATGGGATGGACACTTACATTCACAAGAGAAATGTTTCCAGCTACAGGAGATTTCTGGAAAGATTTTTAAGGTGAATACATGTACAGGTGAAGTTGTGCCATTTGATCCGAAAGTCGGCGGTGAAAATAAGTGAAGATCGCAAGAGTGCATAACTCTGATCTGCCATCCAGCAAGCAGGCCAACGCAAAAGCGCGGTGCCCCTTACTTTTGCGTTAGAGCAATCACATGGATCCGCAGACTATCTGGATTATTGTGCTGTCAATTTCAACCCCGATTGCGGGCGTTGTTGGTTTTGCCATACAGATTCGTGCAGTTCAAAAAGGGCGCCTTGAAAACGAGAAGCTGCAATTAGAAGTAAAAGCGTTAAAAGCAAAAGCGGGTGAGGCTGAAAGAAGAATAGTGCAGGTCACAACGGGAGAAGTGCAGCGTTTTGCAATGAAAGACAATATTCTTTATTGTAAGTCACCCCGCGAAAGCTACAATGTGGAACAGCCAACGCTCTCGACAAGAACTTCGCTCAAGGAGTTTGTTATGGTAGGAGCAGTTATCTTGGGCCTTCTGCTCATCGCTGGGTACTTCCTCTATGATCTTTATCGTCTCGTTGCATGGTTGGGTACAAAGCTCTAACACTATGCTCAAGTTCGCTCACTACGGTCGCTGGGACGCGCCTTCGGCGCGCCCCTTAGCTGCACGTTAGCCATCAAATATCCAATGACTGAAGAAGAGCGCTGGGATCATTTGAAATTGCTTGATGACGCATTACTGAAAGGCGGCGTAATACTTTCTGGGTGGTGTACATTCATAGTCCAGGAGGCGGATATTGCTTTTGCAAAAGGTGCGCACTTGGCTTCAATCCTAACCTCAGTTGCTGGCATTGAAACTTACCTTCGCTCCGAGTACGCCACAACGAATAGAGAAACGTTGTATTCACTCATTGAAATTGCACCGCTTGAAGCGTCATTGAAGAATGACCTGCATGAGCTCCGAATATATAGAAACAATTGGGTCCACGTTGATGAACCGTGGCAGGATCGAGAATTAGAAAGATCAGCGGAGCCACTTATGAGCGAGTTGGAGGAAATGTCGATGTTTGCCGTTCAGGTGCTCCGGCGCACAATTTATGAAAATCAATGGGTATGATGGCTAACCCTGCGCTCAAAGTCGCTCCCTCCGGTCGCTGGGTCGCGCCTGCGGCGTGCCCTTTAATTTAACGTTAGGCATTAATCATGAGCTGGGAATATTCTAAATATGAAGCGCGGTGCGAAAACTGCGGCAAAGAAGGTGTCTGTATTCGCGGCTCGGATGATTGGAACCGCTCATCAACTTCTTGGCAAGGCTTTGACAGTAAGCCACCCGACCCGACCGATGTGGGGCGGAAAAGAGCAGACGCACGAGATCAAGTCGCAGTTTGTAATTGTGGCAATTCAAAGATCGTGGTCGGTAAATATCTTGGCGAGACAGCGTGACGGCTACGCTCAATATGCCTAACCCATCCATCAAGCGGGACGCTAAAGCGCGCCCCATAGCCCCACGTTAGGGGCATACACTGGGCAAATTAAATGGCCATGCAATTTCCAAAGCGCCCAACTGGGCATCAACTTGAGGATGAATCAATTGCTTTCTTCAAGCATTCCCGTCCCGCGCACCAACACCTTGAGTTCTTCCGTGCTTGGTAACTTCAAGCCAAAAAGCGGGTTCTGGTCATCGCCTTTCAGCGTCGTGCTGGCAAGTCGCGCATGGAGATAGGGCGCGCAATCTTTTGCAATCGCGCACGCACCCGCTTCATCGCCTGCTTTCCAACGTTTCGCCATCGTTTTCACCATCACGTCCAGCGGCGTGATTTCCGCCTGTGCCAGCACTCGATCAGCTACACGGGCGCGTCTCTGTGAATTTGTGCTTGTCACGCCCTTTGGTCGTCCGCCCTTGTTTTTCGTATTCACGTTTTCGCCTCCATCTCGCCTGGTACTTAAACTCATATGCATTTGACGATGTTAGCAATATTGGTTCTTTTGTCGGGTGCTTTGTTTACGTTCCCGCTATTACACTCATTGAACGTAATAGCACCGTCCCGGCGGTTGTAGAACACTCTGTATTGCTAAATAATTAACGTTGATGCCGCTCCTTTTATTCAGGTCATTTGATCGCTTCTGAATTAATCGCGTCGCTACTATCCTGCGACGGCACGTTATCCCTGATCACGACTCGGCGTCGGATTGATTTCTTCGAAAGTGCGTGAATAAGCTCAATATAAAGACGCCCTTTCGCGGTCTCTGAAATATCTTCGGTTTGCAATCCAGTACCCGTCCATATCTTGCCCGGCTCCAGAACGTACGGCAGAAGCTGATTGGGAAGTTGATCGACAACAATCCAACTCTTCGAAGGTTTGCGCCTTAAATATGCCCACCAAGACGGATAGAGTTGCATCGCCATATGCGTAATGGTTGTTGCTCGGTTACTCATGTTGGTCGCCCGGAGGACCATCAGTTCTTTACCTTCAAGCTCTGGTATGTTGTAGCTGCGCATTCCGGTTGAAAGATAAACATCCAGCTTCGCTTGATGTTCCGCATACCACTTAACGCCATCCCATAGCAGCACGACCGTTGCAACGACTGCGCCATAGATTGCAACTGGATCCATCGATACTCCTTAAGCTTTTCGCTTGAGCTATAGATAAGCCCAATCAAACGGACTTCCCTTTGTGGCCGCCTGCAGAATGTCGAACATTCTACTCGCCAGTGTCCGTTGCGCAATCAATACCGGTCATTCAGCTTGGCATAAGCCACCGTTAGAGTTGCGTTGCTTAACGGTAGGACTTTGGTTAAAGCACCGTTAGGCTGCCGAAAAATTTGGTGGGGAAATTTTTCAGGTGCCGGACGCAGTGATACTGTGAGGCAGGGAATCTCAGCAGCAGAGTTTTCATTTTGCTTTTCTGGTTTTGAAGGGTCATATGGTACCGGCCTGTTTGAAACTTTCCCGGCGTCTTGATCTTCTTCGCTCTTGTCATGCCACCACAGCGCCACAGGCTACCATGTTCAATTCCTTTCATGCATGGAGTGGTAATACTAGAAGGTGTCCGGTGTACGGATATGGGAAGCCCTGAAATCACCCTCTATAAGTCCGGTGTACGGATATATGGTGATGCTTCTATATCCGGTGTACGGATGTATAGAGGGGGCTATGTATCCGTACTACGGACAGGACGTTGTGTTTTTCCGCAGCGGTGGCTTTCGCTTTCGCTTTGCTTCCGCCGGTTGTTTCCAAAGCGCATAAGAACCGCGTGGCCACGACTGTGTTGATATTTCCATATCTCTGTTCGTATCGAGTGCCAGCCACGTTAGACCGTACCAACTTGCCTTGTTCGGCATCCGCCCTTGCACCGTCTGACAAATCAGGTCGTGTTCCACCAATTCCTTCAAGGCTTTGTTCAACAAATCTTTCGAAGTCCAGCCCCTATTTTTTTTCATGTATCTCCATGACGCCAGCAACGTGCCGTTGTTGCGCAGGTTGTATTGCATGGCGATGTCGTATAGCAGTTTTGTGGCTCTGCCGGAAAGCGTCAAATATGCTGCCGTGTTCAAAACGACATGAGGCACCAACAGAATAGCGCCATAGACACCATCTCGCTTCTGCTTGGCAGCAGAAACCTTTCTTGTTTCGCGGCCCATTATTTCACCGCCCTTCGTGTCACTCTATCTGTGTCAGTGAGTTGATTGCAGGTAGAATGTGCCTTGTCGGGGGCGCTCTCAAATGCAGTTCGGTTTGGGGGCGTTTTCATTTAAACACCACCATTCAACAGCGTGCGGATTTCAGCGACACGCCACGCAAGGCGGCCAGAAACTCGCACAGGACGAAGTGGCCCATCCTCATGACAAGCCCATTTTCTGAGCGTCTGGGGTCGCCGATTAAGGTAAAACGCTGCCTCTTCCGTGGTAACGGTTGGGCGGTTGATTACATCAAGCGGAGGGTGTGCCTCAAAGTTGTGCGTGGCAGCACTGGTGGGCAAATCTGTTTCGGAATGCATAGCAAAGCTCCTTACAATGAGCTTTTGCTATCGCCGTGTGTCTCGCAGAAAGTAGAACGGCGACAGCAAAAGCGTTAATCGAATAAACGCTTTTGCCATCGCCGCCACCCCGTACATCGGGTACTACTCGGTCTCCGTAGGATATTGGGTCAGACTGTAAGTCTGAACAGCGCACCATCAAGACCGGCTATGGACCCCACCGATATTACAACTTGATAAATGCATGTCAATAGACCGGCAACAATATCTTGCACCATCAATTCTAATCTATGCTTTGTCATGCACCAGACGCAAACCAGCTTGCTCCGGTGCAAACTTAATGCCCGCTTGCTCCAGTATCCACGCTTCGATTTTGACGTGCCACATATGCAGCAAGTCTAGTTCCCGCTGAATGTAGTGTTTTTCGGCTATCGCACTTGGCTTGTGACCCATTATTTGCGCCACGATACCGGCAGGGACTTCCACCCACTCCGACAATGTACCAAAGGAGCGGCGCAAACCATGCAAGGAAAGCGCAGGAAGGGCTGCGGCATCCAGTGCTTTGACGTGCTGTATGCGCGGCTCCTCAATCCTTCCTGATTTCGCTGTGGGGCTGCTAAACACATATTCATTACGGCGGGGCAGGGGAGCTATCAGGTGTTCCAGATAAGGGGTTAGCGGTATGGTGCGCTCACCTTCCACCTTGTCGCGGATGGTTAAACTCTTCCATTGAAAATCCACATCAGCCCATTTCAGTGCGGCCAGTTCGTTGCGCCTAGCACCTGTCAATAACAAGCCTTGCAGGTATGCGCTAATCACCGGATTGCCAATCTTTCGCACGGCCTTAAACCACGGTTTGATCTGTGCACGGCGTAGGCTGTCGTCCTTCTTTGTTTTGGGTGAAGGCACATTGTGTTTCACGTCCTCGGATTGACACGCACCAGCTTGTACGGCGGCACTGTAGGTTTCATGTTTGGCGGACCATGTAAGGAAGGCACGAAGGGCGCGGAAGGCTTGGGCGGCTGTGGTGGGGGCTCGCTTGGCTTCCTTGGCTAACCATTTGGCAATCACTTTTGCATCAAGGTCAACAAGGCGCAGTTTCATCAATGGAACCAATACGCCGGGGCGCGTCTTTTTCGATTCGCCAGGACGGGTGCCACGTTTGCGCTTTACTCCACCAGCTTGAACAAAATAGGCATGGTGAGCTTTGTGTCTGTCACCCCATACAGGCTTGCCGTCTATCTTGGAGGCACTTCGTTCGGTTACATAGTCTTTCCACGCATCGGCAACGGCCACCGTTTCGCGTGCTTCCTGCTCACGCTTCGCGGCGGCTTTGGCTTTCTGTGCGGCCTCCTGTTCGGCCTTCACTTGGCGCGGGTCGTTGCCTTGGTCTATTAGTGTTTGTAGGCGGCGGGCTTCTGCTTCGGCATCGGCAATACTCCACTTGCTTACATCGCCAATCGTGACGCGCATGGATTGCCCTTTAACCTTGGCTTGATATATGTAGGCCTTGGAACCGGCAGCGGTTACACGAACGGCCAACCCTAAAGGGTCGGTGCTCCATAGAAAGGTTTGCGGTTTATCTTTGAGACATTGGAAGTTAGCAATGCGCCCAGCTGTAAATTTCACCTTTTGGGCTTTGACTATCGTTTTAACCTTTGCCACGCTCGCTCCCTTCGTTTGCTTCATGTAACCATCATGTAACCATGATTGCAGTATATGGCGGAATACTTATCAACACAACAAACAAGGGGAGTTAGTCTAACAACTTGATTTAACGTAAAACAAGTGCGGATGTGGAATGGCAATCAACACGGCGGAATAGGTATATTTACAGACTTGTAAGCGGTAGGTCGTCAGTTCGAATCCGACAAGCGGCACCAATAAAGCAAAAAGGCTTGCATTTCTGCAAGCCTTTTGTTTTTTCAGTTGAAAATTACGCAGTGCCGAACTTGGCTTCGACGATCACACCGATTTCCTTGAGGAACGGTGTGGGCAGGATACCGCCCGCACAGACGATGATCCCGTCGTTCCTGATTTCGAACTTTTGGCCATCCTGCTCCAGCACAACCTTGTCTTGCCCGACCAGTTTTACATTCGATTTCAAGCGGACTGTGAGCTGGCCTCTTTCCGACATTGCCTTGAGGCGGTCGCGGTTTTTTGGTTTGCCGCGTCCGAAGGCGTCGCTGCGGTAGGAAAGCGTGACGGTGGTGCCGGGCTGTTCGGCGATGGCCATGGCCGCTTCCAGCGCGCTGTCGCCGCCGCCCACCACCAGTACATGCATGTTCTTGTATTGCTCGGGTTCGATCAGGCGGTACACCACTTTCGGCAGATCTTCGCCGGGCACGCCCAATTTGCGCGGTGTGCCGCGACGTCCGATAGCCAGCAGCACGGCACGAGTTTCATAGGAGCCTCTGGAAGTTTTGACGATATATCCCTGGCTGGTCTTGGTAATGGTCTCCATGCGTTCGTTGTAATTCAGTTTCATACCGGTCTTGGAGATGATGCCGTGCCAGAATTCGAGCAGTTTTTCCTTGCTCACTTCCTTGAATTGCATTTTTCCGACGACGGGCAATTTGACCGGCGCCGTCATGACGACCTTGTTGCGCGGATATTGGAAGATGCAACCGCCCAGTGAGCTTTCCTGTTCGATGGTGACATGGCGCAACTTGTGTTCCATCGCTCCCAATGTGGCAGCTAGTCCGGCAGGCCCTGCACCGACGATGACCACATCGTAGGGAAGCTTGCTGCCCTTGAGTTTGGCAATATTTTCCATCGCCTGGGTGCCCTGAGTGGCGGCCTTGCGGATCAGGCCCATGCCGCCGAGTTCGCCCGCGATGAAAATGCCGGGTACGTTGGTTTCAAAATTGGGTTTGACCACCGGAATATCCATGCCGCGCTTGGACGTGCCAAACACCAGTTTGATTGCGTCGTGCGGGCAGGCGGTGGCGCAAGCGCCGTGGCCGATGCAATGGGTCGGATTGATCAACACTGCCTTGCCTTTGATCATGCCGATCGCTTCTTCCGGGCAGGCCGTGATACAGCTGCCTGCACCCATGCATATGTTGGGGTTGATTTCGGGGTGTAGTGATGAGGGCTCGGTCAGTCCGGCCTCAATTGCTTCGTTGAATACCTCGATTGCAGAGGATTCTTTCTTGTGACGGCCGCGCAGATAAAAGAACACGATCAGCGCGAGGGGAGCCAGATAGATTGCATAGGATTCGAGGTTCATGGGTGTCCGGGGGTAAGAGTGTTGGAGTCTGTATATCTGTGGTTGCCGGTAGCAAGCCGGGAAATAATCCGGCGGGAAGCGGGCATTCTATGCCGCGAATGCGTTATGTGACAATTTGAAGATGCTGTTTGTTCAATTGACTATTGGCGTGTTCCGCTTGACCCGGTGCTCATTGTTTCCAGATACGTTTTGAAATTTGCGGAAACAGACGGCAATAAGGGGAATGTCGCTTAAGGGAAGCGCCAATCAAGACCAGAACAACAATGGTCCGTTCATTATTTCCATCGCTCCGACAACCCGTTTGTTTGAGTAGGTAGTCTTGCCATCGGTGTCGCGCATAGCAAGGTATGTCGATGGGGGAGCGAGATTCTTAGCCATGAGCGGACTATTTTGGCGTTTTCTTAACCTGATTTTGACATGTCCACATGTATTCTATGGCAATTCTCAAGCTTTTGTTTGCGGGACAAACAGAAGCGAAGGGATGTCGGAGTGATGGGATTCGCGACAAGAACCACAAAATATGCAGTCCGGAACATAAGCAGAATGTCTATATATATGTCGGTAAACAAACAGCACAACAAACCACACTGAACAAAAGGTCTTGCTGTCGAATCGTCAGCTTATGTCAGGATAAATCAGGTTAAATCGGTTCAGTGAAACATATGGTGACGAAAGAAAGGAACTCGGAAAATTTTCTCCGGTCGCAGTACGCCGACGCGCACTAGCTTAAGCAGAAATTAAGCAACGGGCGTTAATTTATAGCAGCAGCAAAAAGAAAATATCGGCGGTTTGGCGCTGATGACTGAATGGGTATATACCCACAATGAAACATCTAGAAGATTTGAAGAGACTGAATGAGGACAAAAACGCAATCCGAGCATCGACATTGGCTGGTATTTATCAGCCTCATCGGTGTCATTACTTTCGCCGCCTATTTTGTGTTGTATCCGCAAACACTTTACAAGCCCGGCGAGGAACTTTTCGATCTGGGGTACAACCTCGGCTTGGCGGGAGGCTTGATGATGCTGGTGCTGCTGCTCTATCCCTTGCGCAAGCGGGTCAAGTTTTTTGAAAACGTCGGCTTTCTGCCGTCATGGTTCAAGTGGCACATGGTGCTGGGTATCCTGGGCCCGATGACCATCATTTTTCATTCCACTTATCACGTATACATTCCCTATATTCACCCTATGGGTTCCCCGAATGCGGCGGTTGCCATGTTGTGCATGCTGCTGGTGTCGGGTAGCGGCACTTTCGGCCGTTTCTTCTACACCAAGATCCACCATGGTTTATACGGGCGCCAAACCACGGTGAACGAGTTGCGTGCCGGTTTGGAACAATCCGGCGACGTCAAATCCTTGTTCAGTTTTGCCCCCGTAGTGGAAGGGAAACTGGAAGATTTTCGTATTCGAGCGGACGGATATGCCAAACAGTCCGGTATCGGATTGGTTAACTTTCTCACCGTCGGTGTGCAAACCGCAATGCTGTCCAGATCGCTCTCCAGGGAGCTGCATCGCGTCATGCAGGCTCAGGCGAAAGAAAGCAACTTTACTGCGGCGCAACGCCAGAGCATGGAGGAAATGTTTGTCGAGTACCGCGAAAAGATCGCCGCCTACCTCAATGCCGTTCGCGATGCTGCACAGTTCAATACCTACGAACGACTGTTTTCGTGGTGGCATATCTTCCACATTCCCTTGGTGTACATGATGGTATTCAGCGCGTTTTACCACGTGTATGCGGTGCATGCCTATTGATGCCGGAATGCAAAATATGAAAACACTTATTCGCATGCTCGCCCTGGCGAGCCTGATTTTTGTGTGCCCCTTGTCGGCACAGGCAAACAAATTGCTGATGCCGGGCGAAGTTATCCAGGGTCACGCCAAGGAGGAAGAGGCGTGCGAGAAGTGCCACAAGAAATTCGACAAGGCCGCGCAATCCAGACTGTGTGCCGATTGCCACAAGGATATCGGCAAGGATATTGCCGAGAACAAGGGTTATCACGGACGTCTCGATGCGGGCAAGGAATGCAAGGAGTGTCACCCCGACCACAAGGGGCGCGATGCCAAGGTTGCCGAATTCGACCATGCCAAGTTCGACCATGGCAAAACCGATTTTGCGTTGAAGGGCGGTCACCTGAACGATAAGGTGAAGTGCAAGGACTGCCACAAGCCGGAAAAGAAATTCCGCGAAGCAAGCAGCTACTGCAACGATTGCCACAAGAAAGACGACAAGCACAAGGGCGGGTTGGGTACGGACTGTGCGAAGTGCCACGTCGATAAAGACTGGAAGACAACCGAGTTCAATCACGACAAGACCAAGTTCAAATTGACGGGCAAACACGCCGACGTGAAATGCGCCAAGTGCCACATCGACAACAAGTTCAAGGACACGCCCCTGGAGTGCAAGTCCTGCCACAAGAAGGACGACGACAAGGCGCACAAGGGCAAGCTTGGGCCGAAGTGCGAGTCCTGCCATACCGCGAAGGACTGGAAGGAAGTCCTGTTCGATCACGACAAGAAGACCAAGTATCCGCTGCTGGGCAAGCACAAGGACGTGAAGTGCGACAAGTGCCACATCAACAACAAGTTCAAGGAGACGCCCAAGCTGTGCAGTTCCTGCCACAAGAAGGACGACGAAAAGGCGCACAAGAACAAATTTGGAACCAAATGCGAGACCTGCCACACCGAGAAGGATTGGAAGGAAACAAAGTTCGATCACGACAAGACCAAATTCAAGTTGCTGGGCAAGCACCAGAAAGCCAAGTGCGAGACTTGCCACAAGGGCGATTTGTACAAGGACAAGATCAAGGATATGACTTGTGTCGCCTGTCACAAGAAAGAGGACGACAAGGCGCACAAGGGAAATTTCGGGCCGAGGTGCGAGTCATGCCACAGCGAGAAAGACTGGAAAGAAGTCGAATTCGATCACGACAAGAAGACCAAGTATCCCTTGCTGGGCAAGCACCAGAAAGCCAAGTGTTCGAGCTGCCACAAGGGCGATGCGTACAAGGACAAGTTGAAGACCGATTGTCTCTCCTGTCACGAGAAGGACGACAAGCACAAAGGCCAGGAAGGCAAGAAGTGCGAGACTTGCCATAACGAAGAGTCGTGGACCAAGACCACTTTTAATCACGGCAAGATGTCGACCTTCCCGTTGCTGGGACGCCACGCGCTGGTTGAGTGCAAGAAGTGCCATGCCGCACCGACCTTCAAGGACGCGAAATCGGATTGCTGGTCGTGCCATGAGAAAGAAGATGTGCACAAGCGCAAGCTGGGGACGGAATGCCAGATTTGCCACAACGCGCGCAACTGGAAGGCGTGGGATTTCGATCACGACAAGACCCGCTTCAAGCTGGATGGCCCGCACAAGAAGATCGGCAGCAACTGCTACGCCTGTCACAAGAAACCGATGGACAAGAAAGTGGAGACGTCCACCGCATGCGGCAGCTGCCATGATCGCGACGACGTGCATAACGGCAACTTCGGCGACCGTTGCGAGCGTTGCCACGACGGCGACAACTGGAAGCATGTGAAGATGGGCATGACCGCGTTTGCCAGGGATCCGGCGCCGCAAAGAAAATTGGCGCTGAAAAACGAGTACCGGAACAACGAACCATTTCAGAAAGTCTCGTTCAATCGCGGGGCGCCAATGAAGACGACGCCAGGATCAACGACACAGAAAAAAGTGGTACAGAAAAAAGTGAAACAAAAGAAAGTGGCAAAGAAAGAAAAATCAACAGGCTTATTGGAACAGCTTACAAAGTGGGGGGGATTATGAAACAACTGGGACGATTACTGGGCAACGCGTTTGCCGCGGCCTTAACCGTGTTCTCATTGCATGCGGCTGCCGAAACTCAAATGGCCGGGCGTGATTTCAATCACATGGCCACCGGCTTTCCGCTTGTCGGCGTCCATGCCGCAGCTGCGTGCGAAACCTGTCACGTCGCCGGCGTATTCAAAGGCACGGCAAGGGCTTGCGACGGTTGCCATGCGCTGGGTAAACGTGTCGTGGCGACACCGAAATCCACCAGCCACATTGTGACCGATGCACCCTGCGATACCTGCCACTTCAATGCCTCCACCTTCCTGGGTGCGCGCTACAACCACGGGAATGCGGTGCCGGGACAATGTACTACCTGCCATAACGGCAGGATAATTACGGGCAGACCGGCCAATCATAACAGCGGCAGGAAAGTAACCGATTCCTGCGATCACTGCCATCGATCCTATACCTGGCTTCCAGCGAGCTGGAATCATATAGGAGTGGCGCCGGGCACTTGCACGAATTGCCACATTCCGGGCGGTCAGAGCACGGTCAGCAAACCAGCGGGCCATACAACAGTCGCCAAGAATACTTATCAGTGCGACGATTGCCATAGCATGTTTGCCTGGTTCCCGGCTCGCTACAAACACAATACCGCTGCGGCATGTTCCAGTTGCCACAACGGCACCATCGCAATGGGACCGGCTTCAAGCCATACCAGCTTCCCGAGCTGGCCGACCGAATGCAATCAATGCCACTTCACCAACGTTAGCTGGTTGGGTGCGCTGGGTGCCAAGCCGGGCAACCACATTCCCTACAATGCCGGAGCGACTTGCACCAGTTGCCATACCGGGCTGGCCAAGGTGAGTGTCTCTGTCCTGCATGCCAATAGCGTTGCTACCTATACCTGTGCAAATTGCCACATCACTCCCAATAGCTATACGGGAAACAATCAAAAAACCCGAAGCTCGCATGATGGCAGCAGCGGCAACAACTGTACGACGGCATGCCATGAACATTCAAGGGCAGCCAGTTACGGCGGTTGGTGATTCGGGTTGTTATAACGGTCGCGCATGTGGATGCTGCGCGACTATTTTGCAAATTATTATAAGTTGGTCGGGAGTGGAAATATGTCCAAAAAACTGGCTTCAAAAATAAAACAATTTATTGCCCCCATGGCTTTGTTGGCGGGATTGAGCTGCGGTGACGCAATTGCCCAGCCGCTGGATGACGTAAGTCTCGAGTATCAGAGCCAGGGGGTTGTCGCCACCATCCGGCTGACCGGTCCGGTGCAATACCTGCGCCATTTCCCGGAGAGCCACGGCAAGACGCTGGAAATTTTTTACGACCGGGTGAAGGATGCAACGAGCAACGAGATATGGGCGGACAACGAAGAGCGCAAGTCGCCGCCCTCACAGCTCATCCCGGGCTTTACGGTAACCACGCGCGACCAGCAGACCAAACCGAGGCTGGTGATCGAGTTCGGGCGCGAGGCGGAGTACAGCGTCGCGGCTGGCAGGGACAATCGCAGCTTGCTGATCACCATTCGCCCGGACCGGCAGCAGGTCAGCGATGAACCGCTGCCCTTCTTGCCGTCGATCCGGCCGGAAGCAAAGCCAGCAGCCGGTGCGACCTTGACGGCGGCAGAGGCGACGGCGGCAGAGACGAATCAGGCTGCGCGGGCCTTGATGGTGCGGGCGCGCGAGGTGCTGGCGGCCAAAAATAACGATGACGCGGTGGATGTACTGAACAAACTGCTGTTGTTGCCGCCCAATGATTACACCCAGGATGGACAGGAATGGATCGGCGTGGCGCGCGAGCGTGCCGGGCAGCCCGAAAAAGCCAAGGTTGAATATGATCTTTATCTGAGACTGTATCCGGGCGGCGAAGGCGCGGCGCGTGTGGCGCAACGTCTGGACGGATTGTCGGGAAGAGGCGGCAATGGCAAGCCGATGGCAGTACTCGCGGAGAAAAAGCAGGCGGCGAGCCTGATGACTTTCGGCAGCGTGTCTTCGCGTTATTATTTTGGCAGAAGCAAGATATCCGCGACTAACACGTTTAACAACACGACGACGACCGACACGCTAAGCATGACCGACCTTTCCATGCTGATCACCAGTGTGGATATATCCGAGCGCTACAGAAGCGAAAATTACGACGGCCGCCTGGTGTTCCGCGATACGGACTCCAGAAGCTTTCTCTCCGATCAACCCAGTCGGAACCGGGTAAGTGCCGCCTACGGCGAATTCAAGGGACGCTCGCAGAATTATCTGCTGCGTGTGGGGCGGCAGTCGCCCATGGGCGGCGGGGTGCAGGGGCGCTTCGACGGTCTTACCGGTTCTTATGGCGATGCGCAGGATATGCGCGTGAACGCGGTAGCGGGCGCATTGCAGGATTATTCGCAGGGCAGCAAACCAAAGTTCTTTGGGGCGAGCGTGGATAGCGGGATGGTCTCGTTCTATGGCATCAATCAAACCGTGGAAGGCATACAGGACCGCCGCGCAGTGGGCGCCGAATTCCGCTATTTCGATGACCAGAAGTCCGCATTCGGACTGCTGGACTACGATACCTACTTCAAGGCGGTGAACGCAGCGCAGTTCATGGGAATGAGCAAGCTGACCGATTACAAGCTGTTGCCCGATGCCACGCTGAATTTGATGGTCGACCATCGCAAAGCGCCCTCGCTGAGTATCCGCAATGCCTTGAACGGTGCGACCACGTCCTCGGTCAACGATTTGCTGCAAGCCACGTCGGCCAGCAGCTTGCGTACGCTGGCGTTGGACCGCACCGCGACTTCCAATATGGGGCAGATCGGCATCACGCTGCCCGTCCGCAACAAATGGCAGGTTGGCGGTGATTTCCGTCTGTCCAAAATGACCGGCCTGGAGGCCAGCGGGACGAGCGCGCTGGAAGGGATACTTGCAGCTACTCCGAGCCGCGGCCTTGAAAAAAGCGTGACCGGGCAGGTTATCGGCAGCGGCCTCCGCAAGCAGGGTGATATCTGGTCGGGGAGTGTCACATTCAGTACCAGTGGGACAGTGAACGGCCACTCCCTGTATATTTACAACCATACCCCGATCAACAATCTCTGGATGATGGATGCATCGCTGCAATGGGCCAGCTACAAGGACCAATACGGTGGAACGACGACGCAAATCATGCCGATGGTGCGCGGCTCTTATCGTTTCAGGGAGCGGTTCACATTCGATGCAGACTGCGGTTTCCAGAACGTCGAGTATAGCGGCACGCAAATGAGTACCAAGACCCAGCGCCTTTTCCTCTCGGGAGGGTTGCGTTGGGATTTCTAGGTTTTTTGAGGAGCTGAGCTCATTGGCGGGGGCGTCGGACGCGGTCTGACGCCCCTTTTTAATAATGGATTGCGCATTTTTTAATAAAGGCCTGCGAATTCCATCGCGGTCTGGTAAATTTCGCCTTTCCAAAAAAAGGGGGGATCATGAAGATACACGAGTACCAAGGTAAGGAAATACTGCGCGCGTTCGGCGTGCCGACTCCGCGCGGGGAAGCTTGCTTCAGCGTTGACGAGGCCGTTGCGGCTGCCCAGAAACTGGGCGGCAAAGTCTGGGTGGTGAAGGCGCAGATTCATGCGGGCGGTCGCGGCAAGGGCGGCGGCGTGAAAGTGGCGAAATCGCCGGATGAAGTGCGCCAGTATGCGGGCCAGATTCTCGGCATGCAGTTGGTGACACACCAGACCGGCCCGGAAGGCCAGAAGGTGCGGCGCCTGCTGATCGAGGAAGGCGCGCAGATCGTCAAGGAATTGTACGTTGGCATGGTGGTGGATCGCGCTTCGCAGCGCGTCGCCCTGCTGGCCAGCAGCGAGGGTGGAATGGAGATCGAAGAAGTCGCCAAACACTCTCCGGAAAAGATACATACCGTGCGCATCGATCCGACTACCGGATTGACCGATGCCGAAGCTTCGAAAGTGGCGCGCGAGATTGGTATCCCCGATGTGGCCAATGCCGAGGCAGTCAAAGTGCTGCAAGGCTTGTATCGCGCCTTTGTCGAAAAGGATGCGATGCTGGCGGAAATCAATCCGCTGATCGTCACGGCGGATAATCGCGTGGTGGCGCTGGATGCAAAATTCAACTTCGATTCCAATGCGCTGTATCGCCGTCCCGAGATCGTCGCCATGCGCGACCTGGATGAAGAAGATCCGGCAGAGATCGAGGCGTCCAAGTTCGACCTGAGCTACATCCAGCTCGACGGCAATATCGGCTGCCTGGTGAATGGCGCCGGTCTGGCCATGGCGACCATGGATATCATCAAGCTGTACGGCGGCAGCCCGGCCAACTTCCTCGATGTGGGCGGCGGTGCGACTACGGAGAAGGTCACCGAGGCCTTCAAGCTCATGCTGAAGAATCCCAATCTCAAGGCCATTCTCGTCAATATTTTCGGCGGCATCATGCGCTGTGACGTGATTGCCGAGGGCGTGGTTGCGGCAGCGCGCGAAGTGAATCTGACGGTACCTCTGGTGGTGCGTCTGGAAGGCACCAACGTCGATCTGGGCAAGAAGATTCTGGCCGACTCCGGCCTGCCCATCATCTCCGGTAACGATATGGCGGACGCGGCACAAAAAGTCGTTGCAGCCGCGAAAGGTAAATAACATGTCCATCCTCATCAACAAAGATACACGAGTCATCACGCAGGGCATGACCGGCAAGGTCGGCCAGTTTCATACACACCATTGCAAACAGTATGCGAACGGCGCGAATTGCTTTGTGGCCGGCGTGAATCCGAAAAAGGCCGGCGAAGATTTCGAAGGCATTCCCGTTTACGCCAGCGTGCTGGATGCGAAAAAGGCGACCGGCGCGACCGTTTCCGTGATCTATGTGCCGCCCGCAGGCGCGGCCGCAGCCATCGACGAAGCGGTGGAAGCCGAACTGGATCTGGTGATCTGCATTACCGAGGGCGTGCCGGTGCACGACATGCTGAAGACGCGTTACAAGATGCAGGGCAAGAAGACCATCCTCATCGGACCGAACTGCCCCGGCCTGATCACGCCGGACGAGATCAAGATCGGCATCATGCCGGGCCACATCCACAAGAAAGGCCGCATCGGCGTGGTGTCGCGTTCCGGCACGCTGACCTATGAGGCGGTGGGGCAACTCAGCGCGCTGGGTTACGGCCAATCGTCGTGCGTGGGTATCGGCGGCGACCCGATCAATGGTCTGAAGCATATCGATGTATTGAGGCTGTTCAACGACGACCCCGAGACCGATGCGGTGATCATGGTCGGCGAGATTGGCGGTACCGACGAGGAAGAATGCGCGCGCTGGATCAAGGGCAACATGAAAAAGCCCGTGGTCGGTTTCATCGCGGGCGTGACCGCTCCCCCGGGCAAACGCATGGGCCATGCCGGCGCTATCATCTCCGGCGGCCAGGGCGGCGCCAATGAAAAGCTGGCCGTGATGGAAGAATGCGGCATCCACATCACGCGCAACCCGGCGGAAATGGGACGCACGATGCAGAAGGTATTGAAGGGTTAAGACGGAAGTCTGAAGAGATAAGGGCGAAGGATAGTGATATCCTTCGCCCTTTCCTTTTTTCCATCGCCAATCAGGAGTCGCATGCTGGAAATGTTGAGTTCCCCCCAGTTCTGGGTGGATGTGTTCAAGATCATCATGATCGACTTGCTGCTGTCAGGCGACAACGCGGTGGTGATCGCGCTGGCCTGCCGCAATCTGCCGGCAGCACAGCGCAAAAAAGGCATCCTGTACGGTGTGGGCGGGGCGATCGGCTTGCGCATCGTGCTGACCTTTTTTGCCGTGACTTTGCTGTCGCTGCCCTATCTCAAGCTGGTCGGCGCACTGCTGTTGCTGTGGATCGGCATCAAGCTGATCCTGCCGGAAGAAGAGCATGGCGAGGGCAACATCAAGGCCGAGGCGAATCTGTGGGGGGCGGTGAAAACCATCATCATCGCCGACTTCGTGATGAGTCTGGATAATGTGCTGGGCGTAGCTGCGGCGGCGAAGGGAAGTGTGTTCCTGCTCGTGTTCGGCCTGTTGATCAGCATCCCGCTGATCGCCTGGAGCAGCCAGCTGGTGCTGAAGCTGATCGACCGTTATCCCTTCATCATCTATGCGGGCGGCGCTTTGCTGGGCTATGTGGCGGGCGAGATGCTGGTGACCGAGGCTTTGTTCAAGGAATTGGTCGAAGCGCAGCATTATTTGCATTGGCTGGTCCCGGCGCTGGGGGCGGTCTTCGTGCTGGCGATGGGCTTGTGGCTGGCGAGGCGCATGGCGGAAAAGGCACCTGCCGTGCACCTGGTCGATGAGCGGGTCGGCGAGACCCGCGACGAATCATGAAGCGGAGGAAGGCATGAAAATATTGATCCCGGTAGACGGCTCGGCCCCGGGCAACCGCGCGGTGGAGCATGTGATTGCCAGCGTGGCCTGGCTGAAAGAGCCGCCGCAGATCCATTTGCTCAATGTGCAATGGAAGCTGGCGACTGCCAATGTGAAGCTGTTCATCAGCCAGGACACCATCAACGACTATTACCGCGAGCAGGGCATGGCAGCACTGGCCGACGCGCGCGCTATGCTGGATAAGGCCGGACTGGCCTACAGCTACCACATCGCCATCGGCACCCCGGCGGAAGCCATCGTCCAGGCCGCGCAGGAGCAGCATGCGGACCAGATTGTGATCAGCGCACATGGCCAAGGCACGCTCAGTAATATGCTGCTGGGTTCCGTGGCCACCAAGGTGGCACATCTGGCAACTATCCCCGTCTTGCTGGTGAAGTGAAATAACTGATAAATCAAACAGGTATGGTTTGAGCTTGAAAAATGTTTTAGTATTCGTTCTGTAGCCTCAGGGAAAGAGTAAATACGGGCATGGCGAATATGAGAAAAGCATTTTGGAAAGCCGACTGGTTCGCTGCTTTGCTGGTCGCTGTGTTGTTCCTGTTTGGCGCCAACAGCGATCTGATTCAAAGTCTGGAACGCAAGGCATACGACTGGGGCGTACGCTCCTCTATGCGGGTACCCAGCGACAAGGTCGCAGTCATTGCCATCGACGATCAGAGTATCGCCAACCTGGGGCGTTGGCCTTGGCCGCGCGCAATGCAAGGCAAGATGCTGGACATCCTGGCTGCCGGACAGGCTAAGGTAGTCGGCAACACCGTTCTCTTCTCCGAGCCGCAAGTCGATGCCGGGCTTGACTACATCAACAAGATCGGCGCGATTCTCGCCAACTCCTCCCTCAAACGCAGCAACCCGGCCGAATGGGCGCAGCTGGATGCCCTGATGCAGGAAGCACTGCTGAATCTGGACAACGATCAACAGCTAGCTGCAAGCATGCTCAAGGCCAACGATGTGCTGCTGGGCATGACTTTTACGCTGGGAGAGCCGCAAGGCAAGCCGGATAGCCCGCTTCCGGACTACGTTCTGAAGAACAACCTGACCAATATTCTGGGCAGCGAAGATTCCGCTTTTCCCGTCCCCTCGCTGGGTGCGGAATTCCCGATTCCCTTGCTTGGGTCGACTGCAATGGCTATCGGGCACCTCAATGCCACGCCGGATGTGGATGGTGGGGTGCGCACCGAACCGCTGGTGGTCGGCTATTTCGATCAGTACTATCCTTCATTGTCGTTGATGCTGGCCGCGAAGAGCCTGAACCTCGAACCCGGGGACATCCAGATCACGCTGGGGCAGAGCGTCAAGGTGGGCAACCTGAATATCGCTACCGACCCGGCGTTGCGCATGTACACATTTTTCTATGGCGATCATGACGGCAAGCCCGCATTCCAGGTGGATTCGTTCTACGATGTGTTGAGCGGCAAGATCCCGGCGGAGAAATACCGCGACAAGATCGTGCTGATCGGCGCGACGGCTTCGGGAGTGGGCGATTTTCAAGTCACCCCCATTTCTGCATCGACTCCCCCGGTCCTGACATTGGCCAACTCGGTTTCCAGTATTCTCAAGCAGGACTTCTTCGTCGTCCCAGCCTGGGGCCTCTGGGCTGAAAGCGGCGTCTTTCTGGTTGTTGCGCTGTATTTGATCCTGCTGGTGCCGCGATTGAGTGCGGGGCTGGCGGCTGCGATAACGGGCGGTTTGTTCGTGCTGCTGTTGGCGGTTCACTACATCCTGATGACGACACAGGCGATGTGGCTGCAATTGATGTTGCCGGTGTCCCTGCTGCTGGTCGGTCATTTGCTGCTCACCACCAAGCGCTTCCTGATGACGGAGAAGGGCAAGATCAAATCCGATGCGGATTCCGCCGAGAGCAATCGCATGCTGGGTTTGGCGTTCCAGGGGCAGGGTCAACTGGATATGGCCTTCGACAAGTTCCGCAAAGTGCCGCTGGACGACAGTCTGATGGATGTGCTGTACAACTTGGGGCTGGATTTCGAGCGCAAACGCCAGTTCAACAAGGCCGAATCCGTGTTCAAGTACATGGCCGATCACAATCCCAAGTTCCGCGATCTGGAAGCGCGCACGGCGCAATCCAGAGCCATGGCGGAAACCATCATTCTCGGCGGCTCGTCCGGCCGCAGCAACGACAGCACGATGAAACTGGATCAGGCGAATGTGGCCAAGCCGATGCTGGGCCGTTACCAGATCGAGAAAGAGCTGGGCAAGGGCGCGATGGGCGTGGTGTATCTGGGTAAAGACCCGAAGATCAGCCGCGTCGTGGCGATCAAGACCATGGCACTGGCACAGGAGTTCGAGGCGGACGAACTGGAAGACGTCAAGGCACGCTTTTTCCGCGAAGCCGAAACGGCGGGACGCCTGAACCATCCCAATATCGTCACCATGTACGACGCGGGCGAGGAACACGACCTTGCCTACATCGCGATGGAATTCCTCAAAGGCAAGGATTTGACCGGCTATACCAAGCAGCCCAATCTGCTGCCGCTGCCCAGGGTGCTGAGCATCGCGGCGCGCGTGGCGGACGCATTGGGTTATGCGCATAGCCTGAACGTGGTGCATCGCGACATCAAACCGGCCAACATCATGTACGACCCTGAAAGCGATACGGTGAAAGTCACCGACTTCGGCATCGCCCGCATCACCGACTCCTCCAAGACCAAGACCGGCATGGTGCTCGGCACGCCTTCCTACATGTCGCCGGAGCAATTATCCGGCATCAAGATCGAAGGGCATTCCGACTTGTTCTCATTGGGTGTGAGCCTGTACCAACTGGCGTGTGGTAAGCTGCCGTTCGAGGGAGACTCAATGGCCCAATTGATGTTCAAGATCGCCAACGAGCCGCATACCAATATTTTGAGCGTGAATCCGGACGTGCCGCCGTGCGTGGTTGCCATTATCAACAAGTCGCTGGCGAAGAAAATTGAAGACCGTTTTGAGAGCGGCAGCGCAATGGCGGAAGCGATACGGCAATGCGCGGCCAGCCTGTAATCAAGCAGTCATCGGCGATCTCTATACAAGACAAGACCTTTTCAGGGGTGGTACGTGGATATACAAGATGCGCTTGAAATAGTCAGCCAGACCAACCCTGGGATGGTGCGCTCGCATAACGAGGACAGCGTCACTTACGACGCTGAAATCGGATTGGTGGTATTGGCGGACGGCATGGGCGGCTATAATGCGGGCGAAGTTGCCAGCGGAATCGCAGTCTCTGTGTTGTCCAGCGAGGTGGGACACCACCTCAAGAATGCGAGCCCCGAGCAAGTGAACGACGCCGGCGAGGAATTGGGCGTGGTGCTGTTGCGCGACAACGTGAAGAAGGCCAACCTGTCAATTTTCCGCGCGGCGCAGAGCCAGCCGCAATATGCCGGGATGGGGACGACCATTGTCACCGCGCTGTTCTACGATGACCGGGTGGCAGTGGCGCATGTTGGCGATTCGCGCATGTACCGTTTGCGGGATGAAGAACTTGAGAGTATTACGCGGGATCATTCGCTGCTGCAGGAGCAGATCGACAGCGGCTTGATCAGCAAGGATGATGCGCGGTTGTCCAAGAACAAGAATCTGGTGACGCGCGCGGTGGGGATAGATGCCGACGTCGAACCCGAGTTGCACATTCATGAGGTTCGGGTCGGCGATGTGTATCTGCTGTGTTCCGACGGACTGAACGATATGGTCGAAGACGGGGACATCGGCATGACGCTGCAGATGTTGCGGAACAACCTGCCGCTGGCCGCGACACAATTGATACAGATGGCAAACGACAATGGAGGACGCGATAACGTGTCGGTCATTCTGGTCAAGGTAAAAGGACGCTTCGCTGCGCCGCGCGGTTGGTGGGCGAAATTGCGGTCCTGGTTCGTAAATTGAGGTAGCAAAAGTTAACTACGGGGATTGATGATATGCCGGCTAAATTGATACTCAGCATGGATGGTGCGGTGATGAAGGAATATCCGCTGAACAAGGAACGCACCACGATAGGCCGCAAGCCGCACAACGACATCGTGATCGACAACCTTGCCGTGAGCAGCGAGCATGCGGCCATCGTCACTATCCTCAACGATTCCTTCCTGGAAGACCTGGACAGCACCAACGGCCTGGCCGTCAACGGCACGCCGACCAAAAAGCACTTTCTGCAGAACAACGACGTGATCGAGATCGGCAAATACAAGCTGAAATATCTCAACGATCAGCCCACACAGACGTCGGCAGCGGATTTTGAAAAAACCATGGTGCTGCGCGCCCCGGTGAAGATTTCACCCAGCGAGGCGGGCTCTAAATCCCCGCTGGATGTGACGGCGACACGCAAGACGGAAGCGGTGATCACATCGCAGTTCAATGCCACGGGCAGCGGCATAACGGCCGAAGCGGCCGGCGGAACGCCCCCTGCCGCACTGGTGCAGATATTGAATGGCCCCAACTCCGGCAAAGAACTTGAGTTGGTGAAAAATCTGACCACACTGGGCAAGCCCGGCGTGCAGGTGGCTGTGCTGGCGCGCCGTCCGCACGGTTATTTCATTACCCATGTGGAAGGCGGCAGTTTTCCAACGGTGAACGGCTCGTCCATCGGCGAGCAACCGCACCAGCTGAGGGATCATGATCTCATCGAACTGGCCGGGGTGAAGATGGAGTTTTACTTCAAGACCTGATGTACCCAAAGTGACCTGTCAGCGCGCAATCCGACGGTGTGAAAAGCGGGGTGGCAAGTGAAGAAGCACGCACTTCTTATTGCGCTCGGTTTGGCGATTGTCGTGCTGTTTCTGGGTGACGCCGCAAAATTCTACCGTCTCGGCTTCGTTCAATACATCGACGCAAAATTGTATGACTACCGTCTGCGGCTGACCCTGCCGAACACCGGGGATAGCCGCATTGTCATTCTCGACATCGACGAAAAGAGCCTCAAGGAAGAGGGGCGCTGGCCCTGGAGTCGCGACAAGATGGCAACCCTGATGGACGAATTGTTCGATTATTACGGTGTTGCGGTGGTCGGTTTTGACGTGGTCTTCGCCGAGAAGGACGACAGCTCCGGTCTCAAGGTGTTGCAGGAATTGGGACACAACCAACTCAAGGGGGTGGCGCAATACCAGTCCGTGCTGGCCCGGATCAAGCCCCAACTCGAATACGACCGCCTCTTCGCCGACAAGATCAGGCACCGTAACGTGGTGCTGGGGTACTACTTCAGCAACAGTGAACGCGGTTCCGAACAGAGCGGCGTCTTGCCCGAACCGGTATTCCCTGCGGGAACATTCAAGGGGCGCCCGATTACTTTTACACGCTGGGACAGTTACGGGGCGAATTTGCCGGAGTTGCAAAGCAGTGCGGCGACGGCCGGACACTTTAATCCGTTGATTGATTTGGATGGCGTAGTGCGCCGTGTGCCGATGATCGTCGAGCACAAGGGCGCCTATTATGAATCGCTTTCGCTGGCCGTGGTGCGTACCGTGTTGGGTATGCCCAAACTATCTCCAGGGTATGCGACCGGCAAGGATAATAACTATGCAGGATTGGAGTGGCTGATGCTGGAAACGCCACAGGGCAATCTGCGTATTCCGGTGGATGCAGATGTCAGTTCGCTTGTGCCTTTCCGCGGCGAAAATGCCACGTTCCGTTATTTTTCCCTGGCCGACGTTCTGCATGAACGCATCCCGATTTCAGAAATGAAAAACAAAATTGTGCTGGTGGGAACGACCGCGCCGGGATTGAGGGACATGCGCTCCACACCGGTCGGCGAGGTTTATCCCGGTGTGGAAGTGCATGCCAACATGATCAGCGGCATACTTGACCAGGACGTCAAGCAGAACCCCCCTTATGTATTGGGGGCGAATGTATTGTTGTTGCTGGTCATCGGCGTGGTTCTGGCCATTCTGCTGCCTGTACTGAATCCCAAATACGGCACGCTGCTTTCGGCGGGAGTTCTGTTGCTCGAAATCGTCATCAGCGGAATGACATGGCAATACGGCAACCTGGCTTTGCCGCTGGCGAGCGGCCTGATCATGATCTTCGCGCTGTTTGCGCTGAACATGACTTACGGTTATTTCACGACGGAACGTACCAAACGGCAAATCACCGGACTGTTCGGCCAGTATGTGCCGAGCGAAGTCGTGGACGAAATGAGCAGGAATCCCGAGCAGGTCTCGATGGAAGGCGAAAGCCGGGAAATGACTATTCTGTTTTCCGACGTGCGCGGTTTCACCACGATCTCTGAAGGGTTGGAGCCCAGGGATTTGTCGTTGCTGATGAATGAGTTCCTGACGCCGCTCTCTCGCGTGATCTACAGCCATCGCGGCACAATTGATAAATACATGGGCGACTGTATCATGGCATTCTGGGGCGCGCCGCTGCCGGATGCGCGCCATGCTTACCAGGCCGTGCTATCCGGGCTCGAGATGCAGCGAAAGCTGAGTGAGTTGCAGCCGCGTTTCAGGGAGCGTGGTTGGCCGCCAATTCACATTGGCGTGGGTATCAATACCGGACGCGTAAGCGTGGGCAACATGGGTTCAGAAGTGCGGGTGGCCTATACGGTGATGGGCGATGCGGTGAATCTGGCATCGCGCCTGGAAGGCATCACCAAGGAATACGGTGCGGCTGTGCTGGTGGGCGAGAAGACCAAAGAAGAAGCGCCAGAATTTGTCTATCGCGAACTCGATCTGGTGCGCGTCAAAGGCAAAGACAAACCGGTGGCGATCTTCGAACCGCTCGGTCTGGCTGGCGAGGTCGGGCAGGCGGTTGTGGAGGAAAATAAACTATTCCAGCAAGCGCTGCGCATGTATCGAAAACAGGATTGGGACAGGGCGGAGCTGCAACTGTTCAACTTGCAGAAAATGGCTCCCAATTCCAGATTGTATGCGGTGTACGCCGAGCGCGTTGCCCATTACCGCAACAATCCGCCCGGTGAAAACTGGGACGGCGTGTTCGTCTTCAAGACGAAATGAGTGTGGCAGGGACACATAAGATGAAATTGAGAATACTTGGATGCAGCGGCGGAATCGGTGGCAATTTGCGCACTACCTCTCTGCTGCTCGATCACGATGTGCTGATCGATGCCGGAACCGGCGTCGGTGATCTGAGTCTGGCCGAGATGTGCGCGATCAATCATGTGTTCGTGACGCACTCGCATCTGGATCACATCGCCTGCCTGCCGTTGCTGATAGACAGTGTGGGTTTCATGCGCGACAAACCCCTGGTCATCCATGCGACCGACGAGACGCTGGCGATTTTGAAGGAGCATATTTTCAATTGGGAGATATGGCCGGATTTCACCGAAATTCCGAATTTGCGCCAACCCATCTTGCGCTATGAGCGCATTGCGCTGGGGGAAACAGTAGACGTGGGCGGGCGCAAGATTACGCCGCTGCCGGCGAATCACGTTGTACCGGCGGTCGGCTTTCAGATCGACAGCGGGCAGACCAGCCTGGTCTTCAGCGGCGATACGACTACATGCGATGCCTTGTGGGATGCAGTCAATCGCATACGGAACCTGGAATACCTGATCGTGGAGACCGCATTTTCAAATACGGAGAAAGAGCTGGCCATTGTTTCCAAGCATCTGTGTCCTTCATTGCTGGATGAAGAACTGGGCAAGCTCAAGCTCAATCCCAAGATTTATATCACTCACCTGAAACCCGGCGAGGTGGAATTGACCATGCAGGAGGTCAGCGAGTGTGTGCGGAATTTCGTGCCGAAAATGCTGCAAAACGGCCAGGTTTTTGAGTTCTAGCGACTGAATGGAAACAACATGCTAGACATCGTGGATATCAGAGTGCTTGCATCGCTGGAGCCGATCTCGTCGTTCAGCCCGGCCCGGTTGCGCGAACTGCTCGACTATTGCCATGTGGAAAGTGTGGAACAGGGCAACGACCCGTTCAAGGAAAAACCGCCGGTGGGGCAATCGGTCTATCTCTTGCGCGGCGAACTGGAAGTCGTGTACGAGGACGGCAATCGCGTGCTGATCCGGGCAGGTTCGGAATGGGCGCGCCACCCGATAGGCAAGCGCCAACCGGCCATCCGTTCGGCGCAGGCGCTGAGCAATGTGCAATTGTTGCGCGTGGACGACGACCTGCTGGATCGCATGGTGACGTGGGATCAGTTTGCCTATCACGACGATGTGAAGGCGACGGCATTGAAAGACAGCTCGGAGTTCGCCGTGAAAAGATTGCTCAATTCCGGCATGTTCAGCGCGGAGAACCTGAGCAACAGCCCGTTCGCGCATCTGCCGTCGGCCAATATCGGCAAGCTGCTCAATCGCATCGAGGCCATCGCGGTGTGGGACAAGGATGTCATCATCCGTGAAGGGGAAGAGGGCGACTATTATTACCTGATCGAAAGCGGGCGCGCGCAGGTGACGCGGCTGGTCGGTGGGGCGAATCTGGTGCTCGCCGAAATCAAGGCTGGCGACGTGTTTGGCGAGGAAGCGCTTATCTCCGATTCCAGGCGCAATGCCACGGTGACGATGAAGAGCAACGGCGTGTTGTTGCGTCTGAAGAAGGAAGATTTTCTGGAGTTGATGCAGGAACCTCTGTTGCACCGCATCGGTTTTCAGGATGCCAGGGCGAAAGTAGCGCAAGGCGCCGTCTGGCTGGATGTGCGTCACCCGCCGGAATACCGTTACGACAAATTGCCGGGAGCGATCAACGTGCCGCTCAATGATATCCGTAATGCCATCGGTGTATTGAGCAGGGCGACGCCATATATCGCATATTGCCAGAGCGGTCGGCGCAGTGCCGCCGCCGCGTTCATTCTGGCGCAGGCGGGATACGATGTATACGTATTGGAAAATGGTCTGTGGTCTGTGCCCAAGGCGCAGCAACAATAGCAGTTGAAAGATTGAGGAGAAATAGTATGGCACAAGGCAATGCGAACGAGATGGGGCTGCGGTTGGAGTTCACCAAGAACCTCAATCAGGTCACCAACAAAATCCACGCCACCAGCAACATCGACGAGATCATGCTGGATGTCAGCAAAGACATCTGCTCGTTGTTCAATGCAGACCGCCTGACCATTTATGTGGTCGGGGAAGATAGGGCGTCGCTGATTTCCAAGGTCAAGACCGGACTGAATTCGTTCAAGGATCTCAAACTGCCCATCGCCGAACAGAGCATTGCCGGCTATGCCGCTTTCCACAAGAAAATGCTCAACCTCAAGGATGTATACGACGAGCATGAGCTGGCTGCCTACAGCACGACTTTGCGTTTTTTGCAGGATGTAGACCGCCGAACCGGTTATCGCACCAAGCAGATGCTGGTGGCGCCTATTGTCGATGTGGAAGGCGGCGATCTGATCGGGGTGATGCAAGTCATCAACAACAAGGCGGGCATTCCGTTCCCTTCGATGGTGGAAGAAGGCGCGCGTGAGCTGACGCAGACCCTGGCAGTCGCGCTCAAGCAGCGCCAGCAACAGGCAGGCACGGTCAAGACCAAATACGATTACCTGGTTGCCGATGCCGTGTTGTCTGCCGCCGAATTTGAACTGGCGACGCGCACCGCGCGGCGCAAGGGGGTGGATGTCGAGGATGTGCTGCTGGATGAATTCCAGGTCAAACCCGACGCATTGGGCAAGGCGCTGTCCAGCTTCTTCGGCGTACCGTATGAGCCATTCAAGGCGGATCGGATCAAACCTTCGGAGCTGTTGCGCAACCTCAGGCGCGAGTACGTGGAAACCAGCCACTGGGTGCCGGTGGACGATACGCAGGAAGGTGTGGTCATCCTGACCACCGACCCGGAGCGGATACAGGCTTCGCGCGTGGTCAACAACATTTTCCCCAAGAACCGTTTGATCTACAAGGTGTGTACCCAGCGCGAGTTCAAGGCTACGCTCGACCACTTTTATAGTAGCGGCGGAAGCAGTGCGGGTGAGGTCACCGGCAGCTTTGAAGATTTGGGCTCCATGGATGACTTGCTGACATCGCTGGGGGGGGAGGATGAAGAAACGGGCACCGTCACCCAGGATGATGTCAATGCGGCAGCTGACAACGAGCTGGTCAAGCTGGTCAATAAGATCATCATCGATGCGTACAAGATGGGCGCATCGGATATCCATATCGAACCTCAACCGGGCAAGCTCAAGACCCTGGTGCGTCTGCGCAAGGACGGTTCGCTGCTGAACTATATCGAAGTGCCCGCTACCTATCGCAATGCGATGATCACCCGCCTCAAGATCATGTGCGATCTCGATATCTCCGAAAAACGCAAACCGCAGGACGGCAAGATCAAGTTCAAGAAATACGGCCCCCTGGATATCGAATTGCGCGTCGCGACCATTCCTTCGCAGGGCGGGGTAGAAGATGTAGTGATGCGTATCCTGGCTTCCGGCGAACCGATCCCGCTCGACAACATGGGCTTCTCGGCGCGCAACCTGGAACTGGTGAAAAAAACCATCAACAAACCCTACGGTCTGTTCTTCGTGTGCGGCCCAACCGGTTCCGGTAAAACGACCACGTTGCACTCGATTCTGAAATACATCAACAAGCCGGATACCAAGATTTGGACGGTGGAAGACCCGGTGGAAATTACGCAAAAAGGTTTGCGCCAGGTGCAGGTCAACAAAAAAGCGGGCCTGGACTTCGCCTCGATCATGCGTTCATTCCTGCGTGCCGATCCGGACGTGATCATGGTCGGCGAAATGCGTGACAAAGAAACGGTTTCCACCGGTATCGAGGCTTCGCTTACCGGCCACCTGGTGTTCGCCACCCTGCACACCAACAGCGCACCGGAATCCATCATTCGCCTGCTCGACATGGGCATGGATCCGTTCAACTTCGCCGATGCCCTGCTCGGCATCCTGGCGCAACGTCTGGCCAAGCGCCTGTGCAAGGACTGCAAGAAGGCGCATATCGCGTCGCAGGATGAGATCAAGGCGCTGCTCACCGAATTTGCCGAAGAAATGCGTTTCACCGAGACCTGGAAGAAAGACCCCAACACTGCGTTCAAGGCGTTATATGCCGAGTGGGTCAAACTGTTCGGCGATAAAAGCGGCCAGATCACCCTGTACGAAAAGGTCGGGTGCGATAAATGTTCGGGCACCGGTTATCGCGGGCGCGTCGGTTTGCACGAGTTGTTGATCGGCACTGATCCGGTGAAGAAGGCCATCCAGGAGCACGCGCGGGTCGCGGAACTATTCGCCCTTGCACTGGAAGAAGGCATGCGAACCCTGAAACAGGACGGCATCGAAAAAGTATTGAGCGGCATCACCGACATTCATCAGGTGCGAGCCGTATGTATCAAGTAAAGAGGGCATAGTGGAAACCGGCAAAGTTCAAGCCTATATGGCGGATGAGCGGGCACAGCGCGCCACGCTGGAGAGCCTGCTCAGCCGACTCAACGACCTCAACGCCATCGGCGCTGCGTTGTCCAGCGAGCGCGATATCAATCGTCTGCTGGAAAATATCCTGAATGCGGCGAGGAAGATCACCAATGCCGATGCAGGGACGCTGTATCTGGTCGACGCGGAGAAGCAGGTGTTGACCTTCGAAATATTGCATAACGATTCGCTCAAAATCTACATGGGTGGTACCTCCGGCAACCCGATCCCGTTTTACCCGATTGCGCTGTATCACGACGGCAGGCCGAATCTGGCGATGGTGGTGAGCTATTCCGTGCTGCGCAGGGAGACCGTCAATATTCCGGATGCCTATATCGCCGAAGGCTTCGATTTTTCCGGCACGAAGAGTTTCGATGCCAAGACCGGTTATCGTTCGCGCTCGTTCCTGGCTGTTCCGATGCGCAACCACGAACATGAAATCATCGGCGTGCTGCAACTCATCAACGCGCTTGATGCCGAGACCGGGGATGTCAAACAGTTTTCCAAAGACGACCAGCAGTTGCTCGAATCGCTTGCTTCGCAAGCCGCCATTGCACTGAGCAACCGCAGGCTGATCCAGCAACTCGAAGAGTTGTTCGAGTCACTGATCAACCTGATCAACACCGCCATCGACGACAAATCGCCCTATACCGGCGGCCATTGCTCGCGAGTTCCCGCCCTGACCATGATGCTGGCTGAAGCCGCGAACCGCGCAAAACCGGGCGCACTTAAAGACTTCAATCTGACCGACAAGGATCGCTACGAACTCAAGATCGCCGGACTGCTGCACGATTGCGGCAAGATCACCACGCCCGTGCATGTGGTCGACAAGTCCACCAAATTGCAGACTATTTTCGATCGCGTCCATTTGATCGACACGCGTTTCGAGGTGCTCAAGCGCGATGCTGAAATTGCGAAGCTTAAAGGCGAGAAGAGCGAAACGGAATGCTCGGTATATATCAAACAACTCGATGAGGATCGCGAGTTCCTGAGGTTTTGCAACGTCGGCTCAGAGAAGATGCAGGATGCCGATATCACCCGCGTGCAACAGATTGCCAAATACCAATGGCGCAATGAACAAGGCGTGCAGACTGATTTTCTGAGCGTGGAAGAGGCCGAAAATCTCACTATCCGTGCAGGAACGCTTACGGCGGCGGAGCGCGAGATCATCAATCACCACATCAACGTCACCATCAAGATGCTGGAAGCGCTACCCTGGCCGAACCATCTCAAACATGTGCCGGAATATGCAGGCGGCCACCACGAGCGCATGGACGGCAAGGGCTACCCCAGAGGGTTGAAGCGCGAGCAGATGTCGATACAGGCCAGGGTCATGGGCATCGCCGACATTTTCGAGGCGCTGACCGCCAAAGACCGCCCCTACAAGGAAGGCAAGACGCTCACCGAATCGCTGACTATTCTGGGCAAATTCAAGCAGAATGGTCATATCGATCCCGATCTGTTCGATGTATTCATTCGCGAAAAGGTATATCTCGACTACGCCAGACAATTCCTCAAGCCGGAGCAGATTGACGCAGTGGATGAGGGCAAGATTCCTGGCTATGTCCCTTGATTTGGCTAATGACAACAGCAAACTGGAAAAAGTGACAAAATTCGTCAGTGGCCTGACGCTTTTTTGTTGTTAAGACATCCGACATGGTGTCCGGCCAATTTGGCCTAAGCTGGGAAGCCAATAATGACGGCCTTTCTGAATGGGTTTACCTACTGGCACGGCTTCTGCTACTATCCAACCGCACACCTCGTGTGTGGTTCGCTTAAAGATAATTAAAAACTATTCAAATCCTTTCAAGGAGTACAAACATGAAACAAATTCAAAAAGGTTTCACCCTGATTGAACTGATGATCGTGGTTGCGATTATTGGTATCTTGGCAGCGGTGGCATTGCCGGCTTATCAGGATTACATGGTTCGCGCCAAGGTGTCCGAAGTGGTATTGGCGGCTTCTTCAGGCCGTACCGCGGTTTCCGAGACTTTTTCGCAAAAGAACACGATGAGTCTGTCGGCAGGATCGATGGGTGTGCAAACTCAACAGTCCAGATATGTTGCAAGCGTTTCCTACTCGTATACCTCCGCTACACAAGGGGACATTATCGTAACCGCCTCTACTGATCCAGGCTTGTCGCTTGCATCAGGCACAACGATGATGCTGCGCGGAGTTGGTACTTCATCGCTGGGCACGGTTGCATGGTCATGCGGCACGGGCAACATGCCCCGCAAGTACCTGCCCAGCTCCTGCAAAGATTTCTAATCTGTTGAGCTGAAGATAAGCCCCTTGGCGTCGCCAAGGGGCTTTTTATTTGTCGTCCATATGCGAATCAATTACATCATTGCAGTATCTGCATTTATTGCGGGTATTCTGCTTGCTGCCATTTACTGGCCGGGCCTGCATGGCGGGTTTTTCTTCGATGACCGGTCGAGCATTCTGCAGGAAGAGGGTGTGCGCATTGAGTCATTATCCGCAGAGTCGTTGCGGCAGGCGTTTCAAAGCGGCCATGCAGGCCCGTCGGGGCGCCCTATCGCCCAAGTGAGTTTTGCGCTCAATTATTATTTTGGAGGTTTCGACCCATTTTCGTTCAAAGTGACCAATCTCGTTATTCACGCGGTAGATGCTCTTCTGGTGCTTTACCTGGCGATGCACCTGCTGGGCGCGGCATTGCCGGTTGCGAAACAGCAGAATGCTCTTATCGTGGCCGGAGGGGTGGCGCTACTGTGGCTGCTGCACCCAATCCAATTGCTTCCTATACTGCATGTCGTGCAACGCATGACGAGTCTGTCGGCCTTTTTTCTCCTTGCTGCTTTGTTGCTCCACATCTTTGGACGCGAAAGAGGCGGTCGCTCAGGAACTGTGCAGATGTTTATGGCGTGGGGAGTCTTGTGGCCGCTGTCTTTCTTCAGCAAGGAAACCGGGATACTGTTCCCGCTTTATGCGCTTGTGTGGGAGTTGATTGTCCATAGAAATAACACTGAGAAACTCGACCGTTTTGCACGAGGGTTGGCGGTAGCGGCTATTGTGGTCTTGCTGGCGTTTGCAGTGTACGCATTCCTGCCCGGAGGACAATGGCTGTGGGCTGGCTACGATCTGCGTTCTTTCACGCTCGCTGAACGCTTGCTGACTGAGGGGCGTGTGCTTTGGTTCTATCTCGGGTTGATCCTGTTTCCGCGATTGGAAGCCTTTGGTTTGTATCACGACGATATTTTGATTTCCTCAAGTCTGCTTGTTCCTTGGACGACGCTGCCTGCATTGGCAGGTCTGGCTAGCCTGCTCTGGGTTGTCTGGTGGATGCGCAGACGCGCGCCACTGGTATCATGCGGAATCGCGTGGTTCCTGATCGGTCATGTGCTGGAATCAACCGTATTGCCGCTTGAAATTGCTCACGAGCACCGTAATTATTTGCCCCTGTTCGGGATCTTGCTTGCTGCAGCATGGGTGTTGCTCCGAGCTCTGGAAAGTGCGGAGGTACGCAAGACAATCGGCGTTGCGCTCGCAATCTCTGCGCTGGCCTATTTTCCCTTGGTCACAGCACTGCGTTCACATGAGTTCGGCGAAGAGATAAGGCGTACCCAAATCGAAGCGCAGCATCACCGGAAATCTGCCCACGCTCAGTACCAGGCAGGGCTTGCATTGGCAGGGCTGCCCCAAGCTGCTGTGGCAAACTCGCCGATCTACTCTTTTGCCCGAAAGCACTATGAACTGGCGAACGAAATCGATCCGGTTTTCAAATCAGGCGTCCTCGGGCTGATGCATTTGAACTGTCAGGCAGGAATTCCGGTGGAGCATGCATGGATCAGTGAATTATCCCGGCGCTTGCGGGAAACCCCCTTCGCACCGGCAGATCGAAATGTGTTGTACGACCTGAAGGAAATGTCAATTAATGGCACGATTTGTCTAGGCAGGCCGGACATGCAGAAGCTTTTTTCCGCGGCGTTTTCCAATCCAACCGTTTCTCCTTATGTGCTCTCCATGCTCTACTCCTGGTATGCCGATTTTCTGATGCTGCGAGAGCATGATCTTGCGGCTGCAAAGGATGCTTTATCCAAGTCGCTTCAATTAGTTCCTGCCAATCCCAGCAACCGGCTGAAATGGGCACAATTGGTTTTCCTTGATGGGCGCAAGGAGGAGGCGGTTAAGTTATTGAAGGCGTTAAGGAATGTTAGGCTTAGCAGCGGCGAGAAAAGGACAGCAACAAGACTTCTGGCGTGTCTGGAAGGGGACAGTAGTCAATGTGGCAATATTTAAAGGATGTACGGAATGCGGCTGAGCTTGTTTATGTCAGAATCATTTTGACAAGATGTTCCTGTTAAAGAGGAATATATTCTCTCCGCGATAAACAAAATCAAATTCATGTTGCGAAACCGCTCGCAAGAAATTCCTTGAAGACCCGCTAAATGGCAGCAACCAGTCGTGAAGCTCAATGATAACGAGAGGAAATTTTTCCAACCAGGAGGTGTCGCCATCAAACAAGCTATTCTCGCCACCTTCGATATCAACTTTTAGAATCAACGGAGTCATGCCGGAAACGAGAGGATTAGAAAGAATGCTGACAGGAGAAATGCTTTTAACTGGATTTGCATAATTGTTATCTTCATTCTTGTTTGAATTGGTCCTGAATCCCCAGTCTGAAAGTCCGGGATCCTCCAGAAAAACCTCACCATCAGTATTCGAAATGGCACCCTGAAAGTTGAAATTATTCAGATAGTCGGCGGTATTGATTTCAAGTAATTGCCAATTTAGTGGTTCGGGTTCAACTGAGAAAACGAATGAATTCTGAAAAAAATTAAGAAAATACAGAACTGATGCGCCAATATTGGCCCCAGCATCGACTATTAATGATGGGCGCCATTGGCTCTGCTCGTAATGGTATTCAATTAACTTTATTCCTTGTGCCCATGACGTTATGTCGTAATCCTGGTTAAACAATATTTGTTCGATTACCCCCCTGTCTCCTTCGGAGTCTTCACGAAAATTAATGATAAATTTTTTGTCATTTATAACAATCTCAACCGCACTTAGTTTCATTTGGATGTCTTTCCGTATGACCTGACTGCCTGCCTGAGAAAATCCTCAAGCGCATGGATACAAGTCATATCTCCATAAATTCTTGGTAGTCGCACCGGAATAACGCTGCGGATACGCTCACGCATCGTTTGGTCAAGGCCTATGTGTACGGCAAGATCTATATAAGTATCGAGATCATTAGCTATCAATTCGTCAAAACCCATCATTTTAAGGAAAGCATAGGTGTGTCTACCTCGCATCGTGGAACCGCGATAGGTAATGACCGGAAGGTTGCAGACGAGGGATTCCAGCGTTGTGTTGCAGCCGGACCATTCCATACTATCCAGATAAATGTCGCAAATTCGGGTTGCTGCCTGGAATGTGGCGTAATTCATACGCGGCATCATGACAATGTGGCTCGAAGCATCAAGGCCTTCACGCTCAAATTCCCGGACGATTCGCTCCAAGAATTTATCAGTCAGGTCGGCCGATTTTTGAGAAGAGAAAAAAACGAACTGGGCATTTTCCACTCGTTTTGCAATGCGGGGGAAAATATAGTCGAACCGGGGCAGGTATTTGAATAGGGATTGGGCACAGCAATACAGCACCTTGTCTTCTCGAAGGCCGAAGTCCTTGCGAGAGAGAGGGGGAATGTCATAGCGAGGCGGGGTGTAGTGAATCGAAATATTGGGTAGCCGGATAAGTTTCTCTGTGTACTGTGTCTGGCCATTCTCGGGCTCCATGAGATCGCTGCTCAGATAATAGTCGATGGTTGGCATGCCGGATGTGACGGGATGCCCCCAGGAATTGCACTGGACAGGTGCAAGGCGCAGGGTCGCCAGCTTGGTCGTGACAGGATCCATGCCAATTTCCGGAAAGATCAAGACCTGGAGTGCATCATCGCGTATTTTTCGGGCAAGCGACTCGAAGGAAAAACCTTCGATGAATTCGTGACAGGCCAGCTTGGCCCTCTGTGTGTCATGATCCTGGATGAATCCGGTGTAGTAGCCGAATACATGGAATTCATTCTGATCGATGTTTTCAATCCAACCTCGGATCGGGGTTTTCCAGTTTGAGTGGTCTGTAAAGAATGCAGATACGATGCCGATGCGAAGCGGTTTGGATGATGTCAATGAGGGAATAGGGGGCGGCGTCATGAATTCCGGATAGCGTCTGGCCATGATTTCACAAATGAAGTTCCCATATATGGCCTGGAGTTCCCGGTCGTTTTTGCCCTGATAAGCAAGATAGAAAGGTGTTATCCAGCCTACTGTTTCTGCGGCGGCATGTATTGTTGCCTCGTCATCAAAGGGTAGCCAGTCTCGAAGTTCCAAGAGGGCTTTCTGGTATTCAGACCTGCTGCATTCGATATCCTCTTCATTCTCATAAAGAATGGAAAGTTTGTTCATCACGTAGCACATTCGCGCGTAAAAGTATTTATGGTCTGCTTTTACGGCAGCGAGAAAACACTGTTCCGCCTCTATTTGCAGGCCACGGTCGGAAAGGATGATTCCCAGATTGCATTGAGCCATGGCGTGTCCAGGTTCGTAAGCAATTGCAGAGCGAAAGCATTTTTCTGCTTCGAACATATTGCCTTGCTCGTTTATCACTGTCCCCAGATTATTGAGGATGTCAGCATTGCCGGGATGAAGTCGAAGCGCCTCTCTGAAATGATATTCAGCTTCACTACCGCATCCGCGCTCCCTGAGTACTGTACCCAGTCGGTTATGCATGACTGGATCATCTTGAATGATGCTGACAGCTTCCCTTAGAACTTGTTCAGCTTCGGCAAGGTGTCCAAGAAGCCGCAATACTTGGCCCAGATTGCCACGCGCGCTATTGAGTTCGGGATTAATTCGCAGTGCTTTACGGAACGATTCCAAGGCATCTGTGTGCTTCTTTAATTTCAACTGCACTTGTCCAAGTTCGTTGAGAACTGTCGCATTGTCAGGGTTGTTTTGAAACAATTCCTGAAGGTGCGCAAGTGCTGGCTCAAGGTTGTTTTCGTTGGCAGAATTGTTACCCGGAGTAATATCTGGCCAGTGCATGTCCGAGCTTTGTCCTTGCCCCGGAAATAACTTTTTGAGCTTGCCCAACAGCCCTGACAATTTCGAAGAAGAAATGCAGTCTTTGGTCATCGGATGATACCCATCTAGAGCGACAATTTAATGAAAATGGCTGCTGCCCAATCGGTAGCTCGGTGCATTCATTTATCCGGCAGTAATCAATGTGGGAAACACGCCGATTTTTTTGGCAATGCAGGAGAAGCATTGCCGCATTCGCATCCAATTCATAATGTGTCAGTTACAAAGAAATGGTACGCTATTTTGAACAAGGGTATCCTCATTAGACTTCCAAAAATCGTATCAGCCTGATCCAAGTCACTGCTGGCCAATTGCCATAAAAATCCAACAGAAGTACGAGCCCTTATAACTTTACAGTCGTGCGCCTCAAAAATTCGCAGGCCATCCGCTATTTTGAGATTGTACCGTCAAACTACCTGCAGGATATCCTGACCGGTCAGGCGTCCGCTAGCTGAAAAAATAATTGTCTGGTAAAAGTTGCTCATCCCGCATCTCCGGATTCCATCATGCCCTGAAAGTTGTTTACTTAGTGCTCCGGAAAAGAAAAAATTGATACAATTCAGTCACCAATGTGACTTGTCCAAGATGTGCTGTGCACTAATGAGGCAACATATTCAATCATTCAGATTTCCACGCCAATCATGCTTAACTGGTTCAAAAAGACACCCCCTTCTCCTGCAAGCGCGGTGGTGCCCGGCAATGTGGCATCAACGAAATCTGCCGTGCCGAGTGAATATGCGGCCCACAGGAAACGGGGTAACGAGTTTTTGGCCCAGGGCAGACTGAAAGAGGCTGCGGAGTGCTATCGTCAAGCCATTATCGCCAATCCTGGCCAAGCCGAAGGTTTGCTCAACCTGGGATTTGTCTCCGGGGAGCTGGGG
>JBAQDF010000083.1:0-5914 GCA_049286265.1 Sideroxyarcus sp.
CTTTCTTTCCTGTTCTTTCCTTCTATCGCCGTCTCCGTGTTCATGCTCGTGCCCGCGTTCCGTCCGCTTGAGTACATACCTCAAATCAAAATCCAGAACCCGTGCAGCCAAGCGGTCGATTGTTAAGCGGGTTGCATGTTTGTGTTCAGGCGTGTCCTCATTGTCTTCATCGTCGTGATCAAGATATTTGTGCTCCCGATCAAGCATTTTGCGCAAAGACTCGATTTGCTCCCTGCCAACTTTGGGTTGGTTACGGCGATATGCATCGGCTGCGGCGGTCATGTAGCGATCCAGTTGGGCGGCGAAGGCAGTATCGAGGAGTTGTTTGCCGGGCCATGTCGTAACGTGGGTGCGGATGCGGTCGAGCAGAACAGCGGCATCGAACGGTACTGGCACAGCAATGGTAGGTACGGCTGCATTGCGCGGAACGAAATCGTGCGTTTCGATTTCATTCAGTTGTTGGATGATAGCGCTATCTTCTGGCGGGCCTTCACCCGACCACATCATGACAGGTGAATCCCCCGACAATTCGGCGGCGATGATGCCCGGCAAAGCATTGCTGGAGAAACCGAAACCTTGTATCGCGCTTCCGGGCTTGAGTCCGGTTGAATTCTCGTCAGACGAACTCCAGCCAATGCGCGCGCTGCTATCCGTTCGTTCGCGCGTGCCAAAATTAACTGATCCGTCCCAACCCATGGGGCTAATTATGGCTGCATCATTTGCATCCAAAGTCGCCATATAAGCCGCTATTTCCGCGGCGTTTTTTGTTTTCATACCCCGATTATTGCGAGCGCCAATAACCGATTCAACGGGATCAAGAATTATATGCCCAAGAACCTGCTTGCTCTGGACACCACTGCTAATGGAGTATCGATAAGTAATGTTGCCATCTCTATCCGAACTAAATCTGGATCGTATGGCAGGCACAATCTTGGTGGCAGGGACGAAAGTGGTGGTTTCCAATCCCGGCGGATCCATTTCCAAATTCCAATAAGTGATGATGTAATCGCCTGTGGAGGGGTCGCGCACGATGTTTTCGCCCGGATAGGCATGTGCTGCGATAGCGACCATCATTGCCACAAGGAAGGCACTCAATTTGATTCCAGATAGTATGTTCATCATTTTTTCCTCTTAGCTCTATAACTCATCTGCCTGTCAGGCGAACATGGAAATGGCGATTTTCGCGCAGATCAAACCAGCATGCCCAAGAATACTCTTTGGGGAAACCACAGTGCACACTGGCGGAGGCGCCATTATCGGAAGCAATTTTTTTGAATCTATTGAAACGCCAAAACGATATCGCAGTCGGCTCTTGATTGGCACGTATATCAATCTCCTTCCCACGGAGGTGTTCGTAGTGATATCCGACCCATTTGCCAGAAATATCAAACTTGCCGCCCCACACCAGGCTGGCATCGTTCAGATGTAACACTGGACCTTCAGGATATTTCTTGTTGTATTTTCGAACTATGGCCAGTAAATTTTTTTGAGCGGTCTCCGTCAGGTAGTGATTGTCATGATGGTTTTTTCCCTCTCCACCCCCAATCAATTCGTAATCCGACGGTGATTCAGAAAGGCTATCCCAACCCGCTGCGTCGGCTTCCTTGACTTTCACCTCCACCTTACTCTTTTTCGGACTGTTGGTGCATTCGTCACAAGTGGCCGTAATAGTATGTATGCCTGACACCTCCGTTGCAGTAAACGTGATCTCGAACGTGTTGTTCCCTGTAGCAGGTGTAACGCTGCCTTTGGGCCGGGTGGGCGGTTCGCCATGAGCATGCCCGCCACTCGTAGTATCGACTTCCACCTTGACGTTGACCGGTACCTGCTTGCTTGGTGCACTGTCACCTTGTTTGGTTACCGTTGCCGTGAACAAGTATTTTTTGCCGGGTTCGATGGTGGCAGACTCTGGCGTCAGGGTAAGTGTGTAGGTTTCTTGCACACAGCTGGTTTTAGTGGGATCAGCCACGTACCCGTCGTTGCAGGTACATACAGTCGGATTATCATTCGGTGTCCCGGTGGAATTGGCAGGACAAGAAGAAGCTGAGCAAGGCGTGGTAGCCATTCCACCATCAGGAACGCAGGTTAATCTCGTATGTAACCCAAATACCCATCCCGGATACGGTCCGCCAGATGTGTAGCAATACGCGTAGTCTTCATTAGACGGCGGCATATAGCCTCTGGTAACCTCGAGCGCAGGGTAGTCAGAACTCCTGTAGTTCAACACGCCGATATTGCATGCAGTCATGACTGAGGAATAGTACGGGCCCCACATATCTCCTCCGGATACTTTGAGTACGGCAGGTGTAATTGTACTTATTGGCAGAACCGTGTCCGCAAAACTTGTCCCCGATACACCTGACAACGCCAAAATGACGAAGCAGAAACAAGTTCTGCGAACCGATTGAACCAGGGACTTGTAAAGCCTTCTCATTGCTGCTCCCCTGTCTTCTGCATTGCAGAGCTGTGAATAATGGGCGCGACAATAACCTTACAGCGGGGGGGGGGGTGTCAAGAAGTAATTCGTTTTATCGGCACAGTCGGTGGCCACTCATTTGAAAACACTTGGTTTCGGCCTGCGCCTGCCCCCGAATGGGGTAGTCGGGGGCCAAATGACACAAAAAAAGCGTTCGTTACCCGGGGTTGCTGTCACAGCATGACCTTGGTCCCCAATTCGACCACCTGATTGGCAGGCAGGTTGAAGAAGCCTGACGCACCTTCAGATTGGCGCGACATCCACGAGAACAGGGCGCAACGCCACGCGGGCATTCCACCCGGTCCATCCACGACACTGGAGCGCGCGACGAAGTAGGTCGTGCTCATCGGTTCCAGTTCCAGTCCGTGCGACCCCAGCTCCTGCAATACCTGCGGGATATCCACTTCCTGGCGGAAGCCGAAATGCAAGGCGACATCGTACATGCCGGGTGCGAGTTGCTTGATTTGCAGGCGCTGCCCCAACTCGATGTAGGGCACATCGGCAGTCACCACATGCAGAAACAGCGTCTGCTCATGCAGTACCTTGAAGTGCTTGAGATTGTGGAACAGCGCGCTGGGGACGAAGCTCGGGTCCGCCGTCAGATAGACCGCGGTGCCCTGCACGCGCGGTATTTCAGAATGCGTGCTGGAGATGAATATCGCCATGGGAATATCGAGTTTGCGCCGCTGCTCGGCGACCAGGACGCTGCCTTTTTTCCAAGTGGAAAGCATGACGAACAAGAACAGGCCGAACACCAGCGGCATCCAGCCGCCGTGGAACAGTTTGGTCAGGTTGGAACTGAAGAACATCAATTCCAGCAGCAGGAAAATCAGCAATGCCGACAACAGCAGCACGCGCGGTTTTCCCCGCAACATCAGCGTGACAAATACGGTCAACAGGGTTGTGATGATCATGGTGCCGGAGACGGCGATGCCATAGGCCGCCGCCAGTGCACCGGAAGAGCCGAACTGGAACACGAGGATGAGCACGCCTGCCAGCATCATCCAGTTCACGGCGGGAATGTAGATCTGGCCGCGCTGCGAATCGGAAGTGTGCTGGATGAACAGGCGCGGCAGGTAGCCCATGCGCATGGCTTGCAGCGTCATCGAATAGGCGCCGGAGATAGTGGCCTGCGAGGCGATCACCGTGGCGGCCGTGGCCAGTGCGACCAGCGGCAACATGAACCATTCCGGCGACAGCAGATAGAACGGGTTCTGGATGGCCTCCGCCGAGCGCATTACCAGTGCGCCCTGGCCGAAATAGTTGATGAGCAGCGCCGGGCAAACCAGGCCGTACCAGGCCAGCCGCACCGGCTTGGGGCCGAAGTGGCCCATGTCGGCATACAGCGCTTCGCCGCCGGTGAGCGCCAGGAACACCGCCGACAGCAGCATGAACATGCCTGCCGGATGTTCGATGGCGAAGCTGATGGCATACAGCGGATTCACTGCGCGCAGGACGCCGGGCGTTTCCGCAATGCTGAGCGTGCCGAGCACGGCCAGCGCCGCGAACCACAACAGCGTAACCGGGCCGAACAGCTTGCCCATGCTGCCCGTGCCGTGGCGCTGGATGAAGAACAGCCCGATCAGAATACCAACGGTGACCGGAATGATGAACCTCTCGAGGGTGGGGGCGGCAACGCTGAGTCCTTCCACGGCGGAAAGTACGGAGATCGCCGGGGTGATGAGCGCGTCGCCGTAGAACAGCGCGGCGGCGAAGATGCCCGCCGTGACGATCAGCAACTTCCAGCGCGCATCGCCGCGTGCAGTACGGTTCGCCAGCGCGGTTAGCGCCAGCACGCCGCCTTCGCCGTTGTTGTCGAACTTGAGCACGACCCACACGTACTTGATCGAGATGATGAGCATCATCGCCCAGAACATGGCGGACAAGGTCGCCAGCACATTGGGTTCGGTGGGTGCGAGGCCGTGAGACCCGGCGAAAGCTTCCTTGAAGGCATACAGCGGACTGGTGCCGATGTCGCCGTAGACCACGCCGAGGGCGGCGAGTGTCAATGCGCCGGTGCCGGCTTTTTTCGTTTGATCCATGTTGCGTTCTCCCTTCAGGGTTGGAATCGGTAACCGACTCCGGTTTCAGTCAAAAAATGTTGTGGTTGTGCCGGATCGTTTTCCAGCTTCTGCCGCAGATGGCTCACATAGATGCGCAGGTAATGGTTGCTTTCGACGAAGGCGTTGCCCCACACCGTGCTCAGCAGGTGCCGGTAGGTCAGCACCTTGCCGGGCGCGACCAGCATGGCACACAGCAAGCGGTACTCAATGGGGGTGAGGCGAACAAGTTCATTGTTGCGCGTGACGTTGCGCTGCGCGAGATCAACCTCGATATCGCCGAAGCGGAACTGTGTTTCCGCCGTCGCTCCATCCTGCGGCGCGCGGCGCAACTGTGCGCGTACCCGCGCCAGCAGTTCGCCGGTGGAGTAGGGTTTGGTCAGGTAATCGTCCGCTCCGGCATCCAGCGCGCGTATCTTCTCGCCTTCCGCCGAACGCGCGGAAAGCACCAGCACCGGCAGCGGGAATTGTGTGCGCAGTTCGCGGATGAAGGCGATACCGTCGCCGTCGGGCAGGCCGAGGTCGAGGAGCAGCAGTTGCACGGTGTTTGCATGCAGTTGCGCAAGGCCTTCTTTCAGCGTGCCGCATTCCAGCACGCGGTAGCCTTCTTCCTCCAGCGCAGTGCGCACCAGGCGGCGTATTTGCACTTCGTCCTCGATCAGCAGGATGGTGGCGTCACTCATACTCGCTCTCCAGTTCGATCACCGGCGGCTCGCCCAGCGGCAGCGTGAAAGTCACGCAGGCGCCGTTGTCGTTGTCGGCATGGATGCTGCCGCCATGTGCGGTCACGATCGTGCTGCAGATGGCGAGACCCAGTCCCACGCCGGGCACGTTCGATTCCGCATCGCCACGCTCGAACAGCTCGAACATCTTTTCCAGCTTGTCTGGCGGGAACTGCGAACCGTCGTTGCACACAGAGACATGCGCAAATTTTTTGTCGGTGCGCGCCGCGATGCGGATGGGCGAAGCGGGTGCTGCGTATTTGGCGGCGTTTTCCAGCAGGTTGCACAGCACGCGCTCCATCAGCACTGCATCGAAACGCAGCAGCGGCATATCGGGCGGCAGTGTCACGTTCACCGAATGCTGCACCAGCGCCGGGCCGAGCAGCTTGATGCTCGCGCCGATCACTTCTTCCACCGGCTGCCATTCGAGATTGAGCCGGATATCGCCCGCGCGCAGCTTGGACATGTCGAGCAGGTTGGACACCATGCTGTTCAGGAGCATCGTCTGCTGGCGCATCGCATCCGCCATATCGTGCAATGCAGCGGGCAGCGCCGATTGCGCCAGCGTATCGGCCATGCCGTACAGCACGGTGAGCGGCGTGCGGATGTCGTGCGACAGCGCGGAAAGGATGCTGCTGCGCAGGCGCTCGTCGGTC
>JBAQDF010000084.1:0-3097 GCA_049286265.1 Sideroxyarcus sp.
GGTTGTAGTTTAGCAGTCCTTCACCTTCTCGCACGATGCAAGCAGCGTGACTTGAAACGGAACGGAGAATGGCAATGAAATAGAAAATCAAAACCGCTTGAGAATTTGGGGAAGCCCTTGTAGTAAAAGTGAGGGGTTGCACGCTTTTGCGCAGTCCCTCTCGACTGATGGGTTGGGCTTAACCGTCAAGTTCATTGGCGATGATTTCCTGGAATTAATTGGTGGAATTAGTTGGGGTCAGACTCCCGGCGCTCAAACCATTGGGCAGGCCCGCATGGCCACGGTTTGTCATCTGGTGTCGTACATGCGGGGTTATATTTTCTTTTGCTGATACTCAATTCCACGTGAGTTCTGCGTCTGACGGCAGATGTTGCGTGTAAATAATCTTTGATGAAAACCTGAATAGAGAGAATGTTTGCATTATTCATTGGGATTCCATGAAAAGAAAATACGTACAAATGGTAATTATGGGGTTGTCCGATAATTGTTGGTTGGCACCCGGACAGATTGTTTCTATGGTCTATCCTTGAGAAGTCGAGGTGTTTATTCATTGAATCCAATAAAACTGAACAAATCTTCTCGCCAGACTCGTCGGAAAAATATGCCGCTTCAACACTGGCTGAGTTCTCGCGATAGTTACCAGTCATGCGGACATTAGAGTTGCCATATTCCAAGCTGGGCCGTGCTTGTGGGATGGGGGGGAGCCTATCGAATAGCCCCGTGACGAGTTTAGAGGCATCCTCTCTTGCTTGAATCTCTTCTGAGGAGGGATGGTATCCACAGGACTGAAGTAAGAAAAGGATAGGAAGAACTACAAAATAACGCAATGTGGCTGCCCAGCGACCGGAGGGAGCGAACTTGAGCGTAGGGTTAGACACTAGAATAGCCACCAAGTAAACGCATTGAAAATCCCCCACACCCAACAGAGCGGTGCAAACCAAAAATAGAGACTCTGCTGATGCCCATGATATATGTAGATTTTGCCAATATCTTCAAAGTCGGGGTTTTGCCTAAGTGGAGGCCCTAAAAAGGCACCTGACTCAGTCACAAGCGACACACCTGTGAGTGGCTGAAACAAGAAAAGAAATGCGATTGCATAAACCGACAATGCAATCACTAGGAATAACTTCAATCTCCGCTTTGTCATCAACTTCAACATAGTGTCTAACGACGTTGTAGAAAAACTCTATTCATGCTTGCATCGTGCCGTGAACAAAACAAAATATCAAGGTCGAATTGCAGGATGATATGTTGGGGAAGAGAATGGCACGCTATAAACACATCGACATTGAACAGCCAAATCTGAACTGACAATCACTTCGTCAAATCGAATAACTGTCAGATCAAGTCGCGACTACTACAGCTTATTGCACCCGGACCAAGAGGGTTCTACTCGTCCACCATCTCCGCACTCTGCAACGGCACATCCGCTGCCTTCTTCTGCACGCTCACCGGCAGACTCACCTTCACCGTCGACACCTTGTCAGCATAGAGTTCTTCGCCCAGCAGCGGCACGAGGTTGGTGGGCTGGCGCGGGTGTTTGGGGAAGTTCTGTTTGATCGCTTCCAGTTGTTTCTGGTTGGCGCTGAAGTAGCGGTTGGCCTGGATGACCTGCGGGATGTGCTTGATCAGATGCCACAGGCTCCAGCGGTGTTGCCACAGGCGCTTGGCGAAGGTGCGGTGGTAAGTCTTGCTGTTGTAGAAGCGCAGGATGTGCCAGTTGTAGAGCGAGTCCATCTCTTCCCTCGATTTGAATCCCTTGGGCAGGAACACGAAGTTGAGGCAGTTGAGCAGGCGCCAGTCTTCGATGAAGTCGCCCTCCTCGCCGCTCACGCATTCGTCCCAGATCGGCGCGCCGTAAAGCGGGCTGAACTTGGTCATGTTCATCTCGTCGAGATTGAGCGAGAGGATGAAGTCGCTGGTGACCTTAACTGTCTCCGGCGTCTCGCCCGGCATGCCGAAGATGAACAAGCCCTTGGCGCGCAGCCCGACTGCGTGAATCTGTTCCACGGTCTTCTTCACCGCTTCCAGCGTGACGCCCGCCTTGTGGCGCTCCATCATCGCCGGGTCGGCGGACTCGACACCCATCGACACCATCAGCGCGCCCGCCTGCTTGAGCTTCTGCAGCATCTCGTCCGAGGTGTGGCCGGTGCGGATGGCGCAGTTGAACTGCATGCCGAGCGGGTTCTTGATGAGCAGGTCGCACAGGTCGAACACACGCTTCTTCTGCGCGGTGAACAGGTCGTCGTAGAAGTTGATGTGGTACACGCCGAAGTTGTCGCGCAGGTGCTTCATGTGGTCGTAGATGTACTGCGCGGAGTTGACCTTGTACAAACGCTCGAACACGGTGCGGTCGCAGAACGAACAGGTGTAGGGGCAACCGCGCGAAGTGATCATGGTCGCGCCCTGTTTTTTCACATAGGAGAACAGCGGCAGGTGATAGGCATTGGGAAAGCCCAGCAACTTTTCATAGGCAGGGAATGGCAATTCGTCCAGATTCAATATGCGCTGACGGCGCGGATTGGAAACAATGCGCTCGCCGTCGCGATACACCATGTTGGATATCTGCGCGACCGGCATGCCGTTGGCGTAATCGAGCAGCGCGCCCTCGCCCTCGCCGATGCACAGGTAATCGATCTCGGGAAAGTGCTCCAGCAGCGGCGCGCCGATGGACGAGGCATGTACGTTGCCGAACACGATCTTGATCCCGGGGCGCTTGCGCTTGATGTAGGTGGCCATATCCACCGCGTCCATGAAGCCGGAGGTGGTGGCGGAAAAGCCGATCATCTCGGGATCCGTCCCCAGCACGATCTCGGCGTTCTCTTCGATGGTGGGCGGCGCGAAAGGGCCGAGGCAGTCGTGCACGAAGGTGGTGTGGCCGTGCTTGTCCAGCCAGGCAGCGAGCGACAGAATGCCGATGGGCGGCATGCGGTTCGCCAGCACCGAGAAGTCGGGTTGACCGGGGACGAAGTTAAAACCGGCGGGGTGTACAAAAGTGATACGCATGTCGATCCGTCGTTAATTGAACCTGGTGCGCTTGCGCACCTTGCTCTCTGGTGCGTAAACGCACCCTACATTTATTCACCCGCAGTATGTC
>JBAQDF010000085.1:0-28891 GCA_049286265.1 Sideroxyarcus sp.
TGCGGCGGAGCCGTCTGGTGCGGGAATGACCGCTGGCGCCATCTCCCGCAAACGGCTGCTTTGCAGTAACGTGTCGATGGCGCATATGTAAGGAGTAATTTTTTGTGAGCAACGCAGTATTGCGACGAAATTTGGATTATTAGAGGTGCCCATTTGCTTGTTCCCGGTTAACAGTTGAGGTCCGGACGCATTGTCTCATCCGTTATAATCCGGCGCATCCAAACAAGGCTCCCATATGAAATATCTCAAATCTGAACTTCCCATCGCCATTGCATTGATCGTCCTCGGACTCGGCTTCGCACTCGAACACGGCGCAGTCGAACATGGCGGCGTCACCCTGTGGGGGCTGTTGCTGGTGATCCTCGCCGCTATTATCGGTGTCGCCTTCCGCATCGCGCATCACGCCGAAGTGCTGGCGGTACGTTTCGGCGAGCCCTACGGCACGCTGATCCTCACGCTCGCCGCCGTGTCGGTGGAGGTGGTGATCCTGGTGGTGCTGTTGATGGGCGAACCGAACCCGACACTGGCGCGCGACACGGTGTTCTCCGCCGTGATGTTCGACATCAACGGCATCCTCGGCATTGCAGCTATCGTCGGCGGAATCAAGCACGGGCAGACCAAGTACAACATCTCCTCGGCCAATTCCTTCGTCGCCATGCTGCTGGTCGCCATCGGCGTCGGCATGTTCATTCCCGATTTTGTGCCGGATACGCAATGGCACATCTACTCCGTGTTCTCCATCACCATCATGGCCGTCATGTACATGGCATTTTTGCGCCTGCAGACGGTGGAGCACCGAACTTTCTTCGAATATTCCAGCGAGACCGACGAGGAAGCGCACGACGAATCGCACAGCCCGAATGCGCTGCATGTGGGCATCATGCTGGCCGCCATCGTGCTGGTGGGGCTGCTTTCGGAAGTGTTGTCGGTGCTGCTGGATGCGGGACTCACCGGCAGCAGCCTGCCCAAGGCCATTCCCGCCGTGCTGGTCGCGCTGATCTCGGCCAGCCCGGAGATCCTCACCGCGCTGCGCGCTGCGCAGAACAACCGCATGCAGACCACAGTCAACATCGCGCTGGGCGCCTCGCTCGCCACGGTGCTGCTGACCTTGCCGGTAATCGAATTCATCGCGCTGTTCACGGGCGAACGAATCGTCATGGCGCTCACGCCGGTACAGGGCGGCATGCTGCTGCTCACCTTCCTCACCGTGATGAACAACCTGCACGACGGCGAGACCAACGCCATCGAAGGCATCAGCCACTTCGCGCTGTTTGCGGCGTTTGTGGCGCTGGTGATGATGGGGTTGATCTAGGGAGGCAAGAATGCACACCTCGATGGCGCTTTGCTTGGCAATTTTTAGGGTGTCTTTTTTACGTTAGGCAAAGAAAGCTATGAGCGACTGGGATTTTCTTTACAAAATGAAAGAGCGCGGCTACAGCGCACAGGAAATAGCTGATGCTGCTGGTTCTGGTGCCGCGCCTTGGGAATGGGAATGCATAGACAGAGAGTGGGCCGATTCTCAGCTTGAAGATACATCAGAAGATAAGTCCCTCCCGGTTGAGCCAGGAACACCCTTTAAGAGCAGAGATGGATTTCCCTTTAGTACCCTAAAGCAAGCGGAGATTTTCTACGATCTGATTGATTGCGCTACACGCCACTTCAAGAACACTGGCAGGTACTTACAGATATGGGGAGAGCTCGGAGAAATTTACGCTGAGATCAAATTCGGACTTCGCCGTCATGGGACACACGAGGCCGGTTCTGACGGCACAATTAACGGAAAGCTTATAGAGGTGAAAACCATCTCTCCAGAGAAATCCAGCGACCGTGTACTCGTCAAGAGGCAAGGAAACTTCGAGCAATTGCTTCTAGTTCGCATTGATCAGGATTTCAATTTCAAAGGCAAGCTAATTGACAGAAGCGAGCTAAAGGGAGCTTCGGGCAAATTCCTTAGAGGACGGCTTAGCGATGACACGGGCAAAGCCTAACATGGCGCTCGACCTCGCTCCCGTCGGTCACTGGACGCTCGCGATAAAGCCGCGCAGCGCCGGTCAGCTCTACGTTGACACCAACCGCCCCTTCGACGACCTCAAGGCGAACGGATTTAATTCAGTATGGTTTTCAGAGCAAGCCCGATCACCGCACTCGCCGCAATCACCTCGATGACCCCGCGTTTGTATCTGAACAACGCCACCGCCGCCACCAACGCTAGCAAAGCCGACACCCAGTCAAACTCACCTTCAAACCCCTTCGGCCACAACACGTGATAGCCGAAGAACAAGCCCAGATTCAAAATCACGCCCACCACCGCCGCCGTGATGGCAGTGAGCGGAGCGGTGAATTTGAGGTCGCCGTGCGTGGTCTCGACCAGCGGTCCGCCCGCATAAATGAACATGAAAGAAGGCAGGAAGGTGAACCAGGTCACCAGCGTTGCGGCGAGCGCACCGGCCAGGAACAAGTCGTCCGGTCCGAACAGCGCCTGCGTGTAACCGCCGATGAAGCCGACGAAGGCCACCACCATGATCAGCGGCCCCGGCGTGGTCTCGCCGAGCGCGAGGCCGTCGATCATCTGCGTCGGCGTGAGCCAGCCGTAGTGGCCGACCGCGCCCTGATAGACATAGGGCAGCACGGCATACGCACCGCCGAAGGTGAGCAGTGCGGCCTTGGTGAAGAACCAGCCCATCTGCGTCAGCGTGTGGTCCCAGCCGAAACCCAGCGTCAGCAGACCCATCGGCAACAGCCACAACAGACCGCCGAGTACGGCAACCTTGAGCAGACCCGACCAGCGAAACTTCGCGTGTTCCGGCGTGGGCGTGTCATCGTCGATGATCGCTGCACCGTAGGATTTGCCTGCCTTGCCGTGGCCGCCGCCAAGCGCGAACTTCTCCGGCAGATAACGTCCGCCGACGTAGCCGATGAAGGCTGCAGCAATAACGATGGCCGGGAACGGCACGTTGAGCGCGAAGATGGCGACGAAGGAAGCGGCGGCGATGGCCCACAGCCAGTTGTTCTTCAGCGCGCGCGAACCGATGCGGTGCGCGGCCTGCACCACGATGGCGGTGACTGCGGGCTTGACGCCGTAGAACAGCCCCGCCACCAGCGGCACGTCGCCGAACGCGATATAGAACCAGGACAGCAGGATGAGGATGAATAGCGAAGGCAGCACGAACATCACCCCCGCGATGACGCCGCCCCAGCCCCTGTGCATCAGCCAGCCGATATAGGTGGCGAGCTGCTGCGCCTCGGGACCGGGCAGCACCATGCAGTAGTTGAGCGCGTGCAGGAATCGTTTCTCGGATATCCAGCGCTTCTGCTCGACCAGGTCGTGATGCATCATGGCGATCTGCCCGGCCGGGCCGCCGAAGCTGATGAAACCGAGTTTGAGCCAGTAGCGGAAGGCCTGCGCCAGTGTGACTGGTGCAGGGGGTTGGGTGTTATCGGAAAGTTGCGTTTGCGGTGCGTTCATGATTCCTCCTTGGAACATCTCCAATACCAGCAAGCCTTGGACGAGGAATCGTCTTGAGGCGGGGAGGCTGCCATGTCCCCGATAAGAAGGATTATGTGCGCATCGCCCAAGCCGGACAAGCTTAGTCGGGCAATACACCTGTGCTAATTCCGGTCATGCGCTTGTGGCATACTTCCGCGATTGAAAATTCTTGAGATAGCGACACCATGCACGCCGCCATGAGCACCACTGAGATATTCCTGATCGCAATGACGCTGATCTTCACTATCCCCTATCTCATCTGGCGCGTGGGACGAACCGAATACTATGCACCGCTGGTGGTAGTGCAGATCATAACCGGCATCCTGCTCGGCCCCGGCATCCTCGGTGCAGCTTATCCCGATTACTACAACTTCGTATTCACGCCGCAGGTGATCCAGTCGCTCAACGGTATCGCCTGGTGGGCGGTGATGGTGTTCGTGTGGATCGCGGGCATCGAACTCGACCTGCGCCAGACCTGGAAATACCGGCGCGAGAGCGGCATCACCGCCGGGTTCGCGCTCGGGACGCCGCTACTGTTCGGCTGCATCGCCGCGGCGGGCATGCTGATGTACGATGGCTGGGTCGGCCCCAAGGCCTATACCTGGCAGTTCGTTGCGGGAGTCGGTATGGCCTGCGCCGTCACCGCGCTGCCCATCCTCATCCTGCTGATGGAAAAACTTGAGATCCTTCGCCAGCCCATCGGCCAACGCATCCTGCGCTACGCCAGCCTCGACGATGTCGCCATCTGGGGCGTACTCGCCTTGATCCTGATGGATTGGGAACGCGTCGGCAAACAAGTCGGCTTCCTGATCGCCTTCGCCATTGCCAGTTACCTGTTCCGCAAACTCATGGTGTGGCTTGAAGAACGCGACCGTTGGTATGTCGGCTTGATCTGGCTGGCCGTGTGCGGCTTCGGCGCAGACTGGTCCGGCCTGCACTTCATGGTCGGCGCCTTCCTTGCCGGGGCGGTCACCGACAGCCACTGGTTCGACCAGAAACGCATGGATGCGCTGCGCCATCAAGTGTTGCTGGTGATCATGCCGGTGTTCTTCCTTAGCACCGGACTGCGCACCAACTGGGATGTGGGGGGCACTACCGTGTTCATCGCCGCTGCCGTGCTGCTGCTCGCGTCCGTCTCAGGCAAACTGATCGGCATTCATGCCGCCGGTAAGGTGCTCAAGTGGAAACCGGGCGAAGCCTCCATCATCGGCTGGCTGCTGCAAACCAAGGCCCTCATCATGATCATCTTCGCCAATGTGCTGCTGGACAAGCAGATCATCACCAGCGAGACCTTCACCGCCCTGCTGCTGATGGCCGTGGCCAGCACCATGCTTACCGTGCCGGTGGTGTCGCCCAAGTTGGAACGCATGAAAGAGATTATCTTCCGGTCGAAGTAATTCCGGCAGACCGATCCGGAGTAGCGCGCCTCCGCCTGCCTCAATATTCGTACTCGACCTGCATCCTGAATGTGTGTTTGGGTGTGGCGTTGTTGGTGCCGAGCAACCAGGCTGCGTTGTACCTGATGGCTTGTCCCTTGCCGAGCACGAATCTGCCGAAGATGGCCGGGCCGGCATTGTGAAACTGGTCGGCCTGTTTGTTCCAGTCGTTCCATTTCCCCATTTCGCCAAATCCCTGCAGGCCGTATTCAAAATCCGGTTTCCAGCGGTATTTCGCCTGCCACTGGTAACCAAATATGGTGGCGTAAGGCTCACCGCTCTTATCCGCTTTTCCGAACGCGCGTTTGAGCAGCAGGTTGCCGTTCAATTGGAGCTTGCCGAATTCCGTCTGGAATAAAGAACCCAATTTGATTTCCCAGGGCAAATCGGCGCTCAAAGGCGCTTCCAGCTCGGTGACGAGACCAAAATCCACCGGGTATTCCCCGGTTTCGGTGAGCTGGAATTTGTTTTCCCATTCGGCCATATTTTCAGTCTGATTGCCGCTGCGCTTCTGCTTCAGATAGAACTCTGTGAACCAGTATTCCCCGGCGCCGTAACCATACCCAACGCTGGCTGCCTGCACGAGCGTGCCATTTTTTTGTCTGGTGGTTCCGTACTTGGAATCGATTTCCTTTTCGCCGTATTCCACGGTGGGGGTGTAGACGTAATCAGCCGGGCCGGCAAATACAAAGCCTGCGTTAAGCAGACCCAGACAGAAAATCAGCGTGCGACTGTTGTTTCTCATTCAAACTTCTCCTTGAGTTGGATACTTCTGTTTATGCGTTTGCCCGGCCCATTTCATGCCGATGCCGATGGTGACCAGTGCGGCGATGTAAAAAACCAGCTGCATACCGTCCGGCCGCGAGTCGTACCCGATCAGGCCATGCAGCAACATCCCGGGCACGCCGTTTTCCGGCAACACCTTCGAGGTATCCCACACCGGGGCTGCCAGGCTGGGCAGCAAGTCGGCCTGGATCAGGAAGCCTGCGGATTGTGCAGCCATCCCGGCCGCCAGCAATAGCACCAGAATACTGGTCGCCGTGAAAAACCAGCGCAAGGGCATGCGCAGCAATCCGGCATAAACCAGATACCCGGCAGCAATGCCGAGCGTCATTCCGACCACTCCGCCCAGCATCATCGAAGATCGCCCCTGCTCGGATGCGGCAATACCATACAGGAACAGCACAGTTTCCGAGCCTTCCCTGAGCACCGCCAGGCCGACGATGATCATCAGCACCGAACATTCGCTGCGGCCATCGCGAATATCTTTGCCAACAGCCTGCGCACTGGCTGCCAGTGCTGCGCCGTGCGACGACATCCAGATGTTGTGCCATGCCAGCATCACCACGGCAATGCCGAGCACGCTGGCATTGAACAGCTCCTGTCCCACGCCGCTGGCAAACGATCCGATCACATCCATGAAGGCGGCGACAACGCCCGCACCGGCCAGGCCAACCAGCAACCCTGCAAGCAGCCAACGCCTGCTGCCGGGAACGCTATGCGTGGCGGCAGCGACGATCCCGATGATGAGCGCCGCCTCCAGCACCTCCCTGAAAACGATTATGGCGGTTCCAAACATGGCTGCTTCTCCTATTTCGCAATGATTACGCCTTTGGCGGTCTCTTCGGCAAATTCGCCGAAGTACGGATAACGGCCTTCCTCCAGCGGTCCGATGAACAGCGTTGTAGTACGCTGACCGGGAAGCACTTTCTCCCGATTCAGTTCAAAGCTTTCGAATTCATCCGACGTTTCATCACGATTCTCGATCAGCAGCTTGATCTTCTTGCCGACCGGAACGGTCAGCTCTGCCGGTTGAAACCGATGATCCTTGAGCACCAGTGTGTAGACGACGGCGTCATCGGCATAAGCAGCAAGCGGCAATAGCAGGGCCAATATAAGGCAGGAAATTTTCATGGTGAAGTCCTTTGGGTGAATTTGCGCAAACGATAATGGTTCTCATTTGCAAATGCAAGCACTTTCGTGCATTATTCGCAAAACTTACACGAGACAGTGCTTGCCATGGACAAATCACAACCGGACAACCTGAAAAACGCAGGCCTGAAGACCACCCTGCCGCGCCTCAAAATCCTGGGCCTGTTCGAATCCGGGCAAGAGCACCACATGAGCGCAGAGGATGTTTACAAGCAGCTGCTCTCCACCGGCGACGACGTCGGGCTGGCGACGGTCTACCGCGTGCTGACCCAGTTCGAGCAGGCAGGATTGCTGGTACGACACAATTTCGAGGGAGGCAAATCGGTATTCGAACTCAACCAGGGCAAGCATCACGACCACATCGTGTGTCTGCAATGCGGCCATGTCGAAGAGTTCTACGACTCGACCATCGAATCGCGCCAGAAGAAAGTGGCAGCCGAACTCGGCTTTGAGATACACGACCACTCGCTGTCCATCTATGCGGATTGCGCCAAGGTAAAATGCCCGCATAAGCGCTGAGTACGCTTCCATGCGATATTCTCAAGTCTGTTAAACCTAAAAAAAAACAGTTGCCCACAGATTACGCAGATTTACACCGATTAAAACAAACCACTACAACGATCCTGTTACTCATCTTTTGAGTGACCCAGTCTCTACGGCATGAAAATCTGCGTTAATCTGTGTAATCTGCGGGCTGAATTGTGGTTTTAAGGTTGAAAGGTTAGAAATGGGTGGATGTTGTGAAGGCGGCTGCGAACTGAATGCATTGCAGGGGCGACAAAGAACGACCCTGAAAATCGTTCTGGCGATCAACGCCGTGATGTTTTTTGTCATAGTCGCTGCCGCGCTTTACGCCGGATCGGTCTCGCTGATGTCGGACAGCCTGGACAATCTTGGCGACGCCCTCACCTACGCCCTCAGCATCTATGCGGTAGCCAGGGGAGGCCGCGTCAAGGCGCGCGTGGCGCTGTTCAAAGGCACGCTGATTCTGGTCGCCGCCCTGGCGGTCGCGGGACAAATCGCCTGGAAGCTGCTGCATCCGGCGGTGCCGATTTTCGAGGCGATGAGCGCGTTCAGCCTGCTTGGGCTGGCGGCAAACGGCATCTGCCTCTACCTGCTCTGGCGCCACCGTAACGAAGACATCAACATGAGCTCGGTGTGGGAATGCTCGCGCAACGACATCGCGTCGAATCTGGCTGTGCTGGCCGCGGCGCTCGGCGTCTGGGCCACCGGATCCGGATGGCCGGATTTGTTCGTGGCATTCTGTCTGGTCATGCTCCTGCTCAGATCCGCCATTCGAATCATCACGGCAGCCCGCAGAGAACTTCGCGCACCGGCTTGAACCTGAAAACCGCAATTCAAGCCACAGAGTTCACAGAGAACACAGAGAAAGAAAAGGTTTCTCCATGTTTCGCGGACGCACCCGAAAGGTTAATTGCATCCTTGTGATAACCGTTTGTTTCTCCTCTGTGATCTCTGTGTTCTCTGTGGCTAACAAAGGTTTTTAGGTTGAACAGAATGTGTTGAAGCGGGAAGCAACCCGTCCCCTCCGGTATAATTCGGGCGTCATGCCTGAATACCCTTCCCAAGCCCTCGAACTGCTCGCCCCGGCGAAAACTGCCGCCATCGGGCGCGATGCCATCCTGCACGGCGCCGATGCGGTCTATATCGGCGGCCCCGCTTTCGGCGCGCGCGACAAGGCGGGCAATTCGATCGAAGACATCGCCGAGCTGGTGAAGTATGCGCACCGCTTCCATGCGCGCATCTACGTCACGCTCAACACCATCCTGCACGATGCCGAGCTGGAATCCGCGCGCAAACTGGCTTATGACTGTTACGACGTCGGCGTGGATGCGCTGATCGTACAGGACATGGGACTGCTCGAACTCGACCTGCCGCCCATCGACCTGCACGCTTCCACCCAGTGCGATATCCGCACACCGGAAAAGGCGCGCTTTCTGGCCGATGTCGGTTTCTCGCAGCTCGTGCTGGCGCGCGAACTCACTCTCCAGGAAATCGCCGAAGTGCGCGCTGCAATACCTGCCGACACCGTTATCGAACACTTCATCCACGGCGCGCTGTGCGTGGCCTATTCCGGCCAGTGCAACATCAGCCATGCGCACACCGGGCGCAGCGCGAATCGAGGCGACTGTTCGCAAGCCTGCCGCCTGCCTTACACGCTGCAGGATGCCAAGGGGCAGATCGTCGCTTTCGAGAAACATCTGCTGTCGGTAAAAGACAACAACCAGAGCGGCAACCTGCGCGCGCTGATCGACGCGGGGGTGCGCAGCTTCAAGATCGAGGGCCGCTACAAGGATGCGCCCTACGTGAAGAACATCACCGGCCACTACCGCCAGTTGATCGACGCGATACTCAATGAACGTCCGGAATTGCACGCGGCCTCCAGCGGCAAAACCAGACTGCTGTTCACCCCCAACCCGGACAAGACCTTCCACCGCGGCGCGACGGACTATTTCTCGCGCGGACGCAAGGCCGACATCGGCGCCTTCGACACGCCCACCTTCGTCGGTCTGGAACTGGGCACGGTGACACAGGTTGGCGACAAGTGGTTCGAGATGGAAACGAACGAAGACCTGGCCAACAGCGACGGGCTGAATTACCTGCACAAGCGTGAAGTCATTGGCTTGCAGGCCAACGTGGTCGAACGAAAAGGCAAGGTGTGGCGCGTTTATCCGAACGAACCCATGCACACCCTGCAAGGCTTGCGCCCCGGCCTCGCCATCAGCCGTAACCGCGACCATGCATGGGAGCAAGCGCTCACCAAGAAATCTGCCGAGCGTCGGATTGGTGTGCATGCGACGTTCGCCGAGAATGCAAACGGCTTCTCGCTTACGCTGCAAGACGAAGACGGCATCACAGCCACTGCCACCGCCGCCTTCGACAAACAGCCTGCGAAAAATCCGGAGGAAGCGGATGCTGGGGTGCGCGAACAACTGGCGCGTTTCGGCAACACCGATTTCGAGTTGCGTTCACCCGCTTCAGTCCCCTCGCCCGCTCGCGGGAGAGGGTTAGGGAGAGGGCAGCCCGTCGAAACACTTCACCCTCTCCCCCACCCCTCCCCCACAAGTGTGGGAGGGGAGCCAACTCACCATACTGGCGAGAACAATGACGCCATCGCCATCCACTGGTCTCAACCCTGGTTCGTGCCAAGTTCACTGGCGAACAAACTCCGCCGCGACGCAGTGGAACAGCTGGAAGCCGCCCGCCTGAAAGCTTGCATACGCCCCGAGCGCAAAGCCGCAGTAGAACCTCCCGCACAGTATCCGGAAGAAACCCTCTCCTTCCTCGCCAACGTGTACAACTCAGCCGCGCGCGATTTCTATGCAAAACACGGCGTGAAACTGATCGCGGCCGCCTACGAAGCGCATGAGGAATCCGGCGAAGTCCCGCTCATGATCACCCGCCATTGCATCCGCTACTCCTTGAGCCTGTGCCCGAAACAAGCCAAGGGCGTGATCGGCGTGCAAGGCCAGGTGCGCGCCGAACCGATGACGCTGGTCAACGGCAGCGAAAAGCTCAGGCTGGAATTCGATTGCAGGAAATGCGAGATGCACGTGATGGGGAAGATTAAAAAGCATATCCTGAAGACAGCGCCACCTTCGGAAGTACAGGTGACGTTTCATTCACGCGGATAGTCAAAGCCAATAGAATCGGGTACATTGCGTAACCAGTCACCTGAGGAGATATGCATGAAAAGCACAATTCTGAATCTGATTGCGGTCGCCGCATTGCTGATCAGCTGGACAGCACAAGCTGCCGATGAGACAGGGGGTCAGGCAACAGTGGCAGAAACATCCGCTATGCCGACGGCGGCGGCTCCCGTTACTGCACCGCTTGCCACTGCCCAGGAGGCGCAGCCTTCACCGAAACCTGCAAAACGGCACAAGCCTCCCAAAGCAAATCAGGTCCGCTCAAAATCTCTCGATCTGCGCTACTGCCTGGAGATGGAATCCAATGCGGAAATTGCAAAATGCGCCGGTGAGTGAAGGCGCGCATGTCGTTCGTGTCCAGTAAAGCATCTTTTAGCAGTGCTTCCTCCCCTCTATTCACCGCATTAAATACGTCCCGGTGAACTACTCTTTGGGCTAGCAGTTATCGCGCGGATTTATTCATGCGAGACTGAAGGTGCGACCTGGAGTCGCCCCAAACATATCTACCCATGCAACCGCAAAAACAGTGATGACTTCCACGCAACCCCTGGAACACAGCAATGCCGATACGCCTTTTCTGGGGCTGGCTCCCTTTCTTCGCGTGAGTGTGGGCGGCGCCGATTTGCGCCCGCTCGGCCAACAGATGCTTGAGCAGGCCGGACAGAATGCCACCGATGCCGCCTTGTGGATGAATCTATCCACTGTCATGCAATGCCTCGGGCAGCGCGATGTGGGGTTGTCGATCCAGGCCCTGGCGTTGCAGCAACAGCGCATATACCGCCTCGCCGCCGCAATGCAGCCCCCCAAGGTGCGCTTGCTGTTGCTGTCGGTGCCGGGAGACATCTCCGCAAATACGCCGCTCGATTGCCTGCTGGAAAACAGCGATGTCGAACTGATTTATTACTACGTTACGCCGGAAAATCCGTTGGCTTTGCCCATCCCCGAACACGACGTTCTGTTTGTCGGCATTTGCGAGGCGGATGAGAACCGCGAGGTACTAACCGCGCTGGAACATTTGCTGGAACATTGGCCCAAGCCCGTCATCAACCAGCCACAATATATTCCGCCGACGGGACGCGAAGCGGCAAGCAGGCTATTGCAGGATGCGCCGGGCCTGCTCATTCCGCCGACGCTGCACGCCCCCCGTTCATTGTTGCTTGATATCGCCACGGGCAAAGTCCTGTTTGCAGAACAGTATGCAGGTTGTGATGTTCCCATCATCGTGCGCCCGCTCGGCTCGCATGCCGGACGCAACCTCGCCAGGATCGAGAGCAGCGATGAACTCGCCGCCTATCTTGCCGGGGTGCAGGATGAAGATTTCTTCATGTCGCCCTTTATCGATTACAGCGGCAAAGACGGGTTGTTCCGCAAATTCCGCGTCGTGTTGGTCGACGGCAAGCCCTATGCCAGCCACATGGGAATTTCGTCGAACTGGATGATTCATTACGTGAATGCCGGCATGTATGAAGATGCCGGGAAGCGTGAAGAAGAAAACGCCTTCATGGAACATTTCGACGATTTTGCCGCACGCCACCGCGCGGCGCTGGATGCGATCTACCAGCGCACTCATCTGGACTATCTCTGCATCGACTGTGCGGAAACGCGAGACGGCAAACTCCTGATATTCGAAATCGACCACACCATGGTCGTGCATGCGATGGACCCCGAGCACCTGTTCCCCTACAAGCAAGTCCACATGGAAAAAGTCAAAACCGCATTCAGGAATTTACTTTTCCGGCTGACCAACAAGTAAACTTGCGCCATGAACCCGCTCAACAACCTTAATTTTTCTGCCGGACCGGGCGCATTGCCGGAGAGCGTGCTGCTGCAGGTTCAGCAATCCATTATCGAAGTCCCCGGCATAGGTTTGTCCATACTTGGCATCAGCCACCGTTCCGACTGGTTCGAGTCTGTCGTCGCCGAACTGGAAAACAATATCCGCAAACTGCTGGGGCTGGCCGACAATTATCATGTGCTGTTTCTGCAGGGCGGCACAACGCAGCAATTCTCCATGATTCCGATGGCCCTGTTGCGCGGAAAAACAACACCGGCAGAATACATGCACACCGGCTACTGGAGCGGCAAGGCAATCACCGAAGCAAAACGCGAAGGACCGGTTCGAGAAATCTGGAGCGGGGAAGCCACCGGCTACCAGCGCCTGCCCGGCGACAACGAACTGGTCTTCTCGCCTGACGCGCCCTATTTTCATTACATCTCGAATGAAACAGTGGAAGGGCTGCAATTCCATCGCGTGCCGGGACGCGACGATGTTCCGCGCGTTTGCGACATGTCGTCCGACTTTTTGTCTCAGCCCTGCGAGGCCAATCGCTACTCGCTGATCTATGCGCATGCGCAAAAGAACATCGGCCCGGCCGGGGTGACGGTTGTGCTGATTCGCGACGAGGCACTTCAGGATTCCCCCACGGACCTTCCCGGCTTCCTGGATTACCGCAACCACATCCAGTCGCATTCCAACTACAACACCCCGCCGGTATTTGCGATCTACGTCGTGCTGCTGATTACGCGCTGGCTGCTCAATGACATTGGCGGCCTGGCGCGCATGGCGGAAATCAACCGTAACAAGGCAGAGCTGATGTACCGCCTGCTCGACAACAGCAACAACTTCTATCGCGGCAGGGTCGCAACGCATGACCGCTCCCTGATGAACGTCACGTTCAACTTGTCCTGCCCGGAAAAAGAGAATCGCTTTCTCGCAGAAGCACAAGCAGCGGGGTTTTCCGGTCTTGCCGGTCATCGCTCCACCGGCGGTGTGCGCGCCTCCCTCTACAACGGGCTCACGCTCGCGGCGGTAGAACAATTGGCCAGCTTCATGGAAGATTTCCAGCGGCGACATCACCAGTAAGTCGGCACCAGAGCAAAATGGTGCGCAAGCGCACCCTACTTGAGACCGTAACGGTTTGCTTTAATCGGTGTAAATCTGCGTAATCTGCGGGCAACTGCTTTTCGTGAGCCCGAATAGTCTCAACGTGCAAATATTTCCAATGGCGTGAACTTTTTCAAGGCCCGATACTCAGACCGTGCTCTCGTAAAGCACATACATTGGATCACCATGAACAAACTGAGAATATTGCCGGGCGCCGCAGGCATTATTGCCCTGACCGCCACCATAGGCTTTGTCGACGGACGCCAGGATATCGAAATCGAAAATTATTCCAGAAGCAACATTACGCTGGTCAAGACCCAGTCGCATATTGCGGCAATTGATGTCGTACCGGATAAGCACCTGGATATCAAACCGGACAGTGCCGCCTATCTGGTGGAAGTCAGGCATGGTGAAATATTTGCGGAAGTGCTGATTGATGCAGTTACAGGACGCATTCTGCTGTCCTGAATGATTCTGCCGGTATCAAATCCCCGCCAGCCAGAGCCTTAGCTTGAGTCCGACACCCGTGGTGTAGCCGACTTCGACGAAATTTATCCGGCCGTCCGGCGCGATGATGAAACTGGCAGGTACGGCATGCACGCCCCATGCGGCAGAAATGCTGCCATCAGCATCGTTCAGCACGGGAAAATCAATTCCCTCTTCACGTATGTAGCGAACAACATCTTCCGACTTGCCACTTTGCATGGCGATGGAAATGACGTTTTGATTGTCGCGCGCAATGGCGGCAATGGAACCCTGCTCGGCGCTGCATACCGGGCACCATGTCGCCCAGAAGTGCACCAGTACGGGACGATCCGGATGCGACGGCAATTTGTAAGGCTGGCCCGCGAGTGTAGTGCCCTGCAAAACAGGCGCTGCGCCGCTGACTATGTCGCGCTGCTGCCAGGCACGGATTCCCGCGACGACGATCACGAGCAGCAGCGCTTCAATGGCAAAGCTGCGCCACTTTGATTTACGCGGTTTGCTGTCTCCGGTTTCATTCGTCATGGGATGAGTGCAAGCAGGTCATTCGAAATCTCCCCATGGATTCTTGCTCTTGGTCCTGGGGCCAGATTCGAAGCGTTCGATTTCGCGCCGGTCGCGTTTGGTCGGCCGACCCTTGAACGTGGGTTGCGGCAGCGCCCTTAGATTGGCCGCGATCTCTGCCCGCCGCGCCTTGCTTGCGTCGCTCTCGCGATAAAGCTTCTGCGCCTCCGGCGCGGGACCGCGCCGGTTGGAAAGACCCAGCACTTCGACCTCGAAATGATATTGCCCGAGCCGGATATCCAGATGATCGCCCACGCCGATGGCCTTGGCCGGTTTGAGACGCACCTCGTTCATCGTGACCTTGCCGCTTTCCACCGCCTCGACCGCCAGGCTGCGCGTCTTGAAAAAGCGCGCGGCCCACAGCCATTTGTCGATACGCAGTTTTTCGTGTTCGTCACTCATGATTCGGGGCGGATATTCGGCTAGCTGTAGGGTGGGCACGTCTTGTGTGCCCACGCTGTAGCAACACGTGTTTCCGCGTGGGCACATAGAACGTGCCCACCCTACACTTGCTGAATATTCCTTCAATGCTGCAAATCATCTTCCACATAGCGCAGGATCGCTTCGAACAACACTTCGCGCGGAAAGGCATTGTGGTTGCGCAGCAGCCGGTTCCAGAGGGAACGTGTGGAGCGGTTGAACGGCAACGCCACCGCCCAGTGGTCGCTCTTCAGGTAGCCGAGCAACTTGGCCCCCGGCAATACCTGGTCGTGGATGAGCATGTGGCTGTCGTTGCGCGGTTCCACCTCGGCCAGCTTGGCATAGAGCAGGCGCAGGAACCAGTGCATCTTTTTCGGCTTCACAAAAGTGACCAGAGAGTAATAACGTATACCCTGCGGCATGCTGCCCCAATGCTCCGCGAGCCAATGCAGGCAGCGGTCGCGCGAAATGCTCTTCAGGAAATTCTCGTTGACATGTGAACAGGCGCCGGGCGTGGGCATTAGCGCCAGAAAACTCTTGTAGCGATTGAGCCAGTCGGCCAGCGGACTGCCGCTGACCACCCCGGCCACGCTGACCAGCGCGCGCAGATTACTCGGCGTCTCGCTGCCCATGCGGCGCAGCGCTTCCAGCGTATCGGGTACGCCCTTGGAGTACGCAACCACGATCACATTGGCGGCATCCTTGTGCTTGCGGATGGCCGCCTCGACGATCCCGGCATTGTGTTCGGAGGTGGCGATGCCGCGCACATGCACCACATCGACGGTGCCATAGTGCGGAAGCAGGTAATCGTATTCGGTATTGATATCCACCGATTTGCCGCGACCGAACGGCAGCGCCACATCGGAGACGCATTCCCACAGTACGCCGGAGACGATGATGATGACGAGGTCGGAAGGCGCATCGGGCAATGCAACGGGCGTTGCCGCGGATGGTGTTTCACCGAGATTGTGCAGGATGCCGTCGAGCTGGCGCTCATCGGGATATTGCCCCTGACGTTGCGTGACCACAGCCCCCAGCACATTGCGAAATTGCGGACGGGCGTCGCTCACCGGCGGCATGCCCAGCGGATGCAACATCGCGGGCGGCGGTATTTCTTTTTCGCGCAGCATGTAGGTGCCGAACAGAAAGCGCCATAACCACAGCAAGGTCAGCGCGCCTATCAACCACCACACACTGCCGGTCAGCCCGAACAAACCGAGCGCCAGAACCATCAACAGCACGAGAGACAGGCTCATGTCAGCCTCCGCGAATGAGTAACAATCCCCCGGCAAAGCTGGGGGCCTTCGTTGTTGAGCCCCTCAAAGGGGCCGATAAAACCATGCGCCACTCTGGTCGGCACATCACCACTTCCCCCTTTAGCAAAGGGGGATGGAGGGGGATTTGGGGATTTGCGTGGTGCCTGCCACTTCTCAAATCCCCCCTAGCCCCCCCTTTTCTAAAGGGGGGAACTTCCGCAACAACTCTCATTCCGCATGACCGCCGCATAGGTCCCCCGGCATAGCCGGGGATTTACCTCAATGAATTATTTGTTACTTCACGCAGTCCACGTAATACACGCGGTCGCCGTTGTTCTTTTCCGATACGAGCCCGTGAATATCGGTCTCGAAGCCGGGGAACTTGCGGTTGAAGTCGCGCGCGAATTTAAGATAATCCACGATGGTCTTGTTGAAGCGTTCGCCAGGGATCAGCAGCGGGATACCCGGCGGATACGGTGTAAGCAGCACGGCAGTGATACGGCCTTCTAGGTCGTCGATGCCGACTCGTTCGATTTCGCCGTGCGCCATTTTGGCGAAGGCATCGGACGGCTTCATCGCCGGTTCCATGCTGGACAGGTACATCTCTGTGGTCAGGCGCGCCACGTCGTTGGCTTTGTAGATGCCGTGGATCTGGTCGCACAGGTCGCGCAGACCGATCGTCTCGTAGCGCGGATTCTTGGCGATGAACTCGGGCAGGATGCGCCACAGCGGCATGTTTTTGTCGTAGTCGTCCTTGAACTGTTGCAGCTCGGTCACCATGGTGTTCCAGCGTCCCTTGGTGATGCCGATGGTGAACATGATGAAGAATGAATACAAGCCGCACTTTTCCACCACCACGCCGTGCTCGGCGAGGTATTTGGTGACGATACTGGCGGGTATGCCGCTGTCGGCAAAATCGCCGTCGACATCCAGCCCCGGCGTGATGACGGTGGCCTTGATCGGGTCCAGCATGTTGAAACCCTCGGCCAGCTTGCCGAAACCGTGCCATCTATCCTCGGTACGCAACACCCAGTCTTCGCGCTCGGCCATGCCTTCTTCCGACAGGTAATCCGGCCCCCACAGCTTGAACCACCAGTCCGCGCCAAACTCATCATCCACCTTGCGCATGGCGCGGCGGAAATCGAGCGCTTCGCAAATGCTTTCTTCCACCAGTGCAGTGCCGCCCGGCGGTTCCATCATTGCGGCGGCCACATCACACGAGGCGATGATGGCGTACTGCGGCGAGGTGGAGGTGTGCATCAGGTAGGCTTCGTTAAAACAGTCGCGGTCCAGCTTGCGTGAGTCGCTGTCGCGCACCAGAATCTGCGAAGCTTGCGACAGGCCTGCCAGCAACTTGTGCGTGGATTGCGTGGAGAAGATCATGGATTCTTTGGCGCGCGGACGGTCGCGGCCGATGGCATGCATATCCTTGTAGAAATCATGGAACGCCGCATGCGGCAACCAGGCCTCGTCGAAGTGCAGCGCGTCAATCCTGCCGTCCAGCATGTCTTTCAGCATTTCCACGTTGTACATCACGCCGTCGTAGGTGCTCTGCGTGATGGTGAGGATGCGCGGCTTGCGCTTCTTGTCCTTGATGAAGGGATTGGCATCGATCTTCTTCTGGATGGTCGCGGGCTCAAACTCGGATTTCGGGATCGGGCCGATGATGCCGAAGTTGTTGCGCGTCGGCGTGAGGAACACCGGCACCGCCCCGGTCATCATGATCGCGTGCAGGATGGATTTGTGACAGTTGCGGTCCACCACCACGATATCGTCCGGCGCGACCATCGAGTGCCACACGATCTTGTTGGAAGTCGAAGTGCCGTTGGTGACGAAGAACAAATGGTCGGCATTGAAGATGCGCGCCGCATTGCGCTCGGACGCCGCGACCGGACCGGTGTGGTCGAGCAACTGCCCCAGTTCGTCCACCGCGTTGCACACGTCGGCGCGCAGCATGTTTTCGCCGAAGAACTGGTGGAACATGCGCCCCACCGGCGACTTCAGGAACGCCACGCCGCCGGAGTGGCCCGGGCAGTGCCAGGAATATGAACCGTCCTGTGCGTAATCCACCAGCGCGCGGAAGAACGGCGGCGCCAGCGAATCCATGTAGGACTTCGCCTCGCGAATCATGTGGCGCGCGACGAATTCGGGCGTGTCCTCGTGCATGTGAATGAAGCCGTGCAGTTCGCGCAGGATGTCGTTCGGGATGTGGCGCGAGGTGCGTGTCTCGCCGTAGAGATAGATGGGAATATCGGCGTTCTTGAAGCGAATCTCTTCGACGAAGGCGCGCAAAGTGCGCAGCGCCACTTCCGTCTCTTCCACGCTGCCGCCGCCGAACTCTTCGTCGTCGATGGACAGCACGAAAGCGGAAGCGCGGCTCTGCTGCTGCGCGAACGAAGTGAGGTCGCCGTAGCTGGTCATGCCGACGACTTCGATGCCTTCTTTTTCGATGGCTTCTGCCAGCGCGCGGATGCCGTGACCGCTGGCATTCTCCGAGCGGTAATCTTCGTCGATGATGATGATGGGAAACTTGAATTTCATGGATAACTCCCTACAGGGGATTGCATAGTAAATTGGCGCGGATTGTCGCAGGTTTTATCGGCGACGGGGGAAATACGAAAGGCGTTATTCGCGGGGCGGATAGGGGTTTTTGAGTTGGGCGACCAGCTCGGCCAGCACCCGTTGAAACTGCTGCTCGTCGCAGCCCATCAGAACGGCATCTTCAAGCGCATCGCGGCAGACCTGGCGGATTTCGGCGAGGTTCTCCTGCAGCACCTTGTTCTTCTCCACGCAGGCAATGACTTTGCCTTCAGTGGAGCGCCAGATGATTTGTTGTTCGGTGATCATTTAGTGTCAAAAACTATTTAGCCACAGAGACTCAATGGCACTCGGTTAATCCACAAGTGGCATCAGCCTCAACATTCCCTCCCCCTTGCAGGGGGAGGGTTAGGGAGGGGGTAGAAACGTTGTGCCTTCGCCGAGTCAACCCCCATCCTAACCTTCCCCCTGCAAGGGGGAAGGAACAGGTTCGCGGTGTTGCGCGATGAATTATTGGGCTTAACCGAGTGCTATGAGCCACAGAGTACACAGAGAATGCCCTTGCACACTCTCTCTGTGTACTCTGTGTACTCTGTGGTCTCTGTGGCAAAAGGGGGTTAAGCATCTCAGGTCTTCGGCAAGGTAACACCGACCTGGCCCTGATACTTGCCACCGCGGTCTTTGTAGGAGGTCTCGCACACTTCGTCGCTCTCGAAGAACAGCACCTGCGCCACGCCTTCGTTGGCGTATATCTTCGCGGGCAGCGGTGTGGTGTTGGAGAATTCCAGCGTCACATAGCCTTCCCATTCCGGCTCAAACGGGGTCACATTTACAATAATCCCGCAGCGCGCGTAGGTGGATTTTCCGAGGCAGATGGTCAACACGTTGCGCGGGATGCGGAAGTATTCGACGGTGCGCGCCAACGCGAAGGAATTGGGCGGGATCACGCAGAAGTCGGCTTCCACGTTCACGAACGAATTCGGGTCGAAGTTCTTGGGATCGACGATGGTGCTGTTGATGTTGGTGAACAGCTTGAATTCGCGCGCGCAGCGAATGTCGTAGCCGTAGCTGGAGGTGCCGTAGGAAACGATCTTCTTGCCGTCCACTTCCTTGACCTGATTCGGCTCGAATGGCTCGATCATGCCGGTCTGCTCCGCCATGCGGCGTATCCACTTGTCTGACTTGATACTCATCCTGATTCCTTGAGGGGTTTATGCGGGCGCGATTTTACCCAAATTCCGCGATGGCGCGTGGGTTTTGATACAATCGCCGCTTACCCAAGGAACTCTGTAATATGCCTCGTAAAATCCTCGTTACTTCCGCCCTGCCCTATGCCAATGGCAGCATCCACCTGGGCCACCTCGTCGAATACATCCAGACCGACATCTGGGTACGCTTCCAGAAGATGCGCGGCAACACCTGCCACTACGTCTGCGCCGACGACACCCACGGCACGCCCATCATGCTGCGCGCCGAGAAGGAAGGCATTACGCCGGAACAGCTGATAGACCGCGTGTGGCAGGAGCATTACGACGATTTTTCCGCATTCCATGTGGCTTTTGACAACTACGGCTCCACCAACTCGAACGAAACCAGGGAATCCGCCCAGGGCATCTACCGCACCCTGAAAAAGAACGGCCTGATCGAGGTACGTTCCATCGAGCAGTATTACGATCCGGTCAAGAACATGTTCCTGCCGGACCGCTTCATCAAGGGCGAATGCCCCAAATGCCACGCCAAAGACCAATACGGCGACAACTGCGAAGTGTGCGGCGCGGCCTACTCCCCCACCGACTTGATCAACCCCTTTTCTGCCGTGTCGGGCGCCAAACCGGAACTGCGCAACTCCGACCATTATTTCTTCAAGCTCTCTGCAGACACCTGCCAGCAGTTTTTGCGTGACTGGACACGCAGCGGTTCGCTGCAGGCCGAGGCCGCCAACAAGATGCAGGAATGGCTGGGCGCGGAAGGCGAGAACAAACTGACCGACTGGGATATTTCGCGCGACGCGCCCTATTTCGGTTTCGAAATCCCCGATGCGCCGGGCAAGTATTTCTATGTCTGGCTGGATGCGCCTGTCGGCTACATGGGCAGCTTCAAGCAACTGTGCGCAAAGACAGGCCTCGACTTCGATGACTACTGGAAACAAGGCTCCGACGCCGAGCTGTACCACTTCATCGGCAAGGACATCCTGTACTTCCACGCCCTGTTCTGGCCCGCCATGCTGCAACACGCCGGTTTCCGCACGCCGACAAAGCTGTTCGCGCACGGTTTCCTCACCGTCAATGGCGAGAAGATGAGCAAGTCGCGCGGCACCTTCATCACCGCGCGCAGCTATGTTGACCACATCAAGAACACCGAATACTTGCGCTACTACTACGCGGCCAAGCTGAATGGCTCGATGGAAGACCTCGACCTGAATCTTGAGGATTTTGTGGCGAAGGTGAATAGCGACTTGATTGGGAAGTACATCAATATTGCGAGCCGCTGCAGCGGATTCCTCACCAAATTCTTTGACGGGAAGCTGGCGTTTGCTGACTCGAAGACTCTGCTTGGCGGCGCAATCGGCAGCGGCCAAACAGTCGCAGAATCTTTCGAGTCGCGCGACTATGCCCGTGCCCTGCGCGACATCATGGCTCTCGCCGACAGCATCAATGGCGTTATTGCTGCCGCCGCGCCGTGGACGCTGGCCAAGGACGAATCCAAGCGTGCCGAGCTGCAAGACATCAGCTCCCGTGCGCTGCACGGTTTCTACGTACTTTCAATCCTGCTGAGCCCAGTGTTGCCTGCGCTGACCTCTCGCGTTGCACGCGAGCTGTTTGGCATGGACCGCGATTTCACTTGGGCCGATCTGGATGTACTGCCCACTCGCGTCAACGCCTACCAGCATTTGGCCACCCGCCTCGACCCCAAACTCATCGAAGCCATGGTCGCCGCCAACCAGGAAAGCCTGCAGCCAACAACCCCTGCGCCGAATTCCGAACAGCGCCATGCGGAACACCAGCAACACGTTGCCGCAACACCCGCAGCACACGCTGCAGCTGCAAGCCGCGTCATTCCACCGTTAGGAGACCAGACAATGCCTTTGCGCAGCATAAGCGGGGAAATCGCCCCCATCGCCGAAACCATCAGCATCGACGACTTCAACAAGATCGACCTGCGCGTGGCACGCATCATCAATGCCGAGCATGTGGAAGGGGCGGACAAGTTGCTGAAGCTGACGCTGGACATCGGCGAGCCGCAACCGCGCACCGTGTTCGCAGGCATCAAATCGGCCTACGACCCGGAAAGATTGCGCGGCCGCATGACCGTCATGGTCGCCAACCTGGCGCCGCGCAAAATGAAGTTCGGCATGTCGGAAGGCATGGTGCTGGCCGCTTCCGGCGAGGCACCGGGATTGTTCGTGCTGTCGCCGGATGCCGGTGCACAGCCCGGCATGCGCATCAAATAAACACACCGTCATTCCGGCGAAGGCCGGAATCCAGATGATTAATACAACCCCACGCAAGTGGGACAACACCAAGACTTTGCCTGCTCCGCAGAGTATATTTTTGGCTGGATTCCGGCCTTCGCCGGAATGACGGGCTTTTGAGATTTACTCATCAAATATCTATTTTTACCGGATCACTTTAATGGACTACGACGTTCTCATCATCGGTTCCGGCCCCGCCGGACAACACGCGGCGTGGCAGGCGGCGCGCATGGGCAAGCGCGCGGCGATCATCGAGCGCAAACCCAAGATCGGCGGCGCAGGTCTGCAAACCGGCACCATACCCAGCAAGGCGCTGCGCGAAGTGGCTTACCAACTCTCGCGCTCAGGCGGTATGCGCCAGGCCTTTTCTCCCGACAACCGTATCCGTTACGGCTTGCTGGCGGATGCGATGCGGCGCAAGGAAGGCGTGATCGCTCAGCAGGAGTCGGTCATCCTGCAACGCAGCTTGCGCCACGGCGTGGCGCTGCTCCCGGGCGAGGCTTCGTTCGTGGATGCGCACACCCTGCAGGTGGTCGATGCCGCAGGAAAATCGCGCAACATCTCGGCCGAGGTCATCATCCTCGCCAGCGGCTCGCGTCCGCGCCGACCCGCCGCGATTCCATTTGATAAAAAGACCGTGCTGGATTCCACCTCCATCCTGAACCTGCGCCAGATGCCCAACAGCCTGCTGGTGGTAGGCGGCGGCGTGATCGCCTGCGAATTCGTTTCCATCTTTGCCGCGCTCGGCACGCAAGTGTGCGTAGTGGACAGCCATGCGCAATTGCTCGAGTACCTGAGCGAAGACGTGGTGGAAGTACTGGCCGACAGCTTCCTCGGCATGGGCGTCACGTTCCACATGAAGGAACGCGTCAAGGAAATCCGCCGCGAAGAAACCGGGACCGTTACCGTGCTCGAAAGCGGCAAAGAAATCCGCACCGACGTCGTGCTGTTCGCTCAAGGCCGCGAGCCAAACAGCGAAGGCCTGAAGGTAGCCAACGCAGGCATCGACATCAAGGACGGCTGGATAACAGTCGATCAGCATTTCCAGACCAGCGTGCCACACATCTTCGCCGTGGGCGACCTGATCGGCCGCCCCGCACTCGCCTCCACCGGCATGGAACAGGGACGCGCGGCGGTACTGTATGCCTTCGGCGGCGGCAAGCAGGAAATGGCGGAGAACCTGCCGATGGCCGTGTATACCATCCCGGAAATTTCCTACGTCGGCAAGACCGAAAAGGAAGTGCAGAAAGAAAATATCCCCTACATCATCGGCCGCGCCTATTTCAAACACAGCGCGCGCGGCCAGATCATCGGCGACGCGCAAGGCATGCTGAAACTGATCGTGGATACGCGCAATGAAAAGTTGCTCGGCGTGCACATCGTCGGCGAACAGGCCAGCGAACTCGTGCACATCGGACAACTGGTGATGAACCTGAACGGCACCGTGCGCGACCTGGTCAGCAACGTGTTCAACTATCCGACGCTGGCCGAGTGCTACAAACTCGCGGCGGTGGATTGCACGCACCAACTAGAGCAGAGAAAAATGTAGGGTGGGCACGGTGTTGTGCCCATTGCGGACAGTCAATCATAATCAATCAGAGGTCGTGCAATCCTTGTATGTTCCATCAGGCTGACGAACGTAAAATCCCCCTCCTCCTTCTGAATACACGCCGATAGAATCAAAAGAAGTCGAGATATCACTATTTTTTCCTTCTCCCTCTATGCAACTGTAATCACCTGCTGGTACAACTACAAGATTGGAATCAACAAAACCAGCAGCCAGTAACCAGTCCCCAACTTTCTCGCAAGTATATAAATCCCCTTTCGAGTTACTGTGACATATCACAAACATGCCGTCGTGCCACTCCACTGTCTCTAATTTATTCTGGCTTGAATTAGTTTGCCTCTTTGGCCCAATTAGATATGCAGAAAAATCAAGATACTTGTCGGAGTCAAAATGGCCAAATACAAGAGAACCACTAATGCCATCTTTTACTCCATTTCGCCTCATCTCTTCAAAATCTTCAGCCTTAATAATACGGAAGCCGGGATATTGCTCCTCAATGATACGACCATACTTGTCACGCAGACCTGTAACGTACAAATCTTTGGTTGACGGAATTGAAACCACACCTGAATCAAGCTTGGACGGACTTCCATCTGAACAAGCGTAAAGGGTAATAATCAAAACAAATAACACAAATTGTTTCACTTTATCCCTCAAAAAGTTATGCTGAAATGTCCGGATTCTGAAAAACCTAATAATTACCTCTGCCGTCCGCTTATGGATGCAGCCGCTCAAAAGCATAAAAGCGGCGCCCCCAGCCACCAGGTGGTGATATCTATTTCTTGAGCAAATCCCGAATCTCGGCAAGCAACACTTCCTGATTTGAAGGCGCTGCCGGTGCGGCTTCAGCTTTCTTCTTGAGGGAGTTGATCATCCTGACGACCGTGAAGATCACAAAGGAAATGATCGCGAAGTCGATGACGGTCTGGGCGAATTTTCCGTAGGCCATCACGACGGCGGGTGCAGTAGCGGTTGCATCCTTGATGGTGATGGCAAGATCGGAAAAGTTGACGCCGCCCAGCAGCACCCCGATGGGCGGCATGACGACGTCGCTGACGAAGGACGACACGATTTTCCCGAAGGCCGTACCTACAATCACACCGACGGCCATATCGATCACGTTGCCCCTTACTGCAAATTCCTTAAACTCCTGGATAAAGCTCATGACTGCTCTCCTTTCAGTTGATGAAATTCGTTTCGGTAACCGCGTGGGCATCAAGAACGTGCCCACCCTACATTATTTTTTGGCGCTGATGGCGGTGAGGATGCCTTGCAGGATGGCTGTTGGGGTGGGCGGGCAACCGCTCACCACCACGTCCACCGGAACGACGTTGGAGATTTTTCCGCAGGTGGCGTAGCTCTCGCCAAAGATACCGCCGTCGCAGCCGCAATCGCCGATGGCGACGACGAGCTTGGGTTCGGGCGTGGCATCGTAAGTACGTTTAAGTGCGATTTCCATGTGCCGCGACACCGGGCCGGTAACCAGAAGCAGGTCGGCATGGCGCGGGCTGGCGACGAATTTAATGCCCAGCCCTTCGATGTTGTAATAGGCGTTGTTGACGGCGTGTATCTCCAACTCGCAACCGTTGCACGAACCAGCATCCACCTGGCGGATTGCTAGCGCACCGCCGAAGGTATCCAGTATCGCTTGTTGCAGACGTTGCGTATCCACGCGCATCGCCTCATCGGCCTGCGGCGGCGTTTCGGTCTTGATACCTGTTTTATATATTTGTTTGAGTATCTGATACATGCGCGCCTCTGCAATTCAAAACTTCGTCATTCCGGCGTAGGCCGGAATCCTGTCAATTTACATATCCCTTGCGTGGCAAGGACAGACGCCAAAGGCATGTTGAATAAAACCGCTGGATTCCGGCCTGCGCCGGAATGACGGGCTATTTTGGATGCCATGAAGTTATCCATGTAAGTCTCTACAAATCCTGCCCCGAGTAACTGAGATTGAACGATTTATTGATCAGTGGGAAATCCGGTACGATGTCGTTGACGACGGCGTGTTCCAGCACCGGCCAGTTCTGCCAGGACGGATCGTGCGGATGCACACGGGTGAGGTTGCCCTGCGCATCTGTGTGGATCGCCACCAGCACTTCGCCGCGCCAGCCTTCCACCATGCCGATGCCGAAACCGTTAGCGGGCAATTTTTCCACCAGCTTCGGCGCTTCCTCTTCGTGGATCAGATTGTCCAATATGTCGCGTTGCAGGCGCAGCGATTCGAACAGTTCGTCGAAGCGCACGATGGCGCGCGCGGCGACATCGCCGTTGCGATAGGTCGCCATCTGCACGTCCAGCTTGTCGTAGGGCGCACAGGCAAACTGCACGCGCGCATCCCAGGCTTGCGCACTGGCGCGCCCGGCCAGCCCGCACAGGCCGAGTTGTGCTGCCAGTTTCGGCGCGACCACGCCGGTGCTGATGAAACGATCCTGCAGCCCTGCATGTTCATCATAGACGCCGCGCAAAATGCGCACCTGATTTTCCAGCATGTCGCATTCCTGCTCGATGATGCTCTTGCCCGCAGCATCGAGATTCACAGTGACACCGCCCGGAACGATCTTATCCATCAGGTAGCGGTGACCAAACAACTTGGCGTTGTTGCGCAGCACCTGTTCCTTGAGTATCCAGAATTGGGCGAAGCCGAATGACAAAGCGACGTCGTTGCCCAGATAGCCGAGATCGCCCAGGTGGTTGGCCACGCGCTCGCGTTCCAGCAGCAGCGCGCGCATCCATATCGCGCGGCTGGATGGCGTTACGTTGGCGATGCTTTCCGCAGCCATCGCATACGCCCAGGCATAAGCCACGGTGCTGTCGCCACTCACCCGGCCCGCCAGCTTTGCCCCCTGTTGCAGTGTCATGCTCTCGAAGCGCTTCTCGATGCCCTTGTGCACATAGCCAAGATGTTCTTCCAGGCGCAGCACGCGCTCGCCGATGATGGAGAAACGGAAATGGCCGGGCTCGATGATGCCCGCATGCACCGGGCCGACCGGAATCTCATGCACGCCCTGTCCTTCCACATGCACGAAGGGATAATCTTCCGGTTCATGCGTGAGACTGGCCGCCGCATCGAAATCCTTGCGCAGGGGGAAACTGCCGCTGTGCCAGGCACCGTGGCGCAACCATTTGCGGTGGTCGTGGCCTTCCTGCGCATAGATGCCGAGCAGATCGTAAGCCGCGCGCTGCATGCGGTTGGCGGCCGGAAATATCTGGCTGAGGTCGGGATACACCGGTTGTTCTGCGGATAACAGTGCGTTCAAACATACCATGCCGGTTTCGTTGATCAATACAACATGCAGCATGAATCCGCGCGGTCTGGCATCGCTGCCCCACAGTGCCACCAGTCTGCCGCCACCATCGCGCACCTGCTGGCAGATTTCGTGCAGATCGTCCGGCCCGATCTCGCCCGTCCACGCGGGAAGCGCGTCGGTCAGTCGGGTCAGTTTCAGATTGGGATGTTTGATTGGCATATTGGTTTACCCCAACAAAGCCGCCGCCTGGCGATACCAGTCGGCCAGATAAGGCGGCATATACAGACCAAGCATCAATACCAGCAACAAGTGCGCAAATACCGGAATAAGTGCGGGTGAATGCGGTAAACGTTTCGCCGTGGTTTCACCGAATACGACAGGCTGGATCTTGCCGAAGATGGCGGCGAAAGCCACGCCCAGCGAGATCAGCAGGATGGGCGTCGCCCACGGATATTCGTGCATGGCGGTGGTGATGATGAGGAATTCGCTGGCGAACACGCCGAACGGCGGCATGCCAAGAATGGCGAAGGTTCCCAGCGCCAGCCCCCAGCCCACGGTCGGGCTGACTTGCAGCATGCCACGGATATTTTCCATCACCTGCGTGCCGGACTTCTGCACCGCATGGCCGACTGCGAAGAAGATCGCCGACTTGGTCAGCGAGTGCACGGTCATGTGCAGCATGCCGGCGAAGGTCGCCACTGGCCCGCCCATGCCGAAGGCGAAGGTGATGAGGCCCATGTGTTCGATGGAGGAATAGGCGAACATGCGCTTGATGTCTTTTTGCCGGAACAGCGAGAACGACGCCACCACCACCGACAACAGGCCGAAGCCCATCATCAGATTTCCGGCGAAGTGAGTGCCCAGCGAACCGTCCACCAGCACTTTGCTGCGCACCACCGCGCACAGCGCAACATTCAGCAGCAAGCCTGACAGCACGGCGGACACCGGCGTCGGACCTTCGGCATGCGCATCGGGCAGCCAGCTGTGCAGCGGCACCAGACCAACCTTGGTGCCGTAACCCACCAGCAGGAAAATGAATGCCAGCTTGAGCACAGTCGGTTCCAGGTCGCCCTTGACCTGATTCAGGTGCGTCCACAGCAGCGCCGTGCCGCCCTCGCCCAGCACGCGCTCGGCGGCGAAGTACAGCAGGATGGTGCCGAACAGCGCCAGCGCGATGCCGACGCCGCACAGGATGAAATATTTCCACGCCGCTTCCAGGCTGGCCGGTGTGCGATACAGAGAGACCAGCAGCACAGTAGTCAGCGTCGCCGCTTCCATCGCGACCCAGACGATGCCCATGTTGTTGGTGGTGAGCGCAACCAGCATGGCGAAGGTGAACAGCTGGTACATGCTGTAGTACAGGTGCAGCATGCCGGTGGAGAGTTTGCCGTGATGCTGCTCGATGCGCATGTAGGGGCGCGAGAACAGCGAGGTGGTGAAGGCGACGAAGGCAGTCAACGCGACGAGGAACACGTTGAACTGGTCGATGAAGAATTGTTCCTTGAACGCGACCTGCGGACCGGACTCGACCACCTGCACGGTCAGCACCACCGATGCAACGAAGGTAAAAAAACTCATCAGCGAGTTGAGCTCGGCCGCCCACTTGCGCGATCCGAACACGGCCAGCAACCCGCCGCCCAACAGCGGAATGAGTAACAGCGCCAGGAGTTGCAGGTCAATCATCCTTGAGCTTCTCCATGTGTGTGATGTCCAGGCTGTCGAAAGTCTCGCGGATCTGGAAGAAGAACACGCCAAAAATGAAGGTGGCCACCAGCACGTCCAGCGCGATACCCAGTTCCACCACCAGCGGCATGCCCTGCGTGGCGCTGGTGGCGGCGAAGAATAAACCGTTTTCCAGCGACAGGAAGGCGACTACCTGCGACACCGCCTTGCGCCTTGTCAGCATCATCAGCAGCGACAGCAGCAC
>JBAQDF010000086.1:0-94024 GCA_049286265.1 Sideroxyarcus sp.
CAGCACCACCGTCGGCCTCCAGCTCAACATGCCCCTATTCCAGGGCGGCGCCACCCAATCCAGATGGCGCGAAGCCGACGCCAACCGCGAAAAAGCCAAACAAGACCTGGAAACCGCCCGCCGCAACGTCGAACTGCAAACCCGCCAGGCCTACCTCGGCGTCGTGAGCGGCATCGCCCAGGTACAAGCCCTGCAACAAGCCCTGAAATCCAGCGAAAGCCTGCTCGAAGCCAGCAAATTGGGACAACAAGTGGGCGTCAGAACCAGCCTGGACGTGCTCAACGCACAACAACAACTGTACTCAACCCGCCGCGACCTGTACCAGGCGCAATACAACTACCTGGTCAGCCAGCTGCGCCTGAAGGCGGCGGTGGGGACGCTGGGGGAAGAGGATCTGGGCAGGGTGAATATGGCGTTGCATTAAAACCAGTACTGAGTGCTGAGTACCGAGTGCTGAGTAAAAGCACTCTGGAGCGGCGGACACTCAGAACTCAGCACTCACGACTCAGCACTCACGACTCAGCACCAGGTGTTGACTCAGTACGTTTACATCCCGCGCTTTTTGTCGGCCTTAACATTGAAGTAATCCCCGCCCTTCTTGACGACATCGTCGGTACCCCAATCGATGTTTTTTTCTGCGGGAGCTAAACGTGGAATGTGTTTGGCGCAGTGGATATAGGCTTCTTCGACTTCGAGCAGGAACCAGAAGGCAGGTTTCTTTCCTGCCGTCGTGGCGTTTTCTTCTGCGACCGCCTTTTTGATGTCATCCGGCAATTCATCAAACATGCCGCTCTCGCTAAGATGTGCTTTTCCGTTGATGTGCAGGCCGATGGTGTGCTTGATGAAATCCATGAACAGCACGCCCATGTGCGGATTTTCTTTCACGTTGCCTGCACTGGCCGTGACGCCATTTCCCCGGTATTCTGGCCACAGGATGTGCTTCTGATTCACCACCCATACAAAACCGGTGCCGCCGGAACGGAATGAGCAATCGCATTCGCCGTGCGCATCGCTGCTCGCGATAAACATCATGTCCTGTTGTGCGATGAATTCCTGCATGGGCTGGTTCAGGTAATCCAGCATCTGGTTGTTGTAAAAACCGAGCGCACGCTTCTCGTTGCCAAACTCTATCTGCAGGTCGTGTTCTCCTTTTGAACCCGGGAGATGCGGTTTGTTTGTTTCATGTTCAGTCATTTGTTTTCCTTTTATATGCGTGCTCCACAGTCAGGCTGCAAAACTGAGCTTTGCCGCAATGTTTTTTTGTGGTTTGTGGCGCGCAGTGCAGTAAGGGGCTGAGGTAACTCCAGTTGTGTTCTTGATGCGACTCAGACAGCCACAAACTGTGGCCGTCCTCGTCCTTTTACTTAAACGCTACTTACCACTTTTCGGCTTCTTCGCGCAGAGCCAATCCCAGGTTCTGCAGCATCGGCGCGTTTTCTGCACCCAGGAACTCCGCAGACTCAGTCTCGCTGAGATTGAAGTGCTGATGCCACGTCCAACGCGGAACCAGCAGGGCATCTCCGGCTTCCCAGTCGACGCGCACGCCATCTACGACGCTGTAGCCTTTGCCCTTCAGGATATAGGCGATGGTTTCATAGGTGTGGCGGTGCTTGCGGGTTCTGTCGCCAGGCAGTATTCCGCCGATCGACACGCTAACCGACCGGCTGGGAAGGTCGACGATATGCACTGGATGTTTCCGGCTTTCGCTGAATTTGGCGTTGGCCTCGTTCTGGGTGCCGCAAACATTCTTGTGAATACACGGCCGGTCCGGTTTTGCGGTCTCAATGGTTGCAATGGTTTCGCCGAAGTCGCGGGAAGAGTAGATGTAGCTGTCAGGTTTCATGGTCAATCCTTTCATGTTGGATAAATTATTGGTGTTGAATGAATGATGATGTTTGCTGTTGCTAGCGCGTGAACACTATCAAGCAGGCTTCATGGCGTTTGCCCTGGCCTCCAGCGCATCGAAGAAGGTTCCCCGGATGCTGAGTGCCATGAGCATGCCTTCCTTGATCTGCTTGCGGTTTTCGGGCTTGGCTGCATAGTCAATGGCAATTTGTGTCAAAGCATCCCCGTGTTGGTCATCGAGCGCGACGTGGGCATCAAAGAACACGCGATCCCGCCGTGAGATATCCAGATGGTTTTCGATCGCCTTGATGAAAGGACTATAGATGTACTTGACGATGTTTTCGGTGCCTATGCCCATCGCACCGAGAGCGCGGCAGGGTCCTTCATGTGAACAAACTGTGTAAAACAGTTCACGCCACATGATCGCCTCTTCCGCATAGGGGGTCTTTTTGCGATATTCCACGCCTGCACCCGCAGCTTCCAGATAGCGCCGGAAAAGCTCGGTATGGGGCACGTTGTTCACCCATTCGAGCTCAATGCCAATGGTGGGGAGAAGTGCAGCGTTATCCTCATAGACGCTGCCGCTTTCCTCAACCAGGTTTCTTAGCAGCGACTTTCGGTGCTTTTCGTCTTCAAGCTGGGAGATGGTGGCAGTGAGATAGCGGATAAAGTCAAAAGTATAGGCTGAGTACTGAAAGACAAAATCCCTCATGGCCCCCTTGATGTCCGGGACATCGCCGGCGATAAGTTTCTGCAGATACGGGTGATTTACTGCGCGATGAGTGCGGGCTTGTTCACATAGTGCTGCGACAAACTCCTGCGCTGTTTCGCTGGGTGCTGACTTGCTCATGTCGTAATCCCCTTCAAAGTAATGTTTAAAACCCCTATATACATCAGGGATTCTGAGCGTATGCGATAAAACATTTTCAAGTCAATAAGAAGAAATAGTCATATCTTTAACGCGGTCATTAATAAGGAATAAATTTGAGCGCTTAATGGCCGTCGGGGGGGGGAGGGGGGCATACTTCAATCTTCACTTGGCCGGATCAGACAAGGTTCGGCATGTTGTCGACTGCCAGAGGCCTGATCAACCGGCTTTTATGAGCTTTTCATGGCATGCATGCGCTTGATCGGCTTGAAGCATCAGTGTTTCCGCATGTTTCCCCCGAAGTTCAGACAATCCCGCCACGTTATTCTCAAAGAAGCGGCATCGAATGTTACAATCCCCCTGTTTGCGTGCCGAAAATTGGAAATTCCCAGTGATTAAAAAAATACTCGTCGCCAACCGAGGAGAGATAGCGGTTCGTATTGTGCGTGCGTGCTCTGAAATGGGCATCAAGTCGGTCGCCATTTACACGGATGCCGATCGCCATGCGTTGCACGTCAAAAAGGCGGATGAAGCCTACAACCTCGGTTCCGAGCCGGTTACCGGCTACCTTAACGCGCATAACATCGTCAATGTCGCCGTGACATCGGGCTGCGATGCGCTGCATCCCGGCTACGGTTTCCTTTCTGAGAATCCGGAACTGGCGGAGATTTGCGCCCGCCGCGACATCAAGTTTATCGGCCCGAGCGCGGATGTGATTCTGCAGATGGGCGACAAGATTCAGGCGCGCAATGCCATGATTGCCGCAGGTATCCCCTGTGTGCCGGGCAGCGAAGGCAATCTTGCCGACGTTGAAGAGGCGCGCGAATTGGCGAAAAAAATCGGCTATCCCGTCATGCTCAAGGCCACCAACGGTGGCGGCGGGCGCGGCATTCGCCGTTGTGATAACGAGAAAGATCTGCTCAGCAATTACGATCGCGTGATCTCCGAAGCCAGCAAGGCATTCGGCAAGCCCGAAGTATTCCTTGAAAAATGCGTGGTCAATCCGCGCCACATCGAAGTGCAGGTGCTGGGCGATAGTCATGGCAATGCGATCCACCTGTTCGAGCGCGACTGCTCCATCCAGCGCCGCAACCAGAAGCTGATCGAGATCGCGCCCTCGCCGCAGATCACCCCGGAACAGCGCGAACACATCGGCAACCTGGCCGTGAAGGCCTGCAAGGCCGTGGGATACGAGAATGCTGGCACCGTCGAATTCCTGCTCGACCAGAGCGGCGACTTCTACTTCATGGAAATGAACACCCGCATCCAGGTCGAGCACACCGTAACGGAATCCATCACCGGTATCGACATCGTGCAGGAGCAGATACGCATCGCCGAAGGCTTGCCGCTGCAATACAAACAGGAAGATGTGAGGTTCCGCGGCTACGCCATGGAGTTCCGCATCAATGCGGAAGATCCCAAGAACAGTTTCCTGCCCAGCTTCGGCAAGATCACCCGTTACTACGCCCCGGGCGGTCCCGGCGTGCGTATCGATGCGGCCATGTACAGCGGCTATGTCATCCCGCCTTATTTCGACTCCATGTGCGCCAAGCTCACCGTGTGGGCGCTGACTTGGGAAGGTGTCGTCGAACGCGGACGCCGCGCGCTCAGCGACATGGTGGTCTATGGCGTCAAAACCACTGTCCCGTATTACCAGGAAATCCTCAAGCATCCCGATTTCAGGAACGCAAACTTCAACACCAGCTTTGTGGAGTCTCACCCCGAGCTGATCGATTACGACACCCAAATCCCGCCGGAGCTGAGGGCGGCAGCCATTGCGGCAGCCATCGCAGCGCACGAAGGCATTTAATTTCAACCTTTAACTTAAGTTAACACCATGGCAAAGACCCTTATTTCCGAACTAGTCCTGCGCGACGGCCATCAATCCACGATTGCGACACGCATGCGCACTGCAGACATGTTGCCGATGTGTTCCAAACTGGACAGCATTGGTTTCTGGTCACTGGAAGCCTGGGGCGGCGCCACCTTTGATTCCTGCGTGCGCTTCCTGAAAGAAGACCCGTGGGAACGTCTGAGGACACTGCGCAAAGCTTTGCCCAACAGCCGCATCCAGATGCTGCTGCGCGGCCAGAACCTGCTGGGCTACCGCCACTATTCCGACGACGTGGTGCGCGAGTTCGTCAAGAAGTCCGCCAGCAACGGCATCGACGTGTTCCGCATCTTTGACGCGATGAACGACATGCGCAACCTGCGCGTTTCCATTGAGGCGGTGAAAAAGGCAGGCAAGCATGCCGAAGGCTGCATCAGCTATACCACCAGCCCGGTGCATGACATTCCCCAATTCGTGCTGCTGGCGGCAGAACTGGAAGCCCTGGGTTGCGACACCATCTGCATCAAGGATATGGCTGGTCTGCTCACACCCTATGCCACTTTCGAATTGGTCACTGCCTTGCGCAAGGCGATCAGCGTGCCCATCCACTTGCACAGCCATTCCACATCCGGTTTGTCCGGCATGTGCTTCCTCAAGGCCGTGGAGGCGGGCGCTACCATGCTGGATACCTGCAACTCCTCGTTCGGCGAAGGCGCCAGCCATTCCTCGACCGAGAGCATCGTTGCTGCATTGAAGGGAACATCATACGACACAGGTCTCGACCTGGCCGCGATACAGGAAGTCACCGCCTATTTCACCGAAGTACGCAAGAAATACTGGCAATTCGAGAGCGAATTCACCGGCGTGGACACGCGCGTGCTGGTGAATCAGGTGCCGGGCGGAATGATCTCCAACCTGTCCAGCCAGCTCAAGGAACTGGACGCGCTCACCCGCATGGACGAAGTGCTGAACGAAATCCCGCGCGTGCGCGAAGACATGGGCTATCCGCCGCTGGTGACGCCGACTTCGCAGATCGTCGGCACCCAGGCCGTGCTGAATGTGCTGACTGGGACGCGCTACAAATCGGTCACCAACGAAGTGAAAAACTACCTGCTCGGACACTATGGCAAAGCGCCGGGCGCCATCAATGAACAGGTCAGGAAAATGGCTGTCGGCGATGAGGAAGTGACGACCTGCCGTCCGGCTGATTTGCTGGAAGATGAAATGAGCAGGCTCAAGGCCGATAGCGAAACCTTTGCGCAAAGCGAAGAGGACGTGCTGACTTACGCGATGTTCCCGGACATCGGCAAAACCTTCCTGCAGGAGCGCAACGCCAACACGCTCAAGCCCGAGGCGCTGCTGTCCAAGGAAGCCGCCACGACTTCCACGGAGCGTTTTGCGCCCAACGAGTTCAAGGTCACGCTGCACGGCGAAACTTTCCACATCAACCTGACCGGAAGCGGACATCGCGGCGAAGCGCAGCGTCCCTTCTATGTCTCCGTGGACGGCATTTCCGAAGAAGTCATCGTCGAAACATTAAACGAGATCGAAGTCTCCGGCGGCGGCGGTGGCAAGAAGAAAGCCGCGGAAAAAGCGGCAACTTCCAGCCGCCCGCGCCCATCTCACCAGGGCTGCGTGACAACCGCCATGCCCGGCACCATCGTCGAAGTCAAAACCAAAGTCGGGGACACCGTGGAAGCGGGCGACGGCGTGCTCGTGATCGAGGCCATGAAAATGGAAAACGAAATCCAGGCACCGGTGAGTGGCGTCATCATCAGCGTTCACGTCAAGAAGGGCGACAGCGTGGCACCGGATGAAACGCTGGTGGAGATTCAGTGTACTGAGTAAAACCGGATGCAGGGTGGGCACGTTCTTCGTGCCCACGCGGTCAGCCACAAACAAAGAGGGGGGCGATATCGCCCCCCTCTTTGTTTTGCACGCGGAATTCAGTGATGTTTGTTATGCGCTTGGAAGCGGTCGTTCAAGAGCGGTAGTGTATTAACTGTAGAAGGGCGGAAACTAACCCGCAGCGGTCATTTGCGTTTCTACAAACCGGACAGTCAGCAACTTAAGGTCGGGGCGTTTTTTGGACAATCTAGCAGGATTGGCAATCAAGATTGAGCCCCGTTACAAGACCATCCTCGTGATATATAACTACTGCCAGACAATCTCCGATTATGCCGATGGGGGAAACATTATTTGGAATTTTGACCCCGTAATATGATTCAATTTCTGAGATTTTTTGACCAACGTGAACTTTGCCAAGGATATCCCATCGATTCCCCGTTATCTTAATAGTCAAAATTCCAGCATTTTGGTTAGGCTCCTTTTCGATGAGCTGGAGGCTTAAACCAGTAAATTCCAGATCATAAATTCGACACTGATTAGTAGGTTCATAGCAATAATCTGAATCCGGTCGTACAGTTTCCTTTTCAAGCTTCCCCAGTTTTCTGAAACCTTCTAACTTCAGAGGAAACTTCTTTCCTATCGCCTGACATAACTCTCCAGGATCAGACTTTTTGGCTTTCAGGTAGCGTATGCGATCAGCGCCAAGTGTGGTCAGCGGTAATAAAAGAATGGTAGTCGTTACAATAATCCGGATCATCAACATATCAAAAGCCTCAATAACTATTAAACAGACGCGGCTGGCACTAGTTTCCAAGTGGCCGGTCAGCGACCCTTCAATGTCAAGTCATCCAACGTCTGTTTTTCACTTGCAACCGGTCGTTACATTTCAATTCAGGCTCAGTCTTTGAAACTGGGTGCGCGCCGTTGTTTACTCGCTGCAACTGCTTCCGAGAGATCCTCAGAGAACAATATGGCGGCATTCTTGGTCGCGACATACTCCAGTCCTTCTGCCACGGAGTGATCCCGGCTGTAGTTAAGCGTGTCTTTTATTCCACGAATCGTCAGGGGCGATTTCTGCGCGATGCAGGTTGCAAGCTCCATTACAGATTTCATGAGGCTTTCCTGATCCGGAAAGACCTGGTTCACAAGCTGCATTGCATGGGCTTCCTTCCCGTCAAATTCCCTTCCGGTGTATGCGAGCTCGCGTGCAAGTCCGTCGCCTATCAGGCGTGGAAGCCGTTGGAGCGTGCCGACATCGGCCACGATTGCCAGGTCAACTTCTTTTACCGAGAAACGTGCATCCTGAGTTGAATATCGCATGTCGCAGGCCGTTACCAGATCCACTCCCGCGCCAACGCAAGCGCCGTGAATGGCAGCGATTATGGGCTTGCGACATGATTCCGCTGCACTGATCGCATTCTGCAATTCGCCGATGAGTTCGCGTAAACGTTCTTGCCTGACTCCTTCCGGCAGTGCGGTAATCTCGGATCGCACTGCCATCAGCAGCTCGATATCGATGCCTGCTGTGAAGTGTTTGCCTTGTGCGCTCAACACGCCGACTCGAGCGTGGCTTGTGCTGAGCCAGTCAAAAGCGGCCCTGATTTCTTTCCACATCACCCCATTCATGGCGTTAGCCTTTTCAGGGCGATTCAATTGGATATGTGCAATGCCATCGGCCTCGCTGATGACCAATGTTTCAAAGTTCATGATCTGTTTCCTTGCTAATCGTAAGTATTGTGAGAGCGGTAAAGCGAAAAATTGCGAAGGGCAGTTATTGGAGGCGGTTTCAGGCTCTTCAATGTTGTGATGTCTATGTCCGCCGTTCTACCGATTTGAGACAAATTCAACACGGAATTCCGCTCTCCAAAATGAAACACGCCCCCAACGGGAGCGTGTTTCAACACTAGATTTCAGCTGCCTGAGTAGCTTGCATTTCAGGCATAACCGGATCAGTTCGGCTCTTTGTACGTTGCTTCCGTCAACTTGGCCTGTGCTGCGGCCAGACGTGCGATGGGCACGCGCGGGCCGGAGCAGGAGACGTAGTTGAGGCCGATGTGGTGGCAGAAGTGGATGGAACCGGGGTGGCCGCCGTGTTCGCCGCAGATGCCCATTTTCAGGTCTGGGTTGGTCTCGCGGCCTCTTGCTATGGCCATTTTCATGATCTGGCCCACGCCCTTGATGTCCAGCACTTCGAACGGATTGTCCTCCAGAATGCCGGTCTCGTTGTATGCGGGAAGGAATTTGTTCTCCGCATCTTCGCGACTGAAAGAGAAGGTGGCTTGGGTCAGGTCGTTGGTGCCGAAGGAGAAGAACTCGGCAATTTCCGCCATGCGTCCGGCGCGCACGCAGGCACGCACCACTTCCAGCATGGAACCGAACTTGAATTGCACGTCGATGCCGTAGGTCGCATTCACTTCCGCATGGATGCGCTTTACGTAACTATGAATGCGCTTGAGTTCTTCCACCGTTGCCACTTGCGGCACCATGATCTCGGGGTGGATTTCGAGACCTTCCTTGGCGCACAGCGCGGCGGCTTCGAGTACGGCGCGTATCTGCATGGAATAAATTTCGGGATACGTGATACCCAGGCGCACGCCTCGGTGACCCAGCATCGGGTTGACTTCGGACAGGGCGCGCACTTTCTTCAGCACGACTTCCTTCTTGTGTATCACGTCGTCTTCCAAGTGCGATTCCTTGAAGTCACCCAGTCCGCCCATGAGCTTGGTCAGGCCGTCGGCATATTGCTGATACAGCTTGGGGTTGAGCATCTTGAGCGTATCCGGCAATTCTTCCAGGCCCTTGATGGTGTCGCTCAACTGGTGCAGGTGGGCGATTTCCAGTTCGAGTTGTGCGGCGGTCGGCAGGAACTCGTGCATCGGCGGGTCGAGCAGGCGCACGGTGACGGGCAACCCCTTCATCGCCTTGAAGATGCCTTTGAAGTCGGCGCGCTGTATCGGCAACAGACGGTCCAGCGCGGACTGGCGTTCTTCCAGCGTTTCAGCCAGGATCATTTCCTGCACGATGGGCAAGCGGTCGGTGCTGTTGAACATGCGCTCGGTGCGGCACAGGCCGATGCCCATGGCGCCGAATTCGCGCGCGCGCGCGGCATCGTTGGGGGTGTCAGCATTCGCCATCACCTTGAGGCGGGAGACTTCATCCGCCCAGGACAACAGTGTGACCAGTTCTTCGGAGAATTCCGGCTCCACCGTCGGTACTTCGCCCGCATACACATGGCCGGTGCCGCCGTCGATGGTGATGATGTCGCCTTCATGCAGCGTAGTCTCGCCGATCTGCGCGCTGCGCAGCACATCGTTGATGACGATGGCTTCGCAACCGGAGACGCAGGGCTTGCCCATGCCGCGCGCAACCACGGCAGCGTGCGAGGTCTTGCCGCCGCGGCTGGTCAGGATGCCCTGTGCCTGGAAGAAACCATGGATGTCTTCTGGCTTGGTTTCTTCGCGCACCAGGATGATCTTCTCACCGGTGCGGCCGCGCGCTTCGGCGGTGTCGGCGTCGAACACGATCTTGCCGGAGGCGGCGCCGGGCGATGCGGGCAGGCCCTGAGCCAGCGACTTGCCGTGGAAATTAGGCGCCAGTTGCGGTACCAGCAGTTGCTCCAGAATTGCCGGTTCGATACGCAGCAGGGCGCGTTCCTTGGTGATCAGTCCTTCATTGAACAATTCCACCGAGGTGCGCACCATGCCGCGCGCGTTCATTTTGCCGTTGCGCGTCTGCAGGCAATACAGGATACCTTTCTCGATGGTGAATTCGAAATCCTGCACTTCGTGGTAATGCGATTCCAGCCGGTTGTGCAGCGTCATCAACTGGCGGTAGATCTCCGGCATTTCCTTTTCCATCTCGGCGATGGCCTTGGGTGTGCGGATACCCGCCACCACGTCTTCGCCTTGTGCATTGACCAGATATTCGCCATAGATCAGGTTTTCGCCGGTGCCGGGGTTGCGCGTGAAGCCCACGCCGGTGCCGGAGTCGTTGCCCATGTTGCCGAACACCATGGTGCAGATGTTGACTGCGGTGCCGTTGGCCTGGTCCTTGGTGATCCGAAACTGCCTGCGGTAATCCACCGCGCGTTTGCCCATCCAGGAACCGAACACCGCGCCAATGGCGATTTCCAGTTGCTCAAAGGGGTCTTGCGGGAAAGGCTTGCCGGTATGGCGTTCCACGATGGCGAGGAATTCTTTCGCCAGTTCCTTGAGGTGGTCGACGTTCAGGTCCAGATCCTGCGGGGCGCCGTATTTGCGCTTGATCGCGGTCATGCTTTCATCGAAATGTTCGTCGCTGATGTCCAGCGCGATCTTGCCGAACAGCTGGATGAAGCGGCGATAGGTGTCGTAGGCGAAACGCTCGTTGCCGGTCTGCTTGATCAGACCTTTGAGTGAAGTTTCATTGAGGCCGAGGTTGAGGATGGTGTCCATCATGCCCGGCATGGACATGGAGGAACCGGAGCGCACCGAGACCAGCAGCGGATTGGAGCTGCTGCCGAAACCCTTGCCGGTCTTCTTCTCCAACGCTTTCATGTGGTCTTTGACAGAATCCATCAATCCGGCGGGTAGCTGGTTCTTTTCCAGATAGGCATTGCAAGCATCGGTGGTGATGGTGAAACCGGGAGGGACATTCAGGCCGATCTGCGTCATTTCGCAAAGGTTCGCGCCCTTGCCGCCCAACAGCATCTTGTTCTTGCCGTCACCCTTTTCAAATTCGTATATGTATTGCTTGCTGCCTGCCATTGCGCTTCTCCCTTACTTAGCCTGCTTAAAAAATTTAAAAAAACAACGCCTGATTTGCTTATTCTCAATGGAAATATCGCTGCAAGGGGGTGCTTTACAGCTCGCCGCCGGAATTCAGGGATTAATTATTATCAAATCACCCAACAACTTCGAGGGCATTCTACGCGACCTGACAGTCCTGCTTCAAGCGCCATTTTCATACATCTTAACCTAATCCGTTTTCCGTGAGCCGGGTGCGGCGACAGCGGGATGTGCTACTGGCCGGCTGAATCCTTGAGCAGGGCCTCAAATTCGAGCGACGGGAGAGGTGGGGAGAAGAAATAACCCTGGCCGTAGTCGCAGCCCGCGGCGGCAAGCAGGTGGCGTTGCGTTGCCGTCTCGATGCCTTCGGCGATCACCTTCAATCCGAGCTTGTGCGCCATCACGATGATGGCCTCGCACAGGGCCATGTCGTTCGAGGTGGCGGCCAGGTTGCGCACGAAACTGCGGTCGATCTTGATGTAGTCGATGTCGAATTTCTTGAGATAAGACAGCGAGGAGTAGCCGGTGCCGAAATCATCCAGCGCGACCTGGATACCAGCATCGCGCAGATCGAGCAACTTTCTCTTGACGCTGGAGGAGGCATCCAGCAGCAACCCCTCGGTGATCTCGATTGCGATGCATTGGCCGGGCAAACCCAGTTGTTGCAGATGGGGTATCCAGTCCTGGAAGTAGCGTTCGTCATTGCGGAACTGGAGTGGGGATTTGTTCACGCTGATCTGGAATTTTGGATGATGCGTCGCGCGCATACGTTGCACCTGACTGACTGCTTCCCTGAATACCCAGTTGCCGATGTCGATGATCATCCCGGATTCTTCCGTCAGCATGATGAACTCTGCCGGATTGATCAGGCCGCGCTCGGGATGTTGCCAGCGAATCAGCGCCTCGGCTTTGTGGATGACCCCGCTGTCCAGCTCGACAATAGGTTGGTAAAACAGGCGGAATTGATTGCCGGAAAGCGCGAAGCGCAGGTCGTTGATGAGGTGCATGCGGTTCAACGCGGCTTCCTGCAGGTTGTGGGTGAAATAGCTGAAGCGGTTGCGGCCCGCGCTCTTGGAAGCGTACATGGCCTGATCCGCGTTGCTCATCAGCATTTCCAGATTGCCGGCGTCATTGGGATAGAGCGTGATGCCGATGCTGGCGGAGACGAAGGCCACATCTTCTTCAAGCTGGAACGGCGCCACCAGCGTGTCGACGATGGACTGAGCGATACGCTCGACACTGCTGGTGTCTTCCAGTTCGGACAGGATGACGGTGAATTCGTCCCCGCCCAGGCGGGCGACGGTATCCGATTCGCGTACACAGCGGGTGATGCGCCACGCGGCCTCCCTGAGCAGGATGTCGCCCTTGTCGTGCCCCAGGGTGTCGTTGACCTCCTTGAATTTGTCGAGGTCGATGAACATCAGTGCCAGTTGCGACCGGTCGCGGTGCGATTTCTTGATCTCGTGCTCCAAGCGGTCCTGGAACATGCGGCGGTTCGGCAGGTCGGTGAGCGGGTCGAAATTGGCCTGTTGCCAGATGGTTTCCTCCGAACTCTTCTTCTCGGTGATGTCCTGGCTGACGCCGGTCAGCTTGTACTTGTGTCCCCGCTCGTCTATCAGCGATTTGAAGCGCACCCGCATCCAGCGCATGCTGCCGTCGGTGCACTGGGTGCGTATCTCGGTTTCCACCACGAAATCCGCCTCGTCGGAGTCGAGTTCCAGCTGGATGTGGTCGCTGATGCGGTTCGCATCTTCGGGATGGACAAAACGTCGGGCAAAATCTTCGTACGACATGCGATAGCCGCCAACCTGCCTGGCGGTGGCGAAATGCAGGGAGTAATACTGGTCGTTGAAAATGAATTCCCTGCTGGCAATGTCATACTCCCAGTAACCCAAGCCGGATATTTTTGCCGCCAGCGCCAGTTCGTCGTTGGTTTTGGCCAGTTCCTTCGTGCGCTTGGCCACTTCTTTTTCCAGCCGGTCCTGATGTCGCAGAAGGCTCTCGTCCCTGTCCTGAATTTCGCTCAGCATATGATTGAATGCCATGATCAGATCGCCGATTTCATCGCTCGCCTGTTGCGGTACACGCAAATCGTAGGTCTTGTCGTTGGCGATGGCCCGCGCCGTATTCGCGACGTCCCTGATCGGCCGGGAAATCACGTGCTGCAGGCGGGTCGCCAGGATGTAGATCGCCAGCAACGACAGGGAAAAAACAGCCAAGCCTGTTTCAAAATCTGCCAGGTAGTTATCCCAGCGTTCGCCGAAATCGGCCTGCAGCAGGATGTAACCGATGCGTTCTTCGCCGCGTATCACGGGGCGATACAGGTCGGCACTTTGCATCCAGAATTCGGAGCGCAACTGTTTGGATGCCACCCTGTAGTCGCCGGGAGCCGGTTTGACCATGCCTTTGAGATTCCATGCGGCGAGGGTATTGCCTTTGGCATCCAGTATCCATGCATCTTCTATCTCGCGATGTTCCTGCAACGCTTCGAGCAGCCGCCGGGCTTCGGCGCGGTCGCCGAACACCAGTGCGGCCTGCGAGTTCTCGGCCAGAATGTCGGAAATGCCGGAAAGTTGCTGCAGGGATTCGTTGTGGCTGCTGCGCAACGAACTGCCGAACAGCACGGAAAAACTGACCAGCATGCCGATCGCGCTGCCCAGCGTGATGAGAAATACCAGCTTCCTGCGCAAAGACCAATTGGACAAGTTCGGAATGAATTTCATGACCGTCAGTTTCCGAAGATGTTGGCAGCCAGATTCAGCATCTGGCCGGATAAGTGCAGTCCCGCTTGCCGGGTCGAGGCGAGATTGACCTCGAACAGCATCTTGTCGTTCCGGTTGAGCAGGCCGATGCCGCCGCCACGTTCGGCGAAGCCCGGGATATCCGAAATGGTGAGTACGGGTGCAGTCCCCAGCGATTTGAGGATGGAAATGAGTCGCCGTTGCTCTTGTTCGCCGATGTATAGCACATGGCAGGTTTTCCGGATCGTGTCGCTGTCGGCGTGCATGATTTGAATTTCATACGCGCCCGCCTTGCGCCCCTTGAGGGCGGAGAGCGACGCAAGCAGATCATCATTTCCAGTCACGCACAGCCTGAGTTTGTCACCCGTCCCGATTGCTTTGTCGGGCCACTCCACGAATTTGATGAAGTTGAACACATAGGCGGATTTGACCTGAAGCTCCGAAAGTTCCGCACGGCAGACCTGCATGGACATTCCGGCAAGCAGAAGCAAAGCCAGCAGGAGTTGCGGTGTGGATTTCATAAGGGTTAAAGGGCGCCTCTAATAATTCGAAGTTCTAAGCAAGACAAGGCGCGAGCAAAAAATTGCGACGCGGCATATATGGAAATATGTAAGGAGTGATTTTTTGTGAGCAACGCAGTATTGCGACGAAATTTGGATTATTAGAGGTGCCCTAAAGGTATTTCCGTGCCGTCTGACAGGTAGCTATTCGACTATTTACCATGCCATAGTGCTTTTAGATAGATCGTGCGCTGCGGTACGACGGGCAGGGAGGGCATGTAGTCCGGGTAGAACTGCAACTGTTGTTTTGACAGCAGGTTCTGCAAGGTGAGCGAGATTTCGAGCGATTCAGTCACCTGTTCGGCGAAGCGCAGATCCAGTTCGGTTCGCCCGGGGGCCGGCGTTGCGCCCAGCGATCCGTAGATGGAGCTGGTCGTGGTCAAACTGCCGACGCGGCGCAACCAGAGATCGAAGTGGCGATCCGGGGTGAAATTGTATGAAGAACGGACCGATCCCTGATATTTCGGGCTGTTGCCGTACACCACGCTGGTGTTGTCCGTTCCTCCGTCCAGCCACAAGCGCGAGGCGTTGATCTGCAAGCGCCAGTCAGACATGGGGTTCCATTCCGTGGACAGTTCCAGGCCCCGCGTGCGAACCGGCACGACGTTGCCGCGATTGAGCGTCATGCACAGACCGAACGGTGCAGTGAAGCCGAAATTGCTTAATGCTGCGGCGCAAGCCGGGTCTGCCAGATTGTTGGTGATCGTCTGGCCCGGCAATATGCCGAAAACACCTTCGTAATTGCTTACATAGGCAGTCAGGTCGGAATAGAACGCGGGCGTCCATTGCGCCCGGTGCCCGGCTTCGACGGTGCGGACTTTCTCGTTGCCGAAATTGGATTGTTCGCCGGGAGCGGCGTAAAGCAGCGTCGGCATTCCGGTCATGGGATTGCCGGCAGGCAGTGCCGCAGGATAGGCGCCCATGGTGCGGTCGACCACGCTGGGCGAACGCGACGTCTTCGACCAGGCGAGCCAGAGCGAATGCTGTTCGCTCGGTGTCCATAGCGCGCGAACAGAAGGTTGCGGGGTGGTTCCGCCGAAAGTCTGGTGCTCGATCCGCATACCTGCCTGTAAATTGAACCGGCGCGGAACAAGCATCCACTCATCCTGTGCAAAGACGCTTGCCAGCGTCACGGTAATGTCCGATTGCGACGAGGTCAGGAAACCGACCGATCCCATGGTTTCCTTGTGTCTGCTCTGGCGGTAGTTGCCGCCCCACACGATGTCATGCGTATCGCCCAGCGGAAAATGATGTTGTGCATCGACATCCAGCGTCGTGTGATTGTCATCGGCGCCCAGAACATCCGCCTGAAATTTTTCCACATAGGTCTGGATCCGCACTTCACCGCCGCCGTCGGTGGATTGTTCCAGGCGGGCGAGCAGGTCGCCGCCGCTCTTGTTGGAGACATAAGGAACAAGCCGGTTGGCGCCATACAGGGGCGAGTTGTAGGCTGTGCCGAACGTGGGGACGAGCCAGGGGTCGTCCATCTGTGCATCGAACAGGCGGCCGCTGAAAAGCCAGCGCGTATCGACGCCTTCCGGTTTGTCGTAGCGAAAGGAAAGCGAGTTGTCGTCAAGTTGATCCTGCGCATCCTTGCCGTCGAATTCCTTGCCGCCGTCGCGCCGCTGCTGGTTGAGTGTCAGGCGGAAAGCCGAGCCGTCTTCCCGCTTTGCGCCGTAGCGCAGGGCAAGCCCTGCTTTGCCTGTCGAGGTGCCTGCATGGCTGTCGACCAGCCAGCCGGAAGTGTCTTGCGCGCGCTTGGTGATGATGTTGACCACGCCATTGACCGCATTGGAACCCCAGGCCAGTCCGGCCGATCCGCGTATGACTTCGATCCGGCTGATTTCTTCCAGCGGCATATTCTCCGCTTCCCAGATCACGCCGCCGTAGAGCGAGTTGTAGATTGAGCGGCCATCGACCAGAACCAGCAGCTTGTTGGCCATGCGCCCGTTGAAGCCGCGTATGGAGACAGCCCATTTATTGTTGCTCAGTCTGGCGACTTCGACTCCCGGCGCCAGATGCAGTGCTTCAGGGATCGACAAAGCGCCGGAGCGCTTGATGTCTGCCGCCGAGATGACAAAAATGGCAGCGGCGGTATTGGAAACAGACTGGTTCTTGCGCGAGGCGGTTTCGACGCCGACCTTCATCAGGTCGCCGAGGCTGAGCTCGGGCCAGCTTTCCTCTTCAGGAGCTGAGGCGCCAGCCTGAAAGGCTGTAGCCAGCATGGCGGCCAGTATTGCGCATCGCGTCGAGGAATTATTCATGTGGGTCCGGTCAGTTTGGGCAATTCACTGCATTCGGCAGTTTATCGGCTGATTATTCCACAAATTAAATTACTCGGGATTATTGCCGCCCGGTGCGGTTAATGCGCTCTTGCGTTCCAGTACGGCGGCAAAGAAACCGTCGGTATTGTGCAATTGCGGGGTAAGTTGCAGATATTCGCCCATCGCCAGTTCAATGTGCTGCTGGCGCAAGACTTCGCCCGCAGGCAGCAGGGTGAAGTCGGGATGTGCGTTCAGGAATGCCTGCACGATGGCCTGGTTTTCTTCATGCAGCAGGCTGCAGGTGGCGTACACCAGCCTTCCGCCTTGCTTCAGCAGGCGGGCCGCCGAGGCCAGGATCGCCGCCTGCTTGGCATTGAGTTCGGCAACGCTTTGCACGGATTGGCGGAATTTCAGGTCGGGATTGCGGCGCAGCGTGCCCATACCGCTGCACGGCGCATCCACCAGCACGCGGTCGATCTTGCCCGCCAGACGCTTTATCTTGCTGTCGTTTTCGTGGGCAATGAGCTGCGGCTGCACGTTGGAAAGGCCGGAACGTTTCAGGCGCGGTTTCAGGTTGGTCAGGCGTTTCTCGGAAACGTCCCAGGCATACAGCCGCCCCTGCGAGTTCATCATCGCGCCCAGCATCAGCGTCTTGCCGCCCGCACCGGCGCAGAAATCCACCACCATGTCGTTGCGTTTGGGGGCGAGCAACAGGCCGAGCAACTGGCTGCCTTCGTCCTGCACCTCGAACTTGCCGGTGAGGAACAGCGCGTGTTTGTTCAGCGCGGGTTTGTACTTGAGGCGGATGCCCATTGGCGAAAAAGGCGTGGCTTGCGCATCCATGCCTTCGGACTGTAAAGATTGCAGCACTTCATTGCGTCCGGCGAGCAGGGTGTTTACGCGCAAGTCGAGCGGGGCGGGCTGCTGCATGGAGCGTCCCAGTTCGAGAATCTCGGCATCGCTGTGTTGCGCGCGCAGTTTTTCGACGATCCAGTCCGGCAGTTCGGCCTGGATGGAAAGCGGCAGTTCGTTTGCGTTGATGCTCTTTACCTTGCCCAGCCATTCGGCTTCTTTCGCCTTGAGCAGCGGTTCCAGTTCGCGCAGGTTGTAGCCGCCGAATTTGACCCAATAGGCGAGGGCCATGCGGCGTGCAGTGGCCTGCCCTTTGTCGTCGAGGGTGCAGGCATGTTCGAGAAACAGGCGATGGCGCAATGTTCCAAAGAGTGTGTCCGCCACCAGCGAGCGTTCGTTGGAGCCGATGCGCTCGGCCTGGAAGAAATGGCGCAATACGGCATCGGCCGGGTGCTCCATTTTCAGCGCCGTGCGCAGGGCTTGTATGACCAGATCCAGTCGATATTCAGTTAACAGCATTGTTTCTTTCTCCTTGTTCTTCCGATACGCGAATGTCGGTGATGACAGCCTCGCCGGTGACATCCCCATTCTTTTCAATGAAACGCATCTTGACCGGAAACAGGCGATATTCACGCGCCAGCCATATCTCCAGCCCTTCTTCGTCGGGGCCGTGCAATTTGCTCATGCGCACGGTAAGCAATTTGCCGATCGCCGTGTTGATTTCTTCATCGGTGACGATCCTGAATTGATATTGCTCGATTTTCTTGCCGTTGCTGACCGAGATGGTGGCTGTCTCTCCGTCTGTCAGCGACGGGAACTGGTACAGGATGCTCAGGATGTCCTGCGTATCCGGCGGCAGCGCGACTTCAGCCCCGTGCGAGAATCGTGCAAGCTGCGCGGCATGGTCGAACTCGGCCCAACTTTGCCGGGTGTCGGGTTTTTCAATGCGTTCCTCGGAGAAGCGCTCCGGCTGCAGCCCGTATCGGGTGTAGCTGCCGCTGCTGTCCTGGATGAGTTCATAGTGCTTGAACAGTTTGACCAGGCCAACGGTTTTCGTTACAGCATGAATCACATAATGCCCATCGTCGATCTGCAGCGTGTGTACAGTCTCGCCGACGCGGAAACGGCTTGTGCCCTGGCTGACTGAGAAGGTAAGTTGCGCGCGTCTTGGCAAAGCCGGGTGTTCGGCGGCTTTGTAGGTTTCTGTAGCGAACGTTTCGGTTGCCTCAGGCTCGCTTGCTTTGGCAATCTCTTCTGTTGCAACGGGATTGCTGGTGGCAAGCTGAGCGTCCCCGGGGGGAGATTTAGCTTGAATTGCCGGTTTGGTTTTGCGCTTGGTCGTGTGCTGCGCGGGCGCCACAGGCAATGCTTCCAGCCTGGCCTCCAGCGGCGGCAGCGCGGATTCAAAATGCGGCATCCGCATTCCCGGAATCCACAGTACCAAGCCGTGCAGCAACAGGGAGAAAACGACGGCGAATGCGAAACGACGCGATGTGGTGTCCAGCTTCAGGTTCACTGGGTGATGCTCAATGCGGTCAGTACCTGTGACAGTTTGTCGCCGTTATCCTCGGTTACCGTGATCTGGCAGGGGAAATTGCCGTTCTCGACTGACAGCCAGATCTCGGTCTTCCATGCGGTTCCCTCTTCCGGCGGGGTGCTCAGGTACAGGGTTTCCAGCTTGCCCAGCGGGACAGTCAGCATCTGTTTGGGATGGATCATGTATTGGCGTTTGTCGATCTTGCTGCCATTGGTGATATGCATGATCACATCCTTGCGCTCGCGCAGGAGGGAAACGTAACGGAACTGATACTGCACGCTCAGGCGGTCTTGTGTACCTGCAGAAATTGACTCGACGCGCTGGCCATAGCGGTCGTTGAGCATCACGGAGGATTGATCCCAGTCGAAATTTGCTTCGGTGTTTTTGAGCGTTTCCTGCGAGCGTTTATAGGTGTAGTTCTGCGGGCGCAACCCTTGCGCAGTAATGTCGCCTTCGCTGACGGCATAGAGCGTGTCCGGTTTGAATAAAGCAAGCAGGCCGACCGGCTTGGTGATGTTCTCGATACGGTAATGGTTGCCGTCACGCTTGAATTTTTCAGTGATCGTGGCGATCTTGATGCCTTTGGTGATCACATCGTAACTGGCTTCGATGCTTGCCGGCGGGGCGGCGAACAGCGCGGGAGCGATGCCAAATAACAACAAGGTGAGTAGCGTACGCATGGTCTATTCCAATCCGGGAGAAATGAGCGCCGCGCCGGGCTGTTCCAGACGGTCGCTGGCGACGCGACCGGTTTCATTCAGCCATACCTGGTTGCGGCATAACCAGCGTACAGCCTGCGGATAGATGCGATGTTCCTCGCACAGCACACGGGCGGCCAGACTCTGCGGCGTGTCGTCGCGCAGTACCGGCACTGCCGCCTGGATGATGATGGGGCCGTGATCCAGGTCGGGCGTGACGAAATGCACGGAGCAGCCGTGTATTTTGACGCCATCCTGCAGCGCGCGCTCGTGGGTATCGATGCCGGGGTAGGCGGGCAGCAATGACGGATGGATGTTGATGAGCTTGCCGCGAAAACGCTCGACGAAACCGTCGGTGAGAATGCGCATGAATCCGGCCAGCACGACGAGGTCGGCCGAGTTACTGTCGATGGTTGCGGCCAGTGCGGCATCGAAGGCGGCGCGGTCGGGGTAGTTCTTGTGCGGAATCACGGCAGTCGGGATGCCGTGATTCCTGGCGATCTCCAGTCCCTGCGCATCATCGCGGTTGCTGATGACCGCCACGATCTGGCAGGGCAGGTTCGCCTCCAGCAACGCTTGCATGTTGCTGCCGAGACCGGAGATGAGGATAACGATGCGTTTCACGGTTTTTAACGCACCTGAGTCTGGTGTTCGTTGCCGTTGCGCGCGCGGATGATGCCGATGCGAGATACGGTTTCGCCTGCCGCCTGCAGGTGCTTGATCGCCGCATCCGCATCCTGTGCGCTGACCACCACTACCATGCCGATGCCGCAGTTGAAGGTGCGGAACATTTCCTGCGCTTCGACGTTGCCGCCTTCGCGCAGCCAATGGAACAGCTTGGGCATTTGCCAAGTTTTGCTGTCGATGTCGGCGACGACATTCTGCGGCAGCACGCGCGGCACGTTCTCGGTGATGCCGCCGCCGGTGATGTGCGCCATGCCTTTCACGGTGACCTGCTGCATCAGGCTCAACATCGGTTTCACATACAGGCGGGTGGGGGCCATGATGCAGTCAGCCAGCGTGCGTTCGCCGTCGAATTTGGCGTTCAGGTCGGGTTTGCTGCGCTCGATGATCTTGCGCACCAGCGAGTAGCCGTTGGAGTGGGCACCGTTGGAGGCCAGCCCCAGCACCACATCGCCTGCCTTGATGTGTTCGCCGGTGATGATTCTGGATTTTTCAACGACGCCGACTGCGAAACCGGCCAGGTCGTATTCGCCCACCGGGTACATGCCGGGCATCTCGGCGGTCTCGCCCCCGATCAGCGCGCAACCGGATTGTTCGCAACCGGAAGCAATACCCTTGATGACTTCGGTGGCAGCGGGCACGTCGAGCTTGCCGCAGGCGAAGTAGTCGAGGAAGAACAAGGGCTCGGCGCCCTGCACCAGGATGTCGTTCACGCTCATGGCGACCAGGTCGATGCCGACGGTGTCATGGCGATTCAGTTCAAAGGCCAGTTTCAACTTGGTGCCCACGCCGTCGGTGCCGGATACCAGCACGGGTTCCTTGAATTTCTTCGAGATCTCGACCAGGCCGCCGAAACCGCCGATACCGGACAGGACTTCGGGGCGCATAGTGCGCTTGGCAAAGGGTTTGATGTTCTCGACCAGTTGGTCGCCCGCGTCGATGTCGACGCCCGCATCGCGGTAGGACAGGCTGTTGGAGGGGGTGATCAAGTTGAGTTCTCGCTTTCTTAAAGGTAAAGTGCAGCACGTTTCTTAGGCCGCGAATTTTACCCGAAATGACTACTTCCCGCTCTGCTGCCTTGCAATGGCTGGCTGTCGCTGCCGTACTGGCCGTGTTGCTCTACCTGTTGAGCCCCATCCTTGCGCCGTTCGGGGCGGCGGCTATCCTGGCCTATATCTGCAATCCCCTGGTGGTGCGCCTGCGCGCGGCGAAAGTGCCGCGCACGCTGGCGGTGGTACTGGTGATGCTCGGCTTGTTGTTGTCGTTCATCGCCCTGTTGCTGGTCGTCGTGCCCTTGCTGGAAAAAGAGGTCGGCTTGCTGATTACGCGCATGCCGGGGTGGCTGGATGCCGCGCGCACGAATTTGTTGCCCGGGTTGCAGCAATGGCTGGGCGTCAGTCTGGAATGGGACAGCCAAGCTTTGAAAAATGCCCTGCTCAGCAACTGGCAAGCCAATGGCGGTGCGGCGGCCAAGTTGCTGTCCTGGCTCAAGAGCGGCGGTACGGTCATTATGCAACTCATCAAGTTCCTGCTGGTGCCGGTGGCGATGTTCTACCTGCTGCGCGACTGGGATGCGCTGGTAGCCCGCATTGATGGACTGATCCCGCGGCACTGGCACGCCAAAGTCACCGAAATCGCGGTGGAAGTGGATCGCGTGCTGGCCGAATTCCTGCGCGGCCAGATCGCCGTAATGCTGCTGATGAGCGTGTTTTACGTGCTGGTGTTGTGGCTGGTCGGCCTCGACTTCGCGCTGCCTATCGGCATCGTTGCCGGATTGCTGGTGTTCGTGCCCTATCTGGGCATGCTGCTCGGGCTGGTGCTGGCGACACTGGCGGCGGCGATGCAATTTACTGCGTTCGGCGACGTCGTGCTGGTGTGGGCCGTGTTCGGCATGGGGCAGTTGCTGGAAGGCATGCTTATCACCCCCTGGCTGGTGGGTGAGCGCATCGGTTTGCACCCGCTGGCCGTGATTTTCGCGCTGCTGGCTTTCGGGCAATTGTTTGGATTCTTCGGGGTGTTGTTGGCATTGCCGCTGGCGGCCATCCTGTTGGTGGTGTTGCGCCATGCGCATAGCCGCTATCTGGCCAGCGCGATGTATAGAAAATCATGACCCAATTGTTATTGGGCATCGCCCCCGAGTGGATACCCACGCTGGATAACTTTGTCGCCGGGCGCAACGTCGAACTGCTTGCCGCCCTGTGCCATGCACTGGAAGCGGAGAAGGGCGAACGCGGCTTGTACATCTGGGGCGAGCCGGGCAGCGGCAAGAGCCATTTGCTGCAGGCGGCGGCAGGGCGCGCACGGGCAATGGGGCAATCGGTTGTATATGCCAGCGGCGAAGTGCCGGAGGCTGCACAGGTTGTGGCGGTGGATGCAGTGGAGAAACTGGACGATGCAGCGCAAATCGCCTTGTTCGCCCTGTATAACCGGCTGCGTGAAAACGGAGGCATGTTGCTGGTGAGCGGCACGCAAGCGCCGACGTTTTTGAACTTGCGCGACGATTTGCGTACCCGTCTGGGTTGGGGCTTGGTATATCAGGTGCATGCCTTGAGTGATGTCGAGAAAGCGCAGGCCTTGAAACAGCATGCGCAGGCGCGCGGTTTCGAATTGCCGAGCGAAGTGACTACCTATTTGCTGCGCCACGGTCGCCGCGACCTGCCCGCCTTGCTGGCGACGCTGGACGCCCTGGACGAGCATTGCCTGCGCCTGAAGCGCGCCGCTTCAGTGCCGTTGCTGAAGGAAGTGATGCGCGGCGATCAGGCCGGGTAGTCGTTTCTGTGCAAATCTGCGAGAATTCGCCGCAGAAGGCGCGTCAAACTCGAAATAACGACATTTAATTGTGATTTCTGACTGGGGAGTGACTAAATGAACAAGAAACATATTTTGTTTGCGGCAGTGATGGCGGCAATTTCGTTTCCGGCTGTTGCAGGGCCTGGCGTCGATGTACATATATCCACTTTGGGTTATGGGGCCGATGTGGCCTTCCAGGTGTCGGATACGGTTGTGGCGCGCGTTGGTTTGAACCAGTTTAAAAAGAGTATCAATTCATCATCCAACGGACTGAACTATACCGGCGACCTGAAACTGTCCAGTTTTGGTCTTCTGGCCGACTGGCATTTGTTTAACGGAGTGACACACCTGACTGCGGGATTGATGGGGAATGGCAACAAGCTTTCCATGATGGCTACGGCTGCAGCCAATACCAACTACACGATTAACGGTGCTACCTATAACTCGGGGCCGACAGGTGGAACGTTGACTGCGGCAGTGGATTTCAATAAGACTGCGCCATATTTTGGATTTGGTTGGAGCGGCCAGCCGAAGAATTCCGGTTTTTCTTTCAATTCCGACTTCGGCATCATGTTCCAGGGTTCGCCCAAGGCTACAGTGACCGCAACAGGATGGAGTGGTGCAAGTTCTGCGCTGACTTCGGATGCGCAGACCCAGTTGGATGATGACCTGAAGAATTACAAATACTACCCGGTGATTTCGATCGGTATCGGCTACGCATTTTAAGTAGTCACGCAATGGTTGAGCGGAAGCCAGGTCATGCAGGCCTGGCTTCTTGTTTTAGGAGAGTGCAGTGAACCTGGCTTTATTCGATCTGGACAATACCCTGTTGAACGGCGACAGCGACTTCGAGTGGTCGCAATTCCTGATAGAACAGGGCGTGCTCGACCGCGAACTGTTCGAGGCGAAGAACCTCGCGTTTTACGAACAATACAAGGCAGGCACGCTGGATATCCACGAGTTCCTCGATTTCCAGTTGAAGCCCTTGTCGCGTCACGCGCGCACTGTGCTGGACGAGTGGCATGAGGAGTTCATGCGGCGCAAGGTGCGCCCGATGATGGGCGACAAGGCGCGCCAGCTGGTGGCGAAGCACAAGACCGCAGGCGACGTGTGCGTGATCATCACCGCCACCAACAGCTTCGTGACCGCGCCCATCGCGCGCGAGTTCGGTATCGAACACCTGATTGCCACCGATCCCGAAGAGAAAGACGGCGAATTCACCGGCCGTGTCGCCGGGGTGCCCAGCTTCCGCGACGGCAAGGTGCTGCGCATGGAGAGCTGGTTGGCCCAGCGCGGCTGGAACTGGGACAGTTTCGGCGACACCTGTTTCTACAGCGATTCCCTGAACGACCTGCCCTTGCTTGCCAAAGTGAAACGCCCTGTTGCCGTCGATCCGGACGAGACATTGCGAAAACACGCGCAAAATCAAGGCTGGACGATCATTTCCCTGCGTTAATCGAAAGCTCGCGTAGCGATTCGTTCGTCTCCTCTCCCGCATGCGGGAGAGGATTGAGGAGAGGGGCGGTCATGGCAAGCTTTATCCTCTGGGGTGCTTGCCTTGACCGCAGAACCGAGGCGGGAGAGGGGGCGGTGTATAATCCGCCCGGTTCCGAGGAGGATATCCAATGAATCGCCGCCTTAGCGGCGATTTCAACTTTTGCTGATAATGATAAAAAGACTGATTAAACGGGTATTTGGCAAGGCAACTCCGGTGCGGGTGGTGGGTTCCGCGCACGTGATTCCCTATGAAAAACATGGCGTAAGCCGCGACGGCATCAGTTACGGCGCAAAGCGCGTGACGGACGGGTTGCAAGCGGCCGGTTTTCAGGCTTTTGTGGTCGGCGGTGCGGTGCGCGACCTGTTGCTGAACCGCGAACCCAAGGATTTCGACGTGGCCACCGATGCCACGCCGGAAGAGGTGAAACGAGTATTTCGCCGCGCGCGCATCATCGGGCGGCGCTTCCGCCTGGTGCATGTGATGTTCGGCGAAGAGACGGTGGAGGTTTCCACCTTCCGCCGCGCGATTGAGGCGGAAGAGGCCGAAACCGACGCACACGGGCGCATCCTGCGCGATAACGAATTCGGCGACCAGCAACAGGATGCGGCGCGGCGCGACTTCACCGCCAACGCGCTGTTCTACGATCCTTCCTCGCAAGAGATATTCGACTACCACAACGGCTATGCCGACATTCGCGCCAACACCCTGCGCATGATCGGCGACCCGGAAGTGCGCTATCGCGAAGACCCGGTGCGCATGCTGCGCGCGGTGCGGCTTTCCGCCAAACTGGGCATGAAGCTGGATCCGGCGACTGCCGCCCCGATCTTCAAGATGAAAGAACTGCTGAGCAACGTGCCCGAGGCACGGCTGTTCGACGAAATGCTCAAACTGTTGTTGTCCGGTCAGGCCATGCCGTGCATAAAGAAACTGCGCGCAATGGACTTGCATCACGGCATGTTGCCCATGCTGGATGTGATCCTCGAGCAGCCGATGGGCGAGAAGTTCGTCATGCTGGCCTTGCAGAATACCGACCAGCGCATTGCCGAAGAAAAAGCCACTTCCCCTGCATTCCTGTTCGCCGCCCTGTTGTGGCACGAAGTGCTGGCGGCATGGAAAGCCAGACAAGAATCGGGCGAACGACCGGTCGGCGCGATGCACGCGGCGATGGATGACGTGCTGGAACGGCAGCGCGCGCAGCTCGCCATTCCGCGCCGCTACGACACGGTGATGAAAGAACTGTGGCTGATGCAGCCGCGTTTCGAACAACGCGGCGGCCAGCGCCCGTTGCGCCTGCTGGCATTGCCGCGCTTCCGCGCTGCTTACGATTTCCTGCTGTTGCGTTGCCAGAGTGGCGAAGTGGAGGCCGAACTGGGTACCTGGTGGGAAGAATTCCAGCATGCCGGCGACGAGCGCCGCGCCGAGATGCTGTTGCCGGATACGGGGGGCGGACCGAAAAAACGCCGCCGTCGCAGCGGCAAGAAACACGCTACCACTCAGGCTGAGTTGCCCATAGATTGATGAAACACGTCGCATTGTTGCAGATGAAACACGTTGCATTTATCGGGCTGGGCAGCAATCTGGATGATCCTGTCGCACAGGTGTCACATGCGCTGGATGCCCTGGACAAGCTGCCGCAAACCAGCGTGGTACGGCGTTCCTCGCTGTATCGCAGCGCTCCGGTGGGATATCTGGAACAGCCGGATTTCATCAATGCCGTGGCGCAAGTGGAAACTGAACTGGCGCCCCATGCCCTGCTGGATGCGCTGCTGGCGCTGGAACACGAATGCGGGCGCACGCGCGAATTCCGCAACTCGCCGCGCACGCTGGATCTGGATGTGTTGTTGTATGACGACTTGGTGCATCACGAACATGGACTGACCATCCCGCATCCGCAGATGCATTTGCGCGCGTTCGTGTTGCAGCCGCTGCTGGAAATCGCGCCGGATTGTGTGATTCCGGGAATAGGAAAAGCTGGTGAGGCTGCGCTGGCTTGTGAAGGACAGCAACTGCAAAAGCTTGTTCAGCCACGGATGGATACGGATATTCACGGATGAAACAAGGCCAACGTACCATGCAGTTCTATCTGTGTTGATCCGTGTGCATCTGTGGCTAAAGGTATGAAGGATTTTTGAACGATGCCCCTGAGTAAATATCGTTACATCGTGGTGGAAGGTCCCATCGGCGTCGGCAAGACCAGTCTGGCGCAACGGCTGGCCGACCATGCCGAAGTGCAACCCTTGCTGGAAAAGCCGCAGGACAATCCCTTCCTGGCGAATTTCTACCAGGATCCCGTACGTTATGCCTTGCCCACGCAGCTGTTCTTCCTGTTCCAGCGCATCAACGAAGCGCGCGATATGGCGCAGATGGACTTGTTCCGCAGCCGCACCGTTTCCGATTACCTGTTTGAAAAAGATGCGCTGTTTGCGCGCCTGACCCTGAGCGACGATGAGTACAAGTTGTACCAGACCATTTATCAGGGCCTGTCGCCGCAGGTGCCCACGCCCGACCTGGTGATCTACTTGCAAGCGCCCACCTATACCCTGATTGAGCGCGTGCGGAAGCGCGGCAATCGCTACGAACGCACGATCCAGGACGACTATTTGGAGCGCCTGTCAGACAGTTATGGCGAGTTCTTCCACCATTACGACGAAGCGCCCGTGCTGGTGGTGAATAGCGAACACTTGAATTTTGTGGATAATGCGGATGACTTCAATCTGCTGCTTGATCGCATCGGCAAAATGCGCGGTAGAAGAGAGTATTTTAACGTAGGTGTGTGATTCAGGGATGTAGGGTGCGCAAGCGTACCCTACCTGCTGGCTAACATTGGCGCATGTCCGAGAGGTCAATATATGAGAACGACGCTAAGCAAACTCCAATCCATGCACGACAAAGGCGAAAAGATCGCCGTGCTGACCTGTTACGACGCCAGTTTTGCCACGCTGCTGGAAATAAACGGCGTGGATGTGCTGCTGGTCGGCGATTCGCTCGGCATGGTCATCCAGGGACGCGAGTCCACGCTACCGGTGACCATCGAGCAGATGGCTTATCACACCTCCTGTGTGGTCAGCGGCGCGCAACAGGCATTCGTCGTTGCCGACATGCCGTTCGGCACCTCGCAGTTCAGCGCGCGCGAGACCTTTGCCCATGCCGTGCAATTGATGCAGGTGGGCGCGGAGATGGTCAAGCTCGAAGGCGGCGCCGAGATGGCTGAGACCGTCGCTTTCCTCACTTCGCGCGGCATCCCGGTATGCGGACACATTGGACTCACGCCGCAATCGGTGCATCAACTTGGCGGTTACAAGGTGCAAGGCAAAGGCGATGCCGCCGCGCAAAAGCTGATAAAGGATGCGTTGGCCCTGCAACAAGCCGGGGCTGGCATGATCGTGCTGGAGGCTATCCCCGCCGCGCTTGGGGCTGAAGTCACCGCGCAACTCAACATTCCAACCATCGGCATCGGCGCAGGCGCAGCCTGTTCAGGCCAGGTGCTGGTGGTATACGACATGCTGGGCATCTATCCCGGCAAGAAGGCGCGCTTTGTGAAGGATTTCATGGCGGGCGCGGGTTCTGTTGGGCAGGCGGTGGCGAACTATGTTGCCGAAGTAAAGACAGGGACATTCCCTGCTGCGGAACACAGCTTCTCCTGATTAACCATCAGTATGGTTCTGGCGTATCTCTAATATCCCCTGGAGCAATACATGAACATACCTTCGCGGCACGATGCACAGCAACGTGCAGACCAGATCAGCGTTTTCCGGAACGAACTGGATTTGCTGGAGCGCGAGGGCGTGGTTGCGCTGAGTGCAGAGCAACGCCAACGGGTGGACGAACATCATCGCCAGTTGCTGGGCCAGTACGCGCAGAATTTCGATATCGATCGCGACAAGCGCGCCAGCCAGCTGTCCCTGGGGATGCGCATCGCCTCGCTCTTTGGCGCGCTGGCGCTGTCCGCCAGCGTGTTCTTCCTGTTCTACCAATTCTGGGGCTGGCTCTCGACGATAATCCAGGTGTCGATTCTGATTGCCGCGCCTCTGCTCATGCTGGGCGTCACGCTGCTTATCCAGCACAAGGATTCATCCGGCTATTTTGCCAAGCTGGCTGCGCTGGTGACGTTCGCCTGTTTTGTGCTCAACATCACCATGCTGGGGCAGATATTCAATATCACGCCTTCCGACAAGGCGCTGCTGCCGTGGGCCGCGCTGGCTTTCCTGCTGGCCTATGCCTGCGATCTGCGCCTGCTGCTGGTGGCCGGAATTCTGTGCATGATTGCCTTTGTCGCCGCGCGTACCGGCACTTGGGGCGGTATGTACTGGCTCAGTTTCGGCGAGCGTCCGGAAAACTTCTTCCCTGCCGCGCTGATGCTGCTGGCGATTCCTCAATTTCTCCCTCACCGGCGCTTTGCCGATTTTCCACCCATGTACCGCATTTTCGGCTGGCTCACGGTCTTCCTGCCGGTGCTGGTGATGGGCAACTGGGGCAGTGCCAGCTATCTCGATTGGGACAGGAGCTTTATCGAGGGTTTCTATCAGGTGGTCGGTTTTGTCAGCGCCGCGTTTGCGGTCTGGCTCGGCGTGCGCAAGCAATGGCCCGAAGTGATCAATACCGGCGTCACTTTTTTCATCATCTTCCTGTACACCAAGATTTTCGACTGGTGGTGGGAGAGCATGCCGAAATACCTGTTCTTCCTGGTGCTGGGCCTGGTGGCCGTGCTGTTCCTGGTGGTGCTTAAACGCCTGCGTGCGACCAACTACAAATTGCTCAAGGGGGAACCGTCATGATGAAATGGTCGCATACGCTGATCGCAGGCAGCGCCATCATCCTGCTGACCAATGCCGTGGCACTGGGCGGTGCGGGCTACAACCGTAGCGGCGAATCGGAAAGCCAATTGCAGTTGACGCAACGTGAATTGCAGCATTCGAGCTGGCGTGAAGGCAAGGACAATAGCGGCATCACACTGGAATTGGATTGGCGTGTTGCGCAGCCAAAGCAAGCCAAGTACGACAGATATTACGATGGCAGATGGGGGGAGCCGCCCACCTGGCTGAACAAGGCCAAGATGGCAGAGTTGGGCTTTGATGTGGTCAAACTCGCCAGTACGTCCGAGAATGTCCGGTACGACGATACTCAGTCAAGAGATGTGCTGTTGGTATTGGAACTTGATGGACAGGCATATCAGCAAACTTTGCAGCGTGCCAAAGAATATGCCAAGCAGTCTGAAGGATTGCTGGCTGGCAATTCCAAAAGCCATGAGGTTGTGGAGCAAGTAAAGGATGCCGAAGAGAATTTCCAGCACGAACAGAATCAAGTCAGTCGCCTGTTCGTGATCGATGCAGGGCTCGATGTGCAGAAATTGCGCGCAGCCTATCCCGACCGCAGCCGTTACGCCATCGTGCATGGACTCGTTCGCCCAAGAACCGAGTGGGAGATGAAAAACAAAGACGGCATCGGCGGCAATATCTCCGAGTTGCATGCGGACCGCATCAACGTGCCGCTTTCCTTCCGCGAGGTCTTTAACAACTCGGCGTCCTACGAAGTCACGGTCGCATTCGGTAAACGTCTGGAACCTTGGCTTGTTACGGCATCAAAGGGTTTACAACCAATCAAAGCAGAGAAAAAGTGATGCAAACAATCAACACAGTCGCTGAACTGCGCGCGCGCCTCGCAAACGAAAAAGCCATCGCCTTTGTCCCCACCATGGGCAACCTGCACGAAGGGCACATCGAACTGGTGCGTATCGCCCGCGAACGCGGGACTTGCGTGGTCGTCAGCATCTTCGTTAACCCCTTGCAGTTTGGCCCCAACGAGGATTTCGACAAGTATCCGCGCACGCTGGAAGCGGACTGCGCCAAGCTGGATGGACTGGCGGACGTGGTGTTCTCGCCTTCGGTCGGCGAGATGTATCCGGAACAGCAAACCATTTATGTTGAGCCGCCGCCAATCGCTAAAGAACTGTGCGGGGAATTCCGCCCCGGGCACTTTATGGGCGTGGCGACGGTGGTGCTGAAACTGTTCAACCTGGTTCAGCCGCAAGTCGCCATTTTTGGCAAAAAGGATTACCAGCAACTTGCCATCATCCGGCAAATGGTTATTCAGCTCAATTTGCCCATTGAAATCGTCGGCGCGGAGACCTCGCGGGCCGCGGACGGACTGGCGTTGTCTTCGCGCAACCAGTACCTTTCTGCGGAAGAACGAACCGAGGCGGCTTTTTTGAGTCAAATATTGCGTGGGATGGGGGCATCCCTGGAAGGAGGGGCGGTTGAGTACGCCGCTCTGGAGCGGGAAGCGAGTGCCGCACTTGCCAAGCGCGGCTGGCAGGTGGAGTATATCGCCGTACGCAGGCAGGCCGACTTGGGGGTACCCGCCCGAGGCGAGCGCAAACTGGTGGTCTTGGCGGCAGCGCGGCTGGGCAAGACCCGTTTGATCGATAATTTTGAAGTTTGTCTTTAGCGCACAGGCGTTTATAATGCGCGCCCCCTGAGAATCGGGGAGAATAAAAATCGTTTTCTGCCCTGAATGGGCCGAGGAGGTAAGGTAACTATGCAACGCACCATGCTACAGGCCAAATTACACCGAGTGCGCGTGACGCAGTCCGAACTGCATTACGAGGGTTCGTGCGCCATCGACGACGACTTGCTGGATGCTTCCGGCATCAAGGAATACCAGGCGATCGACATCTACAACGTCACCAACGGCGAGCGCTTCAGCACTTATGCCATCCGCGCCGAGCGCGGTTCGCGCACCATCTCGGTCAACGGCGCGGCGGCGCACAAGGCCGATCCGGGCGATATCCTTATCATTGCGGCTTTCTCCATCTATTCCGAGCTGGAATTGCAGAAATACCATCCCACGCTGGTGTATGTGGATGAGCATAACCGCATCATCGAGAAGCGCGACACGATACCGGTTCAGGCAGCAGCCTGAATGAACAAGCCCCGCGAAAGCGGGGCTTGTTGTTTGTACTGCCGGAAAAGCTGACTCAGATGCGCTTCGCCAACTCCGCCGCCTTGCCGATATAGGTTTCCGGGCTCAGTGCCTGCAGGCGTTGTTTCTCGCTCGCCGGGATATCCAGCGTCTGGATGAAGGCCGCCAGGCTTTCGCGGTTGATGCCGCCCTTGCCGCGCGTGAGTTCCTTCAGCTTGTCGTAGGCGTTGTCGATGTTGTAGCGGCGCATCACGGTCTGGATCGGTTCGGCCAATACTTCCCAGCTGTTGTTCAGGTCTTCCGCCAGGCGTTGCGGGTTGGCTTCCAGCTTGCCCAGGCCTTTCAGGCAGGACTCATACGCCAGCAGTGTGTAGCCCAGCGCCACGCCCATGTTGCGCAACACGGTGGAATCGGTGAGGTCGCGTTGCATGCGCGAGATCGGCAATTTTTCCGAAAGGTGCCTGAGCATCGCGTTGGCCAGACCGAGGTTACCTTCGGAATTTTCAAAATCGATGGGGTTGACCTTGTGCGGCATGGTGGAAGAGCCAACTTCGCCCGCGACCACTTTCTGCTTGAAATAACCCAGCGAGATGTAAGTCCAGATATCGCGGTTCAGGTCGATGAGGATGGTATTGGCGCGGGCATAGGCGTCATACAGTTCGGCCATGCAGTCGTGCGGTTCGATCTGGATGGTATACGGGTTGAACGTGAGCCCGCGCGCTTCGACGAAACGTTGCGCGAAGCTTTCCCAGTCCACATCGGGATAGGCGGACAGGTGCGCGTTGTAGTTGCCCACCGCACCGTTGATCTTGCCCATCACTTCGACAGCGGCGATGCGCTCGGAAGCGCGGCGCAGGCGATGGACGACGTTGGCCATTTCCTTGCCCAGCGTACTGGGGGTGGCGGTCTGGCCGTGCGTGCGGCAGAGCATGGGCAGATCGGCATGCTGGTGCGCGAGATGTTGCAGGCGCTCGATCAGGACCTGCAATGTCGGCAACATCACTTCCTTGCGCGAGTGATTGAGCATCAAGGCGTGGCTCAGGTTGTTGATGTCTTCCGAGGTGCAGGCGAAATGGATGAATTCCAGCGCCTTGGCCGTTTCCGGAATCGCGGCAAGCTTGTCGCGCAGCCAGTATTCGATGGCTTTCACGTCATGGTTGGTGCGGCGCTCGATGGTCTTGATCTGTTCCGCATCGGCTTCGGAGAATTGTGCTTCGAGTTGTACGAGATGCGCGATGGCGGAGGGGGAAAGCGGAGGAAATTCCTTGATGCCGGGTTCATTGCTCAGCGCCTTGAGCCATTCGATCTCGATCAGCACGCGGTAGCGGATCAGGCCGTATTCGCTGAAATGGCCGCGCAGGCCTTCAACTTTGCTGTGGTAACGCCCGTCCAGGGGCGAAAGTGCGGTGAGTGCCGAAAGAGTCATGATGTAATTGGCTGGAAAAGTTCAGGCGCGCATTTTACGTGAAAGCGCGCCAACGGGCACGGCATGTCTTAATTGCCGGGCCGGTCAGGTGGTTGTTTGATTCAGGTACAAGGTACGAGTGGGAAAGGCGAAGTCGGCGCCATGTTTGGCAACGATGCTCGACACTTGCAGCAAAATATCCTGTTTGACGGCATGGAATTGCGCCAGATTGGTATTTTTGCAATAAACCTGGAAGGTGAAGTTGAGCGAAGAATCGGCGAATTCGTTGAAGGCAACGAACATATCCTGCTGGTTGGCGATGTCGGGATGAGCCTTCAGCATGTTCCGCACTTCGTCGACGATGGCGCTCATCTTGTCCAGATCGTCGTAACGCAGGCCGATGGTTTCGCGGATGCGGCGGTACGACATGCGCGAGGGATTTTCCACCACGATGGAAGTGAACAGGGAGTTGGGGACATAAACCAGTGCCATGTTGATCGCGCGGATGCGGGTCTGGCGCCAGCCGATGTGTTCCACCCGGCCTTCGATTTGCCGGTCCGGTGAACTGATCATCTCGCCCACATTGAACGGACGGTCCAGATGAATCATCAGGCCGCCGAACAAATTGGCCAGCAGGTCCTTGGCGGCGAAGCCGACTGCGATACCGCCCATGCCGCCGAACGCAAGCACGCCGGAAATACTGAATCCCAACGTCTGCATCACGCCCAGCACGGCAACCACGACCACCACGATGCGCGATACCTTGCTCAGGCCATCCACCGTGGTGCGATCGACTTCTTCGCCTGCACGGGTGTGCTGCTCGACCACATTGTTGGCGAGTTCGCGGATCAGCTTGAACAGGAACCAGGCGCTGCAGATCAGGATGCCGATGTCGCGGGCGGGGGCAACGAATTCAAGCAATTGTTCGCCGGTCTGGCGGTGAATCAGGTGCAGTGCAAATGAAACGCCGGCCAGCCAGATCAGGGCCGGTAGCGGCCTGCGTGCGGCGGCGACCAGCGAATCGTCCCAGACGTTATCGGTGCGTGCGGCGACTTTTTCGGCATGCTGCAACAGGCGGCGAGCGAGAAAGTGTGTCGCGAGCGTGGCGGCGAGCACCAGCAACAGACGGATGATTTCGGGACTCAGGTTGGGCATGCGGTCTCCTTGGAAATTACTTGATGATGCCGCCGCCCAGGCAGATCGCGCCGTCATACAGCACCACGGACTGTCCCGGCGTGACCGCCCATTGCGCCTCGTCGAAGGTGAAATGCACGCAGTCGTTCTCCGCGAGCGCGATGCGGCAGGCCGCATCCTGCTGGCGGTAACGCGTCTTGGCGGCATAGCCTCGCGAGGCATCTGCCGCATGCCCGCTGATCCAGTGCATTTCCAGCGCATCCAGTTGCGGATTGAGCAGCGCGGGATGGTCGTGTCCCTGTACCACGATCAGGCGGTTGTTCGCCATATCCTTGCCCGCGACGAACCACGGTTCGCCGCTGCCTTCCTTGCCGCCGCCGATGCCCAGCCCCTGGCGTTGGCCGTAGGTGTAGAACGACAGGCCCATGTGCGATCCCATCACCTTGCCCTCCGGCGTCACCATTTCCCCGGGTTTTGTCGGCAGGTAGCGGTTCAGGAATTCGCGGAACGGGCGCTCGCCGATGAAGCAGATGCCGGTACTGTCTTTCTTTGCAGCGTTGGAGAGCCCATGCTGGCGCGCAATCTCGCGCACTTTGCTCTTGGGAATGTCGCCCAGCGGGAACATGGATTTCGACAACTGGTGCTGGTTCAGGCGGTGCAGAAAGTAGCTCTGATCCTTGCTGTCGTCATCGGCTTTGAGCAATTGAAACGCGCCATCCTGCTCGCGCACCTTGGCGTAATGCCCGGTGGCGATCTTTTCGGCGCCGAGGCGGATGGCGTGGTCGAGGAAAGCCTTGAACTTGATCTCGGAGTTGCACAGGATATCCGGGTTGGGCGTGCGCCCGGCCTCGTATTCGCGCAGGAAATAGCTGAATACGCGATCCTTGTATTCCTTGGCGAAATTCACCGCCTCGATGGGAATGCCGATGGTGTCGGCCACTGCCACGGCATCGATCAAATCCTGGCGCGAGGAGCAATATTCGCTGTCGTCATCGTCCTCCCAGTTCTTCATGAACAGGCCGATGACCTCGTAACCCTGTTGTTTCAGCAACAGGGCGGTGACGGAAGAGTCCACGCCGCCGGACATGCCGACGACGACAGGAAATTTACGATTGCTTTTCACGATTGGCCCCTCTCCCCTTGGGATAACCAGCGACTTGGCTGCGGTTTGTTGCAGCCTAGTCGAATGGCTAGTTGTTTCACCCAGAGGGTTCGGGTGAGGGATCGATCGTTATTCATAATGCGTGATTAAGTCCAGCGGGTAACGCTTGCCCGCGATGTAATCCTCCACGCAACGCAGGATCAATGGGCTGCGGTGGCGTTCTTGTGTGGCGCGAATCTCGTCAGGCGTCATCCACACGGCGCGCACGATGCCTTTATCCAGCGCGCGTCCGGGATGATGGGCGAGGATGCGCCCGCCAAAAGCAAAGCGCAGGTAAGTCGTGTTGGATGCATTCGAGTGCCAGCGATAAACGCCAATCAGGAATTCCGGTTCGAATTCGTAGGCCGATTCCTCCATGACTTCGCGAATGGCGCCTGCAGGCAGGGTTTCGTTGGGCTCCCAGTGTCCTGCGGGTTGGTTGAACAGCAGGCCTTGCGGGGTATGTTCTTCCACCAGTAAGAACTTGCCATCCTGTTCGAGGACGGCGGCGACGGTGGCATGTGGTTTCCAGATCATGGTGCGATTTTAAACGAAATATGGGCGTCTCAAAAATTCAGGGCTCCCGGGCGTTCCGCAAAGCGGATGTTTGCAAATTGGGATTTTTGAGTCGCCCATGAAAAAAGGCAGGGTCACCCCTGCCTTTTTTGCTTACTGCAAGACTACTTGGCTGGAGCTGCTGGAGTTGTCTCAGCGGCTTTGGCTTTTTTTGCTTTTGCTTTTTTGGTTTTCTTGGCTTTTTTTGCTTTCTTTGCCTTTTTTGCAGGGGCGGCTTCAGGAGCGGCGGTAGTGGCAGCCGGAGCGGCTGCAGGAGCAGGGGCTTCAGCGGCGGCAACAGCAGTGAAGGAAACAACAGCGAAAACAGCAGCAATCAGAGTGGACAGCAGTTTCATGTGAGGCTCCATTCAGTAGTTGATAAACGTTTATGACACTACTTGTGTCGGAACCACTAACGCCGCAGCTTTGTATTGCGTTGACAGTCAGAACGACGATTGTTTGGTGCCGGGGGGGGGAATCGAACCCCCACGCCCTTTCAGGCACCGGATTTTGAGTCCGGCACGTCTACCAGTTCCATCACCCCGGCAAAGGTGTATTTCTCATTCTGCTGCGGAATCAGCGCTCCGCAATGAGAAGGGCGCGAATTATCCATGAAACGCCATCCCTCATCAACTACAATGCGCGCTTTTCTACCCGCATCCCCGTGGTTTTCATGCGTACCGACGATTTCGACTTCTTTTTGCCCGAGCGCCTGATCGCGCAGCACCCGCCCGCACAGCGCGGGGCGAGCCGTCTGTTGCAGGTGGGCAGGGCAGGGCTGAAAGACAGCCAATTTGCCGAACTGCACGGGCTGGTGCGCGAGCATGACCTGCTGGTATTGAACGATACGCGCGTGCTGAAAGCGCGCCTGTTCGGCGAAAAAGAGAGCGGCGGCAAGCTTGAAGTGCTGGTCGAGCGCGTGCTGGATGAGCATGACGTCCTGGCGCAAGTGCGGGTGAGCAAGACTCCCAGGCCGGGCAGCCGCCTGATATTGGCGGGAAAACTGCGGGTACAGGTGCTGGGGCGCGAGGGAGAGTTTTTCCATCTACGCTTCGAAGACGCGGAAGCGGTGACGACCTTGCTGGAACGGCACGGGCATCTGCCCCTGCCTCCCTATATCACCCATGCCGCCGGGGCCGAGGACGAGACGCGCTACCAGACCGTGTTCGCGCGCGAGCCGGGCGCGGTGGCTGCGCCCACGGCCGGGCTGCACTTCGGCGAGACCATGCTGCAGGCGCTGCGCGACAAAAAGGTGGATATCGCCTACGTTACCCTGCATGTCGGCGCAGGCACGTTCAAGCCGGTGCGGGCCGAAAACATCGAAGAACACGTCATGCACAGCGAGCGCTATACCATTCCGCAGGCCACTGTGGACGCTATTGCCCAAGCCAGGGCCAAAGGCGGGCGCATCATTGCGGTTGGGACGACCAGCCTGCGCGCACTGGAAAGCGCGGCGGCGGGTGGTGAATTGGCGGCAGGCTCCGGCGAGACGCGTATCTTCATCACCCCCGGCTACCGTTTCAAAGTGGTGGATGTGTTGCTGACCAACTTCCACCTGCCGCGCTCCACCTTGCTCATGCTGGTGTGCGCCTTTGGCGGAATGGATAAGATGCTGGACGCATATCGCCATGCGGTGGAACATGAATATCGCTTCTTCAGTTACGGCGATGCGATGCTGATCGAAAGAGAACAATGAAGTTTACTTTACACAATACCTCTGGCGCCGCTCGGCGCGGCACACTGGACCTGGCGCACGGCAAGCTGGAAACACCCGCCTTCATGCCGGTCGGCACCTATGGCACGGTCAAGGCCATGTCGCCGCTGGAACTGAAAGACATGGGTGCGCAGATCGTGCTCGGCAACACCTTCCACCTGTGGCTGCGGCCGGGGCTGGAAGTGATTGCGGCGCACGGCGGCTTGCATCGCTTCATGGGCTGGGATGGCCCCATCCTCACCGATTCCGGCGGTTTTCAGGTGTTCAGCCTGGGCCCGCTGCGCAAGATCACGGGCGGCGGCGTGGAATTTCGCTCGCCGGTGAATGGCGACAAATGCTTCCTGTCGCCGGAAGAATCGATGCGCATCCAGAAGGTGCTGAACTCCGACATCGTGATGATCTTCGACGAATGCACGCCATACCCGGCGGACGAGCAGGTGGCGGGCGTGTCGATGCGTCTCAGCCTGAGCTGGGCGGAACGCAGCAAGAAAGCGCACGAAGGTAATCCCAATGCGCTGTTCGGCATCGTGCAGGGCGGCATGCACGAGCATCTGCGCGATGAATCGCTGGCGGGGCTGAAAGACATCGACTTCGACGGTTTCGCCATCGGCGGACTGTCGGTGGGCGAACCGAAAGAAGACATGCTGCGCATTCTCCAGCACACCGCGCCGCAATTGCCGACCGACAAGCCGCGCTACCTGATGGGCGTAGGCACGCCGGAAGACCTGGTGGAGGCGGTGGGCAACGGCATCGACATGTTCGACTGCGTGATGCCGACGCGCAACGCGCGCAACGGCCACCTGTTCACCCGCTTCGGCGATGTGCGCATCAAGAACGCGCAATACCGGCTGGATACGCGTCCGCTGGACGAGCAGTGTACGTGCTACACCTGTCGCCACTTTACCCGCGCCTATCTGCACCATTTGCACCGGCTCAACGAGATTCTCGGCGCGCGCCTCAATTCCATCCACAATCTGCATTACTACCAGGAATTGATGAGTGATATCCGCAAAGCCATCGAGGCCGGGCGCTATGCCGAATTCCAGGAGTCGTTCCGGCATGCGCGCGCAGGTTTGAATGGGAGCGCCGGCGTCCTCGCCGGCAATTGATGGCAGATGCCGACGTCGCTGTCGGCACTCTCGAAATACCCGTTGAGTGCGCTCAACATAATATTTCCACTTTGAGATGGAGTTTTGGGTCGAGTCGGCTGCGTAGCAAAACAGTCATACCTTCCATGTTAGAATGCGCCCTTCGAATTTTTGACAACTATAATTTTTTGCGAGGATAGAAAATGATTTCTTTGAGCCAATTGTTTATCAGCAACGCCTATGCCGAGGGCGCCGCGCCCGTAGCGCAAGACGGCAGCATGATGCAGTTTTTGCCCCTGGTGGCCTTGCTGGCCGTGTTTTATTTCCTCATCCTGCGCCCGCAGCAAAAGCGCGCCAAAGAGTTGAAAACGATGGTCGAGGCGCTGCAAAAGGGCGATGAAGTCGTCACGGTCGGCGGCATCCTCGGCAAAATTACCAAGGTTGGCGAAGATAACGTGGGTGTCGAGATCGCCGACAACGTTGTGGTCCAGGTGCAAAAGCCCGCGATCCAGAACGTTCTGCCCAAAGGCACGATCAAGTCCCTTTAATTCACGCTGCAAACTCCAGGTGTCGCTATGAACCGCTATCCGCTGTGGAAAAACCTGCTGGTGCTGGCCGCGCTGGCGCTGGGTTTCATTTATACCCTGCCCAACTTTTACGGCGAGGCACCTGCGGTGCAAGTGCTGCCGCTGCGTTCCAGCCTGAAAGCGGATGCGGCTTTGCTGGCGCGCGTGGAAGAGGCGCTGAAGAGCGCGCAATTGGCTCCCGATGCCATGTCGCTGGATGCCACCAGCGTGAAGGCGCGCTTCGCCGACACCGACACCCAGCTCAAGGCGAAAGACGTGCTGCAAGCCAGGCTAGGCGAAGACTACATGGTTGCACTCAACCTTCTGGCGCGTTCGCCGCAATGGTTGACCAGCATGGGCGCATTGCCCATGTATCTCGGCCTCGACTTGCGCGGCGGCGTGCATTTCCTGCTGCAAATCGACATGAACGGCGCGCTGAACAAGGCGCTTGAGTCGTATTCCGGGGATATTCGCGGCACCTTGCGCGAGGCAAATATTCCCTACTCCGGCGTAAGCCGGGACGGCGGCGTGATCAGCACCAAGTTCCGCGATGCCGATGCGCGCAGCAAAGGCGAATCGGAACTCAGGCAGCGTTTTGCCGGACTGGAATTCAACACTAAGGAAGAGGGCGGCGACTTCCTGCTGCGCGCCACGCTCAAGCAACAAGAGCAAATTCGAATCCAGGAATCGGCCGTACAACAAAACCTCGTGACCCTGCGCAACCGGGTGAACGAACTGGGCGTGTCCGAGCCGGTGATCCAGCAGCAGGGCGCGGATCGCATCGTGGTGCAACTGCCGGGCGTGCAGGACACCGCGCGCGCCAAGGATATTCTGGGCCGCACCGCCACGCTGGAAGTGCGCATGGTGGATGACGAGCATCAGTTGGGCTTGGGGGCGGTCGCCCCGTTCGGTACCGAGATATTCAAGGATCGCGACGGTTCGACGCTGCTGGTGAAGAAGGTCGTGATCCTGACTGGCGATCGCATCAACGACGCGCAACCCGGTTTCGACAGCCGCGACAATGAACCTGCGGTGCATATCAATCTCGATGCAGTCGGCGCGCGCAAGTTCAAGGACGCGACGCGCGAAAACGTGAACAAGCGCATGGCCATCATCCTGTTCGAGAAGGGCAAGGGTGAAGTGGTTACCGCGCCGGTGATCCGCGAAGAGATCGGCGGCGGGCGCGTGCAGATCAGCGGCAAGATGACTACGGAAGAGGCCAATGATACCGCGCTGCTGTTGCGTGCCGGCGCGTTGGCTGCCCCGATGGAAATCGTCGAAGAACGCACTGTCGGTCCCAGCCTTGGCGCGGACAACATTGCGCGCGGCTTCCACTCCACCTGGATTGGTTTCGCAGCTATCGCGATTTTCATGATCGTCTATTACCTGATGTTTGGCGGCGTTTCCGTGCTGGCGCTTGGTGCCAACCTGCTGTTCCTGGTGGCGCTGCTGTCCATGCTGCAAGCCACGCTGACCTTGCCGGGCATGGCGGGTATCGCGCTGACGCTGGGTATGGCGATCGACTCCAACGTGCTGATCAACGAGCGCATCCGCGAGGAGCTGCGCAACGGTGTGCCGCCGCAAACGGCGATCAACGAGGGCTACGAACACGCGTTCGCGACCATTCTGGACTCCAACATTACCGCGCTGATCGTGGGTATTGCGCTGTTCATGTTCGGCTCTGGCCCGGTGAAAGGGTTTGCCGTGGTGCTGTGCCTCGGTATCCTGACTTCGATCTTTAGCGCGGTGCTGGTCTCGCGCGCACTGGTTAACGTGATCTACGGCCGCACAGCGCGTCTGAACAAGGTCGCTATCGGATAAGGGGATACGAAATGGAATTCTTCAGAATCAAAAAAGACATCCCGTTCATGAGCTACGGGAAATTCACCACCTTGGTTTCGCTGGTGACTTTTCTGCTGGCGGTGTTTTTCCTGGCGACCAAGGGGTTGAACTTCGGCGTGGACTTCACCGGCGGAACGGTGATGGAAGTGCATTACGCCCAATCGGCCGATCTGGACAAGGTGCGCGGGCAACTCGGCAACATTGATCTGAACGATGCGCTGGTGCAGAACTTCGGTTCCAGCAAGGACGTGCTGATCCAGATTCCGCTCAAGCAAAACAAAGTGGGCGCGAAACTCTCCGAACAAGTGATGGATAGTCTGCGCCAGCAGGATGCCAGTGTTGAACTGCGCCGCGTCGAATTCGTCGGGCCGCAAGTGGGCAAAGACCTGGTCGAAAACGGCGCGATGGCGCTGCTGCTGGTGTCCCTGGGTATTGTCGGCTATCTCTGGATGCGTTTCGAGTGGAAATTCGGCCTGGCGGCGATCATCGCCAACTTGCATGACGTGATTATCATCCTCGGCTTTTTCGCCTTCTTCCAGTGGGAGTTTTCGCTCTCGGTGCTGGCGGCGGTGCTGGCCGTGCTGGGTTATTCGGTGAACGAATCGGTGGTGGTGTTCGACCGGATCCGCGAGAACTTCAAGAAGATGCGCAAGACCGAGGTTGCCCACATCATCGACAACGCCATCACGCGCACCATGTCGCGCACCATCATTACCCACGCCTGTACCCAGTTGATGGTGACCTCCATGCTGTTCTTGGGCGGCGAGACGCTGCACTATTTTGCGTTGGCACTGACCATCGGCATTCTGTTCAGTATCTATTCCTCGGTGCTGGTTGCCAGCCCGCTGCTGCTGATGTTCGGCGTGTCGCGCGAAGACTTCATCAAGCCGGAAAAAGTAGAAGGCGAAGAAGTCCTCCCCTAAATACCTTCCGCCTTGGCTCCCCCTTCCAGCGGGGGAAGGCTGGGGTGGGGGCAAGTACCGGAAATGTCTGTCATGGAAATTCTCGCTGCATTCATCGACATCGTCCTGCACCTGGACACCCACCTGCTGGTGCTGGTGCAGGAATATGGCGTATGGATTTACGCCATCCTGTTTGCCATTATCTTTGCCGAGACCGGACTGGTCATCACGCCCTTCCTGCCCGGCGATTCGCTGCTGTTCGTGATCGGTGCGCTGTGCGGCATGGGCTCGCTTGAGCTGCAAGTGGCGATGCCGCTATTGATTCTGGCTGCGTTCATGGGGGATAACACCAACTATTGGGTCGGTCGCCTGCTCGGGCTGCGCCTGCTCAATCACCCAAATCAGCGCTGGATCAAGCACGAGCATCTGGAAAAGACCCACGCCTTCTACGAGAAGCACGGCGGCAAGACCGTCATCTTTGCGCGCTTCCTGCCCATCATCCGTACCTTCGCCCCATTCGTGGCGGGCATCGGCACCATGAACTACCGTTTGTATGTGACGTTCAGCATTGTGGGCGGAGTGGCTTGGATCGGCAGCCTCACGCTGGCAGGTTATTTCTTCGGCAACATCCCGGTCATCAAGGAAAACCTCACCCTGATGATCCTCGTCATTATCTTCATTTCCTTCGTTCCCGCGATACTCGAATTCATCAAGCATCGCAGGCAGCAGGCAAAATAATTCAGAGTGCGGGGAGCGTCCTGATTCCCCGCAACTTGCTTGCATCCCAATTAACAACAGCCCAATCCAGAACTGCCTTCACGTCTTGACCAGCCAGATCGGCTGGCGGTTGCTGCTGCATGAATTCCAATACTCGCAACAATGTTCTGGCGGGATGGGTCTCGTCCACCGGAGCAGCCAAAGTCTGTTTGCTCAACTTCTCTCCCGTTGCGTTCACCGCAATAGGCAAATGCAAGTATTGCGGAGTATGCAGGCCAAGCAAACGTTGCAGATATATCTGGCGCGGAGTGGAATCCAGCAAGTCCGCACCGCGCACGATATGCGTGATGCCCTGGAACGCATCGTCGACCACCACTGCCAACTGATAGGCAAACAGACCATCGGCACGTTTCACCACGAAATCGCCGATTTCGGATTCGAGGTTTTGTGAAATACGGCCTTGTAGCGCGTCTTCAAATCCCTCTCCTCCAAGGGGCGAGGGGAGGTAGTTCGTCCGCACCCGCCAAGCCCGTCCCTCGCGCCCAGCCGGAATACCATTGCGGCAAGTACCCGGATAAACCGGCCCCTCAATGCCATTCAACGCCGAATCCGCAATCTCCTTGCGCGTGCAGCAACACGGATACACCGCACCGACGGCTTGAAGTTTGCGCAGCGCTTCCTCATACGCCGCCGTGCGTCGGCTCTGGTACAGGACAGGTTCATCGCTATGCAGTCTGAACGCCTCCAGCGTGCGCAGAATGTCCTCCGCCGCACCCGGCACGCAACGCGGCGCATCGAGGTCTTCCATGCGCACCAGCCAGGTGCCGTGATGATGCTTGGCGTCGAGATAACTGCCGACAGCGGCGACGAGTGAGCCGAAGTGGAGGGGGCCGGTGGGTGAGGGGGCAAAACGCCCGCGATAGTCAGTTGAAGATGGCATTCGGTCGTAGGTTGGGTGGAGTGTAGCGATACCCAACGAAATTGACGGTGAGAGAACGATGGGTATCGCTACGCTGTGCCAATTCTGCATCGAGCTTGCTCGATAGCAGATTGCCTGACTTTGTCGCAACCCATCATACGTTTGCTCACGGTTTGCTCTTGGCATCGTTGTTATGAGAGAACAGCTGAACCCAAGCTGCGATTTCAAAACATGCTCCGAGAATTGCAAGGGCAGTTGCGCTGGGAAACCAGGCGGCGAGGTAAAGAGAGATCGCTATAGCGAAACAAATGGCTGCACCGATATGCAACTGTGTTCTCCTGCCATAAATAGCGAAAAGAGTTAGACCACCACTTCCTCTTCCTCAAACTCCAGCACCACCTTGCCGTCCTTCACATCCACGGTGACCTTGCCGCCGTTTGCCAGCTTGCCGAACAGCAGTTCGTCGGCCAGTGCGGAGCGGATGGTGTCCTGGATCAGACGCGCCATCGGGCGCGCGCCCATCAGCGGATCGAAGCCGTTTTCGGCGAGGTGTTCTTTGAGTGCATCGGTGAACAACGGGTCCACTTTCTTTTCGTGCAGTTGTTCTTCCAGTTGCATGAGGAATTTGTCCACCACGCGCAGGATGACTTCCTTCGACAGCGAGGCGAAGGAGATGATGGCATCCAGACGGTTGCGGAATTCAGGCGTGAACATTTTCTTGATGTCCGCCATTTCATCACCTACCGAGGTGGTCTTGGTAAAGCCCATGCTGCTCTTGTTCAAAGCCTCGGCGCCCGCATTGGTGGTCATGATGACGACGACGTTGCGGAAATCGGCTTTGCGGCCGTTGTTGTCGGTGAGCGTGCCGTGATCCATCACTTGCAGCAGGATATTGAAGATGTCCGGGTGCGCTTTCTCGATCTCGTCCAGCAGCAGCACGCAATGCGGTTGCTTGCTGATGGCCTCGGTGAGCAGGCCGCCCTGGTCAAAACCGACATAGCCGGGCGGCGCGCCAATCAGGCGCGACACGGCATGGCGTTCCATGTATTCGGACATATCGAAGCGGTGTATGGGCATGCCCATGATGTAGGCCAATTGGCGCGCGACTTCGGTCTTGCCGACGCCGGTGGGGCCGGAGAACAGGAAGCTGCCGATGGGTTTTTGAGGATTGCCGAGGCCGCTGCGCGACATCTTGATGGCGCGTGCCAGTGCATCGATGGCCTTGTCCTGGCCGAACACGGTGGCCTTCAGGTCGCGGTCCAGGTTCTTCAGCGCGTTGCGGTCGTCGTGCGACACGGTGCGCGTCGGGATGCGGGCGATCTTGGCGATGATCTCTTCGATCTCGTGTTTGCCCACGACTTTTTTCTGTTTGGACTTGGGCAGGATGCGTTGTGCCGCACCGGCTTCGTCCAGCACGTCGATAGCCTTGTCAGGCAGATGGCGGTCGTTGATGAAGCGCGAAGACAGTTCCGCGGCGCTGGTGAGGGCGGCGGTGCTGTATTTGATGCTATGGTGGTCTTCGAAGCGCGACTTCAGGCCTTTCAGGATCTCGATGGTTTGTTCCACGGAAGGCTCGGACACGTCGATCTTCTGGAAACGGCGCGACAGTGCAGAATCCTTTTCGAAGATGCCGCGATATTCCTGATAGGTGGTCGCGCCGATGCACTTCAGCACACCGCTCGACAACGCCGGCTTGAGAAGATTGGATGCGTCCATGGTGCCGCCGGAAGCCGCACCCGCACCGATCAGGGTGTGGATCTCGTCGATGAACAGCACCGCGTTCGGAGCGTCCTTCAATTCTTTCAGTACGGCTTTCAGGCGCTGCTCGAAATCGCCGCGATATTTTGTTCCGGCCAGCAACGAACCCATGTCCAGTGCATAAACGTGTGCATCTTTCAGGATATCCGGCACATCGCCTTCGACGATGTTGCGCGCCAGTCCTTCGGCGATGGCGGTCTTGCCTACACCGGCCTCACCCACCAGCAGCGGGTTGTTCTTGCGGCGACGGCACAGCGTCTGAATGACGCGTTCCAGCTCCATGCCGCGTCCGATGAGCGGGTCGACCTTGCCTGCCAGCGCATGCGCATTGAGATCCAGCGTGTAATTCTTGAGGGCGCTGTCGCCCTTGGTTTCCTGCTCTTCATCGGTTTCGTTCGATGTCTTTTGCGTTGCGGGCTGGGCTTCGGAGGTTTTGTTGATGCCGTGCGCGATGTAGTTCACCACGTCGAGGCGGGTGATGGCGCGCTGGTTGAGGAAATACACCGCGTGCGATTCCTTCTCGCCGAACAGCGCGACGAGAATATTTGCCCCGGTCACTTCTTTCTTGTTGGTGGATTGCACATGCAGGATGGCGCGCTGGATTACGCGCTGGAAGCCGACGGTCGGCTGGGTGTCCACTTCGCCGGTGCCGGGAACGACAGGCGTGTGGGTCTCGATGTGTTGCACCAGCACAGCGCGCAACTCCACGATGTCCGCGCCACAGGCACGCAGAACATGCGCGGCAGAAGGATTGTCCAGCATCGCCAGCAACAAGTGCTCGACGGTGATGAACTCGTGCCGTTTCTGGCGTGCTTCGACAAAGGCCAGATGCAGGCTGACTTCCAGTTCTTGCGCGATCATTTAATTTTCCTCCTTGAGACATCGTAACGGATGCCCGTGCTGCGTTGCAAACGCCGATACCTGGGACACCTTGGTTTCGGCGATGTCATTGGGGTACACGCCGCATACGGCTGAACCCTCGTTATGTATTTGGAGCATGACTCGCGTCGCCCGTTCCTGATTCATCGAAAAAAACAACTTCAACACCTCGATAACGAATTCCATGGTGGTGAAATCGTCGTTCATCAGAATCACCTTATACAGCTTGGGCGGTTTGGTCTTGCTGCGCTCCAGCAGGCTTGTGTTTTCTTGCTTGGTTGCCATCGTTCGCTATTCTCACCCTTTGCCCAGTTGCATATTTGATGATTAACGCGTCTTTTTCAAGTCAATTCGACAAAAAACTTTAATTAACCCTTGACGTTACAAGTTCAACTGGGGTAAAAAGCGCCTCGGGTGTTTGAATCAAAGTATCTGCTAGTGCTGGTTTTGCCATGTGCGGTCCCATTTGCGATCTTGGAATTCAAACAATTTGACGGGCATCCACCCGTCGTTTTTTGTAAGGAAGTAAAGCATGGCAAACGGTACTGTAAAATGGTTCAACGACGCAAAGGGTTTCGGTTTCATTACTCCCGATGACGGCAGCGAAGATCTGTTCGCGCACTTCTCCGCGATCAACATGAGCGGCTTCAAGTCGCTCAAAGAAGGTCAGAAAGTGACTTTCGAAGTTGTTCAAGGTCCGAAGGGCAAGCAAGCCTCCAACATCCAGGCGGGTTAATTCCAGCCTGAGTTGCAAAAAGCCCGCCACGCAAGTGGCGGGCTTTTTGTTTTGAGTTTCATTTGTTATCTGCGTGGAAACAGAAAATGAGCCGCGTTTTGCTATTCAACAAGCCGTATGGCGTGATTTGCCAATTCAGCCGCGATGGAATGCACCCGACGCTGGCGGATTACATCGCGATGCCGGATTTTTATCCGGCAGGCCGCCTGGATACGGACAGCGAAGGGCTGCTGTTGCTCACCGATGACGGCAAGCTGCAACATCGCATTACCGATCCGAAACACAAGTTGCCCAAGACTTATTGGGTACAGGTCGAAGGAATGCCGGACCAAGCCGCAGTGAAACGATTGCGGGATGGTGTACAACTCAAGGATGGGATGACGCTGCCTGCCGGTGCCGAGCCGATGGATGAGCCGCCCGGTTTGTGGCAACGCGATCCGCCCATCCGCTTTCGCAAAGACATTCCCACCAGTTGGCTGCAACTGACCATTCGCGAGGGCAAGAACCGCCAGGTGCGGCGCATGACGGCGGCAGTGGGTTTCCCCACCTTGCGCCTGATTCGCCATGCAATCGGCGACTGGAAGCTGGACGGGATCGAACTTGGAAAGTGGTTGAATATCAACGCATAATCCTTGTTTTTGTTGTGGTCTAAAAGCTGACCGCATGTCGTCAGCACTGTCCGCGTATCCCCGATTTTAAAAAAGGTCATCAGTCTAAAGCCTTGGTAATCAGGCATTCCAGGTATTGGCATGGTTGTTGCGTTGTTCCTTTCAACGACTCCCAATGATATGGGAGCGAGTGAATAGGGGAATGTATGAAGCCAGTGTGGATGGGAATTGTTTTTTTTCTTGTGTACGGCATGTTTTCCATGAAGACCCAGGCAGCGGAAGGTGTACTTGCAGCGCAAACTGAGACTCAGGAGAGCGGGAACGGCAGGAAATCTCCCTGCCTGGGCGAATAGATGCGCAAGATTCTTGTTGTAATCGGCACTGATTCCGAGGCAATCAGGGCGGTTCCATTAATTCATTGCCTGTGTGCCATCCCTTCAATACAGACAGTCGTCTGTGTTGCTGCGCAGGATAGCCAGTTGCTTGCCTCTGAGCTGGAAAATTTCGGTTTCCTTGTCGATGTAAATCTGGAGTTGATCAGGCAAACGGGGAATCCGGATCTGGTTGCGCCGGGTGTAGACCGCGTGATCGGGAAACACAAGCCCGATTTTGTGCTGGTTTATGGAGACGCAAGCAGGTCGATGGCTTCATTCAGCCGCCACGCTTCGTTTGGTAATCAGGGAAGCGGGCTGCGCATGTACGAGATGCACTATCACGGAGAGGAAAGTGCGGCCCCGCGAATGATCGACCTGGCAGCAACGCGATATTTTGTCTCCTCCGAGACATCGCGCGCCGACTTGCTCATGGCCGGGGTTTCCCCCGAGAATATTTTCATTACCGACAGCACGGAAGTCGATGCGCTGCTGATGGTGGCCGAGCGTTTCCGCAACGATGATGCACTCAATACAAAGCTGGCAGCCGATTTGCCGTTCCTTGATCCGGATAAACGCCTGATTCTCGTTACCGGATATCGTTCCGAAAACGCTGAGGGTCATTTGGAAAGCCTCTGCCGTGCCCTGAAACGTCTTGCAGTGCGTCCCGACGTGCAAGTGGTCTTTCTTGTGCATCCGGATTCCATGGTGAATGAAGTCATGGGCGAAATATCCGCAGAACTCGCCAACATAGAGCTCATTCAGCCACAGGGCTACCTGCACTCCCTCTATTTGATGCAAGCCGCCTACTTCATTGTCGCCGAACCGGGCGATACGCCGAAGGAAGCGCTGTCGCTGTGCAAGCCGGTGCTGGAGATGCCGGACATGTTCGAACGCCCGGATGCGGAGGCCATCAATCCGGAGGGGAGGGATGGCGGCCGTATTTTGCAGGAATGCACCATGCTTCTGGACAATCCAGCCTATTACCGCGCCTTTTCCACCCTTTGTAACCCTTATGGGGACGGGCACGCCAGCCAGCGTATCGTGGAGACGTTGTTGCGATAAACCCGCTTCTTCCAATGCGATGGCGCAGGGTATAATGCGCGCCTTTCAAAAGCAGGAGCGGCAGATGCCTATTTACGAATACCGATGCAGCAGTTGTGGCGCGCAAAAGGACGTGATGCAGAAATTCAGCGATGCACCGCTGACCACCTGTCCGGAATGCAACAAGGAAACCTACTCCAAGCAGATCAGCGCGGCTGGCTTCCAGCTCAAGGGCAACGGCTATTACGCCACTGATTTCAAGAACAAACCGGCCCAGTGCGAACCTTCTGCCTGTGCGAATTGCCCGTCTGCAGGTTCCCATTCGTGAAGAAATACCTGCTGACCGGTCTGCTGGTTTGGGTTCCCCTGGGTATCACCCTGTGGGTACTGAACCTGCTCATCGGTACGCTGGACAGAACACTGACGTTGCTGCCGACGCACTGGCACCCGGACGAACTGCTCGGCATTCATATTCCCGGTCTGGGCGTCATCTTGACGGCGGTTGTGGTGCTGGGCACCGGTTTGCTGGTGCGCAACGTCTTCGGGCAGCGTCTGCTGGCTTATTGGGACGGCATGCTGCGCCGCATCCCCTTCGTCAATGCCATCTACAACAGCGTCAAGCAGGTCAGCGATACCCTGTTGTCGGAGAGCGGCAGTGCTTTCGGCAAAGTGTTGCTGGTGCGCTATCCGCATCCGGAAGCATGGTCGCTGGCATTCCAGACCAGCGTACCGGGCGAAGTGACGCGCGTGCTGGCGGGTGATGAATACGTCGGCGTATTCGTGCCGACCACGCCCAGCCCGGTGAACGGCTTCTATTTCTACGTGAAAAAGTCCGAGACCATCGAGCTGGAAATCAGCGTGGATTCGGCTTTCAAAGCCATCATCTCGATGGGTGTCGTGACCACACCGGAAGCGGCAGTCCAACTGGCAGAACAAAACAAGTAATTCCCCTTTTTGAATTTTTCGATCTATCTGAACTGAATCACTATGCGAACTCATTACTGCGGACAACTCAACGTTAACAACCTCGGCCAGACCGTCACCCTGTGCGGCTGGGCGCATCGCCGCCGCGACCACGGCGGGGTGATCTTCATCGACCTGCGCGACCGCGAAGGCCTGGCGCAGGTGGTGTGCGATCCGGATCGCGCCGACATGTTCAAGATCGCCGAATCGGTGCGCAACGAATACGTGCTGAAAGTCACCGGCCGCGTGCGCCGTCGTCCCGAAGGCACCGAAAACAAGAACATTCCCAGCGGCGAAATCGAGCTGCTGTGCCACGAGATCGAAGTGCTGAACGTCTCCGTCACCCCGCCGTTCCAGCTGGACGACGAGAACCTGTCCGAGAACGTGCGCCTGACGCACCGTGTGATCGACCTGCGCCGTCCGCAGATGCAGAAGAACATGATGCTGCGTTACCAGACCGCACGCGCGTTCCGCCGCTTCCTCGACGACAAGGGCTTCATTGACATCGAAACGCCGATGCTGACCAAGTCCACGCCCGAAGGCGCGCGCGACTACCTCGTGCCGTCGCGCGTGCATGCGGGCGAGTTCTTCGCGTTGCCGCAGTCGCCGCAGCTGTTCAAGCAATTGCTGATGGTGGCGGGTTTCGACCGCTACTACCAGATCACCAAATGCTTCCGCGACGAAGACCTGCGCGCCGACCGCCAGCCCGAATTCACCCAGGTGGATATCGAAACATCGTTCCTGACCGAAGAGCAGATCATGGAGCTGATGGAAGAAATGATCCGCACCGTGTTCAAGGAAGTGCTGAATGTGGCGCTGCCCAACCCGTTCCCGCGCATGACCTATGCGGAAGGGATGGCGCGTTTCGGTTCCGACAAGCCCGACCTGCGTGTAACGCTGGAACTTACCGAAGTGACCGATGCGGTGAAAGACGTGGCGTTCAAGGTGTTCGCCGGTGTGGCGAATTCGGAAAACGGCCGCGTGGCGGCATTGCGCGTGCCGAACGGCGGTGCGTTCACACGCGGCGAGATCGACGAGTACACCAAGTTCGTCACCATCTACGGTGCCAAGGGCCTGGCTTACATCAAGGTCAACGACGTGACGCAATTGAACGAGACCGGCCTGCAATCGCCCATCGTCAAGAACCTGAACGAAGCGGCGCTGAAGACCATCATCGAACGCACCGGCGCGCAAAACGGCGACATCATTTTCTTCGGTGCAGACAAGGCCAAGATCGTCAACGACGCCATGGGCGCGTTGCGCATCAAGATCGGCCACGAAAAAGGCTACACCAACGGCAAGGCATGGGAGCCGCTGTGGGTCGTGGACTTCCCGATGTTCGAATACGACGACGAAGGCAAGCGCTGGAACGCCTGTCACCACCCGTTCACCGCGCCCAAGGACGAACACCTGTCCATGCTGGAAAGCGATCCCGGCAAGTGTTTGGCCAAGGCCTACGACCTCGCCCTGAACGGCTCCGAGATCGGCGGCGGCTCGGTGCGTATCCACAAGGAAGCGGTGCAGAGCCAGGTGTTCCGCGCGCTCAACATCGGCGCGGAAGAAGCGCAGATGAAATTCGGCTTCCTGCTGGACGCGCTGCAATACGGCGCTCCCCCGCACGGCGGCCTGGCCTTCGGTCTGGACCGCATTGTCACCATGATGACCGGTTCCGAATCCATCCGCGACGTGATCGCCTTCCCCAAGACGCAGCGTGCGCAATGCCTGCTGACACAGGCGCCAAGTCCGGTGGATGAGAAGCAGCTGCGCGAACTGCACATCCGCTTGCGTCAACCGGCGCCGACTGAGCCTCCCAAGGAATAACATGCGGCGCGCGGTGCTGGCACGGTGGTGGCTGTTGTTGGGCTTGCTGCTGTGTCTGCCGTTCGCGCAGGCGCGCAACCAAGACTCGCACGATGCCGCCGTCATCTCCGGCATCTCAGTCGCCGAGCTGCCGCCGGAAGCACGCGACACCCTGCAACTCATCAAAAGCAACGGTCCCTTTCCCTATCCGCGCGACGGCGTGGTGTTCGGTAACTACGAATGCATCCTGCCGCAGCAGGCGCGCGGCCACTACCACGAATACACAGTGAAAACGCCGGGTGTCCGTCATCGCGGCGCGCGGCGCATCGTGTGCGGCATCGTACCGGAATGCTATTACAGCGAAGATCACTATCGAAGCTTCAAGCGCATCAGGGAGGAAAGCCGATGAAAGATTATCGCCACCTTTTGCAGAACGTGAACGAGTGCGGGGTATATCGCCTCAATTGTTCGGTGCAGGACTTGTACGATTCCGTGCAGAGCGCCGGTTTTGTTATGTTCGACGTGGACATTACGGGGGCGCAAGGCAAAGGCGAGGTGCTGGCAGAACTGGCGCGGACGATCAAGGCGCCGGAATGGTTCGGGCACAACTGGGATGCACTGGCGGATGCGCTGGGCGACCTGTCCTGGATAGACGGGCCGGGCTATGTGTTGCTGCTGAAAGGCGCCACGTTTGCGCCGGATGATTACGAAACGCTGAACAGTATTCTCAAGGCGACCGTTTCGTTCTGGAGGTTGCAGGGCAAACCGTTCTGGGTGTTCTTTGCCTGATGACGAGTTTCAAACAACCGATTTCCGTACTCGTTGTCATCTACACTGCCGCGCTCGATGTGCTGCTGCTGGAGCGCGCCGATTTTCCCGGCTATTGGCAGTCGGTGACGGGTAGCCGCGACGGCGACGAGACCCTGCGCGAGACCGCGATCCGCGAAGTGGGCGAAGAGACCGGCCTGGATGCAACGCGCTATGAACTTGCCGATTGGAACGTGCAGAACGTTTACGAAATCTATCAGCAGTGGGTGCACCGCTACCCGCCCGGCACCACACACAACACCGAACACGTGTTCGGCCTGCAACTCCCGCAACAAGTCGCAATCCAACTCTCGCCGCGCGAACATCTGGGCTGCCAGTGGTTGCCATGGAATGTGGCAGCGGATAAAGTCTTCTCGCCAAGCAATCGCGCGGCGATATTGCAGTTGCCGGAACGGAAAGGTTCAAATCTCCCCTGATGAAACTACTAGCCATTCGACTAAGCTGTCAAAATACGCCAGCTAAGTCGCTGGTTATAACCCCTCTTTGGTTAAAGAGGGGGAACTGTCGCAGTGAGTTTACGAGACGGCGCTGCTATAGTTGAATCTCCTCCAAATCGCAGCGCGAGCAATGAGCCCACTTTAGCCAAAGGGGGCGGCGAACAAAGTGAGCGGGGGATTTGCGCCCCACAGATACAACAAGGAACTTCAATGCAAGAAATCAAGATCGACATCGCCTACGACCATCCAGACAAGGCGCAAACCACATGCAGCACCGCACATGCCTGGGCGAAAAAACCGCGCGAACCCGAACCCGGTGAAAAAGCCGAACTCATCGCACGCATCAAGCGCCTGCTGAAAGAGCAGGATGCCGTGCTGGTCTCGCACTACTACGTGCATCCCGACCTGCAGGACCTGGCCGAGCAGACCGGCGGCATCGTCTCCGACTCGCTCGACATGGCCAACTTCGGCCACCAGCATCCGGCCAAGACCATCGTGGTCGCGGGCGTGCGCTTCATGGGCGAGACGGCGAAGATACTCAACCCCGAGAAGCGCGTGCTGATGCCCGACCTCGAAGCAGAATGCTCGCTAGACCTCGGCTGCCCCATCGAAGAATTCGCTCCGTTCTGCGACGCGCATCCCGACCGCGTGGTGGTGGTGTATGCCAACACCAGCGCCGCAGTCAAGGCGCGCGCCGACTGGATGGTGACCAGTTCCATCGCGCTGCCGGTGGTGAAGCACCTGCACGAGCAGGGCAAGAAGATACTGTGGGCGCCGGACCGCCACCTCGGCGATTATGTGCAGCGAGAGTCCGGTGCGGACATGTTGCTGTGGCAGGGCTCGTGCATCGTGCACGACGAATACAAGGCGAGGGAATTGCAGGAAATGAAGGCGCAACATCCCGGCGCGCTGGTGCTGGTGCATCCGGAATCGCCGCGTGCCGTGATTCAGCAAGCCAACGTGGTCGGCTCCACCACCCAGCTCATCAAGGCGGCGCAAAGTGCCCCCAACAAGGAATTCATCGTCGCCACCGACAACGGCATCCTGCACAAGATGCGCACCCTGTGTCCCGATAAAGTCTTCCTCGAAGCGCCCACCGCCGGTGCAGGGGCGAACTGCACCAGTTGCAGCCACTGCCCGTGGATGGCGATGAACGGATTACTGAATCTGGCGGAAGTGCTGGAGAAGGGTAACAACGAGATACACGTCGACCCGGCCATCATCCCGCGCGCGGTGCTGCCGATCAAACGCATGCTGGATTTCGCGAAGCAGATCAATTTGCCGACGCGGGGGATTGGGAATGCGTGATATTCAACGACAGCTCTCGGCCAATCAACGACATAAGGCGATAGCAAGCACGGTAGGATCGTAGGATGGGTTGAGCGAAGCGATACCCATCATCGTTCACCTTTCGTAATGTGTTGGGTATCGCTTCGCTCAACCCAACCTACGATCTGCATCAGCCCGCGTAGGGCGCAATAACCAACGGGCATTGCGCCGTATGAAGTACCCCCGACGGTTTTGAAGTTGATTTTGGAGAATCCGCGTGGGAACAAAAACGTGCCCACCCTACAAATCTAACCCAACCTGCATGCTACTCCCGACGAAGTTGGGATTATGGTTAGAATGCACCCATGCCTACCCTCAAGATCGCCACCTACAACATCCACAAAGGTTTTTCCCAGTTCAATCGCCGCCTGGTGCTGCATGACCTGCGCGAACGCCTGCGCGAGCTGGATGCGGACATCGTGTTCCTGCAGGAGGTGCAGGGCGAGCATTTGCAGCATCCGCAGCGCCATACCGATTATCCTTCTGTGCCGCAGCACGAGTTTCTTGCCGATGAGTTCTGGGAACACCATGCATACGGCATGAATGCCGTGTATGACGAGGGGCATCACGGAAACGCGATCCTCAGCTGTTTTCCCATTGTGCAGACTTCCAACACGGATGTTTCCGCCCATCGTTTCGAAAGCCGTGGCTTGTTGCATTGCAAGGTGGAGATCAAAGGCGAAATCGTGCATTGCCTGTGTGCGCATTTCGGGCTGTTCGCCAAAGGTCGCAGGATGCAGAAGCGCGCCCTGATCGACTATGTGCGTAGCAGCATTCCGGATGGCGCGCCGCTGATCATTGCGGGGGATTTCAACGATTGGCGCAACAAACTGAGCCTGGCACTGGCGAACGAGTTGGGTGTGCATGATGTGTTCGCCCTGCAGGCGGGAAAGCCGGCGCGCAGCTATCCTTCGAGAATTCCGCTTTTTCGTCTGGACCGCATCTACGTTCGCGGCTTCAGCGTGCAGCAGTGCGACGTGCATATCGGCGGGAAATGGCAGCGGCTGTCCGACCACGCGGCGCTTTCCGCCCAATTGAAAAAATCATGAATCGCTCTTTTCGCGTCTCAGGTAACGAACTGACGCTGTTGCAGAACGGCGCGGCGTTTTTTCCGCAGTTGTGTGCGGATATCGATGCTGCCCGGCATTCCGTCTGCATCGAGACTTACATCTTTGCCGCCGACGAAACCGGGCAACTGGTCGCCGAAGCGCTATTGCGTGCCGCAGAGCGCGGGGTGACGGTGAGGCTGTTGCTGGATGGTTTCGGTTCGGCGGAGTTGCCGGGGGCGTTTGTGGACAACCTGCGCAAGTTCGGCGTGGAGGTGCAATGGTTCAGGCGGGAGATTTCCCCGTTTACGCTGAGCCGCAGCCGCAAGCGCCGCCTGCGCCGCATGCATCGCAAAATGGCGGTGATGGATGGGGATGTGGCCTTTGTGGGCGGAATCAACATCATCAACGACATTCCGGCGAAGCTGGACTTCGATGCGCCGCGCCTGGATTTTGCAGTACGGATAAAGGGTGAGCTGGTGGGCGAGGTGCATGCGGTGATGCAACGCCTGTGGGAGATGGTCTCCTGGGTGGCGATCCGCAGGCATATCAAAGAGCAGGGTTGGCGCCTGCACCGGATCAAGCCGCACCATGATTCCAATGTGCAACTGGTGCTGCGCGATAACGTGCGCCACCGGCGCGACATTGAGCGTGCTTATCTCAAGGCCATTGCGGAGGCAAAAAAAGAAATTATCATTGCCAACGCTTATTTCCTGCCCGGACGCCTGTTCCGCCGCGCGCTGGTGCATGCGGCACAGCGCGGGGTGCGCGTGATACTGTTGTTGCAGGGCAAGGTGGAATACCGCTTGCAGCATTACGCCACCCTCGCTTTGTACGGACGCTTGCAGCATGCCGGCGTGGAAATCTACGAATATCACGCCAGTTATTTGCATGCCAAGGTTGCGGTCGTCGACGGCGAATGGGCAACGGTGGGTTCGTTCAATATCGATCCATTCAGTTTGCTGCTGGCACGCGAGGCGAATCTGGTGGTGCACGACCGGGCTTTTGCCGGTGCGCTGCGCAGCAGTTTGCAGACTGCCATTGAGCGTGACGGGCGGCGCGTCGAACTGGCGCGCGCCAATGTGTTCATACGCATTCTGGCGCGCATGAGTTACGGATTGATCCGTTTTATCATCAGTGTGCTGGGTATGGCCAAGAGTCATTAATCTGCCGAATTGACAGTGCCGGATAGCGCGCGGAGAATCCGGAAAGATTTTCGTTGTTCAGCGAACAAACGTTCAAATACCAACCGGGGGTAGCGATGAATAGCAAGACAACACCGCAACATCGCAATGCAGGCATGACCAAGGAAGCCATTCAAGTCTCGCTTGGCGATCACCTGATCTATTCCAACAGCAAATACCATACCGAGGCGACCACGCACGACTGGTTTCAGGTAACGGCGCTGGCCGTGCGCGACCGTCTGGTTGAGCGCTGGATGGAGACCATGCAGCGCTATTACGAGAATGATCCCAGGCGCACCTATTACCTGTCGCTGGAATTCCTGATGGGGCGCACATTGAGCAATGCCATGCTCAATCTGGATATCGACGAGCAATGCAAGGCGGCGCTTTACGAGATGGGGCAGGACTATGAAGCCGTGGCCGCGAACGAGGCAGATGCGGGGCTGGGTAATGGCGGCCTCGGGCGCTTGGCGGCATGCTTTCTGGATTCCATGGCAACGCTCGACCTGCCTTGCTACGGATACGGCATACGCTATGAGTACGGCATGTTCCGCCAGAGTATCGAGAACGGCGTGCAGATGGAACACCCGGACAACTGGTTGCGGTACGGCAACCCGTGGGAGTTTCCGCGTCCGGAACTGTTGTACCCGGTGAAGTTTCATGGCCGTGTAGTGGAATACAAGCATGAAGATGGCCTGGTGCGGCATCACTGGGTGGAGACCGACGATGTGATGGCGATGGCATACGACACGCCGATTCCCGGATATGGCGGCAAGACGGTCAACAACATGCGACTGTGGGCGGCGAAATCCTCGCGCGATTTCGAATTGGGCTACTTCAATCAGGGCAACTATATCCAGGCCGTTGCCGACAAGAATGAATCGGAGAACCTGTCCAAGGTGCTGTATCCGAACGACACTACCGAGATCGGGCGCGAGTTGCGCCTGAAGCAGCAATTCTTTTTCGTTAGTGCATCGTTGCAGGATATGCTGTTCCGCTACAAGAAAAAACACGCCACCTGGACGCAATTGCCGGACAAACTTGCCGTGCAACTGAACGACACGCATCCGTCCATCGCCATCGCCGAAATGATGCGCCTGCTGGTTGATGTGCATAAGCAGACCTGGGACGATGCGTGGGGAATGACGACGCGCATTTTTTCCTACACCAACCACACGCTGATGCCGGAAGCGCTGGAGACTTGGCCGGTGCCGATGTTCGAGGCCATGTTGCCGCGTCATTTGCAGATCATCTACGAAATCAACCATCGTTTTTTGCAGCAGGTGATGCACCAGTTTCCCGGGGACGGAGACTTGCTGCAACGTCTGTCCATCATTGACGAAAGAGGGGCCCGTCGTTTGCGTATGTCTCATCTGGCCATTGTCGGCAGCCATACGGTGAACGGCGTTGCAGCCCTGCATACCGAATTGATGAAGCGCACGATCTTCGCCGACTTTGAGCGCGTCTCGCCTGGCAAGATCATCAACATGACCAATGGCGTCACGCCGCGCCGCTGGCTCAATCAGGCCAATCCTGGCTTGGCCAAACTGATCAGCGAGCGTATCGGCAAGGGCTGGGTGACCGATCTCGACCAGTTGCAGAAGCTGCGCGAATATGCCGGTGATGCCGGATTCCAGCAGCAATTCCGTGCCGTCAAGCAGGCAAACAAGGAACGCCTTGCGGGGCTGATACGTCAGCAACTCGGTATCGAGGTCGATCCGGCCTCATTGTTCGACATCCAGGTAAAACGTATCCACGAGTACAAGCGGCAGTTGCTCAACGTGCTGCATGTCATCACGCTATATAACCGTATCCGCTCCGGCGACCATTCCGGTATCGTGCCGCGCACTGTCTTAATTGCGGGCAAGGCGGCACCCGGATATTCGATGGCCAAGCTGATCATACGTCTCATCAACGACATTGCCGATATCGTCAACAACGACCAGCAGATCGGCGGCAAGCTGAAGCTGGTGTTCATTCCCAACTATGACGTTTCCAATGCCGAGCGCATCGTTCCGGCTGCCGATCTGTCCGAACAAATATCCACGGCCGGGACTGAGGCTTCGGGTACGGGCAATATGAAGCTGGCGTTGAATGGCGCGCTCACCATCGGCACGCTGGATGGCGCGAACATCGAAATACGCGAAGAAGTGGGCGCCGAGAACTTTTTCCTGTTCGGTCTGACCACCGAGCAGATCGATGAACTGCGGCGCCAAGGTTACGATCCGGTGAGCTATTACCGCGGCAACGCCGAGTTGAAGCAGGCGCTGGACATGATTGCATCCGGATTTTTCTGCCCGGACGATTCGAAGAGATACCATGAGATCGTCGATGCGCTGCTCAAGCACGGCGACCGTTTCCTGTTGCTGGCGGACTACGCTTCCTATGTTGCCGCCCAGGATGCGGTGGATGAGTTGTATCGCGATCCGGCGGAATGGACAAAGCGATCCATTCTCAATGTCGCCGGGATGGGCAAATTTTCCAGTGATCGTACCATTCGCGAATATGCCAAACACATCTGGCACATTGCGCCGATTGACACACGGGAAAAAACGGCTAACCCATGAGCAAGGTCGTTGCTGGCGATATAGGCGGAACCAAGACTCGACTTGCATTGGTTGATGCTGTCGGGGCGCATGTACGCGTCGAGCGCGAGATCAGCTATCCAAGCCGCGACTTCGCCACGTTCGAATCATTGCTGGCGGAGTTTCTGAAAGATGTCCATTCTCCTGCCCATGCGGCATTCGGCGTTGCCGGGCCGGTTGTGAATGGTGCGGTGCGCACGACCAACTTGCCCTGGTATATCGAAGCCGATGTCTTGCGTCAGCGCTTCGGCTTCAAGACTTGCACCTTGCTCAACGATCTGGAGGCGACTGCCTGTGGGCTGCCCGCTTTGGGCGCTGATGACTTGCTGACTTTGCAGGCAGGTGAGCCGAATGCGCGCGGCAATGCCGCCATCATCGCTGCCGGGACCGGCCTGGGCGAAGCGGGATTGCATTGGGACGGGCTACAGCATCATCCCTATGCCACCGAAGGCGGACACACCAGTTTCAGTCCGCAGACGGAACTGGAGTTTGCATTGCTGCAACACCTGCAATTGCGTCATGCGCATGTGAGTTGGGAACGCGTGGTTTCCGGCATGGGCTTGGTCGACCTGCATGACTTTTTGCGCCTCTATCGCAAAGCTGCCGTGCCGCAGTGGCAGGCGGACGAGATGCGGGAGAAAGACGCTGCAGCAGTCATTTCGCGCGCGGCACTCGACGGTCGCGACGATATCTGTATCGAGACGCTGGCGCTCTTTGTGCAACTGTACGGCGCGGAGGCGGGCAACCTTGCCTTGAAGACCATGAGCTGTGGCGGGGTGTATGTGGGCGGCGGCATTGCGCCGAAAATATTGCCGCTATTGCAGCGCGATATTTTCATGCAGGCATTCCTGAACAAAGGCCGCATGCGACCGTTGCTGGAGGCGATGCCGGTGCGGGTGATCCTGAACGACCGGGCTGCTCTGTATGGCCCGGCGCTGCGCGCAGGACAGAATACGAACACCTGAAGCGCAGGGCTGGTTTGTCATTGTGACAGGGGCAACATTGTGGCACGATGCGCTCCGGTTATTTGATTGCGATTCGACGGGAGGCGGATCGCAGTGCAACGATATTACGGGATAGTAATGAGGAAACTCCTCGAAAATTTCACGCAACTGACGCTGGGCAGACTCCTGGTCCTGATCTCTTTCATGGCGGCGCTGATTGCTTCGCTGCTGATTTACACCATGTCCGAAACGATACGCGATCATGCCATCCATGAGTTGGCACGCGACGACGCGCAACAGACATCCAGAATGGTGTTCCAGAGTCTTTATTCGGCCATGCGCAAGGGCTGGAGCAAGCAGGAAATCAACGAATCCATTGAAAGATTGAACACGAATTTTCCCGAGCTGAAGATCCGGGTCTTCCGCGGCGAGGTCGTCACACGGCAATTCGGCGCGATGGCAGGCGAGGAGGCTGCCATCCTGAGCGATAAGGATTTATTGCTGGCGCTCCAGCACGGCAAAGACAACATGACCTTTCCGGACGAAGAGTCCATCCGCTATCTCTACCCGGTTGTGGCGCAACAGGAGTGCCTGACCTGCCATACCCAGTCGCATGCAGGTGCGGTGCACGGGGTGATCGACATCACCTATCCGATCCGCGACCTGAAGGTGTCCTTCAGTGTCGTGATCAACACCATCGTCGGTTATACATTGCTGGTGATCGCGATCGTGTTCGTCATTCTTTACCTGAAATTACGTTATCTGGTGGCACAGCCCATCGCCAACCTGGTGGGGGTGATGCGCAGCGTGACGCTGGATATGGACATGAGCCGCCGCGTGACCGGTTCTTCCTGGTTGTCTGAGATCAAGCACCTGGCGGATTATTTCAATCATCTGTTGCAGACCGTACAGGAATATAACGCCAAGCTGGAAGAGCTTTCCGTTCGCGATCCGCTGACTGGCTTGTATAACCGGCGCAAGTTCCACGAGTTCCTGAAATACGAGATTATTCGTGCCGAGCGGCATCAGCACGGGTTCTCGGTGATCATGATCGACCTGGATAATTTCAAGTACATCAACGATACCTTCGGCCATCCAATCGGCGACATGGTACTCAAGGAATTGACCGCCATGCTGGGCGAAGGGCTGCGACGCGGCGATGTATTGGCGCGACTGGGCGGCGACGAGTTCGCCCTGATATTGCCGGAGACACCGGCGAAAAACGGATTGCTGGTGGCGAACAAATTGCACCAGACTTTGGTCGGACGCGAGTTTGAATTGCCGGTTGGCAAGATACGCACCACGGCCAGTTTCAGCATGGTCAGTTTTCCCGAGGATGGCAAGACCGAGGAAGAGCTTTATTCGGCGATGGATGTTGTGTTGTACAAGGCCAAGATGCTCGGCAAGAACCAGGTGATGACGGCTGAGACAGATGCGGATCGCAGCATGATGGCGATCTTCAAGCAGGGCGATTTCCTGCGCAATGCCTTGCGCGAGGATCGCATCGAAGCTTTCCTGCAGCCTATCATCGAATTGAAGACCAGCACGGTGGCGGCTTATGAAGTGTTGGTGCGGATTCGCGACGGGGAGACCATCATTCCCGCTGGTGAATTCATCGAGGTTGCCGAGGAACTGGGCATGGCGCAGGAACTTGACCGCGAGGTGTTCCGCAAAGGCCTGGCGCATTATGCGGCAATTGCGGTCAAGCATCCGCAGGCAAAGTTGTTCTTCAACCTGTTTCCGCGCAGTTTTAACGACATCGAATGGGTGCGGGGTATTCCGGATCTGGTGCGCAATGCAGGCGTTCCCTGCGAGAAGGTCGTATTGGAAATCACAGAGCGTGAAGCCTTGCCCAACCTGACGCAGGTGCGGGCGGTGATCGAGGAGTTGCGCGCCAGCAAGATTGCAGTGGCGCTGGACGATTTCGGCAGCGGATTCTCTTCGTTCCTCTATCTGAAATATCTGCAAATCGACTACGTCAAGATCGAGGGCAGCTTCGTGCGCCAGATCGTCGCCGATGAACGCGACCGAGTCATGGTGGCGCACATCAACGGCATGGCCCACGAGTTCGGTTTGAAGACGGTGGCCGAGTTTGTCGAGGACGAGATGACGGCGAAGATGCTTGCCGAAATGGGCGTGGATTACGCGCAGGGTTATTACTTCGGACGACCCGCGCTCCCGGAATGATGCACGCTGGCGGTGCGCCTTGCGACATTCGGGTGCATCATTGTTTTCCGTGTAACGCGCAGTTGGCAGCACTATTCTTTATGAATCAACATTAAGCGGGCATTGGCATGCCGCTTGCTGATAAGCAGGCGAGAGCGGTCAAGGCTTCCCCTCCTCCCGCTTTCGAGCTTCTCCTCAAGCTTTCGGGCATCCTCGCGGGTGCCCGATTTTTTCAGAAGAGAAATGAACCTTAAAAACTCAGCCACGGATGAACACGGATTAATACAGATAAAACGGTGTGTTACATGACGATTGCAACTCACCTGAATGGTGTAAGCGAAATTACTGGATACGCGGTTGTTTATCCGTGTTGCATCTGTGTTCATCCGTGGCTCAATTACGGTTTTTAGGATGAACGATTGTCAGCGGCTATAATGCGAGCCGTCATAAATTTCGATGCACAGATGAATCCCTATTCGCACACTCCCTCCGACCAAACCCGTACCGATTGGCGTGTCATCCGCAGTTTGCTGCCCTATTTGCTGGAGTTCAAAGTCCGCCTGGTCGCGGTGATCGTGCTGTTGGTGCTGGCCAAGCTCACCAACGTGGCTGTACCGCTCATGCTCAAGGAGATCGTGGATGCGATGAGCCAGCCGCAGGCAATGCTCACGGTCCCGGTGTTTCTGGTGGTCGGCTACGGTCTGCTGCGTTTGTTCAGCACACTGTTCGGCGAGTTGCGCGACGCGCTGTTCGCCAAAGTCACGCAACGCGCAATCCGCCGCGTGGCGTTGCAGGTATTCGAACATTTGCACAATCTGAGTTTGCGTTTTCATCTGGAGCGGCAGACCGGCGGCGTATCGCGCGACATCGAGCGCGGCACGCGCGGCATCAGTTTTTTGCTCACGTTCCTGTTGTTCAACATCCTGCCCACTTTGCTGGAAATCGGTTTGGTGGCGGGTATCCTGTTCGTCAAATACAACCCGTGGTTTGCCATCATTACCTTTGCCACGCTCGTGGTTTATATCCTCTTCACGCTGGTCATCACAGAATGGCGCATGGTGTTTCGCCGCACCATGAACGAAATGGACTCCAAGGCCAATACGCGAGCCATCGACAGCCTGATCAATTACGAAACGGTGAAGTATTTCGGTAACGAGCGCTACGAAGTGAATCGTTACGACGACCAGATGCAGCGCTGGGAAGTTTCGGCAGTGCGCAACCAGACCTCGCTGGCCACACTCAACGCCGGACAGAGCATCATCATTGCCGTCGGCGTAACCTTGCTCATGCTGCTGGCTGCGGACGGCGTAGTGAAGGGCACGATGACCATCGGCGATCTGGTGCTGGTCAATGTGTACATGCTGCAGCTCTACATGCCGCTGCATTTTCTTGGTTTTGTCTACCGCGAGATCAAGAACGCCCTGGCCGACATGGAGAAGATGTTCCGCCTGCTGGACGAAAGCCGCGAAGTGCAGGACGCGCCGGGTGCGCTTCCGCTCAAACTGAATGGCGCTGCGGTGCGCTTCGACAACGTGCGCTTCTCCTACGATCCGGCGCGCGAGATATTGCCCGAGGTGAGCTTCGACATCCCTTCCGGGCATACGGTGGCGGTGGTGGGGGCGAGCGGGGCGGGCAAGTCCACGTTGTCGCGGTTGCTGTTCCGCTTTTACGACGTGAATGCGGGCAGCATCTCCATTGACGGGCAGGACATCCGTTCGGTCACGCAGACGAGTTTGCGCTCAGCCATCGGTATCGTGCCGCAGGATACGGTGCTGTTCAATGACACCATCTATTACAACATTGCCTATGGCCGCCCGGATGCAACGCGTGAAGAGGTGGTTGCGGCGGCGCAATCGGCCCATATCCATACTTTCATCGAATCCCTGCCGCAAGGCTACGAATCCATGGTGGGCGAGCGCGGACTGAAACTGTCCGGCGGAGAGAAGCAGCGTGTGGCTATTGCCCGCGCAATTCTGAAGAATCCGGCGATTCTGATCTTTGACGAAGCGACCTCCGCGCTGGATTCCAAGTCGGAAAAAGCTATTCAGGACGAATTGCGCCACATCGCCCAGAACCGCACTACGCTGGTCATTGCGCACCGTTTGTCGACTATCGTTGACGCCCATCAGATCCTGGTAATGGACAAAGGGCGCATTATCGAGCGCGGAAATCATCGTAACCTGTTGGAAAAACAGGGGGTTTATGCCCAGATGTGGGCTTTGCAGCAGCAGGAAGAGCATTGACTATTTTGCGACATGCGTTGAGTTTTATGGTTTTTTTAGGGTATCCTGCGGCCCGTATTCCGTGAATCAAGGGCGAAACATGTTTAAGAAAATCATCATGCTGGCTTTGTTTTCTCATGTGCTGCTGGCACATGCGGAAAACAATGAAGGCGTGACCCCGGTAGTGCGCGACGACCAGTCGGCCAGCCCGGTATACAAAACGTCTGCCCTGAGACTGCAATCCGCTTTTGCCATGATCTACGACGAGCAGGATCAGCGCCCGATCTACAGCAAGAACGCCGAAAACGTCGTTCCCATCGCATCCATCACCAAGCTCATGACGGCCATGGTGATACTGGATGCAAAACTGCCGATGGACGAGTCGATCAGCATCAGCGCAGAAGACCGCGATCATTTGAAGGGTACCAAATCCCGCATGCGCAATGGCATGACGCTGACGCGCGACGAACTGGTCAAGCTGGCTTTGATGGCTTCCGAAAATCGCGCAGCGGCGGCATTGGCCCGCACTTATCCCGGCGGCACGCCGGTCATGCTCGCGATGATGAACGCCAAGGCGCGTGAACTGGGTATGGATTCAACCCAATTCTTCGATCCGACCGGACTGCACAGCACCAACGTTTCAACCGCGCAGGATCTGGTCAAGATGGTCATCGCGGCGCAAAGCTATCCCGATATCCAGCGCTACACTACTTCGCATTCGCATATTGTGCAGGTGGATGAGCGTCGTTCACTGCGCTTCAGCAACACCAATCCTTTGGTCAGAAATTCCCAGTGGGAGATTGGTCTCAGCAAGACCGGCTATATCAGCGAGGCGGGGCGTTGTCTGGTGATGCAAGCCAAAATAGCCAATCGTCCGGTGGTTATTGTATTGCTGGATTCCTGGGGCAAACGTACCCGAGTCGGCGATGCCGTCCGCATCAAGAACTGGATGGAAAACAAGGCTTCGAGGCCACTGCGGCACGTTAGCCACATCAGGTAGCCGATGGCGGCCTGGAAATAAACACCAAGGGGGCGCAAGCCCCCTTTTGTATGGTGCGCTATCTGTGTTCGATGCTGAAAGAAAGTACCAGGTTCTTAAGGGCTCCCTTAAAACGGAAGGTTTCTCTTTAATCGCTTTATCAGGGCATTGGCGCTGTCTTGCAGCGTCGACTTGGGATATTTCCGGCAATATGCTTCTGTCCAATCGACGATTGAAATATTGTCGGAGTTCTTTATAAAGTCTCTGTCGAGAATTTCTCCATACATGGCGTTGGCCCCGGATAAATATCCGTTGAGCCACACTGCATATAACTCTCCCTCGGCTGGCGCATTCTGTCTGTCCAGCCATTTCTGGCAAGGAATTGATTCAATTTCCGTACTGGCATTTGCATTTTTTGTCGTTTCGCTGAAAGCCAGGATTGCCAGCAGTAAGTAGATGGTTATTTTCATGGTTTTCCCTCGATGAAATTCCTCTGCGTTGTTTCTTGAACGAGCACTGCTGTCCACTTTGGGAGTGGTTGTATCAAGCTCCATTCAACGGCGCGGTCGTAGAGCAATTACCACAATAGCGACCAGCACGATCAGGATGATCAATTCCAGAAACATGAACATACGAATCTCCGACAGAGATTAGTGAGAGCAACTCAATTGGGCGAATTGGATGCTAGCACGAATGCCATTCCCTGACCGCTTCACCGCAGGAATCGCGTTAACCCTGTTTGGCGAGGCTGCGCATCACCTGATGCCAGCCCGCTTCGGCATCGGTTCCAACTTGATCAAACACGGCTTGCAGCTGTTTCATCTGCGAGCCGGTCAATTGGGCTTCCAGTTTGCTGCCGCTGGGCGTGAGCGAGAGCTGGCGCACCCGGCGGTCATGTTCGGCAGTGTCCATCGCGATCAAATTCATTTCGATCAACTGGCGCAACGGTGCGTTGAGTGCCTGCTTGCTCACGTTGAGCAGCGAGAGCAGGGTGTTGACTGAAATTTGCGGGTTGCGCCCGACGAAATACAGGATGCGGTGATGCACTCGACCCAATCCGCGCTGTTCGAGAATACGGTCGGGCGGGGCGGTGAAGGCGCGGTAGCCGAAATAGAACTGCTCGATCGCCAGACGCAATGCGTCATCGCGCGACATGGCGGCAATCGTGTCAGTGCTGGCTAATGGGTCAACCATGTTGACATGATAGGCGAGTGGTCGCTAGACTGTCTATAGGTCAAGTTTATTGACATTTATGGGTGGTCGTTATGAAAGCTTCATCACAGTTCGGGAATACGCGTTTTTCCAGCCGCACCCTGGATTTGCATGCTTCGCCGATCCGCGAGATTCTGTCGGTCGTGGACAGGCCCGGCATGATCTCGTTCGCAGGCGGGTTGCCTGCGCTCGACAGTTTTCCTCAATTCAGTCTGGAGGCGATGCCGCAGCCGGTGCTGCAATACGGACCCAGTGAAGGCGAGTGGGAATTGCGCAAGCGAGTGGCTGATGACCTGGCTCTTCGCGGATTGAAATGCTCCGCCGAGCAGGTGTTGATCCTGTCCGGTTCGCAACAGGGGATCGATCTGGTGGCCAAACTGTTCATCGATCCCGGCACGGCGGTGGCGGTGGAGTCGCCGACTTATCTGGCGGCGTTGCAAGTGTTCCATTTTTTCGGTGCGCGCTTTTTGGCGTTTGATGCGGATGCGCTGGATGCGAAAACCTGGCAGCGGGAAAAACCCGCATTCGCCTACGCCATTCCCACTTTTCAGAATCCCAGCGGACGTTGTCTGGATGCCCGCCAGCGCGAATCGCTGGCTGCGGCTTGCGATGAGGCACTTGTCCCTTTGTTTGAGGATGACCCGTATCGCGATCTGGTGTACGACCCGTGCGAACGGACGCCGGTTTGCGCGCGTCTGAAGCGCGCGCCATGGATCTATCAAGGCTCGTTCTCCAAGAGTCTGGCGCCGGGCTTGCGTCTTGGTTATCTCGCCGCTTCGCCCGAGCTGATGCCATTCCTCACGCGGCTGAAGCAGGCTGCCGATTTGCACAGCAACCGCGTCAGCCAGTGGCTGGTGTTGCAGCAATTGAACGATCCGGCTTGCGAGCAACGTCTGCAAGGATTGGCGTTGCGTTATCGCGAGCGCCGCGATGCCTTTGAGGCTGCACTGCGGCGCCATTTCGGAGAGCTTGCCAACTGGCAGGTGCCACCCGGCGGATTATTCTATTGGCTTACACTCAATCGCCGCATCGATACGCGCCAGCTATTACCCAAGGCGATTGAGGCGGGGGTGGCGTTCATGCCGGGCGAGCCGTTCTTTCCGGTGACAGTTGAGAGCAGCGGCCAGTTGCGCCTCAATTTCAGCCATGCCAGCGAGGAGCAGGCTGATATCGGCCTGGCCAAGCTGGCAGCGCTGGTGCGTGACTTTGCCTGAGCAACAGATTGCAGTGTTGCGATAGAACGAACGGAATTAGAATCGGCCATGGACATCAAACTTTACGGCACGACATGCTGTCATCTGTGCGAAGAGGCACAGGCTATTCTGCATGAGATGGGGATAGCGGCCGAATACATTGATATCGCAGACGAGAATGAGCTGCTGGATAAGTACGGCATCCGCATTCCGGTATTAAAGCGTGCAGATACCGGGGCTGAGTTGGGATGGCCGTTTGATGCCGAAACTGTTTTAAAATTCCTGAGGCTACAGTAATACCAGATTGTGGTTTCGGCCACCGCTACGCGGTTTAACTTGCTGCGCAAGTTAGCCTACGCCGCAATCTGGTTTTGCTGTTTTACAGCAAAACCAGATTGTCGCGATGTATCAACTCCGGTTCATCCACATAACCTAGAATATTTTCGATCTCGCCGCTGGCCTTGCCTGCGATACGGCGTGCCTCGTCTGCGCTGTAGTTCACCAGACCGCGCGCAATGTCGCGGCCTTCTGTATCAAGCACGGCAACAACCGCACCGCGCTGGAATTCCCCGCTGACTTGCGTTACGCCGATGGGTAGCAGGCTTTTGCCTTCGTTGCGCAGCACGCGCACCGCGCCTGCATCCAGCGAAACTTTGCCGCTTACTTGCAGGTGGTCGGCCAGCCATTGCTTGCGGGCATCCAGCGACAAGGAGCTGGTGGTGAGCAGGGTGCCGATGGATTCGCCTTGCAGCAGACGTGGCAGCACGTCGCGTTCATGGCCGGAGGCGATGACGGTGTGCGCGCCGCTGCGCGCTGCGCGCTTGGCGGCGAGTACCTTGGTGAGCATGCCGCCGCGACCGATGTGGCTGCCCGCGCCGCCTGCCATCATTTCCAGTTTTGCATCGCCAGCCTGCGCTTCGCTGATGAGCGTAGCACTGCTGTCCTTGCGCGGATCGGCGGTGTACAGGCCGTCCTGGTCGGTGAGGATGACGAATGCATCCGCCTCGATCAGGTTTGCAACCAGCGCGCCCAGGGTGTCGTTGTCGCCGAACTTGATTTCGTCGGTGACGACGGTGTCGTTCTCGTTGATGATGGGGATGACCCCCAGATTGAGCAGCGTGCGCAGCGTAGAACGCGCATTGAGATAGCGTTCGCGGTCGGCGAGGTCGGCATGGGTCAGCAGGACCTGTGCCGCGTTCAACTGATGCTGGCGGAAGCAGCTTTCATAGGCCTGTACCAGGCCCATCTGGCCGACCGCAGCCGCAGCCTGCAGCTCATGCACGGCGCTGGGGCGCTTTTTCCAGCCCAGGCGCTGCATACCCTCGGCAATGGCGCCGGAAGACACCAGCACCACTTCGCAGCCTTGCGTGCGCAATGTGGCGATCTGTTTTGCCCAATTGCCGAGAGCGCCCATATCCAGGCCGGAGCCCTGATTGGTAACGAGGCTGCTGCCGACTTTGACGACGATGCGTCTGGATTGGGTCAGTACGGTTTTCATGCTAACGGGTCGTGGATATCGATCTCGGTTTCCTGCGCACTTTCGGTGACGGCATCCTGTTCTTGCGCGGCAATCTGGTTGATGTGCTCCATGATAGCGTAAGTCAGTTCCTTGCAGCCTTCGCCGTTGATGGCGGAGATGGCGAAGTAGCGCGTGTTATCGCCGAATTCCTTGAGGAAGGCGGCGACTTTGTTGGCGCGGTCTTTTTCCTGCAGCAAGTCCAGCTTGTTCAGCACCAGCCAGCGCGGCTTGTTGTACAAGTCCTCGTCGTATTTCTTCAGCTCGTTCAGGATGGCATGGGCTTCATGCACCGGATCGACGCCTTCATACATCGGTGCGAGGTCCACCAGATGCAGCAGCAGCCGCGTGCGTGCCAGATGGCGCAGGAACTGGTGTCCCAGTCCGGCGCCTTCCGCGGCCCCCTCGATCAATCCGGGGATATCGGCGATGACGAAGCTCTTCTCTTCCGAAACGCGCACCACGCCCAGATTGGGGTGCAAGGTGGTGAACGGGTAATCGGCGACCTTGGGGCGCGCAGCGGAGACCGCGCGGATAAACGTCGATTTGCCCGCGTTGGGCATGCCCAGCAGGCCCACGTCGGCCAGCACCTTCAGTTCCAGTTGCAGTTCGCGGCGTTCGCCTTCCTCGCCCGGCGTGCATTGGCGCGGGGTGCGGTTGGTGCTGGACTTGAAATGCAGGTTGCCCAGTCCGCCTGCACCGCCCTTGGCGAGCAGGATTTTTTCGCCGTCATGGGTGAGGTCGGCAATGACCTGGCCGCTGTTGATGTCGGTAATGACGGTGCCCACCGGCATGTGCAAGATGACATCGTCGGCGCCTTTGCCGTAACAATCCGCGCCGCGTCCGGATTCACCGTTTTTGGCGCGGTGCATGCGCGCGAAGCGGTAATCCACCAGCGTGTTGATGTTGCGGTCGGCGACCGCGAACACGCTACCGCCGCGCCCGCCGTCGCCGCCGTCCGGTCCGCCCTTTTCGATGTATTTTTCATGACGAAAGCTGGCCGCGCCGTTTCCGCCGTTGCCTGCGATGACTTCAATTTTTGATTCGTCGATGAATTTCATGATGGGGATACCGGAAATAAAAAAGCCCTACCTCGCGATAGGGCTAATTCTAACTGCCTTGATACTTAAGCAGCGACGATGCTGACTGTCTTGCGATTAGCTGCACCCTTGATCGCGAATACCACCTTGCCGGTGATCTTGGCGAACAGCGTGTGATCCTTGCCCATGCCGACGTTGTCGCCCGCGTGAACCTGTGTGCCGCGCTGACGCACGATGATGCTGCCCGCGCTGATGAGTTCGCCGCCGTAGCTCTTGACACCCAGTCGTTTCGAGTGTGAGTCGCGGCCGTTACTGGTACTACCCCCGCCTTTTTTCGATGCCATGTTCTAGCTCCTTCGGAATTAAGCCGAGATGCCGTCGATGCGGATCTCAGTAAAGTTTTGACGATGTCCCTGGTGTTTCTGGTAGTGCTTACGACGACGCATCTTGAAGATGGTCACTTTGTCGTGGCGACCGTTGGCGATGATGGTCGCCTTGACAGTCGCACCGCTCAGCAGAGGCTTGCCAACGGAGACCTTGTCGCCATTGCCAACCATCAGCACTTTGTCCAATACGATCGCGCCGCCGACGTCGCCGTCAATGGATTCGACCTTCAGAGTTTCACCTTCGACAACGCGATATTGCTTGCCACCGGTTTTGATTACTGCGTACATAACGACCTCGCTTGATGCGGTTTTTCAGAGCCGCGCATTATACATAAACATGACCAACCGTCAAAACCCTTTTTTCAGGGTTTAACGCTTCATCGAGTCGAAAAACTCGGCGTTGTTCTTGGTCGCTTTGACTTTATCGAGCAGGAATTCCATCGCTTCCAGTTCGTCCATGGGGTAGAGCAGCTTGCGCAACACCCAGATTCGCTGCAGCAGGTCCTGTTTGATCAGCAATTCTTCCTTGCGGGTGCCGGAACGGTTGACGTTGATCGCCGGGTAGATGCGTTTTTCGGCCATACGGCGATCCAGGTGGATTTCCATGTTGCCGGTACCCTTGAACTCTTCGTAGATCACGTCGTCCATACGGCTGCCGGTGTCCACCAGCGCCGTGGCGATGATGGTCAGCGATCCGCCTTCCTCGATGTTGCGTGCCGCGCCAAAGAAGCGTTTGGGGCGTTGCAGGGCATTGGCGTCCACGCCGCCGGTCAATACCTTGCCGGAGGAGGGGATCACGGTGTTGTAGGCGCGCGCCAGACGGGTGATGGAGTCCAGCAGGATGACCACATCCTTCTTGTGCTCGACCAGTCGTTTTGCTTTTTCAAGAACCATTTCAGCTACTTGCACGTGACGCGTAGCCGGTTCGTCGAAGGTGGAGGCGACCACTTCGCCGCGCACGGTGCGGCTCATTTCAGTCACTTCCTCGGGGCGTTCGTCGATCAGCAGCACGATCAGTGTGGCATCCGGGTTGTTGGCCGAGATCGAGTGCGCGATATGTTGCAGCATGACCGTCTTGCCGGACTTGGGCGAGGCCACCAGCAAGCCGCGCTGGCCTTTGCCGATTGGGGCGACGATGTCGATGATGCGTCCGGTGATGTTCTCCTCGGCGCGGATATCGCGCTCCAGCGTCATATGCACTGTGGGGAAGAGGGGCGTCAGGTTCTCGAACAGGATCTTGTTCTTGGCATTCTCGGGCGGTTCGCCGTTGACCTTATCCACCTTGACCAGAGCCACATAACGTTCGCCCTCTTTCGGGGTGCGGATCTCGCCCTCGATCGAATCGCCGGTATGCAGGTTGAAGCGGCGTACCTGGCTGGGGCTAACGTAAATATCATCCGGCCCTGCCAGATAGGATGTGTCCGGGGATCGCAAGAAGCCGAAGCCGTCGGGCAGCACTTCCAGCGTGCCTTCACCAAAGATGCTTTCGCCTTTTTTGGCCTGATTCTTCAACAGTGCGAAGATCAAGTCCTGCTTGCGCATGCGGTTGGCGTTGTCGATCTGGTTGGTGGTAGCCATTTCCACCAGTTCGGTGATGTGTTTGATCTTTAGGTCGGATAAATGCATATGTGGATGGGGCGCGTTGGCGCTGGGTTGTGATGAGTTGCTAGGGAAGTGAGACCGGGTTTGGATCTAATACAGGTTTTTTTTGGGGGTTTTGCGGGATTTGCCGCACCGAACTGCCGTGTGTGTCTTTAGTTTATTTGTCTGGTTTCAGGACGAAACAGGGCAGTTGCGGGCTGGAGATTAAAGGGTTCAGATGTGGCTGTCAATGAAAGCGGTGAGTTGCGATTTGGACAAGGCGCCAACCTTGGTCGCTTCGATGTTGCCGTTCTTGAACAACATCAGCGTCGGGATGCCGCGCACACCGTATTTTTGCGGGGTTTGCTGGTTTTCGTCCACGTTCAGCTTGGCAACGTTCAGACGTCCGGCGTATTCCTTGGAAACTTCGTCAAGTATCGGGGCGATCATGCGGCAGGGGCCGCACCATTCTGCCCAGTAGTCTACCAGCACGGGTAGCGGCGACTGCAGCACCTCGGCGGTGAAAGTGGCGTCGGTGACATAACGGATATGTTCGCTCATGTTTGGTTCTCGCTTTGGATTAAATTTTTATTTTGGTGCGGTCTATGCCGCTTGGATGTACAACCAGATTGGGAAGGCATCCTAACGAAAAAAATCAGAATTGGGAAGAGCTTCGGCGAGGTCGTTATAACTCATTGACGAGGCAGGTTTAAGTTTTTCGCGATTGGTTTGGCTGCAATTGCTGCGGGGAGTCGGCGGGGGGATTCGGGCTGTTCCGGAAAATTGCTCACTGCGGATAATTCATCGGACGCATTGCGTTACTGCTCCGGGCATAAGTCATTTTTTGAAGATGATCGTAGCTGTCAATCCGTTCCCATTTTCCGTCGATGCGAGTTGCAGGGAGGCGGCGTGGATTTCCGCAATGCGTTTGACGATGGATAGCCCCAGTCCGCTCCCGCTTGCACTGGTGCCCAGCGGGCGATAGAAGCGTTCTCCCAGTCTGTCGAGTTCCGATGCCGGAATTCCCGGGCCATTGTCGCTCACCGACAGGCATATCTGCCCCTGCTTATTGGTAATGTCGATATGCACCGATGTTCCGGGCGGGGTATGGCGCACGGCATTGTCGATCAGATTGCGCAGTAATATTCGCAGCAGGACGGGATTGCCGCGTACCGGCATTTCCTCGCCATCCATCAATTCGAGCCGCACGTCCCGGTTCAGCGCGGTGGGTACTATCGAGGCAATTACCTCAACGGAAATTGCCCTGAGCCGGCATGGCTCGGCCGTTTCATCGTCCAGCGTGTCGATGCGCGCGAGGGTCAGCAACTGATCGATCAGGTGGGCGGCACGGTCGCAACCAAGGATGGCGTTGTCGAGTGCGTGGGTGCGTTCGCTGTCGCTGGAAGCCGCGCGTGCCACTTGTGCCTGGGCCTTGATGCCCGCCACCGGCGTGCGCAATTCATGCGCTGCATCGGCGGTGAAACGGCGTTCCTTTTGCAGGGATTCATCAATACGGACGAACAGGCGGTTGAGGCGCTCGATCAAGGGCAATACTTCGCGCGGTGCTGTTCCGGCATCCAGTGATGCAAGATTGTTCGGTTCGCGCTGTGCAACTTCGCCGGCCAGCCTGTCCAACGGGCGCAGGCTGCGTGTCACGGCCAGCCACAGCAATAATGCAAGTATGGGCAGCGAGAACCACAGCGGCTTGAGCAAATTGCCCGCAACATCGCGGGATAACTCTTCGCGATCCCTGGTTAGTTCGGCTACCTGGATCAGATTTTTACCGGAATCGTCCCACGTGCTGAACACGCGCCAACGATGACCGTCGATGACTTTGTCGCTGAAACCCTGTTCGAGATCAGACAATGGCAGGCCAGGCGCGTTGGCAGAGTGCAGACGTAACAAGCGCCCTCCCTCCCATACCTGGAAAGCGACACGGAGCGAATACTTATGCAGCAACGGGGTTTGCTCGGTTTCGACCTCATTAAGTTCATGGGAAGCCTGGGTGGCCAGAAGTGCAGCGGATTGGGTCAGGTGCGCGTCCAGTATCTCGCCAAATTCCTCGCGTGCATCGAAATAGGTGAAGGCGGTTGCCGACAGCCAGACTACAACGACAGTTGACAAGGCAAGTGCCAAAAGACGATGCTTTAACGAACCATGACTGCGTTTCTCAAACATTTTTATCATTGGGTATCAGGTAGCCCACGCCGCGGATGGTTTCAATCAATTCGGGAAACAGCTTGCGGCGCAAATGGTGGATATACACTTCGATTGCGTTGCTTTCGACTTCCTCGCCCCATGCATATAACTGCTCTTCGAGCTGGGGGCGCGACAGGACTTTTCCCGCGTTGAGCATCAGGGCGTGCAGCACAGCGAATTCCTTGGCGGGAAGCTCGATTGTGTTATCGCGGTAAAGTACGCGGTGCGCCGACGGCTCAAGCTCCACGCCTGCAACCCGCAATGCAGGCGCCGGTTTGCCACTGGCGCGGCGGACCAGCGCACGCAGTCGCGCAGCGAGTTCGCCCATATCGAACGGTTTGACCAGATAGTCGTCAGCACCTGCATCCAGGCCGTTGATGCGATCCTCCACTGAGTCCATTGCGGTCAGGATCAACACCGGGATCGGAATACTGCGGCTGCGCAGACGCCGCAATACTTCCAGGCCGGACATGCGCGGCAATCCCAGATCAAGAACTGCGGCGGCATAGGGTTCGGTGCCGAGCGCCTGGTCGGCCGACACGCCGTCTTTCATCCAGTCTACGGCATAGCCGGACTGCTTCAGGCCGACCTGAATCGCATCGCCCAGCAGGGCATCGTCTTCGATCACCAATATGCGCATATTTCGCCTGTATTCAACCTGAAAAAAGCAGTTGTCCGCGGATTAACGCGGATTAAAACAAACCATTGCCACAATAATCTTGCTCTCCTTTTGGGTGATGTAGTCTCTGTGTTTAACAACATGAAAATCTGCGTTAATCTGCGAAATCTGCGGATAGAACCGAGGTTTTTGGGTTCATTCAGCCTGCCTCAGTCGTCATCGTGTTGCTATGCAGCCTGTGCCACGTCGCTGTCGGGTTGCATCAGGCCGATTGACGGATATCCGAACCAGAAGGCCGCGACTGGCGCGAGCATTATGACACCCAGTCACGCATGAGGGCGATGAATGCCTTTGATTGCCTCGGTCGCCTTTTATCTGGGTATCCTGATGCCGTGTTCGCTGTAATTGCCGCTTTCGGCTTCGGTGTGGCACGCTGTGCAATTTGCCGCGCTATTTACCTTCGGATTTTTCCATGTGCGATCCGACACCTCGTCATGCTCGCGCACAAACCAGCGGGTTTCGGTGATGCGCAGGACTGGCTTGCCCGACCTTGAGTGCCGGTTTCTGCCTGCATTCTTGTCCAAAAAAGCGCCAATCTCGCGTGCGGACGGTGCATCAAGACTGGCATCGCTGCCGAAGTGCTTGTCCAGTCCGGACATCACTGCCTGCCAGGATTCGGCGGGAAGCAAACGCGGTGGAAACGCCACATGGCAGGATCCGCATTCTGTTTGCCACAGCGCATTCTTGACGGCAGGCATGCGTTCATCGTCGTCGTCGTCGGCTTGGGCAGACGACATTAATCCGCCAGTCAGCAACAAAATTGCCGCAAACATTCGCAATGCATTTTTAGAATCAAACAGCATGGCAGTCTCCTTAACCCTTGACGGTGAGCAGATAAGTGATTACGTCGTCTTTTTCCTGGGGCGTTTGTGCCGAAGCGGAAAGCGACATCAGTCCGGCGACTGCCACGAAAACCAGAATAAACACATGAACTGTACGAATCATTATTCGACTCCTTGGTGGTATTTCGATACATGCAGGATAGGGAGGCAAGCTTAAGAGTTGCTTAAGCGGCGAATTCAGGAAAGAAACTGCAGAGTTACATGCGCCAGAGATATAGCGTCGAATGATGCAGGTCGTCGACGGCAAGGGTTTCCTGAGGCGCCTGGTCGGGCACAGCGAAGGTATTGCTGATGAACAGGCTGCCGGGGCGCATCTCCTGACGGGCTTTGTGCCACAGCGCTTCCATGGGCACGGGGGAGAGGTAGGCGAATACCACGTCGTACTGCCCCAGGTTGCTATCCCACAGGCTGCCCCACTGCACGCTGCAGTTGCGCAAGCCGCCGAACCGGATGCGTAGCCAGCTCCACAAAAAAGGGAGCGGAGCGCTTTCAATGCCGTGATATCTCCCCTGCGGGAGAGTGCGGGCGAGAAAGGTCAGTACGCCGCCGATGCCGGAACCGAGATCGACCAGGGTAAACGGCTGTTCGGCCGGGAGTCTGCTTGCCAATGCCTGCCATACCTTGTCGCTGGAAAGGTAAAGCGGCACCTGGGTGCGGAAAGTGCTCCAGTACACCACCAGCATGACGAGGAAGGCTGCGAGAAAAAATCCGGGCGGGATGTTCAGCGCCAGCATCAGCACCAGCGCCGGGGCAAAGGCGAACTGGATGAACAGCCACCAGTGCGCCAGACCTGCGATGCGGCTGAAGGCGGCGGCCAGCGTGCCGCACAGCAGGGCAAAAACGAAGGGCGCAAGTTGCAGGCCAAAAAGGCGCACGATCAGTACGGCGAGCACGAATGCTGCGGATTGCAGCAGCAGCGCGAAGACCGAGGGCGGAAGTTTCCCGAGCGGCGAGGTCACCGTACCAACCCGGCTTCAACCTCATCGCGTCTGGATTTCCCTGCCAGCCGCTCCACCAGCGTCAGCGCAAAATCCATGGCGGTACCGGGGCCGCGCGAGGTGATGAGTTTGCCGTCTTCGACCACGGCCTGTTGCTGGCGCAAGACTTTGGGAAAGGCGTCGAGCGAACCGGGGAAACTGGTGGCGCGCTTGCCGTCGAGCAAACCGGCGGTTGCCAGTACCGAAGGTGCGGCGCAGACGGCACAGACAAAGCAATCCTCCGCCGCCATGCGCTGCAGCAGCTTGATGATGCGCGCGTCGGCCTTGAGGTTGTTGGTGCCGGGCTGGCCGCCGGGCAGCACCACCATGTCGAAACGGCGTTTGAGTGCTTCGTCCAGCGAGGTGTCGGGGAGCAATACGGTACCGCGACTGCCGCGTATCGGATGACCGTCCAGACTGGCGCTCACGGCCTCGATGCCCGCGCGGCGCAGGATGTTGAGAACGGTCACGGCTTCCAGTTCTTCGCTGCCTTGAGCAAGTGGAATGAGTACGGATTTCATGTCAGAACCTCCCCGCAATGCGTACACCGATTAGACCCTGAGAAAAGTCGGGAAGCAATACCATTTTCGGTGCGCAAGCAGGCCTTGTGCATGAAACACAGGGCCTGCAGTGCGGTGAGGAAAAGCCGTGATACGAATTTCAGTCGCGGAAGTTCTGATACTGCAGGGGAAAGTCGGTAATCGTCTTCTTCACGAAGGCGATGGCGGCCTGCAAGTCGTCGCGGTTCTTGCCGGTGACGCGTACGGTGTCGCCCTGGATGCTGGCTTGCACTTTCATCTTGCTGTCTTTGATGTGTTTGACGATCTTCTTTGCCAGTTCGATCTCCACACCCACCTTGATGGTGCAATTGCGTTTGACCTTGTTGCCGCTGACCTTCTCGATCTTTTCGCTGATCTCCAGGCACTTGATGTCCACCCCGCGTTTGGCCAGTTTGCCGTTGAGGATCTCCTGCACCTGATTCAGCTGGAACTCGTTGTCGGCATGCACGGTGAGCACCATCTCGGCCGGCTCGACGCGGGCGTCCGACCCCTTGAAGTCGAAGCGTGTGCTGACTTCCTTGTTGGTCTGCTCGACCGCGTTCTTGACTTCGGTCTTTTCTACTTCGGAAACGATGTCGAAAGAGGGCATGGTTCTTCCTTATTGTGAATCAACCAAAACTGCAAACGTAATTAACCGGGTCTGTGCCGGTATGGATATCAAAACTGCCATTGGCCGCGACGCTGAAGCTGCTGCCTTCGGCGTAAGTCTTGAAAGCGGACTCGCCGGCAATCTTGACCTGGCAGGTGCCGCCGCTGATTTCCATCAGTTCCGGTGTGCCGACGTTGAAGGTGAGCTTGCTGTTGGGCAGTACCACACCAACGGTCTTGCGCGATCCGTCGGGGAAGAACACCGAGTGCGATACACATTTTCCGTCGAAGAAGACATTGGCTTTTTTGCCGACGCTGACGTTGTCGATTTTGTCTGACATGCTGGGATTTCCTTTGGGATTGATTATTTCGGGGGTTCGGTGGCTTTGACGCCTTTTTGGTAATTAACGTAAATATAAACCGGAATATTGAGGTCGCCGAGTTGTTTCTCGATCAGCGGTTTTACCTCATCCCAGTTCAGTCCGCCCACGCCGCAGGCCAGACGCGGCAAAGCGACGCTGCCGAGTTTTTCTTTCTGCACGACGCTACGAAGTGCATGCAGACTGTGGTTGATATGCTGCAGCTTGGCATTACCGGGCTTGCTGCCATGCGCGTAAGCGGCATCCTGGGTGAACAGGTTGACCAGGTAACGGCCATCGGCGCTCATCCAGGTCCACAAGTCGCCGGACTTGGGATGCTGGGTCTGGCAGTAATGGCGGAAATCCTTGTACATGGCCGGCATGCGCTCGCGCAGTTGCAGCGCGAGTCCCTGGTGGAAATCGTCATTCGGCGCGACGCCTTGGGCTATGGCCTTCGCGCTGCTGAATAAAATGTCACCGCTCAGTTCGTGAAGCATGCCGCCTCCTTAAACTTGCCAGCCTATTTCTTTCGGTTCTTCAAGTTCGCAGCAATGCGCATGCGCAATGCATTCAGCTTGATGAAGCCGGCCGCATCCTTCTGGTCGTACGCGCCTTTGTCGTCCTCGAAGGTGGCGATGCTGGAATCGAACAACGAATCGGTCTTGGAATCGCGGCCGACAACGATCACGTTGCCCTTGTACAGCTTGACGCGTACCCAGCCGTTCACACAGCTCTGGGTATGGTCAATCAGCGTTTGCAGCGCCTTGCGTTCCGGGCTCCACCAGTAGCCGTTGTAGATCATGCTGGCGTAGCGCGGCATCAGGTCATCCTTGAGGTGCGCGACTTCGCGGTCCAGCGTAATGGACTCGATGGCGCGGTGCGCCCTGAGCATGATGGTGCCGCCGGGGGTTTCGTAGCAGCCGCGTGACTTCATGCCGACGTAACGGTTCTCCACCAGATCGAGGCGGCCGATGCCGTGTTTGCCGCCCAGCTCGTTCAATTTGGTCAGGATTTGTGCGGGCGAGAGTTTGGAGCCGTTGAGCGCCACGATGTCGCCATGGGCAAATTCGAGGTCCAGATATTCGGCCTTGTCCGGCGCATTTTCCGGCGATACCGTCCAGCGCCACATGCTCTCTTCTGCTTCAGCTGCCGGGTCTTCCAGGTGGCGGCCTTCGTAGGAGATGTGCAGCAGATTGGCGTCCATGGAGTAGGGCGAGCCGCCTTGCTTGTGCTTCATGTCGACCGGGATACCGTTCTTTTCGGCATAGGCCATCAGCTTCTCGCGCGACAGCAGATCCCATTCGCGCCACGGCGCGATGATCTTGATGCCGGGCTTGAGTGCATAGGCGCCCAGCTCGAAGCGCACCTGGTCGTTGCCCTTGCCGGTCGCGCCGTGCGAGATCGCGTCCGCGCCGGTGAGGTTGGTGATGTCGATGAGACGCTTGGCGATCAGCGGGCGTGCGATGGAGGTGCCGAGCAGGTATTCACCTTCGTAAACGGTGTTGGCACGGAACATCGGGAACACGAAATCGCGCACGAATTCTTCGCGCAAGTCGTCGATGAAAATGTTATCCGGCTTGATGCCGAATTTCAGCGCCTTCTGGCGTGCGGGTTCCAGCTCTTCGCCCTGGCCGAGGTCGGCGGTGAAGGTCACCACTTCGCACTGGTAAGTGTCTTGCAGCCACTTGAGGATGACCGAGGTGTCGAGTCCGCCAGAATAGGCGAGGACAGCTTTTTTGATTTCGCTCATTGTAGTAATTCCGAGTTAATTGTTGATCTTGCCCAGCAGCAGATATTCCATCAGCGCTTTTTGTACGTGCAGCCTGTTCTCGGCTTCATCCCACACCACGGATTGCGGGTTGTCCATGACTTCAGCCGCCACTTCCTCGCCGCGGTGTGCGGGCAGGCAGTGCATGAACAGGGCATTTTTGGCGGCGATGCGCATCATGTCGGCGTCCACCTGCCAGTCGGCGAAGGCCTTCATGCGTTCTTCGTTTTCGGCCTCGTAGCCCATCGAGGTCCACACATCGGTGGTCACCAGATCGGCGCCGCGGGCGGCGTCCATCGGGTCGGTGAATTCCTCGTAATGTTCGTGACCGTAAAGACCTGCGCGTTCCGGTTCGACTTCATAGCCGGGCGGGGTGGAGACATGGACGTTGAAATCCAGTATCTCTGCGGCCTGCAGCCAAGTGTTGCACATATTGTTGGAGTCGCCGATCCAGGCCACGGTCTTGCCTTTGATCGAACCGCGATGCTCGATATAGGTGTAGATGTCGGCCAGTACCTGGCAGGGGTGGTATTCGTTGGTCAGGCCGTTGATCACCGGCACGCGCGAATTGGCGGCGAAACGTTCGATGATGTCCTGCTCGAAAGTCCGGATCATCACGATGTCGCTCATGCGCGAGATGACTTGCCCCGCGTCCTCTACCGGCTCGCCGCGCCCCAGTTGCGAATCGCGCGTGTTGAGGTAGATGGCCGAACCGCCGAGCTGGTGCATGCCCGCTTCGAACGACAGGCGCGTGCGCGTGCTGGCCTTCTCGAAAATCATCACCAGCGTGCGGTCTTCCAGCGGCCAGTATTTTTCGTAGCGCTTGAAACGCTCCTTGATGATGCGGGTGCGCTCGAACAGGTATTCAAACTCTTCGCGGGTGAAATCCCTGAATTGCAGGAAATGCTTGATGGGTTTGCGGCTCATGACTCACTCCTGGGCCAGGAATTCCGTGATCAGCGGGCACAGTATGTCCAGCAACTGTTGCGCCTCGGCTTGGGAGAAGATCAACGACGGCAGCAAACGCACCACGTTGTCGGCCGTGACGTTGATGAGCAGGCCCTGCTCCAGCGCCTTGGCAACCAGCACGCCGCAGGGCTTGTCGAGTTCGATGCCCAGTATCAGGCCTTGCCCGCGTACGGTAACAACGCCTTTCACGCCGCCCAGTCGTGTTTGCAGTTGTTCCTTGATCCATCCGCCCACTTGAGCGGTATGGGCCAGCAACTTGTCCTGCTCCATGATGTTCAGTGTGGTGAGCGCGGCGGTCGAGGCCAGCGGATTGCCGCCGAAGGTCGAGCCGTGGTTGCCCGGCTTGAACGTGCCCGTTGCCTTGCCTGCAGCCAGGCAAGCGCCTACGGGGACGCCGGAGCCCAGGCCTTTGGCCAGGGTCATCACGTCCGGCATGATGCTGGTGTGCTGGAAGGCGAACCATTTGCCGGTCCTGCCCAGGCCGCACTGCACTTCGTCCAGCATCAGCAGCCATTCGTGCTCGTCGCAAATCTTGCGCAGGCCTTGCAGGTAGCTGATGTCGGGCGTGCGGATGCCGCCTTCGCCCTGGATCGGTTCGACCAGTACGGCCACGATATTGGGGGTGTGGGCCGCGACTTGCCGGATGGCTTCCAGATCGTCGTAGGGAACGCGCACGAAGCCCTTCACCAGCGGCTCGAAGCCAGCCTGCACCTTGCGGTTGCCGGTGGCGGAGAGGGTGGCCAGCGTCCGTCCGTGGAAAGCTTTTTCCATCACGATGATGGTCGGGGTGTCGATGCCGCGCTGGTTGCCGTACATGCGTGCCAGCTTGATCGCCGCTTCGTTCGCTTCGCAGCCGGAATTGCACAGGAACACTTCCTGCATGCCGGAAATTTCGCACAGCTTGTCGGCGATCAGTTCCTGCTCGCGTACCTGATACAGGTTGGAAGTGTGGATCAGCTTGCCGATCTGGGCGGAAAGGGCAGCAGTGAAACGCGGATGGGCATGTCCCAAGGTATTGACCGCGATGCCGGACAGGCCGTCCAGATAGCGTTTGCCGTTAACGTCCCATAGCCAGGCGCCTTCACCGTGGGTGAAGGTGACGTTTTGTCTTGCATACGTGTTCATCAAATGAGACATGGGTACCTCTATAAATCCAGATTTCATCCCAACTGCTGCGTTGCGTAAACAGATTTCTTGCTTGCATATTTGTTATATGCGGCGCGGCGAAATCTGTTTCCGCGCCTTGCATTTGGGCGAACTCTGAATTTCTAGAGGTACCCAGAAGGCAAGCTTCCCGGTCTTGTTGTTTCTCTGATGTTGTAACTATAAACAAAAAAGGCCGACTACATCGTCGGCCTTTTGTCGCAGACTGAATCGTCTGCAATAAAATCAGGCCATCGCCTTGATCGCAGCGGACAATCGGCTCTTATGGCGAGCTGCCTTGTTCTTGTGCACGATCTTCTTGTCAGCGATGGAATCTACCACACTGGTCGATGCCTGGAACACGGCTTGAGCAGCAGCCTTGTCGCCGGCTTCAATTGCCTTGGTGACCTTCTTGATCGCGGTACGCAGCTCGGAACGCAGGCTGGCATTGTGCTGGCTCTGCTTGACTGCTTGTCTTGCACGTTTTCTAGCTTGTGCGCTATTTGCCATGACTAACTACTCCTTGAGAATTCGGCTTTTCAGAAAGGGGCGCATTCTAGAGGCTCCCTTGGGGTTTGGCAAACCCTTTTTTCGGGGGACTTGCTCTTGGCGGAGTTTGTGCGATAGGGCGGCCAACATGTTGAAGTGCACAGAACGGCTTGATTATGCGGGAGGACTTGGGGCGGTGGTATGATTGCGCCCGCACAGGGTTTGGTTATTCGTTTAATCGAAAGCGGCGTTCTCAGTAGAATAACAATTGGTAGAGTCCATCTAAAATATCCAGCGTCCCCAATAACTTATCAATCCAAATGAATCTGCTTAAAGCCCTTGCTGCGGTCAGCAGCCTGACCCTGGTTTCGCGCATCCTGGCCTTTGTGCGCGATATTCTGATCGCGCGCATCTTTGGTGCTGGCATGGCGAACGATGCCTACGTTATTGCCACCCGCTTGCCCAACATGTTGCGCCGCCTGTTTGCCGAGGGCGCGTTTTCGCAAGCCTTTGTGCCGATTTTCGGCGAATACAATACACGGCGCGGACACGATGAGACCAAGTTGATGGTGGACCATGTCACGACCCTGCTGGCACTGGCGCTGTTCGTGGTGACACTCATCGGCATCATTGCTGCGCCGCTCATTATCTATATCACCGCCCCCGGTTTCGTGAAAGACGCGGAGAAATTCAATCTCACCGTTCATTTGTTGCGCATTACTTCGCCCTATATCTTCTTCATCTCGCTGGTGTCGGTGGCGGCCGGCATACTCAATACCTACAACAAATTCTGGGTGCCCGCTATTGCCCCCATCCTGCTGAATGTCTGCCTGATCGGCGGGGCGTTGTGGCTCGCGCCGAATTTCGATCAGCCTATCGTGGGTCTGGCCTGGGCCTGGTTTATTGCGGGCTTCATCCAGCTTGCGTTCCAGATTCCGTTCCTGAAAAAAATCGGCATGCTGCCGAGCATCCGTTTCAGCCTGAAGGACGAAGGCATGCGGCGCGTCATCAGGCAGATGGGGCCAGCCGTATTCGGCGTATCCATCGCGCAGATCAGCCTGATCATCAACACTATCTTCGCCTCGTTCCTGGTGGCGGGCAGCGTGTCCTGGCTGTATTACGCGGACCGTTTGATGGAATTCCCCTCGGGGCTGCTGGGGGCGGCGCTGGGCACCATCCTGTTGCCTTCGCTTTCCAGGCACTATGCCGACAACAGCACGACGGAATATTCAAAATTGCTGGATTGGGGCTTGCGCCTGGTTTTTATGCTCACGCTGCCCGCTGCGCTGGCGCTGGGCATGATTGCCGTGCCATTGCTGGCGACTTTCTTCCAGCACGGCGCATTCCTTGCCAACGATGTATTGAAGACGAGCCATGCCTTGGTTGGCTACAGCGTCGGCCTTATCGGCATCATCGCGGTGAAGGTGCTTGCTCCCGGATTCTATGCACGGCAGGACATCAGGACGCCGGTCAAGATCGGCATCGCGACCCTGATCGCCACGCAACTGATGAATTTGCTGTTTGTGTTTTATCTGGAATTGAACCATGCCGGGCTGGCCCTTTCCATTGGTCTGGGCGCCTGCTTCAATTCCGCCATCCTGTTCTATTTGCTGCGCAAGCGCGGCATCTACCAGCCCGAGCCGGGCTGGGGCAAGTTCTTCTTCAAGTTGTGCATCGCCTTGCTGGCGCTCGGGCTGGCGCTCTGGTTCGGCATGGGTAGCCAACAACATTGGCTGGCCAGCCACGGCTGGACGCGCATCATCCATCTCACTTGGCTGGTGGTGCTGGGCGTGGTGGTGTACTTTGCCGCGCTGTTTGCGCTGGGCTTCCGCCTGAGGGATTTTGCGAAGCGCGGAGCAAGCTGAACCTGCATAATTCCCTTCAGTGACTTTGATCACTGCCTGCATAATAAGGATAAATATGGCTACGCAAAGAACCCACGGTTACCCGGTCTTGATTATTGGCGCAGGTCGCGGCGGCGCCGCGCTGCTGGAATTGTTCCTGGCGGACAGCCTGGTTGAAGTGGTCGCCATAGCCGACAGGGATGTCGAAGCACCCGGGATCAAGCTGGCCAGACAACACGGGATCCCGACTTACTCCGATGCTGTAAAGGCGCTCCAGGCTTGCGGGGAATACCGCAACTGCATTGTGTACAACTTGTCGCACGACGACAGCATTGCCGAAGAGGCCTACAAGGTGTTCGGGGACAGGCGTGTGTCCAGCGGTCACGAGGTGCAATTGTTCTGGCAGATGGTCACCAATCTGAAGCAAATAAAAAGCGAACTGGAGAAAAGCCAGCATCAGTTGCAATCCATTATCAGCAACGTGATGGACGGCATTATTACGATCAATGATGCCGGGGAAATTCAGGGATTCAATCCTGCCGCCGAACAAATCTTCGGATATTCACTGCAGGAAGTGATGGGCAAAAACCTCAACATGCTGATGCCGGAGCCGGCCCGAAGCGCGCATGACGGCTATATCAAACGGTATTTGCAAACCGGCCAGGCGCAGATACTGGGCGTGCGCGGACGCGAAGTGGCGGCCGTGCGGAAAAACGGCGAGACCTTTCCTCTGGAATTGTCCGCATCGGAAATGATGCTGGGTGGAAGCCGTTACTTCATTGGCATCGTTCGGGATATCACGGAGCGCAAACTGGCCGAACAGAAAATCGCCCATCTGGCGCACTACGATTACCTGACCGATCTGCCAAACCGGGCGTTATTGCTGGATGTGCTCGATCATTCAGTATCTTTGGCCAGACGTAACAAGCGCAAAGTAGGTGTTTTATTTATCGATCTCGATGGATTCAAATTAATCAACGACACTCTGGGACATGAAGCGGGCGACCTGTTGCTGAAGGGCGTGTCCCAACGGATAAAGGGATCGTTGCGTGAATCGGATACGGTGGCACGGATGGGTGGAGACGAATTCATTCTTGTGCTGGACAATATCGAGTCGGCAGAAAACGCGTTGTTCATGGCCAATAAAATACTCGCGGCCTTGGCGGAGCCCTTCGATTTGAAGGGGCATCCGGGTCGAGTGGGAGGCAGTATCGGAATCTCGCTCTTCCCTGACGATTCCGAAGACCCTGAGCAACTCGTCAAACTGGCTGATGAGGCAATGTACCTGGCCAAGCAAAGCGGGAAAAACACCTCCAGATTCTCTCGGGAAGTATTGCCGCAACGACAAGGCGAGTGATTTTTCAGTGCGCTTGGCTGTGCAAGCAGTGTTCGGAACAACGCCCTGATGTCCAGTCGGGGCGTTGTTTTTTGCCGGGTGAAATCAATTTCAGTAGAGCGTGATGGTCAGATAACCAACAAGATGCGAGATGGAAAACGCTGCCCACCAGCCGGATGCTGGAATTGCTGACGATACCAAGTTCTCTCCGGCATGCAGGCACATTGCAAAAACGCCGATTCCATACAAAAACATCAGCCCCAAACCAAGAACAATCAGAAGAATTGCGGAACTCATGATGAACTCCCTGTGTAAATCTCCTCCAGTGTTGCAATGAAACTACGCTTGTAGCGCGCTTTGTTCGTAGAAGTACGGATCGAAGCGCCGGTGCAGAATCCTTTCCAGGACTTTCAGCCCATCCTCCTCAAAATGCAGAAACTCGATCTCGGTCAGGAATTTCCCATCATTTTTAATGGTATTGATACTGTTGCCGATGATCTTGACGATTTTTTGCGGCGCATCGCTGATAAGAGATGGAATCAACAACTGCATGGCGATTTTTTTTTGCTGGCAGATGCAGTGGTCGCTCAGGATACGCACGCTATTCGAGCTAATTTCGTGGGCGATGCCCTTGTGGATATTGAACTCTTTGTCGAGTTTCTTGCATTCACACAGGAAGCGCACTCCCCAGTTTGCCGGGTAACGCGGTTGATTTGCCAAGCCTTCCATGTGTTTCTCCGTTCAAAGTGTCGATCTTGCGAGCTTGAAATGGAGTATCCGCACTTCGAGTAGGGGGGCAATATGCCAAACGGACTAGCCGAAACACAAAAAGATATAGATATCGGTCTATACCTTTTGCTTGTTTATGAGGCCGGTTCTGCCTTATGCGATGCTGGGTAACGGTATAATTGCGGCAGGTGGCGAAGCCATCGTTATCAAAATAATCAATGAATTCAATCTGGAGAGTAAATTACATGCGTAATCTGATCGTTGTTGCCATTGCCTCGTTGTTCTTTGCCGCCACTGCCTTAGCCGCCGATTCCGGTTGCGATGCGAAGGCTGTCGACAAGAATGGCAAGGCGCTGGCAGGTGCTGCCAAGGCTGCTTCCATCAAGAAATGCGAAAAAGGTGCCGCTGCCGCTCCTTCTTGCGAATCCAGGGCCATAGACAAGAATGGCAAGCCGCTGGCCGGTGCCGCCAAGGCAGCTTCCATCAAGAAGTGCGAAGCGGACGCAAAGAAATAAGCAGAAATAGCTTGATGTGGTCGATTCCGGCGGGTATATCCCGCCGGAGTCATTTATAAGATCGGTTTTATGCTCGACTGGAAAGACGGACAACCCTATTCCAACCGTTTTGGTGATGTGTACTTCTCCACCGATTCCGGTCTGGAGGAGACGCGCCATGTGTTCCTGCAAGGCAACCGGCTCGCGGAGCGTTTTTCGGCGCTGAAGGCAGGAGAAAGCTTTTGCATTGGCGAAACGGGTTTTGGCACCGGCCTGAATTTTCTGTGTGTCCTGCAATTGTTCGAGCAGGTCGCCCCGCCGGGCGCGAGCCTGGATTTTTTCAGCGTCGAAAAATTTTCGCTAAGTGATGACGAACTGCGCGCCGCCTTGGCGCTGTGGCCGGAGCTGGCTGTACAGGCTGAAACGTTGCTCGCGCGCTGGCATCGCCGCGTACCGGGCTGGAACCGCTGGAGTTTTGTAAGCGGGCGGGTGCGGCTGACGCTGGCGATGGAAGATGTCGAGCAAGCATTGCCGCAACTGCCTGCGGGCTGCGTGGACGCGTGGTTCCTCGACGGTTTTTCGCCTGCCAGGAATCCCGAAATGTGGAGCGAGGCCGTGCTTGAAAATATTGCGCGTGCCTCGCGCAACAATGCGACCTTGGCAACTTATACCTGCGCAGGCTGGGTGCGGCGCGGTTTGCAGCAGGCGGGGTTTGAAGTGGGACGGGTGGAGGGTTTCGGGCGCAAGCGGGAGATGGTGCGGGGGAGCTTGGACTCCCTCTCCCACCGGGGGAGGGCTGGGGTGGGGGAACACTCTATGAAACCCGCCGCTTCCAATAAACCACCCCGCACCGCGCTAATCATCGGCGGCGGCATCGCCGGCTGCGCCGCCGCCCACGCCCTCGCACAACGCGGTATCTCCGTCACCCTGATCGAAAGCGCGTCCCAACTCGCCACACAAGGATCCGGCAATCCGCGCGGCATCCTGCATGCGCGCTTCGGCGCAGGCATGAACGCGCTGCACCGCTTTGTGCTGGCGGCTTACGGCCATGCGCTGGCGCTGCTGGACGAGGCGGTGCCGGTCGATGGGGTGCTGCGCTCCGAATGCGGCCTGATGCAACTCGCCGCCGCGGAAACCGAAGCCAAGCGCATCGCCAAACTCTCTGCGCTGGAATGGCCAGCACACCTGCTGCAAGCGGTGGACACGGCAACCGCTTCGGAATTGGTCGGAATGAAAATGGCGCACGGCGGGCTGTGGTTTCCCGGCGGAGGCTGGGTCGTGCCGCCGCAGGTCTGTGCGCGCCTGGCGGATCATCCTCTCATCACGCAGCAGCTCGGTTGCGAAGTATTGGCTTTGGAGCGGACCGCATCCGGCTGGCGTGCCAGCGGCGATGGATTCGCCATCGAAGCTGAGCGGGTCGTCGTGTGCAATGGCCATCAAGCCAAGAACCTCAGCCAGTTCGCCGCCTTCCCGCTGCAACCCGTGCGCGGCCAGATCAGCATCCTGCCCGCCACGGCGGCAAGCGAAACTCTGCATGCCGTGCTATGCGCCGAAGGCTATTGCGCCCCCGCCGTGGCGGGGCAGCATGTGGCAGGCGCAACCACCACCTTCGACGATGCGGCGACCGACCTGCGCGAAGCCGACCATTGCGACAACTTGGCTAAGATCGCCGCGCATATGCCGACGCTGTATGAGGCATTGAGTCAATCTCTTCCCCAGCAAGGGGGAGGGAGTGAGTTGGCCGGACGCGCCGGCGTACGCTGTTCCGTGCCGGGTACAACGCCGCTGGTGGGCGAAGTCGAACCGGGACTGTATTGCAGCCTGGCGCACGGCACGCGCGGTCTGCTTACTGCAGGCATCGCGGGTGAAGTGATCGCCGCCACGATGTGCGGACAACTGCCGCCATTACCGCAATTGCTGCTGGAGGCACTGGCGCCGTTGCCAAGAGTTCGAAATAAAGGTAAATCTGCAATATGAAAAAAACACCTCATCAGGAATACCCCGAAATTCGCCCCGGCCAGTCCATTGAGCTGCTGAAGGCGCTGCACATCCTGACGCGCGACGGCAAGATGAACCAGGATTCGCGCCGCAAGCTGAAGCAGGTTTATCACTTGTACCAGTTCATCGAACCGTTGTTGCAAGACGTGCAAAATAAGCATGGTGCGCTGACGCTGGTGGATCACGGGGCGGGCAAGTCGTATCTTGGCTTTATTCTTTACGACCTGTTTTTCAAGGCATTGAATGACGCTTCCCATATCTACGGCATCGAGATGCGCGAGGAGTTGGTCACGCATTCGCGCGAACTGGCGCAACTGCTGGGTTTCGGCGGCATGTCGTTCCTCAACCTGTCGGTGGCGGAGTCCATCGTGTCGGACAAACTGCCCGCCAGCGTGGATGTGGTGACGGCGCTGCATGCCTGCGATACCGCGACGGACGACGCGATCAACTTTGCGCTGAAGAAACAGGCAAAGCATATCGTGCTGGTTCCGTGCTGCCAGGCCGAGGTGGCGGCGGTGTTGCGCAAGAACAAGGGCAGGCAGCTGGCGAAGGAGGCGCTCACCGAGTTGTGGCGCCATCCCATCCATACGCGCGAATTCGGCAGCCACCTCACCAATGTGCTGCGCTGCCTGCAACTGGAAGCGCACGGCTACCAGGTGACGGTGACCGAGCTGGTGGGCTGGGAGCATTCGATGAAGAATGAGCTTATCATTGCGAGTTTCAAGGATCTGCCGCGCAAGCGGGCGGCGGAGCGGTTGATCGAGGTGTTGCAGAGCGTGGGGCTGGAGGAGATGAGCGCGCGCTTCTTCGTGTGAAGGAGTTCATGATTCAATAGGCATGTGCTGTAGAGCGCCGCCAAAAGGCGATCTGCAGGATATGTGCCCGAAGAGCGCCGTCAACCGGCGATCTGCGAGATATGCAAGTGAAGATGCCCGTGGATATTGGCTTGCGGCCAATATGCTGCTTTTAGCGCAAAGGCTGCGGGAGAACGATTTTTTAACCTTAAGGAAGCAATACCATGCAAATCAGCAATGACACACGTTCGCATTACGAACGCATCGGTGGTGAAGAGAAAGTGCGCGCCCTGGTGCAGCGTTTTTACCAGATCATGGATGCGACTCCGGAGATGCAGGACCTGCGCAAGATACATGCGCCCAGCCTGAAAGGCTCGGAAGAGAAGTTGTTCATGTTTCTTTCGGGCTGGATGAACGGCCCGCAGTTGTTCGTGGAGAAATTCGGCCACCCCAAGCTGCGCCAGCGCCACCTGCCGGTTGCGATCGGCAACAAGGAACGTGACGACTGGATGAAGTGCATGACACAGGCAATGAATGATGTGGTGGAGGATGAAGTGCTGCGCAAGGAGCTGCTTGACGCATTGGGCAAGGTTGCGGACTTTATGAGGAACAAGGATTAGGGGAACACTCCCTTCTCCCGCCTGCGGGAGAGGGGGCTAGTCGGTAGCTTCTTCTTCTTTGCTTGGCGTCGCCGTCCTTAACATCTCTTCCCGCGTCGCCGGTGTTTCCAGGCTGATGCGTCCCAACACTCCCGTGCGGTAATCCTGCAGCAAGGTCATCGCGGCCTTTTCCAGATCGAATTCCTGTCCCCTGATGCGGAAGCCGCGCTGTTGGGCGATGGCTTCGATGAGGGCGACGCCGTCCATTTCATCGGTTGCCGATTTGTAGCGTTGCCTGACCAGTGCCGGATAGCGCTCCATGAGCAGATCGCCGAGGAAAATGGCAACTTCACTTTCATGATAGGCATTGCGGCCGATCAGGTTGCTGGCCGCGAGCAGGTAGCCGTCGCTTTCATAGGCGATCTTCGGCCACATCATGCCCGGCGTGTCGATGAGCTGCATGGTGTCGCTGAGTTCGAAGTGCTGCAGGTTCTTGGTGATGGCGGGTTCGTCGCCCACGGCGGCGGTGCGTTTTTTCAGCAGTGAGTTGATGAAGGTGGATTTGCCCACGTTGGGGATGCCCATCACCATCATGCGCAGGGGCTTGAGCACCGTGCCGCGATGCGGCGCCAGCGGCAGGCACAGCTTGGGGATCTTGGCGGCTTCGCCCGGCTTCTTGCATGAGATGGCGACGGCCTTCATGTTCTTCTGGCTGTTGAAATGATCCAACCAGGCCTTGGTCGCCGCCGGATCGGCGAGATCGGCCTTGTTCAGCACCTTGAGGCAGGGGCGCTGGCGGTGTTCGCGCATCTCGCGCAGCATCGGGTTGCTGCCCGCTTCCGGCACGCGTGCATCCAGCACTTCGATGACGACATCGATGCGCTCCATGGTCTCGGTCGCTTTTTTCTTCGCCGAGGTCATGTGTCCGGGGAACCACTGGATAGCCATTTATGTACTGCCCTTGAAATGAGGCGCGCATTCTAACTGTTATTTGACGCGGCCAGCCCTCCCTATACATAATCCAAAGTTCTTACTTGGAGCTAAAAATATGACCGCAATTCGCCAGCAGGACCTCATAGCCAGCGTCGCCGACGCTCTGCAATACATCTCCTACTACCATCCGCTCGACTATGTGCAGGCGCTGGGCCGTGCTTACGAGCGCGAACAATCTCCCGCCGCGCGCGATGCTATCGCGCAAATCCTTACTAACTCGCGCATGAGCGCGGAAGGCCATCGCCCCCTGTGCCAGGACACCGGCATCGTCTCCGTCTTCATCAAGGTGGGCATGGACGTGCGCTGGGACGGCGCCACCATGGGTGTGTCGGACATGATCAACGAGGGCGTGCGCCGCGCCTACCTGCATCCGGACAACATGCTGCGCGCCTCGGTGCTTGCCGATCCTGCAGGAGCGCGCAAGAACACCAAGGACAACACCCCCGCCGTCATCAACTACGAGATCGTGCCCGGCAACAAGGTGGACATTATCCTCGCGGCCAAGGGCGGCGGCTCGGAGAACAAATCCAAGTTCGTCGCGCTGAATCCCTCCGACAGCATCGTGGACTGGGTGCTGGAAACCGTGCCCGAGATGGGCGCCGGCTGGTGCCCGCCCGGCATCCTCGGCATCGGCATTGGCGGCACGGTGGACAAGGCCATGCTGCTGGCCAAGGAAGCGCTGATGGAGCCGGTGGACATGCACGAGTTGCAGGCGCGGGGTGCTGCGAACCGCATCGAGGAACTGCGCCTGGAACTGTTCGAGAAGGTCAACGCGCTGGGCATAGGCGCGCAAGGACTGGGCGGCCTCACCACCGTGGTGGATGTGAAGATCAGAGACTACCCCACGCACGCGGCCAGCCTGCCGGTCGCCATGATCCCTAACTGCGCCGCCACGCGCCACATCCATTTCACGCTCGACGGCAGCGGTCCCGCGGTGCTGACACCGCCCTCGCTGGCCGACTGGCCCAAGGTCGAATGGAAAGCCTCGGCCGAATCGCGCCGCGTCAACCTCGACACCATCACGCGCGAGGAGATCGCCACCTTCAAGCCGGGCGAGACGCTGCTGCTGAACGGCAAGCTGCTCACCGGCCGCGATGCCGCACACAAGCGCATCACCGACATGCTGAAGAAGGGCGAAAAGCTGCCGGTTGATTTCAAGAACCGTTTCATCTACTACGTCGGCCCGGTCGACCCGGTACGCGACGAAGTGGTCGGCCCCGCCGGCCCGACGACAGCGACACGCATGGACAAGTTCACCGAAACCATGCTGGCCGAGACCGGCCTCATCGGCATGGTCGGCAAATCCGAGCGTGGCCCTGAAGCGATCGAAGCGATCAAGAAGCACAAGGCCGTGTATCTCATGGCCGTCGGCGGCGCGGCCTACCTTGTTTCCAAGGCGATCAAGGCATCGAAAGTGCTGGCTTTTGGTGATTTGGGCATGGAAGCCATCTACGAATTTACCGTGCAGGACATGCCGGTGACGGTGGCGGTGGATGTGAATGGGACTTCGGTGCATGAGACTGGGCCGAAGGAATGGCAGGGGAGGATTGCGGGGATACCTGTGAGGGCGATGTAAAGGCTTAGTCAGGAAGGGGGGGGTGTTGTGTCGGGTGTTGTGAATCTGTTCCTAAAATCATTTGCCAAGCATTCCTGCCCCAACTGCGGAGGGAAGGTTCGTCGCATTCCATTTTCTTTTGGCGAGTCATTCATCCTTGAAGTGGTATTTGACGTGCTGTACATCATCGCGTTTTTGCTTGTTGGCTTTTTTGTACAGGGTCTTGGGGGAACGGTTTTTTTGGCTTCGTGTCTCGCAATTGGTGTCGTTACAGCAATTGCATATCCTATCCAGTTTCGCTCATCCTTCTTCCGGTGCAAGTCTTGCAGCAAGGTTTACAGTTCAGTTGAGCTAAAAAGCCATGGCTGGTTTAGTGGCTAACATCGCGTTCCTGTCATTCAGATTCGTGGATTTATCAGCGCTTTTCGACTATCATGCGCCCCTGTCTTCGGGCGTCTTATAAGCCCGCAGGAAACGAATTTCACGAATTGGCGGGTCTCCCCGCATTGCACTTTGGTGAACCTGGTCAGGTCCGGAAGGAAGCAGCCACAGCCAAGCGGTGCAAGTGCCGGGGGTAAGGCTCGCCTCCTTATTTATCGAGGGTGTCACACTCGACAGG
>JBAQDF010000087.1:0-1841 GCA_049286265.1 Sideroxyarcus sp.
CAGGTATGTTGCCCGCTACATCAGGAAGCGTATTGGTTGATGGCATTTCGGTTTTCGAGAAAAAACCAAACTATGGGTACGTATTTCAGCAACCGCGATTAATGCCTTGGCGAACTGTTGAGGAAAATCTGCGTTTTGCCCTGCGCGCAGAAACGGGAAAGCCTCAAGCAGACGAGGACAAACGTATTCAGGACGTGCTTGAACTTGTCAATTTAAGCGGTTACGAAAAATTCTATCCACATCAAATCTCTGGTGGCATGCAGCACCGGGTAGGAATTGCTAGAGCTTATGTGCTAAATCCTGGCCTATTGATGATGGATGAACCCTTCGGCGCCCTGGATGAGATGACTGCAAGGCGGCTTCGCTCTGAGCTCGCAAGTACCTGGCTAAAAGACCGACGTACCGTGGTGTTTATTACACATGACATTATCGAAGCCTGCTTTTTGGCCGATCGAATTGTCATCTATACGCCGAAGCCAACACACATCGCAGAGATCATTGAGGTCAAGCTTCCTCGGCCCCGAGAATATGGAAGTGCTGAAATGCATCAGGTTGAATCTGACGTATTGGCGGTTTTCGAACGGACGCTGAAGGACTTCATGCAGATTATTAAGGATGAGCACCGCGCCATGGCAGCAGTCTTTAATGAACTACTGCAACATGTGGATCAAGTTACTAACGGGAGCACACCAGATTTTGATCTTCTGGATTCCATAGTCTCTTATTTGGTTGAGTTCCCTGAGAAAGTTCATCACCCTAAAGAGGACGAATATCTATTCGCCGCACTTGCTATGCGTTCGCCTCAAACACACGATCTAATAGAAGAAGTGAAAGGTGAGCACCGTTTGGGTCATGAGCTTCTTGACAGACTGATTGAAGCATTGCGTACATTTAGAACCAGTCGAGGAAGATCAGACTTTGAGTCATTTTCAAAAGCTGTTCGTGCATTCGTTGACCTGCAATGGCGTCACATGACCCAAGAAGAGCAGGTGCTAATGCCGATGGCCGCTCAGTGTCTTAAACGAGACGATTGGGAGCAACTGACTGATGTATTCCGTGGCAACGAAGACCCCTTATTTGGCATCAAGGCGAAAGGGGATTCAACCAATCTAAGGAAAGCGCTTCTCGGGCTGCGTACCGATATCAAAGAGAATGCTGCCTAACTATTTGATTGAAAGGAGATTAGCCATGTCTGAATCCAGTACAGCAACAACCATGAAGCAATTACGCATTACCGCCATTCGACAAGTGGCCGAAGGTGTCAACTCTTACGAACTAGAGGATCCGGAAGGCGCTACGTTAGAAGAGTTTTCCGCAGGCGCACATATTGCTGTTCAGGTCCCAAATGGAAGCATACGTAAGTATTCGCTTTGTAATAGCCCTACAGATCGTCATCGGTACGTGATTGCGGTCAAAAGGGATGAACAGGGCAGAGGCGGATCGATCAGTTTAACTGATCACGCTCATGTTGGCGATCTTATCCCCGCATCGGCACCTGAGAATGCGTTTCCACTCACACTAAACAATACAGGATATCTGTTTATTGCTGGCGGGATAGGAATTACTCCAATTTTGGCCATGATTAAGACACTGGAATTCAATGAGATTCACAATTGGAAACTTTATTACTTTACTCGCAATCCGGAAACTACAGCATTCCTAGAGGAGTTGTCAGATGTCCGTTATCAAGGAAAAGTTCACATCCATCATGACTATGGAGATCAGGCCAAGTCTTTTGATATCTGGCCTCTATTGGAAAAGCCTAGCGCACGCCATGTCTACTGCTGTGGTCCTCGCGGCCTTATGGTCGCTGTCCGAGATATGTCAGGCCACTGGCCTGA
>JBAQDF010000088.1:0-136484 GCA_049286265.1 Sideroxyarcus sp.
CCCAAAACCCGATTTACGGCATCACTTCCACCTTCTCATTCGGCAACTCGCCAAACATTTCCGGCGCATACATCGCTTCGACCCTTGTGGTGGGCAACTGGAACGTGCCGTCGTTGTTCAGGCGCACGCTGTATTCCACCGAGAACTTGCCCTTGGGCACGAAACGGTAATAGGCGTGGAAGGCATCGAACGTGCGCTCTTCAAACGCGGGCCACACCCAACCCTGTTTTTTCTCGCCCTGCGCCAGCAGCTTGGAATCGCCGCCCAGCCCGGTGCCCAGTATCGAGGCACCGGACGGGATGGGGTCGTTCACCACGACCCAGGTCATGTCGGATTGCGCGTCGATTTCCAGATGCACGCGCGCCACGTCGCCCTTGTGCCATTCGCCCTTGGTCTTCTGGCTGACCGGGGTGATCTGGCGTGTGACGCGGTAACCGGTGGAGAGCGGTTCCTTGAGCGGCAGTGCGGCAAGGCTTTGCAGGATGGTCCAGGGTTTGCCGTTGCCGCTGTGCGACAGTTGCACGGGCGCACTGCCTGTCGGCCAGCCCAGCAGTTGTTGTGCGCTGTTGGTGTCGCCCGTCCATTCGGCGACGAAGCGGTCCTTGCCCAGCAACGCGCTGGTGCTGCCCGTCACCGGCACGGCTTCGAACTTGGCGGAGAATTTCTTCATCGCCAGCACGCCCCAGGCATTCGCCACGGTGGTGCTCCAGTGTCCGCGCAGTTGGCGGCCCAGCGAACCGCGCACCAGACGTGCGACATCCGGTTCCCATTTCGGGTCGTTGAACAGCGCCAGCAAGGCGCGGTTCGCGTTTACGTCGCCATTGATCATCAGCCACCACAGCGTGTCGTTGCGTTCGGTGGAGAAGCCCATGGTGGTGCCCTGGAAGTTGAGACGGCTGCGGATGATTTGCTGCGCTTCCTCGATCTGGCTTGCAGACTTCGCCGAAATTTCGGGTTTGTGCTGCAGGATGGACAGCCAGTCGAGTACGGCCGAGGTCGGCCACAGGTTGGGCTCGATGGTGATGCTGTCCAGCCAACGGCTTTCCACATCGCCAGTGCGTGCCAACGCCTCGATGGCCGCCAGTTTGCGCACCGCCAGGTCGCTGGTTGACAGCGCGGAGTGGCGGATGACGCGGCCTTCGACGAAGCCGGTCAGGCCTTTGCGCATGCGGTTCTGCAGGTATTCCGGTATTTCGTATTCCGCTTCATTCGCCACGGAAACAAGATACGACGTCAGCGTGTCGTCGCCTTCAAGCATGCCCGGCCAGTACTTGGCCAGTCCGTTGCCATCCAGATAGGTTGGCAGTTTCTTCATCAGGCTGTTCCAGCGTGTCTCGTCCTGCAAGGCGATGGCTTGCGAAGTCTGCTGCTCCAGACAGGTGTAGGGATAGCGCGACATGTATTCCTGCACGCCGCCCATGCCGTCACCCAGGTGTTTGCGGAAAGTGACCTTGACGCCGCCGCGCCCGGGAATGGCACCCTCGGGCAGTTTCACCACGATGGATTGCGGAGCATCGAGTTGCATGATGGTGGCCTGCAGCGTGCGCACAGGCACGGCGGCGATGACCTTCTGTGTGACCTTGAGATGATCGCCGTCTTCGCTCGCGCCTTTTTCGCGGATGCTCACGTCCCATTTTATTGCGTCGTTATCGATGGGTACCGCCACATCCCAGCCGACGTTGCGCGATTCCCCGGCAGGCAGGCTGATTTCGATGGGGGCGAGGGTATTGCTGGCGGCGCCGCTTTGCTGCCGTGCGCTCACCACTGCATCAATGGCGCGGTCGCTTGCATTGCGCACCGTGAAGCCCGCATGGAATTTGTCCTGCTCGCGCACCACGGGCGGCAGGCCGGAGAACAGCATCAGGTCCTGCGTCGACTGGACAGACGCGGAACCCGTGCCGAACAAGTCCATGGCGCCGTTGGCAACCGCGACGATGCGGAAAGAAGTGAGCGAGTCGTTCAGCGGCACGGTCGCTTCGGCATGACCTTGTGCATCCAGCTTCACCGTGGCCTGCCAGAATAGCAGCGTGTCGAACAGTTCGCGCGCAGACTTGCCGCCGCCACCGTCACCGCCCGCCGCAAGTGCCTTGCGCCCGAAGTGGCGTTTGCCGATCACCTGCATCTGGGCGGTGGAAGTCGAGACTTCGATGCCGCGCCGCGTCATCATGGCTTCCAGCAATTTCCACGAGTCATTCGGCTTGAGTTCCAGCAGGCCTTCGTCGACTGCGACCAGCGTTACTTCGGAATCGCGCGGCGGATAGGAGCCGTCCACGCGTTTGATGTCGACCGACACTTTGGCTTTTTCGCGCACGTGGTAAACCGGTTTGTCCGTGGCGACCTTGACCTTGAGTTCATGCGCCGACCAGCCGACCTTGATTTCGGCGAGGCCCATCTTGAACGATGGCTTGCCCAGGTCGACCAGCGCGGTGGGTTGCACTTCGCCTGCCCGGCCGCGCAGCGCCAGCGCGGAGACGAAGATGTTGGGCGAGTAACTGCCCTTGATCGGCACTTCGATGGACGGGTTGGCGCGCGTCAGGTGCGTCACGAAGCTGTCCAGGATGCCTTCGCGTTCAACCGTCACCAGCACATCCGCTTCCTTGAACGGCATGCGCAACTGCAAACGCGCCTTGTCGCCGGGCTCGTAGCTCTTCTTTTCCGGCAGCAGGTCGATTCGGTCATTGTCCGCGGCATCGAACCACCAGCTATCGTTGCCGGCCACATAAACCTCGTGGTTGGCTACGCTCGCGTTACCCGCGGCGTCTTTTGCTTCGGCTTGCAGGATGATGCTGCCCTTTGCGGGCGCTTTCACGTCGCAGATCAACAGCCCTTTGTTGTCGGTCACACCTTGGCAGATATCGCCGACCGCCTTGACCTCGCTGTGGTTGTCGAAGGCGTAGAAACCGCCGATCAAACGCCTGCGGTGCGAGAAGTACTCGCGCTGCATGGCCTTGACCACGACTTTTTCACCCGCTTTTGGTTTGCCGTTGAGGTCCAGCACCAGTGCGTGGAACTTGAGATGCTCGGCAGTCGCCATCCAGCCGTCCGGCTTGATACCGACGATCACTTGCGACGGCCACAGCGGAATGTGCGTGGCAGCGGTCAGCGTTTCACCGTTCGGGTCCTGATATTCCAGTTCGGCCTGGATGTCCTGCGGCGTTTCTGCTTTGTGCAGTTGGGAAAAGGTGGCATGTCCGGCGCCCGCTGCATCCAGGCGCAATTCCTGCGTGGTCAGTGCGATGTTGCGGGTGGCGTTGCCGGGCGCAGGCGCATAGCCTTCTTCGTCCGGATCGGTCATTTCGTATTCGCCGTAATTCCAGGGCTGGCGGGTGTTCTTCTGTATGCCGAGTTTGACGCCGCCGTTGGCGAAGGTGAAATCTTCATAGTCGGCGAAGCTCACAAACTTGGGCGCGATCTGGCCGCGCAGCTTGACCGGCAGGAACGAGGCGCCGCCGCCCGCCAGATAATTGACCTGGATGTTCAGCGCCGCCTGTTCGGCATTGACCAACGCCTTGTCGGCGGATTGCAGGATCGCCTTCATGGTGGGCACGCGGAAGCTTTCCACCTGGAAACTTCCGGCCGCTTCCGGCATTTCAACGACGTAGGTTCCCTGTTTTGCATCCTGCGGCACGGTCCATTCCAGCGTGGAAGTACCGCGACCATCCCAATTCACCGGCACTTGGAATTTGTCTTCGCTGCCCTGGTGCTGGATGGTGACTGACTTGGGCAGCAAATCACGCGGTTTGTCGAAACCCGTGCCAACTTTACGGCGCACGATCAGTTTCATGTGCACGGTTTCCCCGGCACGCAGCAGGGTGCGGTCCATGATGGCATGAGCGACCTCGTGACCGCTCCAGCGGGTTTCAAAGGCGTTGAAACGCCACAGCGCAATGCCCTCGTTCCAGCCCGACAGCACGAAAGAAAAATCCTTGCCCAGACGCGCCGTCACAAAATACTGGTGGTCGTAGTTGCTCAGGCAACCGGGCAGGGCACGCAGGTCAGGCAATTCCTGCTTGATCTGCAACAGGCCCTGAGCGTCGGTCTTGCCCTGCGCATAAATTTTTCCGGCGCAGTCGCGCACGGCCACATCGGCAGCGGCGACCGGCTTGCCCTTATCGAGGCTGGTGACCCAGACCAGCGAGGATTCGCGGCCCTGCTTGAAATGGACGGACAGGTTGGTGACGAGCGCGGCGGCATGCACGTAATACGGATTCGAATTGCCGAGCTTGACCGCGTTCATCAGCTTGGTGACGAGTGAAGTGTCTTCTTCGGAGGGCGATTCCCCGCCGAACAATGCGGCGCCCAAACGCGGGCTGGCCAGCTCCACCACATAGAATCCCGGTTCCTGCAGCGGGATGCCGATGACTTCGAATGCCTTGTCGCCCAGCGGCTTCTGGATGGTGAAGGATTTGGTGGCGCCTCCCTGTTCGAACACCGATACCTTGCCCGGCCCCTTGTTATTGTCTTCATAGTTGTACTGGTCGGCATCCTGCAAACGCCTCATCCATTCCAGCACGGACAGTTCCGAGTCGTCGTGCAGGGTCTTGCCCGCGATGGGAGGGTTCGCCATGTTGGATGCCAGCGAGGATTCCACATTGCGCAAGGTCAGCGGCAGCAAGGGCGGTGTGCCGGGCGCTGCGTTCAATTCGAGAATGCCGAAATTGGCGGCGAACTTGGCCAGCGGCGGGTTCTCGTCGGTGCGGACTTCCAGCGGATAACTGGAAGCGTTGCTCAGCGACCTGCCCGCATCGTCGGTAAAGACCTGGGGCAGGATGATTTTGAACTTGGTTTTTTCCGGCAGTGGTGCGGGGAAAGAGACCGATTCGACGAATCCGGATTTCTTGTCATTTTCGCTGATCACTGCCTTGGCTGGCTTTACACCGGGCGCAATCAGCATGATGTTCTGCGCGTTCTCGACCGTGACCGGAGAAGAGAAAGAAAGGCTCATCGGAAACGCCGGGATACAACCCGCATCGGCATTGACGCGTTCACAGCTGAACCTGGCTTCGAAGGCGGGGCGTGCGCGGAATTCCAGTGTCTGGTCCTGGCTGGTGGGGATGCCGGAAACCGAAGTGACGCCTTTGCCCCAGACAATTTTGACGTGGGCCTGATTGGGGAAGGTGCGCGCGCATTGCAGCACGACGATGGGCGAATTGGCGCCGTCGCGCAGCTTGAGGAACTTCTCGCGATCCGAACCGCGTTCATTGATGCCGAAGATAAAGCTCTGACCTTCGTTGTTGCCGCGCTTGAAGGTGACCTGATAATAGCGCGTCAGGAAAGCTTCGCGCCAATCCAGAATCGAATTGCGCAACTTGCCGGTGATCAGCTTGACCGGTATCTGCTCCGAAATGCCGTCAGCCTCGCAATGCACGTTCTTTTGTATGGAATCTGCTGTCGCGGGCGCATCCAGACCGAGCACGAAGATCTGGTTTTCGTCGATGGTGGAATAGTCGCTTGAATACGGCTCGCTCTGCATCACGGCCGGGCCGCCGGTATTGAACGAGTAGAGCGCTGCATTCCTGATCGGGCTGCCGCCGAGTGCGGTCAATCCCCTTTTGACCGCGAACGTGCAGGCGACACCTGCCGGAAGATCCTGCTCGAAATCGTATATCCAGTTGCGCTGGTCGGCCCAGCGTCCTTTACCCGCAGCCGGACAGGTGATGTCGAAAGGATTCACCTCGCGCGGATCGCCAAACGCCACCATCTGCTCCGAAAAGCGCACCGCAACCTGTCGAACTTTCTTCACCTCACCCGACGGCGAGAAGAACTCGACCTCGGCGGCATGGGCAAAAAGAGGCAGGACGGTCAGCATGAAGACAACAGCTAACCGGAGATGGCGATGGGCGATGAGCATTTGATACTCCCTGAGGCAGGTTAAAGGTTTATCCAAAATTGACCATCACACACGTGATAGACAGCAATAAATATCCCCCCCTTTAAACTGCGGGAGGGTCGTTGCGCAGCAACGGGGTACCCACCGGCGTACCCCTTGCGGGTACAAAGGGGGGGCGAGGGGGGATTTAAACAGAATTAAACGCATGGCCGAAGGCCATGACTGACAATTTACTTTTGATGATGTAATCGAGGCGGCGTAACTAATAAACGGAACGGCGTGCAAAGTGTTTCTCCCTTGATTCGCGGCTGATACTCATCAAGAACGCAAGCCAATTCAAACACTAGCCGCCTTCCATTGAACTTGCTCCAGCCTCCTGAATTCTGGGATTCCACCATTCATCCCGCACGATTAGTAGAGTGTGCTGTGTATGTAATGGCGAAGTTGCAAGACGGGCGGATTGTGCGGGGGCGATTACTAAGTTGTCAATCTCGTGTATGGTAGCTGGTAAGCAGTACAAGGGGCGGAATGAGGGCATTAGCCAATAGCAACTCGAGCAAAAATCTGTTGCCTTGAGCAGGTGGTACTTGCCGCTATAATACCCCGACATCTCCATACGAATTCCGCCCATGTACCAGAGTTACTTTGGTCTCGCCGAAGCGCCGTTTTCCATCGCTCCGGATCCCCGCTATCTCTACATGAGCGAGCGCCATCAGGAGGCGCTCGCGCATCTGCTTTATGGCGTGAACGGCAGCGGCGGGTTTGTCTTGCTCACCGGCGAGGTGGGGGCGGGCAAGACGACGGTGTGCCGCTGTCTGCTGGAGCAGATTCCCGAATCCTGCGATGTGGCCTACATCTTCAACCCCCGGCAGACGGTGGAAGAGTTGCTTGCAACCATCTGCGCCGAATTCGGCATCGCGGTTCCTCCCGGCAATACCAGCGTCAAGGTGTTCGTCGATTGCATCAATGCCTACCTGCTCGATGCCCATGCCAAGGGACGGCATGCTGTGCTGGTCATCGACGAGGCGCAGAACCTTTCCGCCGATGTGCTGGAACAAATGCGGCTGCTCACCAATCTCGAAACCAGCCAGCGCAAACTCCTGCAGATCATTTTGTTGGGCCAGTCAGAATTGGCGGAGATGCTGGCGCGGCCCGAGTTGCGGCAGTTGGCGCAGCGGGTTATTGCGCGCTATCACCTGGGGCCGCTGGCCAGGCAGGAGGTTGCCGACTATGTGCGGCATCGCCTCGGGGTCGCGGGTACGCAGCGCAAGCTGTTCCCGGATTCACTGATGAAGAGTCTCTACCGCTTGAGCGGCGGCACGCCGCGCGTCATCAACGTGCTTTGCGATCGGGCATTGCTGGGCGCTTATGTGCAAGCCAAGGAGCGGGTCGATCATGCGACGCTGAAGCAGGCGGCGCGCGAGGTGTTTCATAGTCCGGCGAAGCGACCACGCAGCATCATGCTTTTCCTGCTTGCCGGTTTGCTGGCTTCCACTGCGTTGGCGGCGGTGTTGTTGTACAAGCCCGCTGATCAATCTCCGCTTCCAACTAAAACCGAGCCTGCCAAACCGGTAGCGCCAGTGGCGGTTAGCCAAGCCGTCATGGAATGGCCCGCAGCAGAGCCGCGCGAACGCAGCAAGGCGCTGGCTTTTACCGCGCTATTCCGTACCTGGGGCGCGGACTATCAGGAGGGCGACGAGTGCCTGCAGGCTGGCGACATTGGTTTGAGTTGCCGCACCGCGCGCGGCGGCCTGGATGAATTGCGCCAACTGAACCGGCCTGCAGTGTTGCTGCTGAGCGACAAGCAGGGTCGCAAATTCCATGCAACGTTGACGCTGCTTGATGACCGGGTTGCCATCTTCAATATTGCCAACGAGACCAGGGCGGTTGCCATCGGCTCACTGGCGGAACAATGGTCGGGCCAGTACACCCTGCTGTGGCGCACGCCACCGGTTGCACAACAAACAATACGGATGGGCGACCACGGGCCGGACGTGGAATGGTTGCGCAATCAATTCGCGCAAATTAACGGCAAGGCGGTGGAACCCGCCGAGGACCCGGTGTTCGATGAAAGCCTGCTGCGGCAAGTAAAACAATTCCAGCTCGCCCAGGGACTTCCACCCACAGGCATAGTCGGCAGCCAGACGATGATGCGTTTGAGCGGTGATGCGGATACGACTGCGCCGAAGCTGGTTCGCGAACAGAGGGGTAAATAGGCATGTCTTATATCCTCGATGCGCTCAAAAAATCCGACCAGCAGCGGCAACGCGGTGCGACGCCAACCTTGCCGTCGTCACAGGCAGCAGTGGCTGCGCCCAGGCATTCTTCTTCCGTGATTTACGGTGTGCTTGCGGCGATCTTGCTTTGTGCCGGTATTGCCATCGGCTGGCTGCGCCCGTGGCAGACGGAACAACCGGCGCATGCGGCAGAGGCTTTTGCCGCGAGACCTGCAATTTCGAATCAGGCTGCGCCCACCCCGCGCCCCGTTCAGCCCGCAATGGCCGAAAAGCCGGAGCAGAAATTGCCGGAACCGAACCTGGCACCGGCTGCACCGGTCTTTTCTCCGAGAGAGCCAGCCAGCCCGGTGAACGCTGATCGGGAACAGAAAGCGCCACCTTTTGCCGAACTTCCTGTCGCGATTCAGCAAGAGATTCCGGACATGAAGGTTCAGCTCCATTCCTATTCCAACAAATCAGTGAACAGCATCGTCAGCATCAATTCTCGGATGCTGAGAGAAGGCGATTCTCTGGCGCCGGGCCTCAGGCTGGAACAGATCACGCCGGATGGCGTGATACTCAGCTACAAGGGATATCGTTTCCAGCACGGGATTTACTAGGGGAAACGTCGAATGAATCCTCTCTCACTGCGAGAGCAGCAGTCGTAGGGTGCGCAAGCGCACCCTACCTTTGACCCGCTTCATGATGTTTGAAGTTCGAAAGCCTCAACAACACACGAAGGCTGGTTATCCTGGAGGGGGAAAAGCAGACTTAACCGGTGTATCTCTAATGCCCCGCAATCTGCTGAAACAACTTCAACCGCCGAGCATCGATCTTTCCCTCATCCGTTGCCTTGCGTATCGCGCAGTCCGGTTCGTGCGAGTGGCTGCAATTGGCGAAGCGGCACTGGCCGAGGAAGGGCAGGAATTCGGGGAAGCTTCTTTCCATCGCCGCAAAATCCAGATGATGCAGGCCGAACAGTTGCACGCCGGGGCAGTCGATGAGGTTGCTGTTGGCGTTCAGGTGATACAGGCGTGCATGCGTGGTGGTGTGTTTGCCGGAATCGAGTACGGTGGAAATTTCGCGTGTGGCGGCGAGTGCGTCGGGGATGAGGGCGTTGATGAGCGTGGATTTGCCCATGCCGGATTGTCCGACCAGCACGCTGGTGTGGCCTTGCAGGAAAGGCAGCAACGGCGTCACGTCCTGCTTTGCGGAGAGCTCCAGTACGCGGTAACCGATCTTTACGTAGGGTGCGAGTTGTGCGCGCGCAGCCTCTACCTGCGGCAGGTCGCATTTGTTCAGCACGATGATGATATCCAGGTCCTGGTCGTGTCCGGCGAGCAGGCAGCGCGCCAGCAATTCATCGTTGAACGAGGGTTCGGTGGCGACGACGACGATGATTTGCGTGACGTTGGCTGCGATGATCTTTTGCTTGTACGCATCGGAGCGATACAGCAGGGTGGTGCGCGGCGCGATGCTGTCGATGACGGCCTGATCGGCGCTGGTGCGTTCAATCTCGACAGTGTCTCCGCAGGCGACATCGCTTTTCTTGCCGCGCGGCACGCATTCCAGGATCTCGCCGCCGGGCAGTTCTGCCAAGTAGTGGCGGCCGTAGGCGGCGATGATGAGGCCTTGCAGTTTTTCGCTCAAATCTTGAACAGCGCATCCACTTTCGCGGCGCAGATGAAGTCGTTTTCGGAGAGGCCGCCGATGGCATGGGTGGAATATTCCACGCGGCATTTGTTGTAGCCCACTGCCATGTCGGGGTGGTGGTCTTCGCGGTGCGTCATCCAGGCCACCGCGTTGACGAAGGCCATCACCTGATAGTAGTTCTTGAACTCGAAGGTCTTGCTGATGACGTTGTTTCCAAGTTCCCACTTATCGAGTTGTTTGAGCAGATTTCTGGCTTCATCCTGAGTCAGCGGCGGAACGCCGCCTTCGCAGGGTTTGCAGTTCTTGTTGGTCAGGTCGCAGACGGTCGCCATGATGGCCTCCTACTTGAAGTGGTAGAACGTCTGGTTCAGATATGCAGCAAGGTCCAGTTTTTCTTGTGTCGTCAGGTTCTTTCCGATGGCCCCGGAGCATTGCTCCATCCGGTCGATGAGGATGTCGGCGCTGGTTACCATGCGATTAATGCGGGTGTAGATGGCGTTGCCGTCTCCACCCATTTTGCCTTTGTGGCAACTGTTGCAATCGTATTTGACGACCAACTGTTTGCCGGTTTCGGCATTGCCTTTGGCAAACGGGTCGGCGTGGGCAGCGCTGGCGGCGAGTAATAACAGGAACAGGTATTTTTTCATTTGGATTCTCCCAGTTTTTGCAGATGTGCGATGCGGATCGGTGCGGGCGGATGCGATTCGTAGAAGCTGGCGTACAAGGGATCGGGGGTCAGCGTCTTGGCATTGTCCTGGTACAGTTTGACCAGCGCATTCACCAATTCGTTCGCGTCGGTTTGCTGCGCGGCGTATTCGTCGGCTTCGAATTCGTGTTTGCGCGAATAGGCGGAGGCGATGGGGTGCAGCAGGAAGGTGAATACCGGCAGCACCATGAAAAATAACAGCAGTGCTATTGCGGTTGATTGGGTTGTTACGCCCAGACCGGAATAAAACCACCCGGAGTGCAGCAATTGCGCCAGCAGCCACAGGAAACCGAGGCTGATAATGAAGGTATAGGCGATGCGTTTGAGCACATGGCGTTTTTTAAAATGGCCCAGTTCATGCGCGAGCACGGCATCGACCTCGCTCGGGGTGAGGCGTTGCAGCAGGGTGTCGAAGAAAACAATGCGCTTGGTCTTGCCGAAGCCGGTGAAGTAGGCGTTGCCGTGGGTGCTGCGCTTGCTGCCGTCCATGACGAACAGGCCGCTGGCGCTGAATCCGCATTTGTTCAACAGGGCTTCGATGCGCGCTTTTTCCGCTTCGTCCTGCATGGGTTCGAATTTATTGAACAACGGCGCAATGTAGGTGGGGTAGATGAACAGCAACAACAGGTTGAACACTACCCACACGCTCCACACGTATATCCACCACAGGTCGCCCATCGCGGACATCAGCCACAACACGCCGAACAGCAGCGGCAGGCCGATGGCGGCGCCAAGCAGCAGGCCTTTGAGGGTGTCGATCAGGTAGAGCCTGAGCGTCATTTTGTTGAAGCCGAAGCGCACTTCGATGTTGAAGGTGCGATAGAGGTCGAAGGGCGATTCCAGCACCGATTGCAGCAACAGCACCGCGACGATGACAGCGGCGCCCTGCACCAGCGGGCTGCCGAAAGCGGCGGTCGACCAGTCGCTCAGCCACTGGATGCCGCCGCCCAGTGTGAAGGCGAGCAGCAGAATCGTGTCGAACAGGATACTGAGCAGGCCGAGATGTAGCAGCGCGCGGGTGTAATCGGCGGCTTTCTGGTGTGCGGCAAGGTCGATCTTTTCGCGGAAGGCGGGAGGGACTTCGTTGCGGCGCGCAGCGACATGCTCGAGCTGGCGGTAAGCCAGCCAGAATTTGATGACGCCATTCGAGAACAGCGCGGAAATGAACAGGGCGGTGAATTGGGATGCAGTCATGGTCGATGGATTGCGTGGCTGGGCTGTGCGACAATGCGCCACACTTCAAATAGAGAACTTCCGCAGATTATGGCACAAAACCAAAACAACCTCGTCTGGATAGACATGGAGATGACAGGGCTTCTGCCCGACACGGACCGCATCATCGAAGTGGCGCTGGTGGTGACCGACGGCGAGCTGAATACCGTGGCCGAAGCGCCCGTACTGGTGGTGCACCAGTCGGACATCGTGCTGGACGGCATGGATAACTGGAACAAATCCACGCACGGTAAATCCGGACTTATTGACAAGGTTAAAGCCTCGACGCTGGACGACGCGATGGTGGAAGCGCAGATGATTGAGTTTCTCAAGGAATACGTGCCAACGCGCACCTCGCCGATGTGCGGCAATTCCATCTGCCAGGACAGGCGCTTTCTGGCGCGCTGGATGCCCAAGCTGGAAGATTATTTTCACTACCGCAATCTGGATGTGAGCACGCTCAAGGAATTGGCGAAGCGCTGGAAGCCGGAAATCGCCGGCGGCCTGAAGAAACACGGCAAGCACGAGGCGCTGGCGGACATATACGAGTCAATCGCCGAGATGAAGTATTACCGCGAGCACTTCATCAAACTGTAATAAGCCCGCAGGGGCTGGCATGGGAGGAGAGATGAACGCCTTGAGAAGAGGATGGCGCGCGACGGGGGTGCAGGAGAAGCTGCATATCCTGATCCAGGGTGCGCTGATCATTCTGTTCTTCATCATGATGGAGTGGGTACTCGGCCGTTTCGAAATGCAGATCGAACGCGCGGCCGAATCGCGCGCTCAGGAAACCGCCAATGGCCTGATCAACGGCATGAACATGATGATGCTCACCGGCCAGATATCCAATCCCGAGAATCGCAAATTGTTGTTGAACAAGATGTCCCAATCGCACGGGGTCGTCGAGTTGCGCATCATTCGCGGCCGTGCGGTCATCGAGCAATTCGGGCCGGGCCTGCCGGAAGAGGCTGCCATGGACGACATGGATCGCGAGGTGTTGAGTACCGGCCGGACGCAGTTCCGCAGATTGACGGGCAAGGACGGGCGTCCGGCGCTGCGCGTGGTGGTTCCTTTCATCGCCAAGCAGGATTTTCGCGGAACGAACTGTATCTCCTGTCATATCACGCAATCCGGCAGCGTCAACGGAGCAGCCAGTGTGATCATCGATCTTTCCGAGGAAAACACCCAGCTTGCCGAGATCGAGGACTGGTTGTGGATCGGCCATATCGTCATGCAGATTTTGCTGCTGGTCATCATCTCGCTGTTTGTGCGCATCGTTATCGTGCGCAACATCACCAATCCCATCAACAATCTCAAACATACGATGGCGGAAATTCAGCACGACATGAATTTGTCCGTGCGGGCAAATGTCGATATGAACAATCCGGACGTCGGCGAGATGGCGCAGAATTTCAACCTGCTTGTCGCAAAACTGGAACATGCCAACGAGCGCCTGCAATTATTCGTCAAGATGTTCGATAACAGCGGCGAGGCGATTGTCATTACGGATGCGCAGCGCAGGATTATTGCGGTGAATCCGGCCTTTTATAATATCACCCAGTACACCGAAGAAGATGTCATCGGCAATACCACCAATATTCTGAAATCGGGGCGGCAGGACGACAGGTTCTATCAGGTGATGTGGAAATCCATCAACGATACCGGCATGTGGCAGGGTGAAATCTGGAATCGGCGCAAAGACGGCGAGATCTATCCGGAATGGCTTTCCATCGGCACGGTTAAAAACTCGAATAACGAGATCATCAATTACATCGCGGTTTTCTCCGATATCACCAAACGCAAGGAAGACGAGGCGCACATCGAGCATCTGGCCCACTACGATTCCCTGACGCATTTGGCGAACCGTGCGTTGTTTGCGGATCGACTGAAGCATGCGCTGGTGGTCGGAACGCGCAACAAAACGAAAACTGCCTTGCTGTTCCTTGATCTGGACAAGTTCAAGTATGTGAACGACACCATGGGGCATCTGGTCGGGGATATGCTACTGCAATCGGTTGCCGATCGGCTGAAATCCTGCCGGCGCGAATCCGACACGATCTGCCGCCAGGGCGGCGACGAATTCATGATCCTGTTGCCTGAGGTGAATGGGGCAGAAGATGCCGAGACGGTCGCGCGCAAGATCATCAGTTCGATGGAGGCGCCGCATCTGATCGCCGGAAAAGAACTGGTCATCACCTTCAGTATCGGCATCAGCATCTGCCCCGACGACGCAACGGACGACGAAATGCTGATCAAGCATGCCGACGATGCCATGTACCTTGCCAAGGCAAGCGGCAGGAACAACTTCAAGTTTTTTGCCTGAGTCGGGCGGGTATTTTCAGCGCCCCGTTACCGGATGACGGTGGCTATCAATCCAGTATCCCCATGCGACCAGCAGCCATTGCGCTTGCCCGACCCAGGCAATGGCGGTGGTACTGGGCGGGGGCGCACCAAAAACATTGCCGATCTGGATTAACAGCAATACGGCAACCAGCGACCACAGCGACCATTTGCCCGTTGAATCGTTCGGACTGGTGTTGCGCAGATATAGCCTCACACCCGCCGCGAAGATCGCAAGTTCCAGCCCCAGTGCGAAAAAGGGCGATGACCAGACGCCGAATCCCAACAGCATGCTGTTGCCGGGATTGAGCGGCAGATCGGGATAATGCACGACGAGATCAAGCAGCCAATGGCTGACCACGGCGATGCCGAGCACGAAGGCGCCGACGCGGCTGCGGCGCACAACGAAATGGATTGCTGCAAAAAGCAGCGCCCAGCCGACGACGGTCAACAGGCTGTGCGAGTAGGGGTAGTACACGAAATCCAGCGGCGGGTTGCGGCTGCCGTCGGTGATGATGTTCACGCGCTCGATGCCGAGCAGCAGCAAAGTCGGCCAGATCAGGTCGATGAATTGTGCAGCCAGGAATAGTGTGCCGAGTGAAACTCGGGGTGCTACAGCCTTTGCGCCAAAACCGACTCCGAAATGAGCTATGAACATCCGGTCAGTCCTTTGTGTTGAATTCGGGTTGTGGTCCCTTATTTTTTCGCACCCAGCGTCAGTGCGCGCAACCTGCCTTGTTCCATATCCGCCGCATCCGGCGCCTTCAGCCAGCCCTGCAGATTGTCCATCACCAAGTCGGCCAGTGCGTGTATCCAGTCGTTGCGATCATTGAGGCAGGGAATGTAGTGGTATTCGCCTCCGCCCGTGTGCTGAAAGTCTTCTTTGCCTTCCATCGCGATCTCTTCCAGCGTCTCCAAGCAGTCGGCCACAAAGCCGGGGCAGACCACGTCCACGCGTTTCAATTTCTGTTTGCCCCATTCCTTGAGCGTCGCGGTGGTGTAGGGTTGCAGCCATTTCGCCTTGCCAAAACGCGACTGGAAACTCACTGCATATTGTTCGGGACGCAGGCCCAGTTCCTGCGCCAGCAGGCGTCCGGTCTTGTGGCATTCGCAGTGGTAAGGATCACCTTTTTCCAGCGTGTATTGCGGCAAGCCATGAAAACTCATCAGCAGTTTTTCCGGCCTGCCGTGTTTCATCCAGTAATCGTTGATGTTGCTTGCCAGTGCCTTGATGTAAACGGGGTAGTCGTGGAAATGCTTGATGGTGCGCAGTGCGGGCGCATTCCGCATCTTCTGCAGTTCGCCGAAGACGATGTCGTTGGCGGTGGCGGTGGTACTGGCAGCGTATTGCGGGTACATCGGCACGACCAGGATACGCTGACAGTTCTGTTGCTTCAGCCTGTGCAGCACATCGGGAATCGACGGGTTGCCATAGCGCATGGCGTACTCGACCACGAGCGGCGCCTTGGTGCGTTCGCCCAGATAGCCTTGCAACAAGGCGGCCTGTTTTTCGGTATGGACGCGCAGCGGCGACCCCTCCTTCAGCCAGATGCTGGCGTATTTCGCGGCGGATTTTTTCGGGCGCGTGTTGAGGATGATGCCGTTCAGGATCAGCCACCAGATCGCACGCGGAATTTCCACCACACGCGGATCGCCGAGAAATTCCTTGAGATAAGTGCGCACCGCCTGCGGCGTGGGCGCATCAGGCGTACCGAGGTTGACCAGCAGGATGCCGATCTTTTCGGGCGTGCCGTGGGTGTGGGTGGGTTCGGATTGGTAGGTCATTTTCAATAGGCTAAAAGCACTCCGTAGGTCGGGTTAGCGCAGCGTAACCCGACAATAACTTGCGTAAAACAATGGCGGGTTACACCCGCAGGGGGGAGGCCGTGGTTGTACGGGGCTAAAGCCCCAACAACACACGCACCGCTGTCGCTAACCCGACCTACGAGTTACGTATTAATGCTGCGACAGCGCATTGCTCAACAGTTTTGCAGTGATGTCCACAATCGGCACCACGCGCTCGTAGTTCATGCGCTTCGGCCCGACCACGGCAAGGGTGCCGACGATCTGCCCATCCGCCGTGTACGGCGCGCTCACCACGCTGAATTCATCCAGCCCGACCAGCCCCGATTCGTTGCCGACAAAGATATGTACTCCCGGGGCATGGCGGCCTGCATCCAGCAGTTGCAGCAGCTCGGTTTTTTGCTCGAACACGTTGAACAGGTTGCGCAACTGGTTCATGTTGGTGGTGATGTCGTTGATGTTCAGCAGGTTGCGCTCGCCGCTGATGACGTAATCCTCGCTCTTGCGTGCCATCGCCTCGTCGCTGGCAGCCATTGCGGCGCTCATCAGTGCGGTCATATCGTGCTGCAACTGGCGCAGTTCGTTCTGTACGCGCTGGTGGATGTCGCCGAAAGCGAGGTTGGCGTAATGCTGGCTGAGGAAGTTGCCTGCCTCGGTGAGCTGCGGCTGGCTGTAGTCCTTGTGCGTCACCAGCACGCGGTTTTCCACCTCGCCGTCCGGCATCACGATGATGAGCAGCACGCGTTTCTCGGACAGGCGCAGGAATTCGATCTGGCGCACGGTGATGCTGGCGCGTTTGGGCGTGGCGACCACCCCGGCGAAGCGGGTGAGGTCGGACAGCACATTTGAGGCCTGCGTCAGCAAGCGCGTCGGGCTGCTCGGCTGCAACTGGGTCTCAAGTTGGTGTACCCGTTCTTCGGAGAGTGGCTGCACCACCATCAGGGTGTCGATGAACAGCCGGTAGCCCAGGGCGGTGGGCACGCGCCCGGCCGAGGTATGCGGGCTGGCGACCAGACCCATGGCTTCCAGGTCGGCCATCACGTTGCGGATGGTGGCAGGACTGACTTCCAGACCGGAAAACTGCTGCAAAGCGCGCGAACCCACAGGCTGGCCGTCGCTGATATAGCGTTCCACCAGGGTTTTGAGCAGTATTTGGGCGCGGTCATTCAACATGTTTTCATTCTACCATTCGCTTTGTCATTGAATCGCGCCTATGGTTTAATCCTCCGTTATGAAATCCACCTTTAAAACCATCGCCCTGATCGGCAAATACAAATCGCCGGAGATCGCCGAGCCTTTGCTAAGGCTGGCTGATTTTCTGGTGGGCATGGGCTTGGCCGTAGTGGTGGACAACCTCACCGACAAACATCTCACAAGTCATCCTTACAGTGTGTTGTCGCTGGAAGAAATGGCAGGCAAGGTCGATCTCGCCATCGTGCTGGGCGGCGACGGCACCCTGCTGAACATCGCGCGTATGCTCGCCCCCTTTGATATCCCGCTGGTCGGCGTCAATCAGGGGCGTCTGGGCTTCCTGACCGATATCTCCATCGATTCCATGCAGCGCACCATCTCAGGCATGCTGAACGGCCACTATGTGACCGAAAAACGCATGCTGCTGAGCGCGTCGATCTCGCGCGGCGAAAAGCAAATATTCGAATCGCTGGCGTTCAATGACGTGGTCATCCATCGCGGCAACAACAGCAGCATGCTCGAATTCGAAGTGCGCATCGACGGCGAGTACCTGTACAACCAGCGTGCCGACGGCCTGATCGTGTCCACGCCGACGGGCTCCACGGCGTATGCGCTGTCCGCGGGCGGTCCCATCCTGCATCCTGCGCTGGAAGCCATCGCGCTGGTGCCGGTCGCGCCGCACACCCTGAGCAACCGCCCGATTGTGCTGAAGAGCGAGTCGAAACTGGAGATTTTGATGCATCGTTCGGACGAGGCGCGTGTGCGTTTCGACGGCCACACCCATTTCGATCTGCACGGCGACGACAAGGTAACGGTTTCCCGGTATATCAAACCGGTTAGTCTGTTGCACCCGGAAGGCCACAGCTACTACCACACCCTGCGCGAAAAACTGCTCTGGAACCAGAAGTTATAAATGCTCAAGAACCTCATCATTCGCGACTTCGTTATCGTCGACATCCTCGAACTCGATTTCTCGTCCGGCTTCACCGCACTCACCGGTGAGACCGGTGCGGGCAAGTCCATTCTTATAGATGCGCTATCCCTGACGCTCGGCGAACGCGGCGATGCGGGCATGGTGCGCACCGGTTGCGAGAAAGCCGATATCACAGCCGAATTCGATGTTTCCGGCATGCCGCAACTCCAGGCATGGTTGTGCGAGCAGGAGTTGGAGGGCGACGAAGGCGTATGCCTGTTGCGTCGCACCCTGGACGCAAGCGGGCGTTCGCGCGGCTTCGTCAACGGGCGCAGTGCGACGCTGCAACAACTGCGCGAAGCGGGCGAACAGCTAATCGACATCCACGGCCAGCATGCGCACCAATCGCTGGTGCGTGCCGATGCGCAACGTGTCCTCCTGGATAGTCATGCGGGATTGGGAAAGCAGGTAGAAGAAGTCATGGCCAACTATAAGGTCTGGCAGACGCTGCATCGCCGCCGCCTGCAACTGGAACAGAATGCCGAAGCAGTGGCCGCCGAGCGCGAATTGCTGTCGTTCCAGCGCCGCGAACTGGAAACGTTGAATTTTGCCGCCACCGAGTGGGAAAGCCTGCACGCCGACCATGCGCGCCTGTCGCATGCTGCCAGCCTGCTGGAAACGGCGCAGTTCGGGGTGGAAGTGCTGAGCGAGGCCGACACGGCCTGTCTCGCACAGTTGAATGCCTTGACTGCGCGTCTGCGCGCCGGACTTGAATTCGATGCCGAACTGCAAGGCACGCTGACCATGCTGGAAAGCGCGCAGAACGACTTGCAGGAGGCCGTGTACGCGCTGCGTCATTACCAGCAGAAACTGGATGCCGACCCGCAGCAGCTGTGCCAGCAGGAACAGCGCATGGCGGACGTGGTGGAAGCGGCGCGCAAATACCGTGTGCCGCCGGAGCAATTGCCGCAAGCCCTGGCGGGTATCGTTGCACGACTGGATGAACTGGGCGGCAGCGCCGATCTGGCGGAACTGGCCAAACAGGACGAGGCCGCACGCGCTACCTATCTGGACGCGGCAAGAAACCTGAGCGAGGCACGCATCACCGCAGCCGAGACCATGTCGGCTGAAATTACCGCCGCCATGCAGACGCTGGCGATGCAGGGCGGACAGTTTTCCGTCGCCTTGCTGCCGTTGAACGAAGGCAATGAACACGGGCTGGAAATGGTGGAATTCCAGGTCGCGGCCAACCAAGGGACGCCGATGCGCAGTCTGGCCAAGGTCGCCTCCGGCGGCGAGCTGTCGCGCATCAGCCTGGCGATCCAGGTCGCGGCCAGCCGCGCCGCCGCCGTACCGACGCTGATTTTCGACGAGGTGGACAGCGGCATCGGCGGGCGCGTGGCGGAGATCGTTGGTTCGCTGCTCAAGCAACTGGGCAAACGCCATCAGGTGATGTGCGTGACCCACCTGCCGCAAGTGGCGGCGCAGGCGGACGCGCAATGGCAGGTGAGCAAGGCGTCACATGCGGGCAAGACCCTGAGCAATATCAGTGTATTGGGCAAGGCCGAGCGCATCGAAGAGATCGCGCGCATGCTGGGCGGGGTGAAAATCACCGAGACCACGCGCAAACATGCGGCCGAGCTTCTGGGCGTCGCTGCCTAGCTCTCAGGGAGAAAAGCGGCAACAAGCACACATCGAATGGCCGGTAGCTCCTTCAGGGCTGGGGTGAGGCAGGGACTTTGCGGTATCATGCCGTCTGTCTTGTGAAAATCTAATCCAAATGCGTATTCAGCTCGTTCTTATTTCTGCGTTACTCGCTTCCTGCAGTGCTTTGCCCACCTTTACTCCCTACAAGGTCGAGATACGGCAGGGCAATCTCATCACGCAAGACATGCGTGCCAAGATCAAGGTCGGCATGACGCAATCGCAGGTTAAAGCCGCGCTCGGCGCGCCGCTCATCAGCGATCCCTACCACGCCAATCGCTGGGATTACGTCTACAGCCTGGAACAGCAGGGCGAGGTGGTGGAGAATCAGCGCCTCACCCTGTATTTCAAAGGTGACAAACTGTCCCGCATCGACGACGCCACACCGCTGAAGGCAGCCGGTCCGGCTGTTGAGGAGAAGAAATAATGTCCAAGATCAAGATCGTCATCGCCGGTAGCGGCGGACGCATGGGCAAGGTGCTGCTGGACTGCGTGGCGCAGGCCGATGATCTGGTATTGCACGCCGCACTGGAACACACCGGCAGTCCGTTGCTGTGCAACGTGGTCGCCGAAGGCGTGAAGATCACCGCCGACATGGAGACAGCACTCAAGGGCGCCGACGTACTCATCGACTTCACCCGCCCCGAAGGTACCTTGCGTCACATCGAAGTCTGCCGCAAGCTTGGCGTGAATATGGTGGTCGGCACCACCGGCATGAACGCGCAGGAAAAAGCTACGCTGGGTGCCGCCGCGCAGGACATTGGCATCGTCTTCGCCCCCAACATGAGCGTTGGCGTGAACCTCCTGTTCAAACTGTTGGAGACCGCCTCGCGCGTGCTGGACAAGGGTTACGACATCGAGATCATCGAAGCGCACCACCGCCACAAGGTGGACGCCCCCTCCGGCACCGCGTTGGGCCTTGGCGAAGTCATCGCCCGCACGCTGGGCCGCGACCTGGAAAAGTGCGCCGTGTACGGACGCGAAGGCGTCACCGGCGAACGCGATCCTTCCACCATCGGCTTCGCCACCGTGCGCGGCGGCGACATCGTAGGCGATCACACCGTGCTCTACGCGGGCATCGGCGAGCGCATCGAGATTACGCACAAGGCCAGCAGCCGCGCCACCTTCGCCATCGGCGCACTGCGTGCCGCACGCTTCCTCAAGGACAACAAGGCGGGGATGTATGACATGCAGGATGTGTTGGGGTTGAAGTAACGAGCTTCTAGATGGAGGGGGTACGGATTGAAATCAAATGTGATGCTGGCCCTGTTTATACGCCATTAAGTTCATGAGATATACATACCTATTGTCGTTAGCCGTCGCACTGATGTTGTCATCAGTTCCGGCTCTTGCCCAGTCAATCAATGACAATGAGAATACTTCAAAGTCGCTTATTCGATGTCACAACGTACTATTTGCGTTAGCAATTTTTAGTAAATTGCCCATTACTAATGATGAAAGTGCATTGAACGATAGAATTCGAACTGCAATTCGTCGCATTACTACTGAGAGCAATATTGTCCGACTATACGAAATTGTCGCATCGGAGAACCAAGGATTAATGAGGGAGATAACCTCAGGCAGCCTCCCGGCATCTCGAGCGCAAGAGCTAAAGAACGAATACACCGCTTCCTGCATTCCAATACTGTCAATTGCAGAAACTCTCCCTGGAGTTCAATAACCTTGCTAATCAAGCAAGTGTAGGATGGGTTGAGCAACGCGATACCCATCGAAAACCGTCGGGGGTAGCCCGACAGCTAGTTACTTTTTCTTGCTTCGCCAAGAAAAAGTAACCAAAAAGAAGGCGACCCCAGCGCGCCGCCCCTACGGGGTCCCCTGCGTTGCTCAACCAGACAGGCCTCCTCATAAACTCGCACGATCCGCTACGCGGCCACGTGCTCAAACATATTCGTCGGACTACCCCTGTCTGGTCTGCGCTACTCGGCGGCGCACAGGGGAAGGAAAGTCAAAGGCGGTTTTGAGTGCGCTTTGCGCACGTTTCTTTTTTTGGCGAGGCGGGCGTTGCCCGCCTCGCTGGTTTTGGGGTTCGGATTTTGAATTTCATCCCCTGTACGTCCGCCGAGTAGCGCAGACTGGTCAGGGGATTTCGGCGAGGACTGTCTGAGCGCGCAGCGCGAGTTCCGCAGCCGCCTGACCAGTCGAGCAACGCAGGGAACCCCGAAGGGGCGGCGTACCGGGGGCGTCCTCTTTTGGTTACTTTTCTCGGCAAGACGAGAAAAGTGACTGGCTGTCGGGCCACCCCCGACGGTTTTTTATTTTTGATTGATGGGTATCGCTACGCTCCACCCATCCTACATGTTGAAAGAAGCGCGCAGAATTCGTTCATCCTTCGACAGGCGCAGGACGAACGGATACTACTGTTCACATCACCAGCATCTTGACCCCAATCAATATCAGCACCACCCCGCCGAATATCTCCGCCTTGCTCTCCAGCCAGGTGCCGCTCTTCTCCCCGATGCGCACGCCCACCCAACTGAAAGCAAAGGTAGTCACGCCGATGATGAGGCAGGCCAGATAGGCGTTGATGTCCAGCAGGTTGAGGCTGAAACCGGCGGCCATGGCATCTATGCTGGTGGCGATGGCGAGCATCAGCATGGTCTTGTGGGTGAGAGCTTCGATCTCTTCTTCGACATCCCCACTCAATCCTTCATAGACCATCTTGCCGCCGATCAGCGCCAGCAGGCCGAACGCGATCCAGTTGGCATAGTTTTCCACCCAGCCCAATACCCCTTTGCCGCCCAGATAGCCGATGAAGGGCATCAATGCCTGAAATGCGCCGAAATACAGCCCGGCCTTCAGGCCCAACCCTTTGCTATGGCCTTTGGAACCCAAGCCGATGGAGACGGCGAAGGCGTCCATGCTCAGGGCGACGGCCAATACGATCACTTCAAACATACTGTTGTACTCCGGTCCGGTAATTTGGCTGCTGCCAGCGCAGCGGCGCGGGATTATAACGGTACCTCGCGTTTTCAGTTGTCGTGCGGGCTACGTTTGGGTTTGATGAGACACCCCTATTCGGCTATAATGCGCGCCAATCCAAAAGCGGGATGAGCGCAACGTTCTTCCCGCTTCTTTATGTCCAGCTTGAAGGAGCATCCTGTGTCGCAAACGAAGCCAGCCATCCTTGTTTTAGCCGATGGAACGGTATTTCGCGGCATTTCTATCGGGGCGGAGGGCAGCAGCGTCGGCGAGGTGGTTTTCAACACTTCCATGACCGGTTATCAGGAAATCCTCACCGATCCGTCCTATTGTAAACAGATCGTTACGCTGACTTACCCGCATATTGGCAATGTTGGCTGCAATCCGGAAGATGTGGAATCGCGTCAGGTATTTGCCAGCGGTCTGATCATTCGCGACCTGTCCATGACGGTGAGCAACTTCCGCAGCACGCAATCCCTGCCCGAATATCTCAAAGCCAACAATGTGGTCGCCATCGCGGGCATCGACACGCGCAAGCTGACACGCATTCTGCGGACCAAGGGCGCGCAGAACGGCTGTATCGCCTCGGGCGATAACGTCGAGGCGGCACTGGCTGCCGCACGCGGTTTCGCTGGCTTGGCCGGCATGGATCTGGCGCAAGTGGTTACCTGCGACAAACCCTACGAGTGGAAGCAGCGCGTGTGGAAGTTGGGCGAGGGGTATAAGGATTCAGGAACTGGGATTGAGGATTTAGGGAAAGGCGATACGGCCAAATCCCAAATCCCAAATCCCAAATCCTTCCACGTAGTGGCCTACGACTTTGGTGTGAAGCGCAACATCCTGCGCATGCTGGCTGAGCGTGGCTGCAAGATCACGGTGGTTCCCGCCAAGACCTCTGCTGCCGATGTGCTGGCCATGAAGCCGGATGGCGTATTCCTGTCCAACGGGCCCGGCGATCCCGAACCCTGCGATTACGCGATCGCGGCGGCGCAGAAGTTTATTGAAGTCGGTATTCCCTTGTACGGCATCTGTCTGGGTCACCAGATCATGGGGTTGGCCGTGGGCGCCAAGACCGTGAAGATGAAGTTCGGCCACCGCGGCGCGAACCATCCGGTGCAGGACACGCAAACCAAGCGCGTGATGATCACCAGCCAGAACCACGGTTTTGCCGTAGATTCGGCCACGCTGCCAAAGAACGCGCGCGTCACCCACATCTCGCTGTTCGACGGTACGCTGCAAGGTTTCGAACTCACCGATAAACCCGCGTTCTGTTTTCAGGGCCACCCCGAGGCGAGCCCCGGTCCGCATGACGTGGATGGGTTGTTCGACAAATTTATTGGAATGATGCAGAAGAGTCGTTAGTCGCTAGTCGCTAGTCGTTAGTTGAAGCTAACGGCCTGCGGTTTGACTAACGACTAACGACTAGTAACTAACGACTGAAGAAATGGCTAAACGTACTGACATTAAGAGCATCCTGATCATCGGCGCCGGCCCCATCGTCATCGGGCAGGCGTGCGAATTCGACTATTCCGGCGCACAGGCCTGCAAGGCGCTGCGCGAAGAAGGCTACCGCGTCATCCTGGTGAACTCGAATCCGGCCACCATCATGACCGACCCGAACATGGCCGATGCGACCTATATTGAGCCGATCACCTGGAAGATGGTGGAAAAGATCATCGCCAAGGAGAAGCCGGACGCTATCCTGCCGACCATGGGCGGGCAGACCGCGCTGAACTGCGCGTTGGATCTGGCCAAGCACGGCGTGCTGGAGAAATACAAGGTCGAGATGATAGGTGCCTCGCGCGACGCCATCGACATGGCGGAAGACCGTGAAAAATTCAAACAGGCAATGACGCGGATAGGATTGGCCTCGGCCCGTTCCAACATAGCGCACAGCATGGAAGAAGCGCTGCAGGTGCAACAGGCGCTGGGCTTTCCGACCATCATCCGTCCGTCCTTCACCATGGGCGGTAGCGGCGGCGGTATCGCCTACAATCGCGAAGAGTTCGTGGAGATCTGCGAGCGTGGCCTGGAAGCGTCGCCCACCCGCGAACTGCTGATCGAGGAATCGCTGCTGGGCTGGAAAGAATACGAGATGGAAGTCGTGCGCGACCGCAACGACAACTGCATCATCATCTGCTCCATCGAAAATCTGGACCCGATGGGCGTGCATACCGGCGACTCCATTACCGTCGCCCCGGCGCAGACGCTGACCGACAAGGAATACCAGATCATGCGCGACGCCTCGCTGGCGGTGCTGCGCGAGATCGGCGTGGAGACCGGCGGTTCCAACGTGCAGTTCTCCATCAACCCGAAAGACGGGCGCATGGTGGTGATCGAGATGAACCCGCGTGTGTCGCGTTCCTCGGCGCTGGCCTCCAAGGCCACCGGTTTCCCGATTGCGAAGGTGGCAGCCAAGCTCGCTGTGGGTTACACGCTGGACGAACTCAAGAACGACATCACCGGCGGCGCGACCCCGGCTTCGTTCGAGCCGACCATCGACTACGTGGTGACCAAGATCCCGCGTTTCGCTTTCGAGAAATTCCCGCAAGCCAACGACCGCCTGACCACGCAGATGAAATCGGTGGGCGAGGTGATGGCCATCGGTCGCACTTTTCAGGAGTCGTTCCAGAAAGCCTTGCGCGGCCTGGAAGTCGGCGTCAACGGCTTGGATACCAAATACAGCGACCGCGATGCCATCGTGTCCGAACTCGGCAATCCCGGTCCGGATCGTATCTGGGCGGTTTCGGACGCGTTCCGCCTCGGCATGAGTGTGGAAGATGTGTTCAACGTCAGCAAGATCGACCCGTGGTTCCTGGTGCAGATCGCCGACCTGGTTCGTCAGGAGCAGGAACTGGCTGGCCACACCCTTGAAAGCATCAGCGCCGATCATCTGCGCGCCCTGAAACGCAGCGGTTTTGCCGATGCACGACTGGCGAAGTTGCTGGGTATCGATGATGAATCGGTGCGCGCCTACCGCCATGCGCTGGGTGTACGTCCGGTGTTCAAGCGTGTGGACACCTGCGCCGCAGAGTTTTCCACCAATACCGCCTACATGTATTCGACTTACGAGGAAGAATGCGAATCGCAGCCATCCGACAAGAAGAAGATCATGGTGCTGGGCGGCGGACCGAATCGTATCGGTCAGGGCATCGAGTTCGATTATTGCTGTGTGCATGCCGCGCTGGCGATGCGCGAGGATGGTTACGAGACCATCATGGTCAACTGCAACCCGGAGACGGTTTCCACCGATTATGACACTTCCGACCGCCTGTACTTCGAGCCGCTGACGCTGGAAGACGTGCTGGAAGTGGTGGCAGTCGAAAAACCCATAGGTGTCATCGTGCAGTACGGCGGGCAAACGCCGCTGAAACTGGCTCAGGGGCTGGCCAAGAACGGCGTGCCCATCATCGGCACCACGCCGGACATGATCGACATGGCGGAAGACCGCGCGCGCTTCCAAGCTATGTTGCGCGAATTGGGTCTGAAACAACCCCCGAATCGTACCGCCAGCAACGTGGCGGACGCTGTGGCGGGTGCAGCTGAGATCGGCTATCCGCTGGTAATGCGCCCCTCCAACGTGCTGGGTGGCCGAGCCATGGAAATCATCCATGCGCAACCGGACCTCGAGCGCTACATGCGCGATGCCGAAGAGATGTCCCAGACCTACCCCGAACGCATGCCCATCCTGCTCGATCGCTTCCTGAACGATGCGATCGAAGTGGACGTGGATGCGGTGTCGGACGGCAAGCAGGTCATCATCGGCGGCATCATGGAACACATCGAGCAGGCAGGCGTCCACTCCGGCGACTCGGCCTGTTCGCTGCCGCCGTATTCGCTGTCCGTCAAGTTGCAGGATGAGTTGCGCCGCCAGACGGTCGCGATGGCGAAGTCGCTCAACGTGGTCGGTCTGATGAACGTGCAGTTCGCCATTCAGGGCGAGACGGTGTATGTGCTGGAAGTGAATCCGCGTGCCTCGCGCACCGTGCCATTTGTGTCGAAAGCGACAGGCGTGTCGCTGGCAAAGATCGCGGCGCGTTGCATGGCCGGACAGACACTGGCTGCGCAAGGTTTTACCAAAGAAGTGATTCCGCCGTATTACTCGGTGAAGGAGGCGGTGTTCCCCTTCATCAAGTTCCCCGGTGTGGATACCATCCTCGGTCCCGAGATGAAATCAACGGGCGAAGTGATGGGCGTGGGCGAAACCTTCGCCGAAGCCTTCGTCAAATCGCAACTCGCCGCCAGCGTGAAACTGCCGAAGAGCGGCAAGGTGTTCATCAGCGTGCGCGAAGAGGACAAGAACGGTACGGTAGAAGTTGCCCGTACGTTGAAGATGTTGGGCTTTACGCTGCTGGCGACTCGCGGTACCGCAGCGGCCATCGCTGCGGCAGGTGTGGAGGTGACCGTCGTGAACAAGGTCGCCGAAGGCCGTCCTCATATCGTCGATATGATCAAGAACGGCGATGTCAGTCTCATTGTGAATACGGTGGACAGCCGTCCTTCCGTGATGCGCGATTCTTATTCCATCCGTCATGCGGCGTTGCAAGGCCGCGTGACGTATTACACTACGCTCGCCGGCGCGCGCTCTGCTTGTCTGGGCATGCAGCATCTGGCCGAGTTGCAGGTCTATGACGTGCAGTCTTTGCATAAACGACTAGTTGCTAGTCGGTAGTCGTTAGCTTTTAGTTAAAATCAAAAGCGCGCAGCGACGAAAACCCAACTAGAGACTAACGACTAATAACTAACGACTGAAGAAGAAAGTTACCGTATGAGTAAAGTTCCATTGACAGTGAACGGCGCCGAGTTATTGCGCAGTGAATTGCACCGCCTGAAGACGGTGGAAAGACCTTCTGTCATCAATGCCATCTCGGAAGCGCGTGCTCAGGGCGACTTGTCGGAGAATGCCGAATACGAGGCGGCCAAAGAACGCCAGTCGTTTGTCGAAGGCCGTATCGTTGAGCTGGAATTCAAGCTGGGCAGCGCGCAGATCATCGATCCCAAGACGCTGAATGCCGATGGGCGCTGCGTGTTCGGTTCCACCGTGGCACTGGAAGACACCAACAACGGCGACGTGGTGACTTACCAGATCGTTGGCGAGGATGAGGCCGACATCAAGCACCGCAAGATTTCCATCAAATCCCCCATTGCGCGGGCACTGATAGGCAAAATGGTGGGCGATATTGCGGAAGTGCAGGCGCCGGGTGGGGTGCGCGAATACGAAGTGGTAGAGGTTCAGTACATCTAGACGTTAGTCATTAGTCGTTAGTTATTAGTTGGTTTTGTCCGCTACGCGGGTTGGTTTCTAACTAACGACTAGCGACTACCTGCTAATGACTGCCTAGTTGTTTCTTGGTCTTGACGACTTTGCCCTGACGGCGTTTGGGGGCTTTGGCGATGGCGATTTCCAGCGGGCGATAGACCACCAGAATCTTGCCGATGTGCTGCACAGGACCTGCTTTCAGCGTTTCGCATATCTCCTGCATCATGGCTTCCCTCGCATCCCGGTCGTCGTTCATGACGCGGATTTTCAGCAGGTCATGGCTTTTCAGGCTGCGTTCGATCTCGTCCAGCACGGCAGGAGTCAGCCCGGCATTACCGATGATGACGATGGGTTTGAGTGGGTGGGCGCGCCCTTTGAGTTCGAGGCGCTGTGCAACGGTGAGAGATAACATGATGGATATTCCAGATTTAAGGCGCGGATTCTAAACGATGAAGGCTTCAAAGACCAGCAAACAATGGATGCGCGAGCATGTCAACGACCCCTATGTGCAGCAGGCACAGAAGGATGGTTATCGCTCGCGTGCCGCCTACAAATTGCTGGAGATCGACGAGCGCGACCATCTCATCAAGCCCGGCATGGTGGTGGTGGACCTGGGGGCAACTCCCGGTGGATGGTGTCAGGTGGTGGCAGGCAAGCTGGGCGATCATGGGCGCATCATTGCGCTGGACTTGTTGCCGCTGAATCCGCTGCCGCGCGTTGAATTCATCCAGGGCGACTTCCGCGAAGACAGCGTGCTGGCGCAACTCGAAGAAAAACTCGGGGGACGCCAGATTGGTCTTGTAATTTCGGACATGGCGCCCAATATCAGCGGAGTAGGTTCGGCTGACCAGGCGCGCTCCATGTATCTTGCGGAACTGGCGTTGGACTTTGCGGTCAAGCACTTGGCTCCCGGCGGTTCGTTCCTGGTCAAGATATTTCAGGGAGTGGGCTTCGAGGATTATCTGAAACTGGCGCGTAGCCACTTTGATAAAGTGGTCACGCGCAAGCCGAAAGCCTCGCGCGACCGCAGTAGCGAACAGTACCTGGTGGGGCTTGGCAAGCTTGAGTAATAGCCTCGGACAGTGTTTAATGCAACTTCGTTTTACCGCTCATAAGGAGCATGTGTGAATAATCTATTCAAGAGTGTCGGAATCTGGCTGGTCGTGGCGTTGGTGCTGATGACCGTCTTCAATCAATTCAATGCGCGCCAGCAATCCACTGCGCAGGTGCAACTGGATTATTCGCATTTCCTCGAAGCGGTGAAGACGGGGCAGATCGAGAAGGTGACCATCGAAGGTCGCACGCTGAAAGCGACCACCACTGAAGGCAAGCGCATCACCACCTATGCGCCCAGCGATATTTGGCTGGTTTCCGATCTGCTCAAGTACGGCGTGAGCATCGAAGCCAAGCCGGAAGAGGAGCAATCCTTCTTCGTCTCCGCGCTGCTGAACTGGTTCCCGATGCTGCTCCTGATCGGCGTGTGGATTTTCTTCATGCGCCAGATGCAGGGCGGCAAGGGCGGCGGTGCATTTTCGTTCGGCAAGAGCAAGGCGCGCATGCTGGATGATGCCAAGGAGCGCGTAACCTTCGCCGATGTGGCGGGTTGCGACGAGGCCAAGGAGGAAGTCTCCGAACTGGTCGATTTCCTGCGTGATCCCTCCAAATTCCAGAACCTCGGCGGGCGTATCCCGCGCGGCGTGCTGATGGTGGGCAGTCCCGGTACCGGCAAGACGCTGCTGGCCAAGGCCATCGCGGGCGAAGCCAAGGTGCCGTTCTTCTCCATTTCCGGTTCCGATTTCGTCGAGATGTTCGTCGGCGTCGGTGCCGCGCGCGTGCGCGACATGTTTGAACAGGCCAAGAAACAATCTCCGTGCATCGTGTTCATCGACGAAATCGACGCGGTCGGTCGCCAGCGCGGCGCCGGTCTGGGCGGCGGCAACGACGAGCGCGAGCAGACGCTGAATGCCTTGCTGGTTGAGATGGATGGTTTCGAAGGCGCCAGCGGTGTGATCGTCATCGCCGCGACCAACCGTCCCGATGTGCTCGACCCCGCGCTGCTGCGTCCCGGCCGTTTCGACCGTCAGGTGGTGGTTCCGCTACCCGATATCCGCGGCCGCGAGCAGATCCTGATGGTGCACATGCGCAAGGTGCCGGTGGCGCCCGATGTGAATGCCAGCATTCTGGCGCGCGGCACGCCCGGCATGTCCGGCGCCGATCTGGCCAACCTGGTAAACGAGGCTGCGTTGTTCGCGGCTCGCCGCAGCAAGCGTTTTGTCGAGATGGATGATTTTGAAGCCGCCAAGGACAAGATATTCATGGGGGCTGAACGCAAGTCGATGGTGATCACGCCGGAAGACAAAAAGAAAACCGCATATCACGAAGCCGGCCATGCAGTCATTGGCATGACATTGCCGGGATGCGACCCGGTCCACAAGGTAACGGTAATCCCGCGCGGTCGCGCGTTGGGCGTGACATGGTCGTTGCCCGAGATGGATCGCTACAGCGTGTACCGCAACCAGATGCTGGCCAAGATATGTATGGCGTTCGGCGGACGCGTGGCGGAAGAGCTCTTCACGGGCGATATTTCGACCGGCGCATCCAACGATTTCGAGCGCGCAACCCAGATGGCACGCGACATGGTCACGCGTTATGGCATGTCCGACGCACTGGGACCGATGGTGTACGGCGATAACGAAGGCGAAGTGTTCCTGGGGCGTTCTGTGACCACACACAAGAATATTTCGGAAGCGACCATGCAGAAGGTGGACATGGAAATACGCCGTATTCTCGATGAGCAGTATGCGTTGGCGACCAAAATATTGACCGAAGGCAGGGATAAGGTCGAGGCAATGACCAACGCTCTGCTGGAGTGGGAAACGCTGGATGCAGACCAGATCAAGGATATCATGGCTGGCGATCCACCGCGTCCGCCCAAGCCGGCCCAGAGCACCAAAGCGCCCGAGCCGCCCAAGGATGAAACACCTTCGGCAACTGCAACCAACAAACCGGCCGAGGAAGTCTGAACAGCAGCCTGTAGCGGGTAGCCTGTAGCAGGTAGCCAATCCGGTTCTGCTACAAGCTACAAGCTACAAGCTACAAGCTTGTATGTTCCATTGCGGCAAATTCAACTTTGACCTTTCGCGCCCTCTCGTGATGGGCATTGTCAACGTCACCCCGGATTCTTTTTCCGACGGCGGGCAGCATGCCTCTACCGCCGGTGCCATTGCCCACGCACAACAACTGATAGCAGACGGAGCCGACATCCTCGATATTGGCGGCGAATCCACGCGGCCCGGCGCAGCGACAGTTGATGCTCAGGAAGAGATGGATCGCGTGCTGCCTGTGATCGAGGGCCTGCACGGTGTTTCTGTCCCGATCTCCATCGATACCTGGAAGCCGGAAGTCATGCGTGCCGCACTGGCGGCGGGTGCCAGCATGGTCAATGACGTAAACGCCCTGCAGGCCGCAGGTGCGCTGGAAGCCGTGGCCGGGAGCGATGTCGCAGTGTGCCTCATGCACAAGCAGGGTGATCCGCAAACCATGCAGCAACGGCCGCAATACCAGGATGTCATTGCCGAGGTGAGCGCCTTCCTGCGACGTCGCATGGTGGCTGCCGAAGCGGCGGGTATTTCGCGCGACCGCATCGTGATCGATCCGGGCTTTGGTTTTGGCAAGACGCTGGCGCATAATCTCGACCTGTTGCGAGAGATGGAAACCTTTTGCGCAATGGGAGTGCCGGTGCTGGCCGGTTTGTCGCGCAAATCCATGCTGGGGGCGATTACGGGCCGCGATGTGGATGATCGTATGGCAGCGAGCGTCGCGGCGGCTATGCTGGCGGTACAACGCGGCGCAGCCATCGTGCGCGTGCATGAAGTGCGCGAGACGGTGGATGCATTGAAGGTGTGGGATGCAATTAATAAAAACTGACCAGCCACGGATATACACGGATGTTCACAGATAAAAACCAACAGCCAAGTGGTTCCTCCTTGATGACTGGGTTTAATCCGTGTATATCCGTGTTCATCTGTGGCTATTCGATTTTTTAGGGGTTAAGCATGGGCAGAAAATACTTCGGTACCGACGGTGTGCGCGGACGCGTGGGTGTACATCCCATCACGCCGCAATTTGTGATGAACCTGGGCTATGCCGCAGGCAAGGTGCTGGCCAAAGGTGAGCACTCGCAGGGCGAGCGCCCGGGCGTGCTGATCGGCAAGGACACGCGTATCTCCGGCTACATGCTGGAATCGGCGCTGGAAGCCGGGCTCATCGCCGCCGGTATCGACGTCTATCTGGCCGGTCCGATCCCGACGCCCGCAGTTGCCTACCTCACCCGAGCATTGCGCCTGCAGGCCGGGGTGGTCATCTCAGCTTCGCACAACCCGTTCGAGGATAACGGCATCAAGTTCTTCTCCGGCAACGGCATGAAACTGCCGGACGAAGTCGAGACCGCCATCGAAACAGCGCTGGACGAACCGATGCAGACCAACCCGTCGGAAGGCCTGGGCAAAGCCAAACGCATCGACGACGCTGTCGGGCGCTACATCGAATTCTGCAAGAGTACCTTTCCCGCAGACATGAACCTGCGCGGCATGAAAATCGTGGTTGATACCGCGCACGGCGCGGCTTATCACATTGCGCGCCACGTGTTCCACGAACTCGGCGCGGACGTGATCGCCATCGGCGCGCATCCGGACGGCAAAAACATCAACGCCGGTTATGGCGCGACCTCTCCCGCCAATCTGCGCAAGGCCGTGGTCGAATTCAAGGCGCAACTCGGCATTGCTCTCGACGGCGACGGCGACCGCCTGATCATGGCGGATGCCGAAGGCAAACTCTACGACGGCGACCAGTTGCTCTACATCATCGCCAAGCACCGTCAGGGACTGGGCAAGATGCAAGGCGGCGTAGTCGGCACGCTGATGACCAACCTCGCCTTCGAACACGCCATGGCGAAGCTGGGTATACCTTTCGCGCGCGCCAAAGTGGGCGACCGCTACGTGATGGAAGTGCTACAGGAAAAGAAATGGCAACTCGGCGGCGAGAACTCCGGCCACATCATCTGCCTGGACAAACACAGCACCGGCGACGGCATCGTCTCAGCACTGCAAGTGCTGTGCGCCCTGCGCACGAAGCAGCAGACCCTCGCGCAGGCGGCAGCCGAGCTGCGCATGTACCCGCAAGTCCTCATCAACGTGAAGGTCACGGGCAAGGCGGCTGAACTATTGGAGCAACCGCTGGTGAAATCCGAAACGGCCAAAGTCGAACGCATACTGGAAGGCAAAGGCCGTGTATTGCTGCGTCCGTCCGGCACCGAGCCCTTGTTGCGGGTGATGGTAGAGGGGGAGGATGGGGTGCTGGTGAAGCAGTGTGCGGAGAGGATTGCGGAGGCGGTTAGGGGAGTGGCGGGGTAGCCTGTTTCTTGTTGTTTAGGGGCAATACCTTTCGGTTATTGCCCTCTACGAGGGTGATTAGGTCTCAATGTCCATTCCTTTCAGCACGTTTTTTTGTTTTTCAAATCTGCGAGCTAAATAAAAACCTAGCAATGCAGGAAGAAAATACGTACCAATGACTTCCCCAAGTCCTTTTGCGCCTAGTTGTAAGTGAAGCGCACTTACAAAATGGATTACGAAAAGTATTCCCCCGACGAGTAAAAAGAACATCGCGCCATTGACGACTTTACGCTTTAGCACTGCGTTGACTACCCATGCTACAGCAAGAAATATCAGGAGCCAAAAAAACAGGGTGGTTGAAATAAGTGTGAGTATTTTGTAGGTGTGCGGATTCATTTTTCGATTCCAGATTTGATCTGGCCCGAATCCTAGCATGGGGGTTAGAGGCGCGAAAGACGGCCTATATTGCTCTAGGATTGCCGGGGGTTGCCCGGCGGCAAGTTACTTTTCTTGTCTTGCCAAGAAAAGTAACCAAAAGAAGGCGCCCCCGGTGCACCGCCCCTGCGGGGTTCCCTCGATATTTCACAAACAAGCGGGGCTGCGCAACTCGCCCTAGCAGGGCACACAAAACGTGCCCTGCCGCGGAGCTCGGACAGTGCTCGCCTAAATCCCCGCTTGTTTGCGAAATATCGAGGCGGCGCACAGGGGAAAGAAGGTCAAATCCGGTTTTGTGTGGGCATAGCCCACGCTTTTTGTTTCTGAGTAGGTGGGCGCTTTGCGCCCACCTATGGGTTTGGTTTTGAATTTCGCTTTACCTTCCCCTGTGCGCCGCCGAGTAGCGGAAACTGGTCAGGGAATTCTGACGAATATGTTTGAGCACGTGGCCGCGCAGCGGATCGTGCGAGTTTATGAGGAAGCCTGACCAGTTGAGCAACGCAGGGGACCCCGAAGGGGCGGCGCGCTGGGGTCGCCTTTTCTTTGGTTACTTTCTTTTTGGCGAAGCAAAAGAAAGTGACTAGCTGTCGGGCTACCCCCGACGGTTTTGATGTTGATTTTGGAAAACCGCTGACCGCGTGGGCACAACAACGTGCCCACCCTACATGTGGCTTAGCCGAAACGACCAGTAATGTAATCCTCAGTCTCTTTCCGCTTCGGATTCGTAAACACCGTACTGGTATCCCCAAATTCAATCAGGTCCCCCAGATACATATAAGCTGTAAAGTCCGAAACGCGCGCCGCCTGCTGCATATTGTGCGTCACAATCACAATCGTGAAATCCTGCTTCAACTCGTCGATCAATTTCTCGATGTGCGCTGTGGAGATCGGGTCGAGCGCCGAGGTCGGTTCGTCCAGCAGCAACACTTGCGGCTTCACCGCGATGGCGCGCGCGATGCACAGGCGCTGTTGCTGGCCGCCGGAGAGGCCGGTGCCGCTTTGTTTCAGTTTGTCTTTTACTTCGTTCCATAGCGCGGCTTTCTTCAGCGCCCATTCCACGCGCTCGTCCATGTCGTGCTTGCTCAGGTTCTGGTAGAGCTTCACGCCGAAGGCGATGTTGTCGTAGATGGACATCGGGAACGGGGTTGGTTTCTGGAACACCATGCCGATCTTGGCGCGCAGGTTGTTGAGGTCCTGTTTTTTGTCCAGCAGGTTTTCGCCGTCCAGTAATATCTCGCCGGTGGCGCGCTGCTTGGGGTAGAGCTGGTACATGCGGTTGAAGGTGCGCAGCAGGGTGGATTTGCCGCAGCCGGATGGGCCGATGAAGGCGGTGACCATCTTTTCCGGGATGACCAGGTTGATGTCTTTCAGCGCGCGGTCCGCGCCGTAGTAGAAATTCAGATCGCGCACGATCAATTTCGGGGCGGAGATGATTTGTTCTGCGGACATTTCTTGAATCCTCATTGATGGTTCGATTTCTGGCGGAACATGACACGCGCCACGATGTTCAGGGTGAGTACGCTCAGGGTAATAAGCAGTGCGCCAGCCCATGCCAGGCCTTGCCAATCGCTATAAGGGCTCATGGCGAACTGGAAGATGACCACCGGCAGGTTGGCCATCGGCTGGTTCATGTTGCTGCTCCAGAACTGGTTGTTCAGTGCGGTGAACAATAGCGGAGCGGTCTCGCCACTGACGCGCGCGATGGCCAGCAATATGCCGGTCAAGATACCGGCGCGGGCGCCGCGCAAGGTAACAAAGGTAATAACCTTCCACTGCGGAGCGCCCAGAGCGGCTGCGGCTTCGCGCAGGCTGTTGGGAACGAGACGCAACATGTTCTCGGTGGTGCGGATAACCACCGGGATGACGATGATGGCGAGCGCGAATGCGCCGCCCCACCCGGCAAAATGCTGCACCTTGCTCACGTAGACTTCATACACGAACATGCCAATCACGATGGATGGTGCGGATAGCAGCACGTCGTTGATGAAACGGGTAACCGGGGCCAGCCAGCCGCGCTGGCCGAATTCGGCCAGGTATGTACCGGCCAGGATGCCGATCGGTGTGCCGATCATGACGCCGACTGCGGTCATCATCACGCTGCCGAAGATAGCGTTGATCAAGCCGCCGCTGCTGCCGGGCGGGGGGGTGGTCTGGGTGAATACATGCAAGCCCAGATTGGGCAGTCCGTTTTCCAGCAGTGTCCAAAGTATCCAGACCAGCCAGAACAGGCCAAACGCCATGGTGAACACCGAGATGCTCAGGGTGAGAACGTTGACGATGCGGCGGCGTGTGTAGAGATCAAGCATGTCAGGCTCCCCGTCCTTCGCCTTTGGACAGGCGGTAGAGCATGAAGCGGGCGAGCGACAGGACAACGAAGGTAATGAAGAACAGGATCAGGCCGAGTTCGATGAGCGACGAGGTGTACAGCTCGCCCACCGCTTCGGTAAATTCATTGGCTAGAGCCGAGGAGATGCTGTTGCCGGGCATGAGCAGCGATTTGCTGATTTCATGCGCATTGCCGATAACGAAAGTCACCGCCATTGTTTCGCCCAGCGCACGTCCCAGGCCGAGCATGATGCCGCCGACCACGCCGATCTTGGTGTAGGGCAGCACCACGTTCCACATCACTTCCCAGGTGGTTGCGCCCAGGCCGTAGGCCGATTCCTTGAGCATGGCGGGGACGACATCGAACACGTCGCGCATCACTGAAGCGATGAAGGGGATAACCATGATCGCAAGGATAATCCCGGCGGTAAGTATGCCTATACCCATGGGTGGGCCGGAGAAGAAGGGGCCGATAACAGGCAGGGGGCCGATGTGGTCGTTGAGCCAGGGCTCGACGTGATCCGCAAATAGCGGAGCGAAGATGAACAGGCCCCACATGCCGTAAATAATGCTGGGGATGCCCGCCAGCAATTCGACCGCGATGCCGAGCGGGCGGCGCAGCCATTTGGGTGACAGTTCGGTCAGGAAGATGGCGATGCCGAAGCTGACCGGGATTGCAATGACCAGCGCAATGCCCGAAGTAACCAGCGTGCCGACGATGGGAATAAGCGCGCCATACTGGTCGGTGACCGGATTCCATTCCGGACTGGTGAGGAAACCGAAGCCGAAGGCGCGGATGGAGGGCATGCTGCCCACGATCAGCGAGCCGATGATGGCTGCCAGCAAAGCCAGAACGGTGAACGCGGCAAGACGGGTCACATTGCGGAACAGCAAATCCAGCACTGCTTGTCGTTTAAGGCTCGCTTCGCGTAATAACGTCGGCATAGATCAAATTTATCAGATAGGGTAGTTGGAAAAATTACGGGGGCGTTTTGAGCCCCCGCAATTATAGCTTAGTGCGTGCGACTTACTGCCACAGTGCCTTGCCGGATTCGTCTTTTACTTGTGCTTTCCACGAAGCGTAGATCATCGACTTCAGGTTGGCTGGCAACGGTACATAGTCCAGGTCGGAAGCCAGCTTGTCGCCGTTGCTGAAGGCCCAGTTGAAGAATTTCAGCACTTCCACGGCATTGGCCGGTTTAGCCTGGGATTTGTGGAGCAGGATGAAAGTGGCGCCAGTGATAGGCCAGCTATCCTTGCCCGGTTCGTTGGTCAGGATTTCATAGAAACCCTTGTCGGCGTCCCATTTGGCATTGGCCGCAGCAGCCTTGAAGCTGGTGTCGGTGGGGGCAACAAACTGGCCGTCGCGGTTCTTCAACTGGGTGTGAGTCATCTTGTTCTGCAAAGCGTAGGCATATTCCACATAACCGATGGAATTCTTGATGCGCTGCACGTAAGAAGCGACGCCTTCGTTACCTTTGCCGCCGGTGCCGACGGGCCAGGATACGGCCTTGTCGCCGCCCACGCTGCGTTTCCAGTCCAGGCTGACTTGCGACAGATAGGTGGTGAAGATGAAGGTGGTGCCGGAACCGTCGGCGCGGTGCACTACGGTAATGGCCTCATCCGGCAAAGCAACGCCTGCATTGTCGGCAGCGATGCGCTTGTCATTCCATTTGGTGATCTTGCCGAGGAAGATGTCGGCCAGCACGCTGCCGTCCAGTTTCAATTGACCGGGGGCGACACCAGCGATGTTGACGACCGGAACCACACCGCCGATGACGGCCGGGAACTGGGTCAAACCGGCAAGCGCCAATTCGTTCGGGTTCATTGGAGCATCGGTTGCACCGAAATCCACGGTCTTGGCCTGGATTTGCTTGATGCCGCCGCCGGAGCCGATGGACTGGTAGTTCATGCCGGTGTTGGTTTGTGTCTTGTAGGCTTCTGCCCACTTGGCATAGATCGGGTAGGGGAAGGTTGCGCCCGCGCCGGTGATGTCGGCGGCGAATGCGCTACCGGCAGACAGCAGGGCAACTGACAGGCCGATGCTGTTAAGAAGTCGATTCAGTTTGCTCATTTCAAGTTCTCCCAAAGGATAGAGGATTGTTCGTTTGCTCGCCGTTTGCCAGCGGATCGCATCATAGGGACTGTTTGTTACACAATTATTACACAATGTAACAAATGGAAGCGGGGGGATGCTGGATGAGCATGGAAAGGCTTTCCGGGGCGGGGAAGCTTCAAGTTTGACCATTTTAGTTTTCATCGGTAGTATCGCCGCCTTCGGACTAAGGGGAAGGCGGATCCTGATGCGTCGCAAACTGGTAGTCGGAAATTGGAAAATGCATGGCTCGTTGGCCCAGAACACGTTATTGCTGGGGGGCGTGAAGAGCGGTGCAACGCAATTATCCCGTGTGGATATCGCGGTCTGCGCGCCTTTCCCGTATCTGGCGCAGCTTCAACAGGAATTGTCGGCTTCGACGGTGAAGTGGGGGGCACAGGATGTCCACCAGCTCGACAAGGGCGCTTTCACCGGTGAAGTGTCTGCTGGCATGCTGGCGGACTTTGCTTGTACTTATGTAATTGTCGGGCATTCGGAACGGCGCAGTATTTATGGCGAAAGCAGCCGTCTGGTGGCGGAAAAGTTCGCCGCGGCGCAACGGGCGGGCTTGATACCCATACTGTGTGTGGGTGAAACGCTGGAGCAGCGCGAGGGCGGTGTGACTGAAGCAGTGGTTGCCGAGCAACTGGACGCGGTGATTGTGCTGGCCGGTGTGCAGGCCTTGCGCAAGGCGGTTGTGGCCTACGAGCCGGTGTGGGCGATAGGTACCGGCAAGACGGCAACGGCTGAGCAGGCGCAGGCAGTGCATGCATTTATCCGTCAGCGCGTGGCAGGGCAAGATGCCCAAGTCGCGCACGGTTTGGTTATACTGTACGGCGGCAGCGTTAAAGCCTCGAATGCGCCGGAGTTGTTCGCCAAGGCGGATATCGACGGCGGATTGATCGGTGGTGCGGCTTTGATCGCCGAAGATTTTTTGGGGATATGCCGCGCGGGTCAGTAGTGTTCGGTCTGTATATGTAGTGTTTGATTTGCTCTGGAGTAGCGTGTGGAAAATATTGTTTGGGTAGTACATGTAATAACAGCGGTGGTGCTGGTCGGCCTGGTCTTGATCCAGCACGGCAAAGGCGCCGATATGGGCGCGGCATTCGGTTCCGGTTCGGCGGGCAGCCTGTTCGGCTCCAGCGGTTCGGCCAATTTCCTGAGTCGCAGCACGGCAGTGGCGGCGACGATATTTTTTATCACCAGCCTGTCGTTGACCTATTTGTATTCGCGTCCCGCCACAGATATGGGTGTGATGGACAGGGTTGACGTGCAAACGCTGCAACCGCAGCCAGTACCGGCGCAGGTTGCGCCTGCACCGGCGGCTGTCGATACAAGCAATTCGAAGTCGCAGCAAATACCAAAATAATTAAAGTATCAGATTAAAGTATCAGAATAAAAAAGAAGCACAAAAAAAGAAGCACCAAAATAATAATTTGAAATATGCGGAGTTGGCGGAATTGGTAGACGCGCAGCCTTGAGGTGGCTGTGTCCGAAAGGACGTGTGGGTTCGAGTCCCATGCCCCGCACCAAATCGAATGAACCCGAGGCTACGAGCCGAAGGTCAAAAATCTTAGAGTAGCATTCTGCGCTCCCGTGATTGGGGGTTTACAGAGGAGGGGGACTCCAAAATGTTGGAAAATTATTTTCCAGTACTGCTATTTATTGCCATCGCTCTCGTGATCGGCGTGTTGCCATTGGTATTGGGCAAGCTCCTGGGGCCCAATCGCCCGGACGAGAAAAAACTCTCACCCTACGAATGCGGCTTCGAGGCCTTCGAAGATGCACGCATGAAATTCGACGTGCGTTTCTACCTCGTTGCCATCCTGTTTATCCTGTTCGATCTTGAAATCGCCTTCCTTTTTCCCTGGGCAATTGTGCTCAAGGAGATCGGCACCTTCGGCTTTGTTTCCATGATGATCTTCCTGCTCATTCTTGTGGTGGGCTTTATCTACGAATGGATGAAGGGGGCGTTGGAATGGGAATAGAGGGTGTATTGAACAAGGGCTTCGTCACCACGAGTGCCGATACGGTAATCAACTATGTGCGTACCGGTTCGCTGTGGCCGATGACCTTCGGTCTGGCCTGTTGTGCGGTGGAGATGATGCATGCGGTGGCGCCCCGTTACGACTTGTCGCGTTTTGGGGCAGAGGTATTTCGCCCAAGCCCGAGACAGTCTGACTTGATGATTGTCGCCGGAACGCTGTGCAACAAGATGGCGCCGGCCTTGCGCAAGGTCTATGACCAGATGGCCGAGCCGCGTTTTGTCATTTCCATGGGTTCCTGTGCGAATGGCGGCGGCTATTACCATTATTCCTATTCGGTGGTGCGCGGTTGCGACCGCATCGTGCCGGTGGATATCTATGTTCCCGGTTGTCCGCCGACTGCGGAGGCGTTGCTTTACGGCGTCATCCAGTTGCAGAACAAGATCAAACGAACCAACACCATTGCGCGCTAGGATGAACATGGCTACCGACCTGAACATACTTTCCGCCAATCTGAACGAGGCCTTCTCGGGCAAAGTCGTAAGCCTGACGGAGAACCTGGGCGAACTCACTCTGGTGGTCAAGGCGATTGACATGACCGGCGTATTCACCCGCCTGCGCGACGATGCCGACCTGCGTTTTGAAGAATTGATCGACGTGTGCGGCATCGACTATTCCGCTTACGGCAGCGAACTGTGCGAGGACGGCAAGTACCTGCCCGATGCGCCACGCGAGGGGCGCAGATTTGCCGCCGTCTATCATTTGCTGTCGGTAACCCACAACATCCGTCTGCGTGTGCGCGTGTTCGCGGAGGACGACGAGACGCCGGTGTTGAATTCGGTTACGGAAATATGGCCTTCCGCCAACTGGTTCGAACGCGAGGCGTTCGATCTGTTCGGCATCATTTTCGTCGGACATCCCGATCTGCGCCGCATCCTCACCGATTACGGTTTCGTCGGCAATCCGTTCCGCAAGGATTTCCCCCTGTCCGGGACAGTCGAGATGCGTTACGACGCGGCACAGCAGCGCGTGGTGTATGAGCCGGTGACGGTGGAGCCGCGCGAGATTACGCCGCGCACGATGCGCGAAGAGAATTACGGTCGTTCCTGACCGAATAATTAAAGGCATCGTTATGGCTGAGATTAAGAATTACACAATGAACTTTGGCCCGCAGCATCCCGCTGCGCACGGCGTGTTGCGCCTGGTGCTGGAGCTGGATGGCGAAGTGGTCGAACGCGCCGACCCGCACATTGGTTTGCTGCATCGCGCGACCGAGAAGCTGGCCGAACACAAGACTTTCCTGCAAACCGTTCCCTACATGGACAGGCTGGACTACGTGTCCATGATGATGAACGAGCATGCGTATGTGATGGCGATAGAGAAATTGGCAGGCATCGAAGTGCCGGTTCGCGCGCAGTACATCCGCGTCATGTTCGACGAGATCACGCGCATCCTGAATCATCTGTTGTGGCTGGGCGCCTCCGCGCTCGACGTTGGTGCGATGTCGCCAATGTTTTACACGTTCCGTGAACGCGAAGCCTTGATGGATGCATACGAGGCAGTTTCCGGCGCGCGCATGCATGCGGCCTACTATCGACCGGGCGGGGTGTATCGCGATTTGCCGGATTCGATGCCGCAATACCAGGCGAGCAAAATACACAATGCCGCTGCGGTGAAAAAAATGAACGAGAACCGCCAGGGTTCTCTGCTCGATTATCTGGATGACTTCGCCAACCGTTTCCCCGGGCTGGTGGATGAATACGAAACGCTTCTGACCGACAACCGTATCTTCAAGCAGCGTACGGTGGGCATCGGTGTCGTGTCGCCGGAACGCGCGATGGCGCTGGGCTTCACCGGTCCGATGCTGCGCGGTTCGGGTGTGGTGTGGGATCTGCGCAAGAAACAGCCGTATGAAGTCTATGACAAGCTGGACTTCGATATTCCGGTCGGCGTCGAGGGCGATTGCTATGACCGTTATCTGGTGCGCGTGGAAGAGATGAGGCAGAGCAACCGCATCATCAAGCAATGCATAGATTGGCTGCGCCAGAATCCCGGGCCGGTAATCACGGACGACCTGAAGTTTGGCCCGCCGAAGCGCGAATCCATGAAACAGAACATGGAAGAGCTGATCCACCATTTCAAATTGTTCACGGAAGGTTTCCATGTCCCGGCGGGTGAAGTGTATTCCGCCGTCGAGCATGCCAAGGGCGAGTTCGGCATCTATCTGGTGTCGGACGGCGCAAACAAACCGTACCGCATGAAAATACGCGCGCCCGGGTTCTCGCATCTGGCCAGCCTGGATGAGATGGCGCGCGGACACATGATCGCCGACGTGGTGGCGATCATTGGCACTCAGGATATCGTTTTCGGGGAGATTGACCGCTAATGGATACCTCCAAAAACCCAAACTTCATCCCAACTGCGGCGTTGCTCAAAAATTTCCTTGCTAGCATATTTTGTATATGCGGCGCGGCGGAAATTTTTTCGCGCCTTGCATTTGGGCGAACCTTGAATTTTTTGAGGTATCCATAAATGCTATCCCAACAGATCACCACGCTCATCGACAAAGAGCTGAAAAAATATCCTGCCGATCAGCGCCAGTCTGCCGTGATGGCGGCGTTGCGTTTCGTGCAGGACGAGAAGGGTTGGATCGCTTCCGAGGATATGGCGGACGTTGCCGTCTATCTGGGCATGCCGCAGATGGCGGTATTCGAAGTGGCGACTTTCTACCACATGTACAACCTCAAACCGATGGGCAAATACACGCTGACTGTGTGCACCAACCTGTCATGCCAGTTGTGCGGTTCCGGCGACACGCTGGCGCACCTCAACAAACGCCTCGGCATCGGTCTGGGCGAAGTTACGGCGGACGGCAAGTACGGCATCCGTGAAGGCGAGTGCATGGGCGCCTGCATCGATGCGCCGCTGCTCACCATCAATAACAAGCAAATGTGCGGTCGTTTGACCGATGAGAAAATCGACCAGATCCTGGCAAAGCTGGATGGGGGGCAAGCATGAGCGCACACATCATCCTGGCCACGGCTGCAGACGGGCTGGCAAATCTGGATAACTACGTCAAGGCAGGCGGCTATCAGGCACTGCGCAAGGTGCTGAGCGAGAAGATGGCGCCCGACGCGATCATCGCCGAGGTCAAGGCATCCGGTCTGCGCGGCCGCGGCGGCGCGGGCTTCCCCACCGGCCTGAAGTGGAGTTTCATGCCGAAGAACTATGACGGCGTGAAGTACCTGGTGTGCAACTCGGACGAAGGCGAGCCGGGTACCTGCAAAGATCGCGACATCCTGCGCTTTAACCCGCACATGCTGATCGAAGGTATGGCCATCGCCGCCTACACCATGGGTGTGAAGACCGGCTACAACTATTTGCACGGCGAGATATTCGAGGCCTACGAGATCATGGAGGCGGCCTGCGAGGCAGCGCGCAAGGCGGGCTATCTGGGCAAGAACATCCTCGGTTTCGATTTCGAATTCGACCTGCACAACCACATGGGCTACGGAGCCTACGTGTGCGGCGAAGAAACTGCGCTGCTCGAATCCATTGAGGGCAAGAAAGGCCAGCCGCGCTACAAGCCGCCGTTCCCGGCCAGCTACGGCCTGTATGGCAAACCGACCACCATCAACAATACCGAGACCTTTGCCAGCATTCCTTACATCATCCGCGAGGGCGGCAAAAAATTCGCGGACATGGGCGTGCCCAATAGCGGCGGCATCAAGCTATTTTCCATTTCCGGCCATGTGAACAATCCCGGCAACTTCGAAGTGCCGCTGGGCACGCCGTTCCGCACCCTGCTGGAAATGGCGGGCGGCGTGCGCAAGGGCCACAAGCTGAAGGCGGTGATTCCCGGCGGATCTTCCATGCCGGTGCTGCCGGCCGAGATCATGATGGACGTCAACATGGACTTCGACTCGCTGCAGAAGGCCGGTTCCTATCTGGGCTCGGGCGCCATCATCGTGATGGACGACACCACCTGCATGGTGAAGGCGCTGGAACGCCTGTCCTATTTCTACTACGAAGAGTCCTGTGGCCAATGCACGCCATGCCGCGAGGGGACGGGTTGGCTGTATCGCATCATCCACCGCATTGAACACGGCGAAGGCAGGCCGGAAGACCTGGACCTGCTGCTCGACCTGTGCAACAACATTGCCGGCCGCACCATTTGCGCGCTGGGCGATGCGGCGGCATGGCCGGTGCAGGGCATGCTCAAGCACTACCGCAAGGAATTCGAATATCACATCGAGCACAAACGTTGCCTGGTGTGAGGCTGAACGGAATAGGTGAGCAATGATCAACATCGAAATCGACGGTAAGCAGATACAGACCGAAAACGGCGCGAGCATCATCGAGGCCGCGCATCAGGCCGGGATTACCATCCCGCATTTCTGCTATCACAAGAAACTTTCCATCGCCGCCAACTGCCGCATGTGCCTGGTGCAGGTGGAGAAGGCGCCCAAGCCCCTGCCTGCCTGTGCCACGCCGGTGGCCGAAGGCATGAAGGTGTTCACGCATTCCGAGCAGGCGGTGAAGGCGCAAAGAGGCGTGATGGAATTCCTGCTGGTGAATCACCCGCTGGACTGCCCAATCTGCGACCAGGGCGGCGAGTGCATGCTGCAGGACATGTCGGTCGGCTACGGCGGCGGAAATTCGCGCTACCACGAAGAAAAACGCACGGTGTTGGGCAAGGATCTCGGCCCGCTGGTGGCGGCGGAAGAAATGAGCCGTTGCATCAACTGCACGCGTTGTGTGCGTTTCGCTCTGGAGATCGCCGGGCAGATGGAATTGGGCCAGGCCTTCCGCGGTGAGCACGCCGAGATCATGTCTTTCGTTTCCGGCACGGTGAACTCCGAACTTTCCGGAAACATGATCGACCTGTGCCCGGTCGGTGCGCTGACCAGCAAGCCGTTCCGCTACAAGGCGCGTTCATGGGAATTGTCGCGCCGCCGCTCGGTGAGCGCGCACGACAGTCTCGGCTCCAACCTGGCAGTACAGACCAAGAACAACCGCGTGCTGCGCGTGCTGCCGATCGAGAACGAAGATATCAATGAGTGCTGGCTGTCCGACAAGGATCGCTTCGCCTATGCAGGGCTGAACACAGCCGACCGCCTGACCAAACCGATGATCAAGCAGGATGGCAAGTGGCAGGAAGTGGAGTGGCAAGTTGCGCTGGAATATGCGGCGAACGGTTTGCGCCACATTGCCAACGGCGCGGGTGCCGAACAGATCGGTGCGCTGGCGACAGCCAACTCGACGCTGGAAGAACTCTACCTGCTGCAAAAACTCATGCGCGGCATCGGCAGCGAAAATGTGGATTTCCGTCTGCGCCAATCCGACTTCAGCGCCGACGCCAAACAACAAGGCACACCCTGGCTGGGCATGTCCATTGCGGACATCAGCAAGGCGGACCGTTTCCTCATCGTCGGCAGCTTCCTGCGCAAGGATCATCCTCTGCTGGCAGCGCGCATCCGCAAGGCCGTGAAGAAGGGCGCACATGCCAATATCGTTCATTCCGCAGATGACGACCTGCTGATGAACGTGGCTAACAAGGCTATCGTTGCACCGGATGCACTGGTGGAAACGCTGACGCAAATTTCGAAGGCGTTGACCGCTGAAAAACAAGGCCAGAGTGCAAACGGCGAAGCAGCGTCTATCGCGAAGAGTCTTGCCGGCGGCAAGCACGTCGCCGTGCTGCTCGGCAACTTCGCGCAACAGCATCCGCAGGCCGCGCAATTGCAGGCGCTGGCGCAGCAGATCGCGGCGTTGAGCAACGGCAAGTTCGGTTTCTTGGGCGAAGCGGCGAACAGCGTCGGCGGTCATCTGGCGCAGGCCACACCGGGTGCGAAGGGATTGAACGCGTCAACCATGTTGTCGTCTCCGCGCAAGGCCTATGTGTTGCTGAATGTAGAAGCCGAACTGGATTGCGCCAATCCGCAGCAGGCCATGGCCGCGTTGCAGGCAGCTGATCTGGTAATCGCGATGTCCGCTTACAAACATCAGGCAACGGAATATGCCGATGTGCTGCTGCCCATCGCGCCGTTCACCGAAACTTCCGGTACGTTTGTCAGCACCGAGGGCCGTGTGCAGAGCTTCAAGGGGGCGGTCAAAGCATTGGGCGAAGCGCGTCCGGCCTGGAAAGTTTTGCGCGTGCTGGGCAATCTGCTCAAGGTGGATGGTTTCGATCAGGACACTTCCGAGGCAGTGCGCGACGAAGTGCTGAAGGGGGTGGATGTAGCCGCCCGATTGAACAATGCCATCGGCGGAGTCGAGGCCATAGCGGTTGCCGCAGCGAACGGCCTGCAGCGCGTGAGCGATGTGCCGATCTATGCGACGGATGCCGTGGTGCGCCGCTCTGCGCCGTTGCAGGCGACAGCCGATGCCGCGCTGCCGCAGGCATGGCTGCATGGCGACGAGTTGAAAAAGCTGGGCGTGCAAGCCGGTGCCAGAGTCAAGGTCGGCCAGGGGCAGGGCAGCGTGCATCTGCTCGCGGCGGCAGACGATAAATTGCCAAGGGGTGTAGTACGGGTGGCGGCAGGCCATGCGGCGACCGCAGCCTTGGGTGCAATGTTTGGAACGATCTCAGTGGAGCGTGCATGATGGAAGCCCAGGCCCTGCAATTGGTACAGTCGCTCTTGAGTTTCGTCGGACTCTGGGATTGGCTGGGCGGATTCATCGTGTCTGCATGGCATGTGATCTGGACGTTGATCAAGATCGTCGCCATCATTGCTCCCCTCATGCTCGGCGTGGCCTACTACACCTTGGCCGAACGCAAGGTGCTTGGCTTTATGCAGGTGCGTCCCGGTCCCAATCGTGTGGGCTGGTGGGGGCTGATGCAACCGATTGCCGACGGCGTCAAACTGCTGTTCAAGGAAGTCATTGTTCCGACCGGTGCCAACAAGGTCCTGTTTGTGATGGCGCCTGCCCTGTCGCTCGCGACAGCACTGGCGGCATGGGCAGTGGTTCCTTTTGGCGACGGCCTGATTCTGGCGGATGTGAATGCGGGATTGCTGTATCTGCTGGCGATGACTTCGCTCGGTGTGTACGGCATCATCATCGCCGGCTGGGCTTCCAACTCCAAATACGCTTTCCTCGGCGCCATGCGTTCTGCCGCGCAGATCGTCTCGTATGAACTGGCGATGGGCTTTGCGCTGGTGTGCGTGTTGCTGGCGGCGCAGAGCATGAATCTGGGTGAGATCGTGCGCGGACAGGATGGCGGCTACGGATTTCTGCACTGGTACTTCATTCCCTTGTTCCCGATGTTCGTGGTGTATTTTATTGCGGGCGTCGCGGAGACCAACCGTGCGCCGTTTGACCTGGCCGAAGGCGAATCCGAGATCGTGGCGGGTTTCCACGTCGAATACTCGGGCATGGGCTTTGCCATATTTTTCCTGGCCGAATACGCCAACATGATTCTGATCACGGCGATGGCGACCGTGCTATTCCTCGGTGGCTGGCTCAACCCGTTCCATAACTGGCCGGTACTGGGAGAATTGACAGATCACGTTCCCGGCTTGTTCTGGTTGCTGGGCAAGATGCTCATCTTCATGTTCCTGTTCCTGTGGTTCCGCGCGACTTTCCCGCGCTATCGCTATGACCAGTTGATGCGCCTGGGCTGGAAAGTGTTCATTCCGCTTACTCTGTTCTGGGTCGTGGTGGTCGCCGCGTGGATGCAGACGCCCTGGTGGGTTTGGTAAGAGCCCGAGGATAAAAATATGAAAAACATCATCGATTTCTTCAAGAGTTTCCTGCTGCTCGAGTTTCTCAAAGGCATGACGGTGACCGGGCGCTATTTCTTCGCGCGCCATATCACCGTTGAATATCCCGAGGAAAAGACGCCGCAGAGTTTCCGTTTCCGCGGCTTGCACGCGCAACGCCGATATCCCAACGGCGAAGAGCGCTGCATCGCCTGCAAACTGTGCGAGGCCGTGTGCCCGGCGCTGGCGATCAAGATCGAAGTGGCGGAGCGCGAGGACGGCACACGCCGCACCACGCAATACGATATCGACCTGACCAAGTGCATTTTCTGCGGTTTCTGCGAAGAGTCCTGTCCGGTGGACGCCATCGTCGAAACGCGCGTATACGAATACCACGGCGAGAATCGCGGTGACCTGTATTACACCAAGCCCATGCTGCTGGCGATGGGCGAAAAACATGAAGCCCAGATCGCAAGCGATCGGGCTGCCGATGCCGAGTATCGGTAATTAGAGGACGCCCAATGAACATTGAATTTCTGTTCTACCTGTTTGCCGCCGTGACCGTGTTTGCGGCGCTGCGCGTGATTACCGCACGCAATCCCCTGCATGCAGTGCTGTATCTGGTGCTGGCTTTCGTCAGCAGCGCGGGGATATGGATGTTGCTGGAAGCCGAGTTTCTCGCCATCACCCTGGTGCTGGTGTACGTCGGCGCGGTGATGGTGCTGTTCCTGTTTGTGGTGATGATGCTGGACATCAACATCGAGCGCTTGCGCATCGGTTTCCTGCGCTGGCTGCCGGTCGGGCTGATGCTGGCGGGATTGATCGTGGTGCAGATGGTGTGGGTGCTGGGCGCCAAGGAAACCTCCGCCGGTATGACCGCCGTGAAGCACGCCGCCGATTACAGCAATACCAAAGAGTTGGGTCGTCTGATCTATACCGATTACGTCTATCCGTTTGAACTGGCAGCCGTGCTGCTGCTGCTGGCGATGGTGGCCGCGATTGCGCTGTCCTTGCGCAAACGTCGCGATTCCAAACGGCAGGACATCAGCAAGCAGGTCAAGGTCAGGAAACAGGATCGTCTGCGTATCGTGTCGCTGCCATCCGCGAATCAGGCGCGCGTTGCAGAAGAAGTCGTCGAATCCGGCGAACATTCCGCAGATTAAAGCAAAGGGGAGAACATGTTGAATCTGGGTCTATCGCATTATCTGGTGTTGAGCGCGGTGTTGTTTGCCATCGCCGTGGTCGGCATCTTCCTCAACCGCAAAAATCTGATCGTGTTGTTGATGGCGATCGAGCTCATGCTGCTGGCAGTGAACACCAATTTCATCGCGTTCTCGCACTACCTGAACGATGCGGCAGGGCAGGTATTCGTGTTCTTCATCCTTACCGTGGCGGCTGCGGAAGCGGCGATCGGTCTGGCCATTCTGGTGGTGCTGTTTCGCAATCTGCACACCATTAACGTCGATGATCTTGGCAGCCTGAAAGGTTGATGCGCATGATGGAAAATATGCATAGTTGGTATCTGCTGGTTCCCCTGGCTCCGCTGGTTGGCGCCATCGCTGCCGGACTGTTCGGAAAGGTACTGGGACGCGTCTGGTCGCATCGCATTACCATTGCGCTGGTGGCGGTTTCCTTCGCCGCTTCGCTGGTGATCTTCCAGGATGTGATGACCAACACTCCTTACTTCAACGGCACGGTGTACAAGTGGATGTCCTCCGGCGATGCCAGCTTCGAAATCGGCTTCCTGATCGACCGCCTGACCGTGATGATGATGCTGGTGGTGACCTTCGTGTCGCTCATGGTGCATATCTACACCATCGGCTACATGCAGGATGATCCCGGCTACCAGCGTTTCTTCAGCTACATCTCCCTGTTCACCTTCTCCATGCTGATGCTGGTGATGGCCAACAACTTCATGCAACTGTTCTTCGGCTGGGAAGCGGTGGGCCTGGTGTCCTACCTGCTGATCGGTTTCTGGTACACGCGCCCGACCGCGATCTACGCCAACCTGAAGGCGTTCCTGGTCAACCGCGTCGGCGATTTCGGTTTCCTGCTCGGCATCGGCCTGGTGCTGATGGTGTTCGGTACGCTGGATTACCAGGTCGTGTTCAACAACGCGGCGCAGCGCGCGGGCGAGATGGCCCCCATCCCCGGCCTGTCGGTGGGGCTGATGACTGCGATCTGCATCCTGCTGTTCATCGGTGCCATGGGCAAGAGCGCGCAATTCCCGCTGCATGTGTGGCTGCCCGATTCGATGGAAGGTCCGACCCCGATCTCCGCGCTGATCCACGCCGCGACCATGGTGACCGCCGGTATCTTTATGGTGGCGCGCATGTCGCCGCTGTTCGAGCTGTCCGAGACCGCGCTTTCCTTCGTGATGATCATCGGCGCGATCACCGCGTTGTTCATGGGCTTCCTCGGCATCATCCAGAACGACATCAAGCGCGTGGTGGCGTATTCCACGCTGTCGCAACTCGGCTACATGACCGTGGCGTTGGGCGCTTCAGCCTACTCGGTGGCGGTGTTCCACCTGATGACGCACGCCTTCTTCAAGGCGCTGCTGTTCCTTGCCGCGGGTTCCGTCATCATCGCCATGCACCACGACCAGGACATCCGCAACATGGGCGGATTGCGCAAGTACCTGCCGATTACCTGGATCACATCGCTGATCGGTTCGCTGGCGCTGATCGGTACGCCGTTTTTCTCCGGCTTCTATTCCAAGGACAGTATCATCGAAGCGGTGGCGCTGTCGCACCTGCCTGGTTCCGGTTTCGCCTATTTTGCGGTAGTGGCGGGCGTATTCGTCACCGCCTTCTATTCCTTCCGCATGTACTTTCTGGTGTTCCACGGCGAGGAGCGTTTCGGCAAGGATCACCACGACCATGAAGGCGACCATGCGGATGAAGAGACTTCGCAAGATCATCATCACGGTCTGAAGCCGGGGCAGAAACCGCACGAGCCGTCCTGGGTGGTGACATGGCCGCTGATTGCGCTGGCCATCCCGTCCGTGCTGATCGGTTTCATCACCATCGAGCCGATGCTGTACGGCGAATTCTTCCTCGACTCCATCTACATCAGCCATGCGCATCATGCGCTGGAGGAGATGCGCACCGAGTTTCACGGTGCGGGCATGATGGCGCTGCACTCGTTGATTACGCTGCCGTTATGGCTGGCGGCGGCGGGCGCGGGCAGTGCCTGGTTCTTCTACATGAAGCGTCCGGATATTCCGGCCGCGATCAAGCATCGCTTCGAGCTGATCTATACCGTGCTCGACCAGAAATATTATTTCGACCGTTTCAATGACTGGTTCTTTGCAGGCGGTGCGCGCGGAGCCAGCCGCTTCCTGTGGAAGTTCGGCGACGTGAAGCTGATCGATGGTTTCTTCGTGAACGGATCGGCCAAAGTGGTCGGCATGTTCTCCGGTGTGTTGCGTACTTTGCAATCCGGCTACGTCTATCACTACGCGTTTTGGATGATCATCGGCGTGTCTGCACTGCTGACAGTGCGCACATGGTTCGAATAAGCAGTACTAGAGCAGAGCTGAAGGAACAAGCATGATTTTCGGATATCCCTTATTAAGCGTCGTCGTCTGGTTGCCGATCCTGTTCGGTTTGCTGGTGCTGGCGACCGGCAACGACCGCAATGCGGGATTGGCGCGCATCATCGCGCTGGTCGGCGCGATCGTGAGTTTTCTGGTGACGATACCGCTGTACACGGGATTCGATCGCATGACCAGCGCCATGCAGTTCGTTGTGCAGCATGACTGGATTGCCCGTTTCAATATCCATTATCACCTCGGTGTGGACGGCATCTCGGTGTTGTTTGTTTTGCTCAACAGCTTCTTCACGCCGCTGGTGGTGATCGCCGGCTGGAAAGTCATCGAGAAGCGCGTGGCGCAATACATGGCGGCGTTCCTGATCATGTCCGGTCTGGTCAACGGCGTGTTCGTCGCTCTGGACGCGATGCTGTTCTACGTGTTCTGGGAAGCGATGCTGATCCCGATGTTCATCATCATCGGCGTGTGGGGCGGCCCCAACCGCGTGTATGCGGCGGTCAAGTTCTTCCTCTACACCCTGATGGGCTCGCTGCTGATGCTGGTGGCCTTGCTCTATCTGTACCGGCAGTCCGGTGGCAGCTTCAGCATCCTGGAGTTCCATCGCACGGCGCTGCCGTCGCTGAGCATACAAGTACTGCTGTTCTTCGCCTTCTTCATGGCATTCTCGGTGAAAGTGCCGATGTTCCCGGTGCATACCTGGTTGCCGGATGCGCACGTCGAAGCGCCCACCGGCGGTTCGGTGGTGCTGGCCGCGATCATGCTGAAGGTGGGAGCTTACGGCTTCATTCGTTTTTCCATGCCCATCCTGCCCGATGCCAGCCATTACCTGGCGCCGGTGATGATCGCGCTGTCGCTGATCGCTGTGGTGTATATCGGATTGGTTGCATTGACTCAGTCCGACATGAAAAAGCTGGTGGCCTACTCGTCCATCTCGCACATGGGTTTCGTCACGCTCGGTTTCTTCATCTTCAATGCATACGGTATCGAGGGTGCATTGCTGCAAATGATCTCGCACGGTTTCGTGGCGGGTGCGCTGTTCCTGTGTATCGGTGTGTTGTATGACCGCGTGCATTCGCGCCAGATCGTGGATTACGGCGGTGTCGCCAACAAGATGCCGGTATTCGCCGCCTTCTTCATGCTGTTCGCCATGGCCAACAGCGGCCTGCCGGGTACCAGCGGTTTCGTCGGCGAATTCATGGTGATCATGGGCGCGGTCAAAGCCAACTTCTGGTACGCCTTCGCCGCGGCCAGCACACTGATCTTCGGTGCGGCCTATACGCTGTGGATGTACAAGCGCGTGATCTTCGGTGCGGTCGCCAACGACCATGTTGCCCATTTGCAGGATATCGGCGCCCGGGAAATTATCGTGTTTGTGGCTCTGGCCGTCTCCGTGCTATTCATGGGCCTGTATCCCTTGCCGTTTGCCGACATCATGCACACATCGGTGAATGATCTGCTGGTGCATCTGGCTACTCCCAAAGTATTGAATTGAGGAAAACATGAATCTTCTGTCCTCCCTGTCCCCGGCCTACGCAGAGATATTCCTGCTTACGATGGTGAGCGTGATACTTATCGCGGATCTGTTCATCGTCAGTTCCACCAGGACCCTGACCTATCTGATGGTGCAAGTCAGCCTGCTGGGCTGCTCATTGATCACGGTGGCGACGCACCAGGATGGCATCGCGCACCTGTTCAATCACATGTTTGTGGATGACCTGATGTCGGATGTTCTCAAACTGCTGACCTATCTGTCGGTGTCCATGATGCTGGTGTATTCGCGCAGTTACCTGCTGGCACGCGGTTTGTTTACCGGCGAGTTCATGGCGCTGGTACTGTTCGCCACGCTGGGCATGATGGTGATGATCTCCGCCAGCAACTTCCTTTCCCTGTATCTCGGCCTGGAATTGCTGGCATTGAGCCTGTATGCCCTGGTCGCGTTGCAACGAGATTCCGCCACGGCCACCGAATCCGCGATGAAATACTTCATCCTCGGCGCGATGGCTTCCGGCTTCCTGCTTTACGGCATGTCCATGCTGTACGGCGCGACCGGTTCCCTGGATGTAAGCCACATCGCTGAAGTGATCAAGCAAGGCACGGCGAACAAGGCGCTGCTGGTGTTCGGGCTGGCCTTCATCGTGGCCGGACTGGCATTCAAGCTCGGTGCGGTGCCGTTCCATATGTGGGTGCCGGACGTGTACCACGGAGCGCCCACCGCGATGACCATGTTCATCGGCTCCGCGCCCAAGCTGGCGGCTTTCGCATTTGTGATGCGCCTGCTGGTGGAAGCAATGCAGCCGTTGATGATCCACTGGTCCGGCATGCTGATGATATTGGCCGTGCTGTCCATGGCCGTGGGGAATATCACCGCCATCGCGCAAACCAACATCAAGCGCATGCTGGCCTATTCGACCATCGCGCATATGGGTTTCATGCTGATCGGTATCCTGAGCGGAACCGTCGAAGGTTACGGATCTTCCATGTTCTACGTCGTGGTTTATGTGCTGATGAGCCTGGGCGGCTTCGGCATGATCATGCTGCTGTCGCGCGAAGGTTTTGAAGCGGACAACCTCAACGACTTCAAGGGACTCAACCAGCGCAGCCCGTGGCTTGCGTTCATGATGTTGCTGCTGATGTTCTCCATGGCGGGCGTGCCGCCGACCGTGGGCTTCTATGCCAAGTTCTCGGTATTGAATGCGGCGGTGCAGACCGGGCACATTACACTGGTGGTGATGGCGGTGCTGTTCTCGCTGATTGGCGCCTTCTACTATCTGCGCATCGTGAAACTGATGTACTTCGATGCGCCGGAAAGCCACGAAAAACTTTACCTGCAACCCGACAGTAGCCTGCTCATCTCCATCAACGGCCTGGCCGTGCTGGCGCTCGGCATATTGCCGGGCACGCTGATGTCGGTGTGCGCCGTCTCGGTGCAACAATCTTTGCTGCATTAAGCGTGGCGATGCTTTGAACCGACACTCCCGCTGCGGCGGGAGTGTTCATTTGTAGAGGAAGAAATATGGATCTGACAGAAAAGAAAATCGATGGCAAAGTGATGTACGACGGCAACTTCATCACGGTGTGCAAGGACAATGTGCTGCTGCCGGACGGCAACACCAGCACGCGCGAATACATCACCCATCCCGGAGCGGTAGCCATGCTGGCCTTGCTCGACAACGGTAATCTGCTGCTGGAGCGGCAATTCCGCTATCCGCTGCACCGCGAATTCATCGAACTGCCTGCGGGCAAGATCGACGACGGCGAAGATATCCTGGGCACTGCGCAACGCGAGTTGCTGGAGGAGACCGGCTATGTGGCGAGCGAGTGGATACATCTCACAACTGCCTGGCCATGCATCGGCTATGCCGACGAACGCATGGAATACTTTTTGGCGCGCGGATTAAAACATGTGGGAAGCAAGCTGGACGACGGCGAGTTCCTCGAAGTGTTCGAGCTTTCCCTGAAAGATGCCCTCGAGTGGATACGTCTGGGCAAGATAAACGACAGCAAAACCATCGTCGGCCTGTTCTGGCTGGAAAAGATGCTGAGCGAGGGCTGGTCCGCACCGAAGTAAGGCATCATTGCGGTGCGTAAAACACCATCAGGCACCAAGTTGGTGAACTTTCTTTCCCTGAAAACCTGAAAAAAACAACAATCTCTTTATAAATCAGTTGGTGTATCAAGTGGCACAAGGCTTGCATACGTCTCGCCGGATTGCACTTTTTTGGAGAGAACATGGAAAACTTGAAGGTCGGTACTGATGCATTATTCATCTTGTTAGGCGCCATCATGGTGCTGGCGATGCACTCCGGGTTCGCATTTCTGGAACTGGGTACGGTGCGCAAAAAGAACCAGGTCAACGCACTGGTGAAGATACTCACTGATTTTGCCGTCTCCACGCTGGCGTATTTCTTCATCGGCTACGGCATTGCCTATGGCGCCAACTTCTTCGCGGGAGCGGAGGAACTGGCGCAGAAGAATGGTTATGAGCTGGTCAAATTCTTCTTCCTGCTGACTTTCGCCGCCGCCATTCCCGCCATCGTTTCCGGCGGCGTGGCCGAACGTGCAAGGTTCAACCCCATGCTTGCCGCCACCTTCTTATTGGTCGGCTTCGTTTATCCCTTCTTCGAAGGCATTGCCTGGAATCGAGCATTTGGCGTACAGGACTGGCTGAATGCCAGTTTCGGTGCTGACTTCCATGATTTCGCCGGTTCCGTGGTAGTGCATGCCGTGGGCGGCTGGATCGGACTGGTAGCCGTGCTGATGCTTGGCGCGAGACGCGGGCGTTATGGCAAGGAAGGGCAGGTTTCAGGTCATCCGCCGTCCAGCATTCCTTTCCTTGCGCTCGGCGCGTGGGTACTGACTGTGGGCTGGTTCGGCTTCAACGTGATGTCGGCGCAGACCATAGACAAGATCAGCGGACTGGTTGCCGTGAATTCCCTGATGGCCATGGTCGGCGGCACACTGGTTGCGCTGTGGATGGGCAGGAACGACCCCGGCTTCGTGCATAACGGCCCGCTGGCCGGACTGGTGGCAGTATGTGCCGGTTCCGACCTGATGCACCCCATTGGTGCATTGCTGACCGGTGGCATCGCCGGTGGCTTGTTTGTAGTCATGTTCACGCTTACGCAAAACCGCTGGAAAATCGACGACGTACTCGGCGTGTGGCCCTTGCACGGGCTGTGCGGCGCATGGGGCGGAATAGCGGCCGGGATTTTCGGGCTCAAGGGGCTGGGCGGCCTCGGCGGCGTGAGCTTCATGTCGCAACTCGTCGGTACCCTGATGGGCATAGCCATCGCCCTGATCGGCGGCTTTGTCGTGTACGGAACGATCAAGAAACTAGTCGGCATCCGCCTCACTCATGAAGAAGAATTCAACGGTGCGGATTTGAGTATTCACAAAATTACCGCGACGCCGGAGCGTGAGTCGGGCTGGTGATTTTGAAATATAGTCAGCCGGAAACGGAGGACTAAAGAATCAGGATTTTCCGTTCATAAAACGGGGCTGTTTTCAGCCCCGTTTTTTTATGTTGAAAAAAAGGTAATACATAAATTTTATTTCTTCATTGCAGATAGTCTCAGGCAACGCAGCAGCCGGTTAAAACCTGAGTACATAGCTGGTGCTGAAATATTTCAGCACTTGAGTCATCGGTTGCGATACCGTGGTGTTGTCGGAATAGAGGAATGGAATTCCGTTATAGCCCCATTGCCAATCATCGGTTTTGAAATGCAGGTAGGTCAATCCAATTAACACATCCGAAGCTGTGTCGAGGGTGTACTTGCCGTAAAGATTCACTTTGTCGGTTGTATAGTTAATCGCCGGCAGGAAGTTTCCCGGCTGCGACTGGCCTGTCCACCCGGCAATATTGCCCGCACCGCCCACATTGCCCGTGGCGACCACATTGTTGAATGTGGTTTTGTCGTGAATCGACAAAATGTTCAGTCCAACTCCCCAATTGGCGGTTGCCTTGCCGCTGATGCCCAGGCCGACAGTATTGGCGGTGTTGCGCGTATCGTCGCCCAGGTTGGCCTTGTTGACGTTCCAGCGGTTGTAGCTGTAAGTCCAGTAACCGTTCGCTTTCCAGTCATCCGTAATTTGGTAGTTTGCTTCAAGCGTGGCCGAGTCACTGGTGATGTTGCGCGCGCCGGCATCGACTGGAACAACCTGCGCCGGGGTAATGCTGCCGGGGAATGCGCGCAAATATTTGTCCTGCGTATGCTCGATTACCGTTTGCAGCGAAACTTTGTCAGAGGTTTCCCAATCGACATTCGCGTGCAGCCGGGTGCGGTTCCTGTCCATATACATAACGGGCAACACATAATTTCCCCCTGCATCACCTGCCACCGCAGGTGCGCTCGGGTCGAATCCAATCAGCGTATTGCCGACCGTACCGCTCGTTGTCACCCAGTCATTATCATTGCCGCGACGCTGCTTGTACTCAACGTCCAGCGCCCCGTTCACCGTCATGGAAATTGCCTTGCGAAATCCGGCCCGAACGCCTGTTTCAGTCAGCGCGGGACGGAAAAATATCTGTTTTGAGAACAAGGCGGTATTGGCGGGGGGCAACGGCGTTTCCTTGCGCTCCCAGTCAATTCCGAGCGTGGCGGAGTAACCGTCGGGCAAGCGATAGATTCCGTCCAGTTTTGCCGTGGTGCGCGTCTGAGAACCCGAAGGCCAGTTGGTCGTGCCGTTCAGCGCGTTGTTTGTAACGCCGCTGGTGTTGTAGACATAAATCGGTGTTTCATCGGCACGATTTTCGTAACGAAGACTGGCATTCACCGACAACTCCTTTATTGGGCGCGTCGTCAAGCCGAACTGGGTCAGGGTGGTTTTCACCAGCCCCCCCAGACTACCCGGAGCAGAATCCGACGGGGTCAAACCCATTTCGGCGAAGCTCTCGTTCTGTATCGCGATCGTGTAAGCGAGTTTGAAGTTACTGCGCGTGGTGTTCGAAAACGCATAATTCCCTGCAAGGAAATATTGATGTGCCTGGTTATCTGGCGGCAGGGCCACCGGGGCAGAAGCCAGTTGTTGCACGGTCGAGCAACCGGCAGTTGCACAATTTGTCCACAGGGTGCCCCGGTTGAGCGTGCCGGGAATATTCGGCGTCATGCTGCCGAATTGATTGACGAAGAAGGAACCGGAATATCCTGCAGACAAAGCCAGTTTGTCGCGGCTGAAGTTGAGTTTTCCGTCAATCGTTCTGGTGCTCGAATCGATTGGTTCGGGCGTCAATAGAATAGCCCAGCCGCCGTTGGCACTGGCGCCCGTCGCATCGGGATTGTTCCTCATATCCTTGATGGAAGGCATGCCCACACGGCCAAACATGCGCGCGCCTTTTTTATCCTCATTCCTGAATGCAATCTCGACCTGAAGCTCCGGAGTGATCCACCTGTCTCCGCTCAGGCCGTAGGCAGTACGTTTCAATTTCAATTCCACATCATTACCCTGCACGCCATTGCTCGCGTCAAGACCGTTTGCCGTTGCCCACGCCGCAGGCATGGAAGGCGTCTCAATCAGACTGATTGTCGGTCTCATCGTACCCACACCCGTCATGCCGGAATGAATAACGTAGGGATCCAGACGCACGATTTCGTTGTAATCAAAGGCGTATTTCCACTTGCCTTGTTTGTGCTGTAAAAAATTCAACTCCCGCGTTTCAAGACCGATGTTCCTGGCGGATACCGTCGTCCATAAACCCGCAGCATCATCCCGTTTGATGATCCCCATATCCAGCAGGACGGACGAGGTGCTGTTCAGTCCGGTGTATTGCGAAAAGCGTTTGGTATCGCTGCCATCGGTTACCTTGCCAATACCGATGTCGATAAAACTTTCCGGTGTCGTCAAGGCCATCACTTCCGGGCTGATTTCAGCATGGGCTTTTCCCCAGACCAATAGAATCGCTGCTGCAACCGGCAACAGACGAAATTCATTCCTGAAATTGTTGTTCATGGGATTCTCCCTTCAACGCAAGAAGAAGGCCGGAGGAAGCAAATTAACGCCGCCGTGCGGGTTGTTGCTGCCATGAATTTCAGTATGGCAATTCAGACACCCGCGACCTTGCTCGATAAATGTGTTTGCCTGTGGATTGATGGTCACACCGGGAGCGATACCCGCAATGCCCGGCGTGCCGTGGCCGCTATGGCACTGATAGCAAACCAGTGGCGGTCGCGCTTTCAGCAGATTGTCGGCAGTTGTGCCGTGCGGCATGTGACAGTTGGTGCAGTCGTCATTTACAGGCTGGTGGTTGTGCACGAAAGGCCCGCGTTTTTCCATGTGGCAGGCGTAGCAGGTTTCAACCACGCTATCGCGCTTCATCAACTTCGGACCGGCAGAGCCATGCACATTGTGGCAATCCGAGCAGCTCACTTTTCCCTCCGTGACCGGATGGTGCGACTGCCTGTTCACTTGCACGCGTTGTTCCTTGTGGCAGGCAAAGCACACCTCGGGCTGCGTGCGTTTGTCGCGCACCTTGTCGAATGCCGCATGGATCTGGTGGCATGAAGTGCACGCTGTGCCTTGAGTCTCATGCGCGCTTCCCATCCACAAATGGCGCTCGCTGTCTTTCTGGTGACAGCTCAGGCAGGCCGTGTTTCTTTCCTCTGCCGATGTTGCCGTTTTCCTGCCGAAAGTCCGATCCGGTTTGGGTGGTTTGTCTTTGCCTTTGTAGTTGAGGTGGTCGGCACTATCGCCGTGGCAACTGGTGCAAGTCGGGGTTCTGCCGTCCACCCTTACGCCATGGGTAGTCCTGCCAATCGCGAGAAGTTCCGGGGAATCGGCTTCGTCGTGGCAAGCGGTGCATTTTGCGTCGCCGTTCAGTACCAGATCTTCAGGCGCATCGGCGGCGATTGCCGCACTCATCTGCGCACAAAGGATTAGCGGCAAAATTAACTTGAGCAAATTTTTCATGTTTCTTCCCTAATCCACATTCAAATAGCCCGAGATTTTCCTGGTTACTTCAGTCGTAAAACCTACCAACTCTTTTGTCCATGACAGGAAGGTGTGCACTGACCCTTGGCGGAAGTTGTTGGCGGGGTCCAGGCTCTTATGCCGGTGCCGGACGCAGTGATCGCGATATTCTTTACACCGTCGTTATGGGTTGCGGCTGCGTTGGTTGTAGTGGTGTATCCGGTTCCATGACAGATGCCGCAAGAGGTCGTGGCGGCGAACAGCGTCCTGGTCGTGCCGGATGTGTTGTTGGCGTGGAAGCTGTGTCTGCCCGATGTGAGACTGGCAAGCACAACCCCATGACAACTGCCGCATGCTGGCGGTGCAATGGGTGCCAGCGTGGCTGCAATAAGGTCGATCTGGGTTGGCGTGAGTGCAACAAGATTTGCCGCGCCCATGACACCAGCCCTGTTGGTCGTGATGGAAGCCTGAATCTTGACTGCGGTAGCGCCTCCCTTGGTGGAGGTTGCCAGTGGGTTGTGGCAGCCTTGGCAATTGGCGGCATACAACCCCGGCCCGTCAAGCACAGGTGCCGGTAGCGCGGCCAAGGCAGTAGCGATGTCGATCAGGTTTTGTGCAGTCAGCGTTGTGGCAAACGAGCCCATGCTGGACGGATTGGCAGCGATACCGGCCTGTATTCTCTCTGCAGTCATGGTCGGGCCGGCCTTGGTGGAAGTTGCGAATGGGTTGTGGCAGCCCGAGCAATAGGTCCCATAAAGCGTTTCGCCCGGAGTGGCGCCGGGTGGCGGTGGCGTGACTGTCGCCAGGGCAGCCGCGATATCCGCGATCTGTGTTGGCGTCATTGTTGAAAACACCCCCATGCCCCCGGTATCGGCTGCGATGGCAGCGTTGATTCTTGTTACTGTCGCCTGGGCTTTGGTGGAGCTTGCAAATGCCCCATGACAACCGGCGCAATTGGTTTCATACGCAATCTGTCCGGCGGATGCACCCGGGGTGGTTGGGGCGGTTAGCACAGCAATGAGCGCCTGCACCTCGGCCATGTTCAGCGTTGCCAAATATCCCATGCCTGTCGCCGGGGTGATGACTGCGTTATAGAAGCGCGCAACGGTCAATCCCGTCTTGGTGGAAGTTGCCAGGGGGTTATGACATCCAGCGCAGTTGGCGGCATAGATCGTTGCACCATCCAGTGTTATTGGCGGAACGGGTGTTGTCGGCGGCGGATTGAGTGCAGCGACAATTGCCTGCAAGTCCACGGCATCCAGTGTAGAGAGACGGCCCATATTGCCGGTGTTTGCACTGATTGCATTCTGGACCCGGACGATGGTCGCGCCCAGTTTGGTTGAAGTGGCCAAAGGTCCGTGGCAAGTCGCACAGTTGTTGGCATATAAAGTGGCGCCGCTCTGCGTGCCGGGTGGCGTGGTGGGTTGGGTCGGGATGGCACTGCTGATGGCCTGAATTTCTTCCGGAGTCAGGTTGCCCATAACGCTCATGCCGCCGAAGTCGGAAGCAATTGCACCCATGATCTGGACAACCGAGCTTCTGCCTATGATGGAAGAGTTGCTGATGTCGCCATGGCAAGCGAAACAATTAGACCGGTAAAGGGTTGCACCCAGAGATAAAACGGGAACAGCAGGTATGTTCGCCACCACCACCGAACCTGTGCCGATGGATGACGCAGGCGCGGTAAAGATGACCGACGAATTGGCCTTGTTGGTGAGCGTGATCGTGCCCGCCGAGATGGAAATATCGATCACGTCCAGAATCGCATCCATGCCGGTGTGATCTGCAGCGTACGTGGAATTGATGATGCTGCCACCGACACCAAATTGACTGAAAATTGGCGCCAATGCCGTCTGCACTGCAGTTTCCGCACTTGGGAGAGCCAACACCAGCGCCGCCAGGGTTGACGCATTTCCCGTGGCATACACAGCCGCCAAATCTGCTCCACCGGCTGCCACGCTGACAACGATCGTTGTCAGCGGGTTGATGTTGTTGATGCCGCTTCCGGCAGAGGCTAACGAGTAATAAGTCTTGCCGCCACTCACGGTTTTAAGGATAAATGGTGCGGTGAGATTGGTTGTGTTGAAGGCAAAAGTTCCATCACTGGCGGTTGATGTCGTCAACTCTGTCGCAGGCGAGGAAGAATCCTTGAGGGTGACGTTTCCGAAAATAGGGCTGCCTGTCGCGGCAACCCCTGTCACAACATTAACGTTCTCGGGTCCGGGGCCGGGAAGAGGGGAATGATCACCGGCTCCGCACCCGACAAGGGATTCCAGCAGGACCGACAAAATTACCATCGTGCGCAATGATAGTTTCATAAGTAACTTCCCAAAAATTATTCCGGCTATTCTGAAAAATCATGTGTAAGTCGGCTGGCGCAAAGAAAAGGGCGTTTGTCTGGCTGAATAACGGTATCTCAGTAGAGGAGAAATCGCTCTGGGTGGTTGGCTGTATTTCCCGGTACGGTATTTATGGTATTTCGCGGGGAAAACATTGAGAGAAGCACGGCTTTGCGGGACGGATTGACATCAAAAGGTGGCGGGGTGGGAAGTGTTGCGATCCCCTTGAATTGTGCAAGGGGACCAACAAGGGGACCAACATGGGGACGGAGCCCTATTCTTTTCGTGGCATGGCTCGACGCTTGTCAGAAGAATGTCGTTGGGTGATTTCAATTTGGCTCCGTCCCCAGTAGTTGCGTCCCAGGTAGTTGCCAGTAGTTGTTGCATCGTTTTGATGGCGCTTGATGAGCAAGTTGCCGGTGCAACACATCATCAGCTGAGTGGGTATGTGCTGTCGTCCGGCTGGCTACGCTGCCGACGCTATTCTGTTTTCCCGTTCCTCGGCTTCGCGCTGTGCGATGGCACAGCGGTTGCGTCCGAGCTCCAGTTCGCCGGCCTTCGCTTCGTCCACCTGCAGCAAGCCGGTATTGACTCGCCGGATATCATCGTAGGCCTTTGGATGCTCCGGCAGACTCGCCTCGATGTACGCACTGAATGTAGCCGCTCCCCGGCTATGCATGTGCAAACCTTCGTTGTGCCTGCGCAGCGTGCCGAGGAATGCGCAGTAACAGCCATGCGCGTCTGCCTCGCGCATGTGGCTGAAGTGGGCAGGAAGCACGATGGTGCTGCCGGGCAACTCCAGCACGCGTCGCAGCGAACGATAGAGCAGGGGTATCCAGGTTTTTGCCTTTCCGCCCAGATCGGGCCGGCCTATCGAGTCGATGAATAACGCGTCGCCGCTGAGCAGAAAACGATCCTCTACCAGCAGACTGGTCATGCCGAGAGTGTGGCCGGGAAGATGGAGCGCGCGCACGCTGATTTCACCCAACTTGAAAATCGCTCCGTCCTCAAGGTAACGAAAGTTGAACGTCGCCGGAAGCAGATCATCGGGATGAATGCTGTCATAAGGATGCAGCCAGTAATTCGCCCCGACCGCCTTTGCCAGGGAGACGCCACCGCTGACATGGTCGGCCTGAAGATGAGTGTCCAGTACACCGGTGATGCGCCAGCCGCGCTCGGCTGCAATTCGGGTATAGATACCGATGTGGCGTGCAGGATCGACAACCACAGCCTCGCCGCCGCCGGCCACCACGTAGCTGAGGCACCCCCTTGCCGGGCGGACGATCTGGAGAATGGTGAGCTGCCGCGTTTCCTCGACGACCTGCACTTCGTAGTGGTCGCCCCAGGCTGTCATCCCGCCCTCCAGGTTGGATGCCTGATAGCCGAGCCGTCGCAGCCCCTCGGCAACGTGCGGCGAAGTCTCGCCTCTTGCGCACACTGCCAGAACTGGCCCGCTTCGGGGCAGTCTGCCCTGCAGCTGTTTCGGTATTCCACGAGCAACTGCCGCTGCAAGTTCTTCGTTCTCATCCTCCAGTTCCAGCAGGTCGTAATAAGGGATGTTGACGGTATGGATTGGAACCTTGCCCTCGATCTTCCAGGCATTGAACTCACCCGGATTGCGCACGTCCAGAATGGCGAACCGGCGGCCTTCGTTCAGATGACGGTACAGATCCCCCGGACTCCAGACGGGCATCTCGTGCTTGGTCATATCATCCTCCCGTTCCGGAAAATAATCGTGCAGAAAGATGCGAAATATTTCTCATCACCTGCCAAGTTTGGCAACTCGACTGGGCAAGAGTTTCAAATCAAGATAAAAAGTATCGACCTGTCTCCAATTGGTGTTTATGTTTCATTCGATGATTTGATATCCCGGCCTCAGCTTGCCCCGAAGCAATCCATCACCCCAGCGCTCTCTCCACAATCTCAAACACATCCCGCGACAGCCCCTTATGGTTGCGTAGCGTTTCCAGTGCGGCACGGGCGTGTGCCTGGCGCGCGGCATCAAACCTGCGCCAGCGGTCGAAGCAGCGTGCCAGTCGCGCCGCGACTTGGGGGTTGATGCCGTCGAGCTTGCGCGTTTGTTCGGCGTGGAAGCGGTAGCCGCTGCCGTCGGCGGCGTGGAAGCGCACATGGTTGCTGCCGAAGGCGCGCAGCAGGGCATAGACCTTGTTCGGGTTGCGCAGGTCGAAGGCGGGGTGTGCGACCAGTCGTTCCACTTCCGCGAGTGTGCCGGGGCGGCGGCTGGTTGACTGCACTTGCAGCCATTTGTCGATCACCAGTGCCTCGTCTTTCCAGCGGGTATAGAAAGCCTCCAGAGCCAGCACGCGTTCGCTGCCTTCGCTCTGTGCCAGCACGCTTAGCGCGGCGAATTGGTCGGTCATGTTGTCTGCGGTGTCGAATTGTTTCTTCGCCAGCGCGCGTGTCTCGGCGCTGTCTGTTTCGCACAGGTAGCCAAGGCATAGGTTGCGCAAGGCGCGGCGGGCGGCATCGTGCGAGTCGGGCTTGTAGATTCCCTTGGGTGCGAGCGACTCATAGCAGGCTCTGAATTCAGCCCCGAGTTGTTCTGCGAGGAAGCGGCGCAGGCCGTTGCGGGCGGCGTGCAGGGCATCGGGATCGACGACGTCCAATTGTTCGGCCAGCGTTGCTTCGCCGGGTAGTGTCAGCGCTTCGGCGGCGAAGGCCGGGTCGGTGGCGGATTGGGCGAGTACGCGCGCTGCCGCTTTGGCAAAGTCGACCGACCAGTTTGGCGTACGGCCCGCGCTGATGGCCGCAGTGGCGGCGATGATCAGTTGGCTAGCCAGTCGTTGTCCGGCTTCGCAGCGGTTGAAGGGATCACTGTCATGCGCCAGCAAGTGGGCGAGTTCTGCTGCTGTGTAATCAAATTCGAGAACGACCGGTGCCGAGAAATCGCGCAGTAGCGAGGGCACGGGTGCGACGGTTACTTTCTCAAAGACGAATTCCTGCGCTGCGGTTTGCAGCGACAGCACGCGCTCGGTGGTTATGTTGTTATCGCTGGCCAGATGCAGGGGTAATTCTTCTCCGTTCGGGCCGACCAGGCCAACAGTGACGGGAATGTGATAGGGCTGTTTTTCCGGCTGGCCGGGTGTTGCGGCGCAGGATTGGTTCAGGCGCAGCGTGTAGCGTTGCTTTGCCGCATCGTAGCTTCCGCTGGCACGTATGCGCGGCAAACCTGCCTGATCGTACCAGCGCATGAATTGCTTGAGGTCGACACCGGACGCATCGGCCATGGCGGCGACGAAGTCGTCGCAAGTCACGGCCTGACCATCGTGACGTTCGAAGTAAAGATCCATGCCGCGACGGAAGGCGGGCTTGCCGATCAGGGTCTGGATCATGCGCACCACCTCGGCGCCTTTTTGATAAACGGTGGCGGTGTAGAAATTGTTGATCTCGATGTACGACGCGGGCCGCACCGGATGCGCCATGGGGCCGTTGTCTTCGGGGAATTGTCCGGCGCGCAGGCCGCGCACTTCTCGAATGCGCGCGACCGAGCGGTTGTGCACATCGGCGCCGAATTCCTGATCGCGGAAGACGGTGAGTCCTTCCTTGAGCGATAGCTGGAACCAGTCGCGGCAAGTCACGCGGTTGCCGGTCCAGTTGTGGAAATATTCATGCGCCACCACGCGGTCGATATTTTCGTAATCGACATCGGTGGCAACGTCCGGCCGGGCCAGCACATATTTGGTGTTGAAGATGTTCAGCCCCTTGTTCTCCATCGCCCCCATGTTGAAATCGCCCACTGCCACGATCATGTAGATGTCGAGATCGCATTCCAGCCCGAATCGCTGCTCATCCCAATGCATGGCTTTCTTGAGCGCGGCCATTGCGTGTTCGCATTGGTCGAGCTTGCTGTGCTCGGCGTAGATCGCCAGCTTCATCTCGCGGCCCGACAGGGTGCGATAGCTGTCACTCAACACATCGAGCTTGGCCGCGACCACCGCGAACAGGTAGCAGGGCTTGGGGAAGGGGTCTTGCCACTTGGCCCAGTGCCGGCCACCCGCTTCGTCCCCGCTGCCTACCGGATTGCCGTTGGCCAGCAATTGCGGCAACGCCGCCTTGTCGGCGTGCAGTGTGACGGTGTAACGCGCCATCACATCCGGCCTGTCCTGAAACCAGGTGATACGGCGAAAGCCCTGCGCTTCGCACTGGGTGAAATAACCATTGGCCGAACGGTACAGACCGGAAAGGCGGGTGTTGGTATCGGGGTGGATGCGCGATTGTGTTTCGAGGCGGAAGGTGTCGGGGATGTCGGGGAGCGTTAACTGCTCCGGGCTCAAGCGATAGCGATCTGCGGTCAGTTCCTTCCCGTCCAGCTTCACGCCGAGCAATTCCAGCTCCTCGCCGTCCAGAACCAATGGGGCGTTGGGCGTGTGTGCGGCCGGATTGCGGCGTAGCGCCAGTTGGGTTGTCACGATGGCTTCGCCACTGCGGAAGTCGATGTCGACGTCGACTGTGTCGATCAGGAAGGGCGGCGGGGTGTAGTCGGAAAGGCGCGTGGTATGGGGTGTGGGGTGGGTCATGGTGGGTTTGCTTTTGTGAATGGGCGTAGTGTGACAGCAAAGGCTGGGGCAAGTCATCATGGGCGGGATTGCCGTGCGTTCCCCACTTTAACAAAGGGGGATGTAAAGATTCCGTAGGTCGGGTTAGCGCAGCGTAACCCGACGTTGCTGCAGTTCCTATCTCAATGATGTCGGGTTACGCTGCGCTAACCCGACCTACAGTGTAGCTTTGACTTTGCGGGAGAGGGGATTCCATTCCTTCACAACTTTTCCGCAAGCATCTTCTCCAGCTTGATCTGATCCACCGTAAAACCGCGAATGCCATCAGCAAGTTTTTCCGTCGCCATCACGTCCTGATTCATCTCCCAGCGGAACTCCGCTTCGGTCATGGAGGCGGGGCGCGCTTTGATCGCACCCGTATATTGCAGTCGGCGTTGCAGCGAGCCTTCGGTGTTTTGCAACTCCTTCAGCAGCCCAGGGCTGATGGTCAGTCGGTCGCAGCCTGCCAGAGCCAATATCTCCGCGCTGTTGCGGAACGATGCACCCATGACGGTGGTCGGGTAACCGTTTTCTTTGTAGTACTCGTAGATACGGCGCACCGACAGCACACCCAGATCATCTTCCACGGGAATGTCGGTACGGCCTTCCTTTGCTTTTTGCCAGTCGAATATGCGCCCGACAAAAGGCGAGATGAGCGTGACGCCCGATTCCGCGCAGCAGCGCGCCTGTGCAAAACCGAACATCAGGGTGAGGTTGCAGTGTATGCCTTCGTGTTCGAGTATCTCGCCCGCGCGAATGCCTTCCCAGGTCGAGGCGATCTTGATCAGCACGCGCTCATTGGGTATGCCTGCTTCGTTATACAGGCGGATCAGCTTGCGGGCTTTTGCGAGCGTCGCCAGGGTATTGAACGACAGTCGGGCATCCACTTCGGTGGAGACGCGGCCGGGCACGATCTTCAGTACTTCCACCCCGACCGCCACGGCCAGCTTATCCATTGCATCGAGGACTTGTTGTTCGCGATCATGGCTTTGCGATTTCGCCCACGCGATGGCATCGGCAATTAGCGGTGCGTATTCGGGCAAGGTTGCGGCCTTGAGCAAAAGCGAGGGATTGGTGGTTGCATCCTCCGGCTGGTGGCTGCGTATGGCTTCGATGTCGCCGGTATCGGCCACGATGGCTGTCATGGATTTCAGTTGTTCAAGCAGATTGCTCATGGTCATTCCTTGTTTATGTGGGTAGTCATGCAGGGTAACGTTTCATGCAGCAGGCTTGTCCCGTTCAGGGGCTAACGTTTGCAGTCCGTGTTCGGGCTTGCTGCAGCGCAAGTCTGTAAATCTCGACGAGGTCTTCTTTGCTTACGTCGATCTCGCTGTTCATCTGCTGCAGCGCCCATTCGATGTCCGTTTGTTCGAACGGGGCGGGTTGGGCAGGGGGTTGATTATAGAGGGCATGCATCGGGTAGCGTCTGCCGGGCAACAGGTTGTTGATGGCCAGCGCCAGTAGCAGCGAGATGCCCACATTGGCTGCCATGATGGCGAACGCCAAAAGCCAGCTCATGTCATGAAACTGCGAACTGCCGAGTACCATGATGAGCGCAGTGGCCGCACTGGGCGGGTGCAGGCAATTCAGGTATTGCATCAGCAGGATTGCGGAGCCCACTGCGGCGCCTGCGGCAAGTGCCGGTTCCGGGATGAGCGCACTACAGGCCAGCCCGGCGAGCGCCGAGACGAGGTGACCGCCGGCAAAATTCCAGGGTTGTGCCAGCGGACTGTGCGGTGTGGCGTACAGCAGGGCGGCGGAGGACGCCATCGAGCTGACAATGAACAGCGGGAAACCGGCTTGCGGCAGATAGTGCAAAGTCAGTGTCAACAGCAGGATGGCGATGCCGCCTGCCAGGCCGCTGCGCAGCTTTTCTGCGGGGGTGGTCAGCGATTTATGCGGCTTGAACGATAACAGGAACGATTTGATATCCATGGGCTGGTATTTTCAAACATGAAAAACGGGAAAGTTGAGGCGTCTTCGGGCGTCCGCATGATGCCATACGGACGCGGGATATTTCAGCGGAAAGCTTGCATCGCGAAGGTTCTGGCCAGTTGCGTTTTTGGAAAAGTCACTGATTAGTCTTTGTCTGCCTCAATCGGGGAGTAGAGCTTAACCTCGTCGCCGATCATGGACAAATATCTCGCCATGCCGTACTGGGAGCGCAGGATAGTGGCGGAGACATTCGCGCCGCAGTGTATCTTTTTGGTCAAGGGGAACGGTGCACAATGGAAACCCTCCACGCGCAGGGTGAGCGGATGGGTTTGTCTCAGCAGGGTGAAGCTTCCTTCCGCCCCGACCACTTTATCGCCGTCGAACAGCAGCGTGTCTGAGGTGAAACGAATGGTCGGATATTCCGCGGCGTCGAAAAACTCCTCTCCCTTCATGTGTTGATTCCATTTGGCGAAACCCATGTCGAGCGAATCCGTTTCGATGGTGAGATCCACGCTGCCTTTTTTGGCGGCAATATCGAGCGTGATCTTGCCGCTGGTTTTGTTGAAGCGCCCGCGTTGTGTGGAATAGCCCAGATGATTCACTTCGAACATCGGCCAGGTGTGGGTTGGGTCTATCGTATAAGTGTCAGCCGCGCTGGCGGGCAAGGCGAACAGGCTGGCGGTGAGCAGGAGGGTGAGCTTTTTCATGGCGGTTCTCCTTGATCTGGTTGGCGTCCGCAGCGATGCGGACTAGGAAGCGCCGGATCACTTTCGCAGGAACGTGACCATGCGCGCGAGGATGTCGTCGTGCTGGATGAAGTGATGCTTGAGCGCCGCGCCGACATGGCCGAGCAGCAGACCAAGCATCAGGAAGTTGAGCAATTTGTGCACTTCCAGCAGCAGGTCGCCGAGTTCCTTGTCCTTGCCGACCAGGTCGGGCAGCGGCAACACGCCGAACCACACGGTCTGGAAGCCCTTGGCCGAACTCATCAGCCAGCCGCTCAGTGGGATGACGAGGATGAGTGCATACAGCGCGTAGTGTGTAGCGTGGGCGGCGAACTTCTCCCAGCCCGGCATACTCGCCGGCAAGGCGGGTGGCCGATGGGTGGCGCGCCAGTAGAGGCGGATCACAGCCAGTATGAATACGGTGACGCCTATCCACTTGTGATAGCTGTACAGGCGCAGCTTGTCGGGGGAGAGCGGCAGTTCGTGCATGTACACGCCCAGCGGGAATGCTGCAAAAATCAGCAGGGCTATGAACCAGTGCAGGGTGATGGCGGTTCGGGTGTATTGCTCAGTCATTTGGTCACCTCGTTTTGCTTATCCTAGTTAGATAGTCGGCTATGGTCAAGCATGGGCAAGTTCCCATGCCGCACCAACCACAAGAAAGATGTGGGTATGCAACTTTTCCCCGCGATGCAATTCATAAGTCTGTCTGGACAGAATGGCGCAGGGCTTGAAAATCGGCGGCGCGCCCGCATCTAACAGGCCGTGGCGGTGGTGATAAACTGCGCGCCACCTAACTTTGTACCTTTGGAGAATCAAGCAATGAAACGTATATTTTTGTTCGTTTTGACCAATATCGCTGTCTTGCTGGTCATCAACATCACCCTGCGCCTGCTGGGCGTGGACCGGGTGCTGGATCAAAGCGGTGCAATCAATTTCAGCGCCTTGATGGTGATGTCTGCGGTGATCGGCTTCTCCGGCTCCATCATTTCCCTGCTGATGTCCAAGTGGATGGCGAAGCGATCGGTCGGTGCGCATGTGATCGAAAATCCGCAAGACCCGACCGAACGCTGGTTGCTGCAAACGGTGCAGTTCCAGGCGCAAGCTGCGGGCATCGGCATGCCTGAAGTGGCGATTTACGACGCTCCGGATGTGAACGCGTTCGCCACCGGCTGGAACCGCAATAACGCGCTGGTCGCTGTGAGCACCGGCCTGCTGCATAGCATGAGCCGCGATGAAGCCGAAGCGGTGCTGGCGCACGAAGTGAGCCATGTGGCCAACGGCGACATGGTCACGCTGGCGCTGATCCAGGGCGTGGTTAACACCTTCGTGGTGTTCTTCGCCAAACTGTTCGGCATCCTGGTCGACCGCGTGTTGCTGAAGAACGACGGCCGCAACGGCCCCGGTATCGGCGCCTTCGTGGCCGAAATCGCCGCGCAAATCGTGCTGGGCATCCTCGCCAGCATGGTCGTCATGTGGTTCTCGCGCCAGCGCGAGTTCCGCGCCGATGCGGGCGGTGCGAACCTGGCCGGACGGCAGAAGATGATCGGCGCGCTGGAACGCCTGAAGATGAATCACGAGCAGGCTGCGCTGCCGCAGAACATGGCGGCGATGGCCATTTCCAGCCAGGGCGGATTCTCCAGACTGTTCATGACGCACCCGCCGCTGGACGAACGCATCGCGGCGTTGCGGGCAGGACAATAGCGTAGGGGGGGCACGTTTTCTGTCCCCGCAAGGGGGAGGCCGATGGGTTCCCAACGGCTACGCCGTTACCCGTTCGCTCTGCCCACGCAGAAATTCATACGCTAACCGCGTGGGCACAGAAAACGTGCCCACCCTGCAATAAAAAACGGCGGGTAATCCCGCCGTTTTTTATTCTTCTTCTACTTCGTCGTCGTCGTCGAATTTCTGTTTTGGCGGGTTGCCGTCAAACACCAGACTGTTTCGGCGCATCAGGTATGCATCGCGTATGAAGCTATAGCGGTCAATGACCGCTTCATCCAGCACCTTCTCCTGCTCCAGTATGTTGGCTCGTGTATTGACACCTTCTGCTGCCCAGGCGCTGTTGCGCGCGGGCACATTTTCGGTATTGCCTATGACGCTAACGAAACTGTCCGCGTAAAGGCCGGGGCCATCGCGAAACGAGCTTGGTCCGAAGAAGGGCAGCATCAGATAGGGGCCGCTCGGTACGCCCCAGTAACCCAGGGTTTGGCCGAAATCCTCGTTATGCTTTTCCAGCCTGTCCGTGACGTTGAACAAGCCGAAAATTCCAAAAGTGGTATTGAAGAGTACGCGCGAGCCATCGCTGGCTGCCTGCCTGAACTTGAATTGCATCAGGTCGTTGAAAGTGACAATCACATCGTCCAGATTGGAGAAAAAGTTGTTGACCATGGTCTTCACAGGGTCCGGTGTCACGGCGCTATAACCCTGTGCGACAGGCTTGATGACGGCCTTATCCAGAGTGTCGTTGAACACATAGACGCCGCGGTTGAACGATTCCAGCGGGTCTTTCTGCTGCGTATATTTACTGAAACCGAACGAACCGCATCCAGTCAGTAACAGACTTGCAAACAGAAGCAGGATTCTCAGCGGAGACATGGACAGACGGGCGGAACGAATGGAAGTGCGCGATTATAGGGTCAAAGCCATGCCCATTGCATCCGCCATGTTGTATTAAGCGCAAAACGATTTAGTATGTACACCTATGGATACCTCACCAGCCTCCAATTTTCGGCAGACATCATTGCGCATCGGTGTGCTTTTTCTTGCGCTGGCGTTAATGGAACTGACCTGGCTGCATGCGTTCTCTCCGCTGGAGAATCGCCTGTCGGATTGGTTTGTGCAGCAGCAAGCCGGGAACCTGACGCCGGATAAAGACATTGTCATTGTCGATATCGATGACATCAGCCTCGCACGCATGCAGGACACGGCGGGCAGTTGGCCGTGGCCGCGTTCGGTGCATGGCGAACTGGTGCGAGGCATTGCGAAGCAGCATCCCAAAGCCATTGTGTTCGATATCCTGTTCAGCGAGCGCGACGAATTCCGCCCGGAAAGCGACCGCGAGTTCAACCTCTCCCTGCAAGGCTTGAATAACGTGTATTTCCCGCTGATCCGGCTTGATTCCAAACCGGACGAAAAAGACCCGCCTGCAGCGCAAGTCTCGACCATGCTGGGTTTGCTGCGTACAGATCATTCCGACGACAAGGCGCGCATCGCCGTGTTGCCGCCCCTGGCGGTCGATCCGGCGCACTGGCGCACAGGCAGCATCAACTTCGTGGAAGACAGCGATGGCATAGGGCGGCGCTATCAACTTTATGCCGATGCTTACGGCTGGCTTATCCCCTCGCTCCCGGCGCGTGTCGCAAAGGATTTGGGCTACGCCGTGCCGCAACAGCCGGACATGGTATTGGCATGGCGCGGAAAAGCCAGGGCATTCAAACATGTTTCCTATGTTGACCTGTATGAAGATTTCAACCGCGAGCGCCCGTTGCGCGCCCGCGACGAATTGAAAGACAAGATCGTCATCATCGGCACCGAAGCTTCGGGCTTGCACGATGTGCGCGCAACACCGATGGATAGTCTGTATCCGGCCATGGAAATATTGGCGACCGCCATCGACAATCTGAAGAATGGCCGCGCGATGCACAAGGCCGAAGAAGGTTTTGCTCCCGGCATTGCGTTGCTGCTGCTGGGGCTGTTGAGTCTGGCATTTTTGCGCGGCGTGCATGCGCTCAAGATCGGTCTGGGCTTGCTTGTGGTTACTCTGCTGGCGTTCACCGGCGCATACCTTGCGGTAGCGCAATTGCTCCTGCTGCCCGTATTGACGCCTGTCCTGCTGGCATGGGCGGCGTATTTCACCTTCGCCCTGCTCGAATACCTGCGCGAGCGCAAATCGCGCGAACAGGCGGTGCAGATGTTCAGTCGCTTCGTCAATCCGCATGTGGTGAAGGAGTTGGTGGCGCACGGCGGCCTGAGCCGCGCGGGCGAAAGCCGCCAGATCACCATCCTGTTCTCCGATATCCGCGGTTTCACCACCTTGTCGGAAAAACGCACGCCGCAACAGGTGGTGGAATTATTGAACCGGTATTTCACTTTGCAGGTCGAAGTAGTATTCCGCCACGGCGGCTCTCTGGACAAATTCATCGGCGACTGCATCATGGCATTCTGGGGCGCACCGCTGGACGATCCGCAACATGCGCGCCATGCCGTCGAGGCGGCGCTGGAGATGGGCGAGGTATTGCAGCGTTTCAAGCATGAACTGGGCGAAGCCGATGCGGATTTCGATGTCGGCATCGGCATCCACACCGGCCCCGCAGTGGTGGGGCTGATCGGTTCCGAACAGAGGCGCGAATATACCGCCATCGGCGATACGGTCAATCTGGGCAGCCGCATTGAAGGCCTGACCAAGGGTGTGTCGCGCATCCTGGTTTCGCGCGAGACCATGCAAGCGTGCGGCGATGCGTTCGAATTCAAGTCGTTTGGTTCATTCAAGGTAAAAGGGCGGGAGCAGGAGGTGGAATTGTTCGCGCCAGTCGAAAAAGGAGGGAAGCAGGTATGAAAAAAATCATTGCATTATGTCTGCTGCTCGGCTTCGTGCCGGCAGCGTGGGCCGCGGGATACGCTTACACCATACGTCCCACCGAACTGAAAGCCAAACCTTATGCCGATGCGCAGACGCTGACGTCGTTGCCGCCGCGTACGCGGGTCGAGGTCCTGTCGCGGCAGGCCAGCTGGACGCAGGTGAAATCGACCTCTTTCAGCGGCTGGGTAAAGATGCTGAGTCTGCAACTGGAATCGAACGTGCAGAAGAAGCGCGGCGACAACGGATTGAGGGCCCTGTTCAACGTAGCCTCCACCGGCAGGAGCGGCAGTACGGTGACCACTGGGGTACGCGGCCTGTCGGAAGAACAATTAAGGAACAGCACACCCAACCCGCAGGCATTGCAGGCCGCGAAACGTTATGCCGTGAGCCGCGACGCGGCGCAACGCTATGCCGCGGAAGGCAAGTTGCAGGCGCAGAGCGTCGACTATCTGAGCGGAGGCCAATGATGAAAACGAAACAGACAATCGCCATGTTGTGTCTGCTGGGTGCGACGCTTCCCGGCGCTGCGTTTGATTTTGGCAGCGTCGACTGGAAGAAGGCGGCAGAGACCGTGAAAAAAGTGCAGAAGGCCAATACCGACATCAACGAGCCGCAGGAAATCACGCTGGGCGAGGGCATTGCCAGCAACTTGCTGGGCGCCGCGCCGCTGCTGGATAACCCGGCAGTGCAGCAGTACGTGAACCGCATCGGACGCTGGCTCACGCTGCAAACGGAACGCCCCGACCTGCCCTGGCAATTCGGCGTACTGGACGATAACGACGTGAATGCATTTTCGACGCCCGGCGGCTACGTGTTCATCACCAAAGGCCTGCTGGCACAAATGAACAGCGAGGCGGAACTGGCAGGCGTATTGGCACACGAAATCTCGCATGTGCTGCGCAAGCACCACCTGCAAGCCATCAAGAAGGGGGCGCGCACCGAACTGCTGGCCGATCTCGCGAACGATGCAATCAAGAGCAATAACAAGGATCCCCGGCTGACCAAACTGGTCAGTGCGGGCACGGAAGTCTATGCGCGTGGCTTGGACAAGAAAGACGAATACGAGGCGGATCGCATGGGCGTGGTGATCGCGGCGCGTGGCGGCTACGACCCTTACGGATTGCCTGCCGTGTTGCAAACCCTGCAATCGCTCAATCCCGGCGATTCCAGCGTGGCGCTGATGTTCAAGACCCACCCAGCGCTGACGGATCGCCTGAGTATGCTCGATCAGGAAATGTCCGACCGGTTTGCCGGTCAGGAGAATCAACCCGACCTCGCGCCGCGTTTTTTTCAGGCATTGGGAGCGGGAAAGAAATAGCGGCAGCCGGAATCAGTCGATAACTAAAGGGCGCCTCTAATATTTCAAAGTTCTAAGCAAGACAAGGCGCGAGCAAAAAATTGCGACGCAGCAGATGTGTGATATGTAAGGAGTAATTTTTTGTGAGCAACGCAGTATTGCGACAAAACGAAGTTTCAGTGAAGACTAACCTTTAGGTTATGTCGTAACTAAAATTTGGATTATTAGAGGTGCCCTAAAATAATTTTCGTGGAGGAGTTATGAGCAAACAGAATATCGCCATCATCGGACTGGGGCGAGTTGGATCGGCCTTTCTCGGCGCCATGCTGCAGAAGAAACAAAGCATCAACCTGGTTTGTGTTGCCGAACGCGCAGACACTCCGGCCAAGGCTCAAGCGGTGGCCAATGGCGTCAAGGTTGCCACGCTGGACGAGATCGTCGGCATGGGCGACAAGATCGATATTATTTTCGAATTGACCGGCACGCACGATACGCGCAAGGAGCTGCGCGAAAAGCTCCTTGCCGCAAACAATGCACATACGGTGATCGCCTCCGAAACCATCGCCCGCCTGATCGGTGTGCTCATCAGCGATGTCAACTTGCCTGTTATCGAGGGTCGCAAGACAGGCTATTAGCGGCAACGGGATAGAACCCCCGATGCATTTGCACCGGGGCTGATGGTTTGCTTAGATGGAAGTGCCGACGGAAGCAAGAACTGGTAGCGATGCGATCAGTGTGATCAGACCCGTCACTCCCCAGCGTACAAACCTGGATATACCTTCAATAGAGTTTCTCATTTTGATCTCCTTCAATTGCGTTGCGAGGTGATCAGAGTAGGGAATGCATCTTAAGAACTGCTTAAGCGCTCAAGAAACGCAGATACAGGCAATTTCAGCGCAGTATGGGCCGCTCCAGGTCGGTGTTGCGGAATATGAAATTCCCGCTCCTGCGGTCGGCAAAGAAGTGTTCCAGCGTGAAGCGTATCGGGCGGAAGGCCAGCGTGTCCCACGGAATTTCGTTTTCGCCGAAGAGCGCCACTTCCAGGCTTTCCACGCCGGGCGAGAAATCCAGATCGAGCAGTTTCGCGCGGAACAGCAATTGCACCTGGTTGATGTAGGGCAGGTTGTACATCGCGTAAAGACCCAGCACGTCGATGCGCGCATTGGCTTCTTCCAGCGTCTCGCGCGCGGCGGCCTGCGAGGTGGTTTCGCCGTTTTCCATGAATCCGGCGGGCAAGGTCCATAGTCCGCTGCGCGGTTCGATGGCGCGGCGGCAGAGCAAGATGCGCCCGTCCGTCCATTCCGGGATGGCACCGGCGATGATTTTGGGATTCTGGTAATGGATGGTGCCGCAGACGGTGCAGACGTGGCGCTCGCGGTGATCGTCCTGCGGCAGGGACAGTTCGACAGGCGCACCGCATTCCGAACAAAACTTCACCGGTTCAACTCCAGAATTTCCACCAGGGATTATGGTCGGGCATTTCGCGCGTAATGGGCTTGATTCCGTCCCTGGACACGTTGAGGTCGAGGACCTTTTTGGTGTCGGCGCTCAGGTCTTTCATGCCCATCGCAGCATAGGCTTGCACCATGATCTGCAGGGCGTCGCGGGTTTGCGGCGTTTCCGGATAGTTGACCAGCACGTATTTCGCGCGATTCGCCGCTGCGACAAACGCGCCGCGCTTCAGGTAATAGCTCGCCACGTGGATATCGCCGTTGGCCAGCGTGTTGAGCAGGTATTGCATGCGTATTCTGGCATCCGCCGCGTATTTGCTCGCGGGGAAGCGCGTGACGAGTTCCTTGAACGCATCGAAAGAATTGCGCATAGACGCGGGATCCCGTTCCGACGGGTCCTGGCTGAACAGGGTGCCCATCATGCTGTTGATGTTCTCATTGAAGTTGATGAGGCCCTTGAGGTAGAGAACGTAATCCAGATGCGGGCTGTTGGGGTACATCTTCTCGAAACGGTCCAGTGCGCCCAGCGCCGGAGCCGGTTCGCTGTGCTTGAAATAGGCATAGGCGATTTCCATCTGCGCCTGCTGCGCGTAGCGGCCGTAGGGGAAGCGCGATTGCAGCGTTTCCAGCCGCTGGATTGCCTTTTCGTAGCTTTTATCCTGCATCGACTCTTGCGCCTGCGCATACAACTGGTCGGCCGTGAGGTTCTCAGCCTCCTTGGAGGGGTCGGAACTGCAAGCTACTAACGTGAACAGGAGGAAAACGGCTAAACTATGGCGCATGATAGAACCCGAAGAAGATTTACGCGATTATAGCAAAGACGACGAGTCTGCCGACCTGCTTGAGATGAAGGTACCGATGGAGCACGGCGGACTGCGCCTTGACCAGGCCCTGGTCAAACTGCTGCCGGAATACTCGCGCAGCCGCCTGCAGGACTGGATAGAGCAGGGCATGGTCATGCTCAACGGCAATCCCGCCACGGTCAAACAAAAGGTGTGGGGCGGCGAAACCATCTGCGTCTCGCCCCAAATCCATCCTTCCGAACAACCCTACCATGCCGAGGATATTCCGCTCGACATCATCTATGAAGATGATGCCATCCTGGTGATCAACAAGCCTGTCGGGCTGGTGGTGCATCCGGGCAGCGGCAATTGGCAGGGCACGCTGCTCAACGCCTTGCTGCACCATGCACCGCAGCTTGCCGATGTGCCGCGTGCCGGCATCGTGCACCGCTTGGACAAGGATACCAGCGGCCTGATGGTGGTGGCCAAGACGCTGGTCGCGCAGACGGCGCTGGTGCGCCAGATGCAGAAGCGAACCGTGAAGCGCGAATACCTGGCGCTGGTGTGGGGTGAAGTGAATTACGGCGATGTCGTCGATCTGCCTATCGGCCGCCATCCCTCGCAGCGCGTGAAGATGGCGGTGATTGAAGGCGGCAAGGAAGCCGTCACGCATTACAGCGTGGAAGCCAATTTCCCCAGTTGTACCCTGTTGCGCTGCCGCCTCGAGACCGGCCGCACTCACCAGATACGCGTGCACCTGACGTACATCGGCCATCCGCTGGTCGGCGACAGCGTGTACCAGAAGGGCGTACAGAAATGCGCGCCGCAACTGCGCGAATTGCTGAACGGTTTCCCGCGCCAGGCATTGCATGCAACCCAACTGGCACTGGAGCACCCGGTCACCGGCGAATGGATGGAGTTTCATGCGCCGCTGCCGGAAGACATGGAAGAGTTGCTGGACAAGATCGACGAGGCTGGCGATGGGCCTGCGTGAATCCCTCATCTATCCGGACTGGCCTGCACCAGCCAATGTAAAGGCACTGCAAACCACGCGCCACGGCGGCATCAGTACCGCCCCTTACGACACACTCAATCTCGGCCTGCATGTCGGTGACGATCCCGTACGCGTGAACCGCAACCGCCAGATGCTGGAACCGCTCATGCCGAGCGAACCGGTGTGGCTGGAACAGGTGCATGGCACTGTCGTTGCCGATGCGGATGCGGCGGCGTGCCGGGTGCAGGCCGATGCCTGCATCGCAAGGCAGCGAGGTTCGGTGTGCGTCATCATGACGGCGGATTGCCTGCCGGTGCTGCTGTGCGACGAGGCGGGGACAGTGGTCGGCGCGGCACATGCCGGATGGCGCGGGCTGTGCGACGGCGTGATCGAAGCGACCGTGAAAGAGATGGGCGTCGCGCCGCAGCAACTGATGGCTTGGCTGGGGCCGACCATCGGGCCGCATGCCTTCGAAGTCGGCGAGGATGTGCGCGCGGCGTTCATGGCGCACGATGCGCAAGCGGCTGCCGCCTTCATTCCGCTTGCGGCCGAAGGGAAATATCGCGCCGACATCGTGCGGCTGGCACGCCAGCGCCTGAATGCGCTCGGCATCACGCGTATCTCCGGCGGCACGTTCTGCACCTATCACCAGAAAGACAAATTCTTCTCATACCGCCGCGACGGGGTGACCGGGCGCATGGGGACGTTCATCTGGCTGGGGTAGGACACAGTAATTTAGATCAACAATGGAAGAAACATGAACGATGGGTGCAACATCGAGTGGGCTTACATAGAGAGGCCAGGGATATGAAACGAAAAATTCTTCTCATCACACTGCTTGTCTCATGCCTGACTGTTTCGATGCCCGTCTGGGCGGTCACTTCATTAACCATCAAGGATGCCTCATGTGCCGCATGGCTGGAGGCAAGAGCGCGAAATGAGCAGCATCAGACTGCCTGGCTTCTTGGCTATCTCACCGGGGTATCGGTAGGGGCAAACGTGGATATCCTGAAAGGCGTGAGACCCGAAGTCATCGAAACCTGGATGGATGACTATTGCAGATCCAATCCGCAAAAAAGAGTGACAGACGGCACAAGCGACTTGATCGACGCTTTGCTAAAAACGGGCAAGTGACTTTTTGAAAAATCGGAATGCCATAAAAAACACATGGATCAGTTAACTAACGGAGGAAATATGAACAAGGCATACATCACGGGCAGCGGACTCTGGGTGCCGCCTGATCTCATCACCAACGCGGAGCTCGTGGCCTCGTACAACGAATTTGCGCGCCGCAGCAACGAGCGCAATGCCGCCGCCATTGCGCGCGGCGAGGTTGCCGCAGTGCCGGAATCGAGCAGCGAGTTCATCGAGAAGGCATCGGGCATCAAGCAGCGCTACGTGGTCGAAAAAACCGGCGTGCTCGATCCGGACCGCATGTGTCCCGTGATCCCGCCGCGCCCGAACGAACAGATCTCGCTGATGGCGGAGATGGCCGTCGGCGCCGCGCGCGAAGCGCTGGCCAATGCCGGACGCAAGGCGGAAGAGGTCGATCTCGTCATCGTTGCCTGCTCCAATCTGCAGCGTCCCTATCCGGCCATCGCAGTCGAGGTGCAATTTGCGCTTGGCTGCGGCGGATACGGTTATGACATGAATGTCGCCTGCTCTTCTGCCACCTTCGGTATCGAACAGGCCGCCAACGCCGTGCGCTCCGGCAGCGCACGCTGCGCATTGGTCATCAGTCCCGAATTGCCTTCGGGCCACCTCGAATGGCGTGACCGCGATTGCCACTTCATCTTCGGCGACATCGCCACTGCCGTCGTCGTCGAGGCCGCTCCCTCCGGCAAGCAGAAGAGCGCGTGGGAAATACTTGGCTCCAAAGCCGCGACCTCCTTCTCCAACAATATCCGCAACAACAGTGGATTTCTCGACCGCTGCGATCCGGCCTCGCGCGACAACCGCGACAAGCTTTTCATGCAGGAAGGTCGCAAGGTGTTCAAGGAGGTCTGCCCCATGGCCGCCGACCACATCACCGCGCACCTTGCCACAAACGGTCTTGCTGCAAGCGAGGTCAACCGCTTCTGGCTGCACCAGGCCAACCTGACCATGAATCACTTGATCGCGAAGCGCATCCTCGGGCGCGATGCCACGCTGGAAGAAGCGCCCGTCATCCTCGACAAGTTCGCCAACACCGCCTCGGCCGGTTCCATCATCGCGTTCCACCAGCACAACGCCGATCTTGCGGCAGGAAGCGTCGGCCTCATCTGCTCGTTCGGGGCGGGGTATTCGATTGGGAGTCATATCCTGAAGCGGGTTTGACGGGGCAGCAATCGCGAATTGCTCCCTGTTACAAAGCGCAATTTGCGCAACCAGCGCGTAGGATGGGTGGAGCGAAGCGATACCCATCATTTTCGATTTACACGTTGGGTATCGCTGCGCTCCACCCAACCTACTGAACGGTACCTACAATTTTCGGCGAATATAGGTCATTGATAATCCCAGATTCCTCATGCAAAACATCACCCCCACCCAACGCAAAGTCGTCCTCGCCGCCTGCTTCGGCACATTCCTCGAATGGTATGACTTCCTGACCTTCGCTTCGCTGGCGACCTATTTCAGCGTGCTGTTCTTTCCGCCGGAGAATCCGACGGCGGCGCTGTTGATGAGTCTGGCGACCTTCGGCGTCGGCATGGTGGTGCGGCCGCTGGGTTCGGCGCTGTTCGGCAATCTGGCGGACCGCTTCGGGCGGCGGCCCATCTTCATCGCGACCATTTCGCTGATGGGCATCACGACCTTCCTGGTTGGTCTGCTGCCAACCTATGCGCAGATCGGCATCGCTGCGCCCTTGTTGCTGTTGTTGCTGCGCCTGTTGCAGGGTTTCGCGGTGGGCGGCGAGATCGGCGGGGTGGCGGTGTATCTCACCGAGCATGCGCCGCATGGGCGGCGCGGTTTCTACACCAGCGTGCTGCAACTCATGGGGCCGCTGGGGATTCTTGTTTCCACCTTGCAGATCGTGCTGCTGCACCAGTTTCTCGACGATGCTTCGTTCAACGAATGGGGCTGGCGCATCCCGTTCCTGTTCTCGGCTTTGCTGTTGTTCATTTCCATCAAGACGCGCATGAGTCTGGAAGAGTCGCCGGTGTTCCTCCAGCTACAGGAAGAGGGCTCGGTGTCCAAGGCGCCGCTGCGCGAATGCCTGCGCGACCGCCACACCCTGAAAGGCATGGCGCTGCTGTTCTTCTGCATCTCGGCGGGAGGTTCGCTGCTGTTTTTCTCTTCGCAGGTCTACGCCAATGTATTCCTCAAGAGCGTGGTGCGGCTGGATGCGCAGACCGCGAGTACGCTGGTGATGCTTTCCACGCTGCTGTTGTTCCCGCTTACCATCTTCTGCGGCTGGCTGTCGGACAAGATCGGGCGCAGGCCCATCCTGCTCGCCGGGCTGATTCTGGGCGCCATCACCATTTTTCCCGTATTCAAAGCCATGCAGCATTTCGGCAATCCGGCGCTGGAGCGCTTTAACCGCGAAGTCGCTGTGACTTTGTACGGTAACGAGTGCGACTACAGCCCGTTCCGCAAGGCAGCCAACGATTGCGAACGCAATCAGGAGTTTCTCACCAAAAACGGCGTGTCTTACACCCTGCAAGCGCAACGCAGCGGACAAAATGTTACGGTGAACCTCGGGGGTAATACCGAGGTCGCAGGTTTCCAGCCAGCCGAACTGACCAGCAAGTTGAAATCGCAGGGTTGGGTGGAAAAAGCGGACAGCGCCCAAGTGAACCGTTTCATGTTGTTCCTGCTGCTCATCGTGCCGGTCGTTGCCGTGGCGCTCATCACTGGCCCGCAGACGGCGGTGCTGGCGGAGCTGTTTACCGCGCGCACCCGCTACTCTGCCGCTGCCGTACCGCATAACCTCAGTGCGGGCTGGATAGGCGGCTTGTCGCCTTTCATGGTCACGCTGCTCTCGGTGCAGGCGGGCGATGCGCTGGCGGGGCTGTGGTATCCGGTGGGCATGCTGATTTTTGCCTCCGTTGTCGGTCTGCTGTTCCTGCCGGAGACGCGCGACGTCGATCTGGGGCATTAAGGCCCTGCAAACCCCTGAATCCAGTATTTCGGTCGGCCAACCCAAATCCGGCCTCAAGTTTTTCTCCCTGTTGTCGTCATAGACATGCCGGCTATTTTTTAAGCCGACAGCCCTTTTGGAGAAAACGATGAAGAACTGGTACAACTCGCTCAGCATCAGGTGGAAGCTGCAATTCGGCTTCTTCATGGTGACGATGGTCACCACCGTCTACAACCGGATGCTGGCCTCGCACGAACTGGGACAGTTGGTCGATATCGCCCGCGAAGGCGGAGCTGCACAGCAGGTCATCGACAAGCTGGTGCAGAACCACAATGCCTACATTTTCAATTCGTTCTGGGAGTCCGGGCTCGAGTTCATGCTCCAGTTCGTCATTATCGGTTTCGTGGCCAATCTGTTCGTCAAGCCTATCCAGGCCTTGTGCCAGGCCTTGAAGAAAGTGGAAAAGGGCGACCTGACCAAGGGGGTGGAAAATACCTCCCGCGACGAGATCGGCGAGCTGGAAAAGAGCTTCAACGACATGCTGTCCAAGCTGAATCGCATCATGCGCGAGGTGAACGAGAGCGGCAAGGAAATGGAGCAATCGGCGTTCCAGATCGCCAAGATCTCGCACGAGATTGCCGAAGTGGGGCGCAAGGAACAAAGCCGCTCGGAAGAGGTGAACAATGCCACCCGGCAGCTGCACCAGATTTCGGAAAGCGTGCAGAAGCAGGCCTCCGAGGCGACCGTCAGGGCGCAGGCGACCGAATCCCAGGCGCGCGAAGGCATCAACATCGTGCAGAAGAACATCTCCGAGATGGAGAATACGGTGCAGGAAGTGAATCAGGCCGCCACCAAGATCAGCGAACTGGAAAAATCGGCGGCACAAATTCACGCCATCATCACCACCATCCAGACGATTGCCGAGCAAACCAACCTGCTGGCGCTGAATGCCGCAATCGAAGCGGCGCGGGCAGGCGAACAGGGGCGCGGCTTCGCCGTGGTGGCGGATGAAGTGCGCAAACTGGCAGAGCGCACCACGCAATCGGCCGGCGAGGTATCGAGCATCATCGGCCAGCTGGGGGGCAAGGTGCAGGAAGTGACTGCTTCAATGAATGTGGTAGTGGAAAAAGTACATGAGAACCAGAAGATGGCCGGCGAAACCGCCACGGTGATCGAACGCATCTCGGTGGATATTGCGGAAACCTCCAGCGCCAATAGCGGCATCTCTGCGGCAAGCGGCGAGCAGATACGCAATGTCGATATCCTTAAAACCACGCTGCAAGACCTCTTCGCGACCTTGCATGAAAGCTCCGTCAAGGTGGAGACGACGGCGGGCATCGGTGACGGCCTGCACAAGGTTACCGGCAAGCTGAACCAATTGATGGCGGACTTTACCTTTGACCATTCGAAGGTGATCGAAGCGGCGCAACATGAAAAACGCTCTTTCCCTCGGGCTTCGAACCGGCTGCTGGTGCATGTGACGCAGGGAGATGTCGAATTGGAATGCACCAGCCTGGATTTCAGCATGGCGGGCATACGCCTGATGATGAGTAAAGCGCTGGACAAGAACAGGCCGATCGAGATGGAGCTCTATCTGCCGCAGGAGGAGCTCAAGCAATATGAAGCCCAACAGCCGGTCAAGCTGCAAGGCAGGATCAGCTGGCAGCGCAAGGAAGGAGACAAGCATGTTTGCGGCGTTGCGTTCGGGCAATTGACGCCGGAAACGGCACAGCGTTTGCGCGAATGCTTCAGGTATTACAACAAAGAAGCTGAGTTCGGCACCGGCAAGTGATGATACTTCGGTATAATTCCCACCCTGAATCCAATATGGTTATGGCATGAGTACTTTTGCGTGGATCGTTTCCGCCAGTTTCCTGGGCGGCTTGTTGAGCGTGCTGGCTGCCGCGCTGTTCGCACTCAATGCGAACACGCGCTGGATCGGCATGCTGGTGAGCTACGCCATTGGTGCGCTGCTGGGCGCGGTCTTCCTGGACATTCTGCCCGAGGCGTTCCGGATGACGTCCAATGTGCCCATGGTGAGCGGAACTGTGCTGCTCGGCATCCTGCTGTTCTTCACGCTGGAAAAAGTGCTGATCTGGCGTCACTGTCACCGCGAGAATTGCGATGCGCACGAACCGCACGAGCACAATGCGAATGACCACGGACGCAGCGGCACCATGGTCATCGTGGGCGATACCTTTCACAACTTTGTCGACGGCATCATCATCGCCGCGGCTTTTCTCACCGATATCCATCTCGGCCTGGCCACCTCAGTTGCGATCATCGCTCATGAAATCCCGCAGGAGGTCGGCGATTTCGCCATTTTGCTGCATTCTGGTTACAGTAAGTTGCGCGCGTTTCAGCTCAACCTGATCTCCAGTTTCGCCACACTGGTCGGCGGCACCATAGCCTATTTTGCCTTGCAGGGTATGCAGAGTTTTACACCGTACCTGCTGGCCTTGGCGGCGTCCAGCATGATTTATGTTGCCGTGGCCGACCTGATTCCCGGACTGCATAAACGCACCCAAATCAAAGACACCGTGCAACAGGTGAGTTTGATTGTATTTGGAATAGCCACGGTCGGCTTTCTCGGTCTCCTTACTGGAGTGTGATCCGTTAAATGACGACCGGGCATCTGAAACGCTACGCATGGCTGTCCATTTCTGCAGCCATCGCCACCATCCTGCTCAAGGGCATCGCCTGGTGGCTGACCGGTTCGGTCGGCCTGCTGTCCGATGCGCTTGAATCGTTCGTCAATCTGGCCGGTGCGTTGATGGCTTTGGCCATGTTGTCTCTGGCGGGAACGCCGGCCGACGAACGTCACGCCTACGGTCACGGCAAGGCCGAATACTTTTCCAGCGCGTTTGAAGGTTTTCTCATATTGGTGGCCGCTTTCAGCATCGGCTTCACGGCGATCGACCGCTGGCTGCATCCGCAAGCGCTGGAGGCCGTCGGCGTCGGTTTGCTGGTATCGGTTGTCGCTTCGCTCATCAACCTGTTTGCCGCACGCGAATTGCTCAAGGCGGGACGCGAATTCAATTCCATCACACTGGAAGCCGATGCCAAACACCTGATGACCGATGTCTGGACTTCAGCCGGCGTCATCGCCGCCGTCGGTCTGGTCTGGTTTAGCGGCTGGTTATGGTTGGATCCCTTGATCGCCTTGCTGGTGGCGCTGAATATTGTGTGGACCGGCTGGCAGTTGCTGCATCGATCAGCCTCGGGTCTGATGGATGAAGCGCTTCCCGAGGAACAACTTGCAGCGATCGAAGCGGTGTTGGCAAACTACCGCAGGCAGGGCCTGGATTTCCACGCGCTGCGCACTCGCCAGGCAGGCAGACAGGCGTTCATCACCCTGCATGTGCTGGTGCCGGGCGAGTGGACAGTGCAGCGCGGGCATGATGAGGTGGAACAGATCGAGGCCGACATCCGCGCGGCGGTGCCGTTCAGCCACCTGACGACGCATCTGGAACCGATTGAAGATCCGCTGTCGCTGATAGACGCGGCGCTGGAACGGAATGAAGTAACGAAAGAATTGAAAGCATAAACAATGAGTAAAGCATCGCCCAAGATCGGTTTCGTCTCGCTCGGTTGCCCCAAGGCCACGTCCGACTCCGAGCTCATCCTCACCCGCATGCAGGCCGAGGGTTACGAAATCACGCCAAGTTATCAGGAGGCCGACCTCGTGGTGGTGAACACCTGCGGCTTCATCGACAGTGCCGTGGCGGAATCGCTGGAAGCCATCGGCGAAGCGCTGCAGGAAAACGGCAAGGTCATCGTCACCGGCTGTCTCGGCGCCAAGGGCGACATCGTGAAGAAGACGCACCCCAAGGTGCTTGCCGTCACCGGTCCGCACGAGACCGATGCGGTAATGAATGCGGTGCACCAGCACTTGCCGAAGTTGCACGATCCCTACACCGATCTGGTGCCGCCGCAAGGCGTGCGCCTCACGCCGCAGCATTTCGCCTACCTGAAAATTTCCGAAGGCTGCAACCACAGTTGCACTTTCTGCATCATCCCCGCGCTTCGCGGCGGGCTGGTCAGCCGCCCCATACACGAGGTGATGACCGAGGCGGAGAAACTTGTCGAGTCCGGCGTCAAAGAACTGCTGGTCATTTCGCAAGACACCTCAGCCTACGGCCTGGACGTGAAATACCGTACCGGCTTCTGGCAGGGCAAACCGATCAAGACGCGCATGACCGAACTGGCGGGCGCGCTGGGCAGCCTTGGCGTGTGGACGCGATTGCATTATGTCTACCCCTATCCGAGCGTCGACGAAGTTATCCCGTTGATGGCGGAAGGCAAGATATTGCCCTACCTCGACATCCCGTTCCAGCACGCCAACGAACGCATCCTGAAATTGATGAAGCGCCCGGCCAGCAGCGAGAATGTACTCAAGCGCATCCAGCAATGGCGCAAGATTTGTCCGGACATCGTGCTGCGCAGCACCTTCATCGTTGGTTTTCCAGGTGAGACGGAAGAAGAATTCGAAGAACTGCTCGACTTCATCGAAGAAGCGCAACTGGATCGCGTCGGCGCCTTCATGTATTCGCCGGTGGAAGGCGCGGCGGCGAATGCGCTGCCGGATCATGTCGATCCGCACGAGCAGGAAGACCGCCTGGCGAGGCTGATGTACCTGCAGGAAGAGATCAGCGCCGAAAAACTGGCGCGCAAAGTCGGCCAGACCATGACCGTGCTGGTGGACGACGTGGATGATGAAGGCTCGGTCGCGCGCAGCGCCGCCGACGCCCCGGAAATCGACGGATTGGTTTACATCAACGGCGAAAACCTGGAAGTGGGTGAGTTCGTCACGGTGAGGATCACCGACTCCGACGAGCACGACCTATGGGCAGAGCTCTCAAGGTAGCAGGAATCAGTTAAATAACTGTAGTATATGCAGGGTGTTAGGTCGAGATTTGGCGGAAATTCACAGTCAGACATTCAAAAGATAGATATTCATCAACTGTGTTGAACAGAGATACTTCCAATATTTTTCGATGAATAATTCAGTGAGGTCCCCCGGCTATGCCGGGGGACTCACCAAGGTTTGACCTTTGCGGCAAATATGCGGAATGGAGAGAGTCGCGGACGTTCCCCACTTTGACTGCGGAAGGGTCGTTGCGTAGCAACGGGGCACCCACCGGCGTACCCCTTGCGGGTGCGAAGGGCGCCAGGGGGATTTGCGAAAGGATGGGTAACTTCACATTTTCAAATCCTCCTTGTCCCCCTTTTCTAAAGGAGGAAGCGGTATTTGCTGCCGCCTTGGGCAGCTCATGGTTTTATCGGCCCCTTTGAGGGGCTCACCCAATAAGCCTCCGGCTTTGCCGGATGTCATTTAACTTGCTAATGAAAGGTCGTGACATCATGTTTCGTGTAATCGCATTATTCCTATCCATTGCTCTTGCAGGTTGCGCCACAGAAAGCTCACGTACCATAGAAATACAGCAGGTTAACACTGCCAACATTGTCTATACCGGTCCGAAAACGAACCTGGTCGTCGGAAAATTTGACAACCGTTCCAGCTATATGCGAGGTCTTTTTTCCGATGGAATTGACCGTTTGGGCGGTCAGGCCAAAACCATACTCATTACCCACCTTCAGCAGTCCAACCGTTTTTCTGTGATGGATCGCGATAACATGAAAGAAGCCGAATTTGAAGCGGGCCTCAACGGCCGAAAACAAAAGACAAAGGGTGCTGACTACATTGTTACTGGCGATGTCACTGAGTTTGGTCGCAAGGAAGTTGGAGATCATCAACTCTTTGGTATTCTGGGACGTGGCAAAACGCAGATTGCCTATTCAAAAGTTGCTCTGAATGTTGTGAACGCAGAAACTTCGGAAGTTGTTTTCTCAGCGCAAGGCGCTGGAGAATATGCCTTGTCTAATCGTGAAGTCATTGGTTTTGGCAGTACAGCCAGCTATGACTCCACGCTCAATGGAAAAGTACTCGATCTCGCAATTCGCGAAGCGGTGAACCGTTTGGTGGAAGGTGTAGATAAGGGGGCATGGAAAGCAGCAAACTAAGGCGAAAGAGAGAATGTAATGCGCTGCGTACTAAACGTTATTAAGAATCCGGTTTGCTTGATCCTGCCGTTATTCTTTGTCTTGGCTGGATGCCAGCATGCGCCGGCCAATATGTACCAGTGGGGTAGCTACGAACAGCAACTTTATGTCATGTATTTTGATCCGGGTAATGTGCCCGTAGTGAAGCAATTGGAAGATTTGGAGCAGGACTATCAGAAGGTACGCGCCGCCAACGGTACTGTACCTCCCGGTTTTCATGCTCATCTCGGCTACCTGTATTTCCAAAGCGGCAAGACCGATCAGGCATTGCAGTCTTTTGCCACTGAAAAAACGCTTTTCCCGGAATCGGCGGTCTACATGGATCGACTGATAGCGCGGCTTAAGAAATAGGTCAAAACATGTCAAAAATTTTGAATCGCTTATTCTTGTGTTTCATACCTTTGTTCGTGACTGCTTGCGCCACGCCTCAGAGCAAGTTTGACTATACGGCCTTTCGGCACAGTCAGCCACGCTCCATCCTGGTGCTTCCCCCGCTAAACAACTCCCCAGATGTACATGCCAGTTACAGTTTTCTTTCCACTGTAACCCAGCCATTGGCGGAAGCCGGATATTATGTTTTTCCGGTTGCATTAGTCGATCAGACGTTCAAAGAGAATGGCTTGCCGAATCCTGGAGAAATGCACCAGGCTCCGTTGGGCAAGATACGCGAGATATTTGGAACAGATGCCGTACTTTACATCACGATTTCCCAATACGGATCTTCATATCAAGTAGTGAGTAGCGACGTTGTCGTTACCGCCAATGCGAATTTGGTCGATGCACGTACTGGTGTTCTTTTGTGGTCAGGACAAGCGTCGGCAACTGATGCCAGAAGCAATAACAACAATAGCGGAGGATTAATCGGACTGCTGGTTCTTGCCGTGGTCAAACAGGTTGTCAACCACAGCATCGGTGATTCCCACAGCCATGATGTGGCCCGTCTTGCCAGCACCAGGCTTCTTGCGGCACAGCGTAATGGAATACTGTACGGCCCGCGTTCACCAAATTTTGGGAAAGACAACTAAGGTGGCGGAATTGCCTTTACATCAATTTAAGGCACGCAAGAAGAGTATTTGATGTGAGTAACCTCAATCCCTGTTTATCCTGCGGCGCTTGCTGCGTCTACTTCCGTGTCTCGTTCTACTGGGGCGAATCCAACGAGGCGCCGGACGGTTTTGTTCCGAGGGAGCTTACCGAGCAAGTGCATCAGCACCTGCTGTGCATGAAAGGCACCAACAACTATCCGCCGCGCTGTGTTGCGCTGCGCGGTGAAGTCGGCAAGGAAGTCTCCTGCGCCATCTACGAAAACCGTCCCACCCCTTGCCGCGAGTTCAATGAATACGAACTGGACGGCTCGCCCAACACGCGCTGTTTCAAGCTGCGCGGGATCGTTCCGCCGCCGTAGTTAGCGAAGAGGGTTTCAGCGTGGGCACGAATAACGTGCCCACCCTACAAATTCCATTTCGCCTGCTACAATCCGCCCATGACTTTCTACGCTTTTTTCGCCATCGGACTGGGTGCGGCCTTCGGCGCATGGCTGCGCTGGGGGCTGGGGTTGTGGCTCAACCCGGCTGTGCCCGAGCTGCCTGTGGGTACGCTGGCTGCCAATCTTATTGGCGGCTATCTGATCGGTCTTGCGGTGGCCTTCTTCATGCAGCATCCCGGCCTGTCGCCGGAGTGGCGCTTGTTCATCATCACCGGCTTTCTCGGCGGACTCACCACTTTTTCCACCTTCTCGGCCGAGACCGTCTCGTTGCTGATGCGCGGGCAATATGCGTGGGGTTCGGCCATCATCGCGGCGCACCTTGGCGGTTCGCTGCTGATGACAGTGTTGGGGATGCAGACGTTCAAATGGATACAAGCGGGAGGTTGATATGCAAAGCGTCTATCTGAAATTCTATCTGACCGAGAAGCATCGCCACCACGGCAAGCTGCTGCAGGAATGGCTTCTGGAAAAAGCCAGGTCGCTGGGCGTGCCGGGAGGCTCTGTGTTCCGCGCTGTCGCCGGATACGGGCGGCACGGACACTTGCATGAGGACAACTTTTTCGAGCTGGCTGGCGATCTGCCGGTGCAGGTCGAATTCGTGCTTGACGATAAACACGCCAACCAGTTGCTCGGTGTGATTACCGCCGAGGAATTAGACCTGCCTTATGTGCGTTATGTCGTCGAAACCGGGACGACAGGCGTAAAAAAATAGTTTCCTAATTCTTCTTGCCGGACAGCAAAGCCGTAATCTCGGCTTCGGCAGCAATCCAGTAGTCCATTGAACCAGCCTGAAAGCCGTTCTTTTCGGCGATGAAATAGGCTGCGTCCTGAACCATCTTGTAGCGTTGCTCGGGTGAAAGTGTGGCAGGGGCCTTGCCCGGAGCAGCTTTGGCTGGCGCGGCTTTGGCGGGAGTTGCCGGTTTTTTTGCAGCCACGGGTGCGGCTGGCTTGCTTGACTTGGGCGCGGTCTTCTTGACCGTCGTCGTTGCGGTTTTTTTGGTAGTTGCAGTCCTGGAGGTTGCTTTGCTGGTGGCTGTCGTCTTCTTGGCTGCGGGTTTGGGAGCAGGTTTCTTTGCGGTGGTGGATTTGGACGTGGCCATGGTGCATACCTTTCAAAATGAAGTTAATCGGTTTGCGCAATCACGCTTGTTATTTGAACTATATCCTCCTTCTCGGGTTCTTATTCTAAACCTAATCGCGCACGATTCGCAGTATCTGCCAACTTTGTTTCAAAGATAAAACACGCCGCCCGGACAAGTTTGCGATTGTTCGATGCGCGTCAGGGTCGGCAGCAGATTCAATCCCGTTTCTTCTTTCAGGTTTTCGGCCTGTTCCTTGAGATCGTCCAGCGCGATGCGGATGTGCGCTCCCGTTGCGGCCAGTGCGATCACGTTGCCGCTGTCGCAGGAAGGAAAGGCCAGTGCCCGCGTATCGAAGGCATCGCGCAGACGTTCCAGACTGACCGCAAAACCGCGGCTGCGCCCGAGCAGGTTCACCGCCATGATGCCGTTGTCGTTCAGCCGCGCACGGCACATCTGGTAGAACGGCAGCGTGTCCAGTTCGCCGGGGCGCGCGTCTTCGTCGAAACCGTCGACCAGGATCAGATCGTAGTTCTTGTCGTTTTCGGCGACGAACTGCGCGCCGTCCGCGATCACGATGTTCAGGCGTTTCGGGTCGTCCGGCAGCTTGAAAAACTGGCGGGCGGCCGCCACCACGCGCGGTTCGATTTCCACCACAGTCAGCTTCGCCAGTGGAAAGTTGCGGTACAGGAATTTGGTGATTGATGCCGCCCCCAGGCCGATGAGCAGCACTTTGCGCGGGAAATGCGAGTCGTCGCGCAGCAGCAGGCTCGCCATCATTTCCTTGGTGTAGTCGAGTTCCAGGTGCCAGGGGCGCGCAATGCGCATGGCGCCCTGTATCCAGAGCGAACCGAAATGCAAATAGCGGACGCCAGCTTCTTCGCTGATATCGATAGGGTAGGTCATTGTGCTTGAGAGGGAGAGGCAGGACTGGAAGATAGTTTTCTGGCGACAAAACGCAAGAGAGCAAACAACAGTTCGGCAAGCAGCAGGATGGTAATGGCAACGCATGCGCCAAACACCAGCGCGTCCTGGTTCAGCGGTACGGCGTAGCTGTATTGCGCCAGTGCCTCATCCCGTATTTCCTTGTCGCCGTGGAGCAGTACATGCAGCGCCTTAAGCGGCAGGCTGGTGTTCAGCGCGGCCAGATCGGCTTCGAAGCGCAGCTTGCGCGCGAGCATCTTCTCTATCGCCAAGCCTTCTTCCTGAAAAGGTTTCTCGCTGCTGGCGCGGTGCAACTCGATGAGCTTGTTCATGTCGCCGTCGAAATATTTGATGGCGATGTCCTGGAACGGCTGCAGGTTGACGCTCACCTCACGCAGGTGCGCGTCCACGCGTTTCTGGTACTGGTCCACGAAATTGGGAATTTGCAGCCCGAGCAACAGCGAGATGCAGGCCACGATGATCATCAGGTAGCGGTAAAGGATAGCGGTCATAGGACGCAATTATAGCTTGGTGGTGGGCACAAAAAACGTGCCCATCCTACGGCATCCACCGGTTCAGCAACCAGCGCGCCCATTCGGTTACCTCGGTTGCGCTCATGCCCAGGGTGGCTTGTTGATGCGCCAGTTCGTCGCCCGCCGCGCCGTGCAAATGCACGCCGAGCAGCAACGCCTCGTCCGCGCTCAAGCCCTGGGCGATAAATGCGGCGATCATGCCGCTCAGCACATCGCCCATGCCGGCGGAGCTCATGCCGGGGTTGCCGGTATGGTTGATATGCAACTTGCCGTCACGGGTGGCGCACAGGCTGCCCGCACCTTTCAGCACCACGCTGCCGCCCAGGTGTCTGGACAGTTCGCGTACCGCTTTGGCGCGGTCTTTTTGCACTTCTTCCGTGCTGCAAGCCAGCAAATGCGCGGCTTCGCCGGGGTGGGGGGTGAATACGGACGGCGCCTTGCGGGTATGCAGCATGCCGCGCAGGTCGGGGCGCATTGCAATGATATTGAGCGCATCGGCATCCAGCACCAGAGGCACGTCGAGCAGCAGCGCGTCGTACAGCAGTTTTTGTGCGGGCAGGCTCTTTCCCAGGCCGCAACCGGCTACCAGTACATTCGGCTTGGTTGATTTCAGTGCATCCGCCGCACTATGCAGCATCAACTCCGGCTGCAACAAATCCACCACAGGCGCGTTGTCCGCCAGTATGCCGACATGCACGCAGCCCGCACCCATCTTGAGCGCGGCACGTCCGGCCAGCAGCGCCGCGCCCACCATGCCGTTTGCTCCGCCGATGACCGTGACCGTGCCGAACAGGCCCTTGTGGCTGTCCCTGGGGCGCGGCTTGAGGAAGGCGGCGACCTGCTTCCGGGTAATGGGGGCGGGACGGGCAACTGGCATATGTTTTACCTGAGTTTGTGGGGGCGGCTGCATTCTGGGATTATAATTGCATCCTGTCGTCAACGCCTTTTATCCATGCCATGTACCGCACTTCGATAGGTAAATCCGCTCTCTCTTCTTTCCGTCTCGACAAACTGCGCACCGCGCTGGCCGCCACCCAATCCGGCGTCACCCTCGAAGATACCCGTCACGTCTATTTCATCGAGCTTTCGGCCGAATTAACCCCGGACGAAGCCATCCTGCTGGATCGGCTGCTCGGTCTGGACAAGGGGGCCGGAGAACCGGCAAGTGCCTGCTCGGCGCAGACATTGCTGGTGGTGCCGCGTCTGGGCACCATTTCGCCCTGGTCGTCCAAGGCCACCGACATCGCCCGTCATTGCGCATTGCCGCAAGTGACACGCATCGAACGCGGCGTACTGTATTACCTGAAGAACAAGAACGGCAAGCACCTCACCGATGCCGAAAAGAAAGCCGTACTGCCCTTGCTGCATGACCGCATGACCGAATCGGTGCTGGCCGAAGTCACCGGCATCATGGAAAGAATATTCACCCACGGCACACCGCAGCCGCTCTCCAGCGTGGACATACTTATCGGCGGCAACGCAGCACTCGAAGCCGCCAACCGCGAGCTGGGACTGGCGCTTTCCGCCGACGAGATCGACTATCTGGTGACCAACTTCACCAAGCTCAAGCGCAACCCCACCGACGTCGAACTCATGATGTTCGCGCAAGCCAACTCCGAGCACTGCCGCCACAAGATTTTCAACGCCGACTGGATCATCGACGACGAACAGCAGGCCATTTCCCTGTTCGGCATGATCCGCAACACGCACAAGCTGCACCCGGAAGGCACGGTGGTGGCGTATTCCGACAACTCCTCCGTCATCGAAGGCGCCGAGATCGAGCGCTTTTACCCGCGCCAGGACGGCGGCTACGCCTACAGCCGCGAACTTACGCATACCCTGATGAAGGTGGAGACGCACAACCACCCGACCGCCATCGCGCCGTTCGCAGGAGCGGCCACGGGCAGCGGCGGCGAGATACGCGACGAAGGTGCGACCGGCACCGGCTCCAAGCCCAAGGCGGGGTTGACGGGTTTCTCGGTTTCCAATTTGAATATTCCGGGGTTTGAACAGCCGTGGGAAGCCAACCCCATCGGCAAACCCGGACGCATCGCCACCCCTTTGCAGATCATGATCGACGGCCCGCTCGGCGGCGCCGCCTTCAACAACGAATTCGGCCGTCCCAATCTGGCGGGTTATTTCCGCACCTTCGAAGAGCAGGTCAACGGCGAAGTGCGCGGTTACCACAAGCCCATCATGCTGGCGGGCGGCGTCGGCAACATCAAGGCGGAACACACGCACAAGCATGACTTGCCGGACGGCGCAGTGCTGATCCAGCTGGGCGGCCCCGGCATGCTGATCGGCCTGGGCGGCGGTGCGGCCTCCAGCATGGATACCGGCGCCAATGCCGAGAACCTGGATTTCGATTCGGTGCAGCGCGGCAACCCCGAGATGCAGCGCCGCGCGCAGGAAGTCATCGACCGCTGCTGGCAAATGGGCGACAAGAATCCCATCCTCTCCATTCACGACGTCGGCGCGGGCGGTATCTCCAATGCCTTGCCGGAACTGGTGCATGGCGGCGGCAAGGGCGCAAAATTCGAGCTGCGCTCGGTGCCCTCTGAGGAGCGCGGCATGTCGCCGATGCAAATCTGGAGCAATGAGGCGCAGGAGCGTTACGTACTGGCGATTCCGCTGGAGCGCGTTCTGGAATTCAAGGAGCTGTGCGACCGCGAGCGTTGCCCGTTCTCGGTGCTGGGCCATGCCATCAAGGAAGACCAGCTCATCGTGCACGACGAAGAGTTCGGCAACAACGCGGTGGATATGCCGCTCTCCGTGCTGCTCGGCAAGCCGCCAAAAATGACGCGCAAGGTGCAGCGCGAAAAAGTCTCACTGCCGAAGTTCGATACCAGTAGTGTTGTGCTGAAAGACGCCGTGGAGCGCGTGCTGCGTCTGCCTTCCGTGGCCGACAAAACTTTCCTCATCTCCATCGGCGACCGCACCGTGGGCGGCATGACCGCGCGCGACCAGATGGTCGGGCCGTGGCAAGTGCCGGTGGCCGATGTGGCCGTCACGCTGATGGGTTATAACACCAATCTGGCCGAAGCCTTTGCGCTCGGTGAACGCACGCCCATCGCCGTGCTCAATGCACCGGCATCCGGGCGCATGGCCATCGGCGAGGCGATCACCAACATCGCCGCCGCGCAGATCGAAAAGATCGGCGATATCAAACTCTCCGCCAACTGGATGGCCGCCGCCGGACATCACGGCGAAGACGCCGCGCTGTTCGACACCGTCAAGGCTGTGGGCATGGAACTGTGCCCCGATCTGGGCATCAGCATCCCGGTCGGCAAGGACTCCATGAGCATGAAGACCACGTGGAAGGAGGGCGAGCAGAGCAAAGCCGTCACCGCCCCCTTGTCGCTTATCGTTACTGCCTTCGCTCCCTGTCCCGATGCGCGCAAAACGCTCACCCCGCAACTCGTCGCCGACACCGACACCGTCGTGCTGCTGTTCGATCTGGGCGCTGGCAAGAACCGCCTTGGCGGCTCGGCGCTGGCGCAGGTGTACAAACAAGTGGGCGATGTGGCACCGGACGTGGACGATGCCAAAAAGCTCAAGGCTTTCTTCAACCTTATCCAGCGCCTCAACCGCGACGGCAAGCTGCTGGCCTATCACGACCGCTCCGACGGCGGCATGCTGGCTGCGTTGTGCGAGATGAGTTTTGCTTCGCATGTCGGTCTGGATATCCGCCTGGACGAACTGAAGGGCGACGACCTCGCCGTGCTGTTCAATGAGGAACTCGGCGCCCTGGTGCAAGTGCGCCGCGACGATCTGGCCGACCTGTTCGTGTTGTGCGAGGAAGCGGGCTGTTCCAACGTGCACGAAGTGGCAAGACTCAACACCAGCGGCACCATCACCGTCACGCGCGGCAAGACCAGGCTGTACAGCGAGAACGCGATCACGTTGCGCCGCATCTGGTCCGAGACGACTTACCAGTTGCAAAAGCTGCGCGACAACCCCGTCTGCGCACAACAGGAATACGACCGCACGCTGGATGCGCAAGACCCGGGCCTGCATGTCAAGTTGAGTTACGACCCGAACGAAAATCCCGCTGCCGCACTCGGCACCCGGCACCCGGCACTCAGCACTGTTCTCTCCCGCCCAAAAATGGCCATCCTGCGCGAGCAGGGCGTCAACGGCCACGTCGAGATGGCTGCCGCCTTCGACCGCGCCGGATTCGCCGCCGTGGACGTGCACATGAGCGACATCATCAGCGGACGCGTCGCGCTTGACGATTTCAAGGGCTTTGTTGCCTGCGGCGGATTCTCCTACGGCGACGTGCTGGGTGCGGGCGAGGGCTGGGCGAAGTCCATCCTGTTCAACCCGAGGGCGCGCGACGAATTCGAAGCCTTCTTCCAGCGCAACGACACCTTCGCCCTGGGCGTGTGCAACGGCTGCCAGATGATGAGCAACCTGCACGAGATCATCCCCGGCGCCGAAAATTGGGCGCACTTCGGGCGCAATCTGTCGGAGCAGTTCGAGGCGCGCTTCGTCATGGTGGAGGTGCAAGAGTCGTCATCCATCCTGTTCGACGGCATGGCCGGTTCACGCATGCCCATCGTCGTCGCGCACGGCGAAGGCTATGCCGATTTCGGCGGCACCAAGCGTTTGCATGCCGCCCAACCGCTGGTCACGCTGCGCTATGTCGACCACTACGGCAAACCGACGACAACTTATCCGCTCAACCCCAACGGCTCGCCGCAAGGCATTACCGGACTCACCACGCCGGACGGGCGCTTCAGCATCATGATGCCGCACCCCGAACGCGTGTTCCGTGCGGTGCAGAATTCCTGGTATCCCGGTGAGGGGGAGAACGGTGCATGGCTGCGCATGTTCCAGAATGCGCGGAAGTGGGTGGAGTAGAATTGCAGTGAATAAAAGGCGACTGATGGTCGCCTTTTTGTTGATTGAGCGGGCTGGCGGGTTTGTATCGGTCTGCTGTTTGGAACTGCCGTACGTCCTCTCCTTTGGAAAAAAGGGTCGAAGCGGATTTGCGGGAGACGGCATGCGAGTTCTGCATTATCAAATTCCCCTGGTCCCCTTTATCTAAAGGGTGAAGCTTTGTTTCTGGTCTGCTCAGGGGTTTACCGGTGTTTTCAGTGAAGAGAGCCAATGAATGTTCGATAAACTGAATAAGAAACTGGGACTGGAAATCTCACGGGAGAATTTCCGCGTACGCGCAGAGCAGTTGAATGCGCTGGTCGCGGCGCGCCCCTATATGATTGGCACGACCATGGTGCTGGAACCGCTCCTGGTCTGGTTGATGTGGGAGCGGCTGGATCACACCATGCTGTTGTCCTGGCTGGCGGCGCTTTTGATCGTCCACGCCATGGGCATCTATGATCTGTTGCGTTTGCCGAAAAAATTACAGAGCATCGAAGAGTGCAAGCGCTGGCAACGACAGTTGCTGAGATCGTTCACCCTTGTCGGCGCGTTATGGGGAAGTGCCGGTTACTTCATGTTTGTCCCCGACAGCCTGGTTCTGCAGGCGTTCCTGTTGTGCATCCTGATCGGCATGGCCTCCGGAATTGTGGCCAGCAACCAGACATTCCTGTTGGCACAGCAAAGTTATGTCGCCCTGATTCTCCTGCCGATCATTCTCAGCCTGTTTTATCAGGGCGAGCGTGGCTATTACCTGCTGGCGACGATGGTCAGCCTGTACATGTTTTTCGTCATGAAGGCCGGGCGCGTCCAGAGCCGAAATCTGGAGTTGTCGATACGCCGCCAATTCGAAAACATCGAACTGCTGGAGAACCTGAAACGCGCCAACGAACAGCTGGCATTGGCGCAACGCGCGGCGCGGGCCGGGGTGTGGGAATGGATTGTCGCGAAAGACCGGATGATCTGGACGGAAGAGTTGTATCTGCTGTTCGGCCTTGACCCGCACACCGCGACAGCCTCGTTCGACAGTTGGCGCAACATCATTCACTCCGCAGACCGCGAGAGGGCCGAAGCGGAAGTGTTGGAGACTTTTCGCAACGGCACCCCCCTGGTCAGCGAATACCGCATTGTGATGCCGGATGGGCAACTCAAATGCATCGTTGCTCTCGGCAATTCCACGCGCAACGAACACGGCAAGACGGTGAGCATGACGGGGCTGTGCTACGACAATACCGCACAAAATGCGGCCCAGCGCCGCGCACATCAGGCCGAATCGCGCTATCACGCCCTGATCGAGCAGGCCGGCAGCGCCTTGTTCGTGCATGACCTGGATGGCAACCTGCTGGAGGTCAATCGGCAAGCCTGCGAAACATTGGGATACAGCAGGGAAGAATTGCTTCAGTTGAAGCTCGGCGATATTTGCTCGGGCTTTGACCTGGCCGATGCCAGGCCCAGATGGGAGAAGCTCGTAATCGGCAATCCACTCACCTTCAACGACATGCATCGCCGCAAGGATAACGCAGTTTTTCCGGTGGAGGTGCGCCTGTCCAGCATCGTGCTGGACGAGCAGAAAATGATCATGTCACTGGCTAGCGACATCAGCGGGCGCCTGCGTTTCGAGACTGCGCTGCAGAAATCCGAGGAACGCTATCGAACCTTCGCCGAGAAACTGCCGCTCGGCATCGCTGTGCTGCAGGATGGCCTGATCTTGTATGTCAATAACGCCACGACAAAACTGATCGGCTATCCGGCTGAAGAGCTGCTGGGGCGGCCGTTTGCCGGACTCATCCATGACGATGACCGCCCCAAGATGATCGATCTGCACCGTCGGCGCATGCAGGGAGAAGAAGTCGATGGCGTGTTCGGAGCCAAGATGGTTCGCAAGGACGGCGTGGTGCGGCGGTGGGAACTGAATACAAGCACCACCGAGTGGGATGGCAAGCGTTCCAGCCTGGCCATCCTGACCGACATCACCGAACGTGTCGCCATGGAAGAGCAGATGCGCAACTCGCTGCGGCAACTGGAAGAAAAGGAACTGGCCAAGACCCGTTTCCTGGCGGCGGCCGGACACGACCTGCGGCAGCCGATGGCAGCTGCCAATCTATTCGTGGATGCCCTGAAAAACACCAAGACTACGAAACAGCAGAGCGAAATGATAGGCATGCTCGACCAGTCCATGGCGGTATTTTCCGATCTGCTGGAACGCTTGCTGGACATTTCCAGATTCGATGCCGGGCTGGTCAAACCGCAGATCGTTTCTTTCAACCTGATCGAATTGTTCGGCTGGCTGGAACAGAATTTTGCCGAAGACGCGCGTGCGCGGGGATTGGCCTTCCGTGTTTTCTTTCCCATGCGCAGTCCGTTGATCGTTCGCACCGATATCGGTTTGCTGCAATCGATCATGATGAATCTGGTCACGAACGCCATCAAATACACCTATTGGGGCGGCGTACTGGTGGCCGCCAGACAGCGCGGCGATCATGTCCTGCTGCAAGTGTGGGATACCGGCTGCGGCATCGCGGAAGCCGACATCGACAAGATATTCGACGAGTTCTACCAGGTCGGCAATCCGCAGCGCAACCGCGAGGCCGGCTTGGGGCTGGGCCTCTCCATCGGCCAGCGTGCCATGGCTCTGCTGAGCGCCAGGATCAACTGCCGTTCGGAGGTGGGACGCGGCTCGGTGTTCGAATTCATGCTCCCGCTCGACATGGAACAGCAAAGTGTCGAACACTTCTCCGAACCGGACAAGGCCGGCGAAGTGGCGGACAAAGACATGTTCGACGGCAAACGCATCGTCGTTCTGGAAGACGACTGGCTGGTGGCGGATGGGCTGGTCCGCCTGCTGCAAGGGGTGGGAGCGGAGGTGCTGCACTTCCCGAATGCCGAAGAGGCATTGCAACATGCCGACGTCGATACCGACTATTTTGTGGCGGATTATTCGCTGGGCAAAAAACTTACCGGCGCCGAATTCCTGCAAGAGATGCAGCGCAGAGCAGGCAAACCCATCAGGGGCGTCATCGTGACGGGCGAAACCGCGTCAACTTTCATCGAAGGTATCGCGGGCCTGCCCTGGCCGGTGCTGCACAAGCCGATCAACTACGCAAAACTTGCCGTGGCCCTGAGCTCGTGATGCTTTACCGGGCGCGGGTTCCGGAATGGCGACTCTATTGAACTATTCTGGTTCAACCTAAAAACCGCAGTCCAGCCCGCAGATTACACAGATTAACGCAGATTATCAGGCGGTTACTGACACGACTTAATCACCCATTCGGAGGAAATTCAACCCATTGTTTCGTGTTGTTTAATCTGCGGAAGTCTGCGTAATCTGCGGGCAACTTATTTTTGGTTCAATTTAGCAGTTCACGATTCGTTTCATCAGATGTGAGACGCCTCCGCAGCGGCCCAATCATCGAGATATTTCTGCTCACCGTGGGCGGTCAGCACCGGCGCCGCTATCGCCCATGCCTGGCGCGCGGCGTCGAGCTTGCCGCAGTGAGCCAGGGCGACGGCATAGCGCGCTTCGATGGCAACAAACAGCGGGCGCAATGCGGTCTGCGTGAGGTACGGCGAAAGGATGATCAAGGACTCTCCGCAGAAGTTCGCCGCCTCGTCGTAGCGGCCTTCGCGCAAGGCGATCTCGCTGCGCACGAAAGGAACAATACCCTCCATGACCGGGCTGAGCTCTCGTTGCGCTGCAGCGTCGACCGCATGCTTCGCGCTATCGAGGTCGCCGTACAACGCCTGATTGAGCGCCAGATCCAGCCACACCTGCGCGCTGTCCGGCATCGCCACGGTCAATTGCCGCATCAACTCGCCCGACTCGTCGCGGCGCTTTGCCTCGTCGAGCAGCGACGCCTGCAAGCTCAGCCACAGCATGTCGGGCACACCCTCGCGACCGCGGTGCCTTTCGAACAGCGCCATGCCTTCGTCCTCATGGCCCAGGCCAATCAGGTTCTTGGCCTGGTAATAATCCAGCATATGCGGTGCGATATGCGCGCCCTGTCTGAAGATGCGCAGCAGATTGACGGGGCGTACGGCATCCTTCCAGCGCGCCCACAACTGCGCCTGCAGCACCGATTCGAACAACAGGGTCGGAATGGCGAACCAGAGGATCATCAGCACCAGCAGAGCCGTGAGGGAAAACCCCACCCAATCGATAAAATCGAAAGGGCCGTTGTAGAGGGAATAGCCGTTCCAGGCGAGCAGCGGAAGGAGGAACAGGGCATTGCCCTTCAAAATACCCAACAACAGATTTGCCACGCCGCCCTGTTTTTGCATCTGGATCAACATGGCAGGGTCGAGATCACCCTGAGGTCTGACCAGGTTTGTGCCGTACATCCGCGCAGCGAAATCGTCGGTGTGCACGACGACATCGCGCAGGCCCTGCTCCTGCAATTGCTCGCGTGCCGCCGCTGCACTTTCGGCATCGATCTTGTCGGCTAATTCATCGCCTGCCTGTGTACGCGCGGTATATAGATATTCCGCCATCCCGTTCTCCCTTCCTGTTGTTCAATTCTCTCCCTCATCGTCGATCATGTTCAGATGACGGTGAGTCCCAACGAGCACCAGTCCTGCATCCCGCCGCGATACCACTTCAGTTTGGCGGGCGGATAACCCAACGCCAGCAGTGTGCGGATGTAGTTCGGCGTCTGCCCGCACCACGGGCCGTTGCAGAAAATGGCGAGGGTAGAAGCGGAGCTGAAGTCGAAAGTTTCAGCCATTTCCTTAGCGCCGAACAATTCAATCAGCGTCTTCTTTACACCGGGCAGGTCTGTGGCTTGACCGGCGTTGTTCTGTGCATAAGGGATATTGATCGCGCCGGGGATGGTGCCTTTCGCATACCAGTCCGGTGTGCGGGAATCGACAACCATGAGCCTGCGTTCACCCCCGCATATGCACTTCAGACAGTCCAGCACTTCCAACTCGCCCAGCGTTTCCACACCCGGCGCAAGTTGCATGGGCTGGATGCAGTAGGGCGGACATTTGCGCGCGGTTGCGGCATATTCCGCCCGGATCGTCGCTGCCGGGTCCTGCTCGCGTTGAATCGTTACCGGTTTTCCAAGGTGCAGCACTTCCACAGTCGGTGTGCCCAAGCATATATTGAAGTCGGTCATGGCGATTTATTGTCTGGAAATGGCGAACGGGTTTGATTGTACCGGAGTCGATATTGTCGGGGCAGATGCTGCCTTGAGGTAATGCGGCTGGATATGTCAATTGTGCTGAGGGGTTAAGTGCGCGTAATCGCTACTCCGGATTACAGTCGCGCGCTCACTCCGCAAAGGGCAGGGTCAGGTGGAAGGTGGCGCCGGGCGATTCCTGCGGGTCTACCCAGAGCTGGCCGCCGTTTGCTTCGATCAGCGAGCGGCTGATGGTCAGCCCCATGCCGATGCCTTTGGCCTTGGTGGTGAAAAAGGGTTCGAAAAGGCGCTGGATATCCTCGTCCTTGAAGCCCGGCCCGTTGTCGCGGATCGTCACTTGGGCAACATTCTTGTCCGCTATCGTGCGCACGGTAATGGTGATGGCAGCCTGCGGCACGCCCGCTTCCTGCATGGCCTCTATGCCGTTGTGCAGCAGGTTGAGCAGGACCTTGCGTACATGGACACGGTTGGCCCGAATCAACGGCAATCCTTCCTCCAGTTGGAGCGATGTCTGGAACTGCAGTTCATGCTCGGCTCCTGCAGTTGCCAGGATGCCGGCGATCTCGTTGTTGAGTTCGAATGTTTCGGTTGGAAATTCCCGCATGTTCAGGAATGAGATCAGTTCGCGGATGGATTGTCCGGCACGCAGAGCCTGCCGTTCACTTGCCTCGACGGCCTTGCTGATTTTTTCGAGATCGGGATTCCCGGCTTTCAACAGCATGAGCGCAGCATTGCTGTAGGTTGCAATGGACAACAGCGGTTGGTTCACTTCATGGGCGATGGCTGAAACGGTCTGGGCGGCGATCTGCGTTTTCTGCAAAGCATCCATTTCATTGCGTTGTTCCTGAATCGCTTTCTCCAGGATTTTCCGGCTGGTGATATCTTGTACCGTGCCCAATGAACGGATTGCCTTTCCTTGGGCATCGAAGTGCGTCTCGCAGCGTTCGTGAACGAACTTGATGCGTCCGTCCGCAAACTGCAGGCGGTGAACAATATCGTAGGGTTGGCGATTTTCAAGCGAGTCGGTGTATGCCTTGTTCACCATGTTGCGGTCGTCCGGGTGAATGGCGTTGAGGAATGTTTCGTACGATGCCCCGAACTCCGCTTTTTCGATTTCGAATATGAGAAAGATTTCGTCCGACCAGTGCAGTTTGTTGTCGGCCAGTTCCAGTTCCCAATTGCCGATGTGGGCGCTGTGCTGCGCCTGATTCAGCCGTGCCTCGCTTAAGCGAAAACCTTGCTCCTGCTCCTCTGCATGGATTCTCAGGCGGATGTTTTCGTGGAGGTTGCGCCCGGCACGAATGGCGTTGCCCACAATAAATAGCAGGTACAACACAATCATCGTACCCATGGCGAGTGAAGTTGCGTCGCCTTGCATTGCGAAGTTCAGTATCAGCGGCAGCAGCATCGGCAACACGAATCCAAGCGTGGACGCACGGTCTATTGCCAGCGATGTAATGGCACCGGCACTCAGCCCGGCTATGACAAAGGCAAGAAATATTTGATGGATTTCATCTCCATGCGGGAAAAGCAACACGGCACCCGCGCCCCACACCAGGCCGTTTGCGATGACGCTGATGCGAAAGCGGAACATCCAGCATGGCGCATTGATGGTGGTATGCGTGCGTCGTCGCCAGGCGACCAACAGTGCGCTCCGAACCAGCAGGACCGTAGTCATTGCGGCGAGCCAGCCATAAACGATGACAGGAGCGATCACCTTGACTTGCACGACGGCGAGTATCAGGGCAAGCAGTGCGTTGGCGACGAGCCCGACAGGCAATACGGAATAGAGCATCTTGGCCTGCTCGATTTGGGGTACGTCGGATGGCGCGTCGGTACAGTTAAGGATACGTCTCAGCATCGCAATCATTCCTGACCGAACAGATCGTCCAGCGGGTTCTTCCCGGCAGGTGCGCTGGCCGAAACCTTCGTTACCGTGAATTCCTCTTCGATATTGTCACGATAAAAGCTCCAGGCGGCCCCGGAAATGCTGAGGCGGCGCCAGATATCTTCGCCGACGCCGCTGTATTGAAGTGTGCTGCCGGTGTCGAGCTGAACCTGCAGGATGCGTGCTCGCGCGTCGTAGCCGATGGCGCGCAGCTTGCCAGAATTTATTTTTTTCATTTCCATGGTGGATTCCGGTTCAACTATTCTTGTTTGTCATCGGTTGACGGTGAGTTGCGAGCACTTTGGGGATATCTGAATAGGAGATGGAAAACCGCGGCCTCACTGATTCTCGAGACGGCTGTCCGGCGAATGCTGAAAACAAGTACTTCCCCCTATGGCGATTATGTGTATTGCTGGCGACGCTTCCCGACTGTGCGGGATTTTGTTTTGTACGCCATTGCTAATAGTTGGACTGTAGGGGAGCGGGGCGGGTGGTGTCAATCGTACTTAAGCACAATCAGGCGGATCGGCAAAATATTGGCTTTACGCCGGATTGTGGTCGCGTGCTTACTTCGCAAAGTGGCTATTGGGGAGCGGCTATTCAAACGGCATCGACATACCGAGCCCGATGGTGCGGTGCCGCTGGTTGTAGTCGATCAGGCTTTCGCCGTAGCCGTCAAAGAGTTGCAGGTGCAGATTGGTGTTTTGAAGTTGAAGATCCAGTATCTCCGGCGCCGGGATCGAAAAATCCAATTGTAGAGAATGCCGTTTGATGAGCGCACACAGGACGAATTGATCGCGGTAGTAGCGCGCTTCAAGATCGCCGTAACCCAGATAATTCATGATGTCCGGGTTGTCATCTTCCTGAGGTGTTCCGCTGCCGATTCGTTTCCACCAGCGCGGCAGCAGGGTCAGTTTTCCCTGTTCGCCGAAATCGCGTTCCAGCCCGACCTGGATGTACTCCCTGTTCCAGGCCCGTGACCGGGGCAGGGTTTGCCCGTTCGATTGATGCACAATGCCGACATTCAGGAGGCTTGTATTCATTCCGGGTGTGCGCAACGGATGTTCCGGATGGTATGAGTAGATGAGCTCGGGTTCGTAGTTATTTTCGCGGAACGGGGTGGAATGCTCGGTATCGTAAATCTGCCAGAACGATAGCTGTGTGTAGCCGAACCACAGGCTGTGCCGTTTCTTGCCCAGCAGGTGGCCCTTTATGCTGACCTGGAATTTCATTTCCTTGTTGTCCAGCGAATACGATGCGGGCACCTGGTTGTCGGGGTTGGGGCTGGTTGGGGTGTTGTTGGGCTGTGAAGAGTGGGAGTAGAACAGGAAGTAATTCTGCTTATAAACCCGGATGAGTTCATCCGTGGCAGTCCATTCCTCGGCCAGCGGGCGGTTGCGCGCTGGTCGTGCTGCCTGGCCGCTGGTTTCGCCAAGCAGGGTTTGTGCGGCCCGTTTGTAGCAGTCGAGCGTCTGGTCGCAGCCTGCCTTGTCCTGCATGTCGAGGCAGGTCTGCAATTGGCCGGTGTCGCCTGCTGCCCGGGCAATGCCCGGCAGGAAGAGCGGAAGAAGAAACACGACACAGCGCATCGCACTGTTCATGTGCCATATTGCTGGTTTGGCGAGACTTGCGATCAAGAGATTCCCCTTTTAGAACAGATCGTGTTGCTGGCGATGCTTCTTTCGTTGCCGGATTCCTGTCTTGCAAGCCCCGCAAGTGGTTAGGACTGTAGGGGAGCGGGGCGGGGGGTGTCAACGACGAAAATCGGAGTATGGCCCTGAATGCCGCGGCTCAATATTCATAACTGATGAATAAACCATAGTGAGACCCGTCGTAGGGCGCGTTGCCGGTCAAGTTGGGCGAAGTGCCTGTCGTGGAGTAGGTGGCGACCCTGTAAGTCTCTTTCACGTAGCGCAGGCTGACCCATCCATAGGGCCTCACCTGATAGCCGATCTCGACAATGCTGCCTCTGGCGTTTTCAAATGTGATCCTTTCGGATACGCCGTTGATGGTGGAGGTCGCCCTGGCGGAATAGACATACCGCGTTCCCGCGCCGATGCGGAAGGGGTTCAGGCCATTGAAATAGACCAGCGCCTCGAGCGGGTTACGCCGGAAAGAAGCGTCATCGTTCTTGTTGTAGTCGGCGTCGTATTGGTAGTTGATGGTCAACGAAGCTGAAAACGGGATGAAATCCCATTGATAAAGCACTCCCAGGCCGACCTGATACAGGTTGCCTGCGCTGATTTCCCGAACCGCTCCGTCCGGATAGGTGATTCTGGATATGGCGTCCCCGCCTGCCGTGATACCCAAACGTTCCACTGCGTGAAAACCCGGCGGTGTACGGTCGGGATAGGTTGCGAAGTCATGCCTGGTCCAGGAATCAAAATCGTCGGCATGCGCGCATGGAAAGGCAAACAGGGCGAGGATCAAGAATGGCGATTTTCCCGTTCGCATTACTGGAATTTCAATGTGCCTTCAATGACCACTCTGTTGCGGCCATTGTGTTTGGCTTCGTAGAGCGCCTTGTCGGCGCGGCTGAGCAGCATATCAATTCCGGTATCCGATTCGGTAAAGGAAGTTATGCCCAATGAAACGGAAAAATGGACGGGCTGTCCGTGCTCAACGGGGATTTCGGCGGCTGAGATGGCTATGCGCAGGCGCTCGGCGATTTCATAGGCCTGGCCGCTGGCAGTTTGCGGGAACAGAATCGCGAACTCTTCTCCTCCTATGCGCCCCACCACATCGGTTTCGCGTAAAGTCCGGCGGCATGTTTCGGCCAGTTCCTTCAACACCCTGTCGCCAACCTCGTGGCCATGGGTATCGTTGATGGTTTTGAAATGGTCGACATCAAGCATGGCAAGCGTTAGCGGGCTGCGGTAGCGCCGGACACGGGCCAGTTCCTGGGAAGCCAGTTCAAGAAAATGGCGGCGATTGGAAAGGCCGGTGAGGCAGTCTGTGCGGGCTTCGTGCTCAAGGCGCTTAGCCAGTTCCTTGCGTTCGGTGATGTCCTGAATCTGCTGGATGATTTGCCGCTGTGTTCCCTTTGCACCTCGCGACATGGACACCGTGTTTTGTACCCAGACAATCCGTCCGTCTTTGCGCAAATAGCGTTTTTCGATTTCATACGTCTGAATTTCGCCCGCTTCCATCAGTTTGAGGTAGGCGCTGTCCTTGGAAACATCATCCGGGTGAGTGATCTGCGAAAAGGTGAGATTGAGCAATTCCTCCGGCTCGTAGCCTGTGATGTCACAAAAGGCCCGGTTCACCTGCACGAATTGGCCGTCGGGCGACTCCAGGGCCATGCCGATCGGGGCATGCTCCAGCGCACTGCGGAAGCGGTCTTCGCTTTTGAGCAATGCTTCTTCTGCCCGCCGTTGCCGCTGCCCGATGCTCATGACCATCAGGCTGAATATAACCAGGCCGATGCCGTATTGCCAAGCGTGTCGCCGCCATTCGGCGAGATAGTCGTCTTCGGCGATACCGGCGAAAACGAACAGCGGCAGATTGCCCACCTGTCTGAAACTATATATCCGCTTTATGCTATCCACTGGAGATTTGGCGTGGTAAGTGGCGTGGGTTATTCCTTTTTCGATGAAGAATCTGGCATCAAGGAGGGATATTGTTCCCATGTCTTTTTCGCTCGGCGGGAAGCGCGCTGCAAGGCTCAGTTGTTTGTCATTCAGCGCCACCATTCCATGCTTGTCCAGATTAAGGGAGCGATAGAATTGCTGGAAATACTCCATATCCAGCGATGCCTGGACCGTACCGGCGAAGCTACCGTCTTCGAAGTTGATTCGCCGCGACAGGATCAACGTCCAATTTTTGGTGACGCGCGAGATGATCGGGGAGGAAATCACCAGCCCCGCTGCCGCATCATTCCGCTGGCGCTGAAAATAGGGGCGATCGGCAAGGTTGACGTTGGGAAGGGTGGTGAGCGCACTGTGGATGTGTTCGCCGCGTGCGTTGATCAGGTGCAGCAAACTTACTTCCGGCACTTTATCCACATGGGATTTCAGCAAGGCATGAAACTTTCTGGTTCGCGAGTCGCCGGTCCCGCGCGTCAACCGCATGTCGTCCGGACGTACGTGGCTCTGCACATCGTGGAGTACCAGGTCCACTTGCTGCACGATTGCATGTGCGTGTTCTTCCAGCACCCGCGAGAGTGTCTCCACCTCCGACCGTGCTTGTTTGTCGGCTTCCCGGTATTCGTTAATGAGGCTTAACGCCAGCAGGACAGTGACACCCGCCACCCCGGCAAGACTGGAAATCCTCGCCCAGCCATGTGAAACAGGTTCCTTCAACGTGTGACTCGCAACGCGGGAGCTGTGCACGGATGGTTTGGTGATACTTGCAAACAAGTGATTTCCCTTTGCTGAACAGGTCTTGCAGTCGGCGTATTTTCCGGCGGTGCGGAAAACGCTCTTGCGCCAGCCTCACCCGCAAGGGGTACGCTGGTGGGTGCCCGGCGGCTATGCCGCCACCCTTCCGCAGTCCTCGTTCTGGGAATTCCGCTGTCAGCCTCTCACCGTGCCTGCGGTGAGATGTGCGTGGGGCGGAATTGCAAGTGGGATGAACTTTAGGGGAGCGGGGTGGGTGGTGTCAATGAGGATGCGTGAAACATGTCTGTATAATCGTCGGCACGCGGTACATTGAGAAAAAAATCGAACATGACTACTACACTCCCCGTCCTTTCCCTCCTTGAAACCCGTGTCCTTGGCGTACTCGCCGAGAAGCAGCGCACGGTGCCGGACAGTTATCCGTTGACGCTGAATTCGCTGGTTTCCGGCTGCAACCAGAAGAGCAGCCGCGATCCGGTGATGGAAGCGACGGAATCGGAAGTGCAGGCGGCGCTGGACAGCTTGCGCGCGCTGTCACTGATCGTGGAAACCAGCGGGGGCAGGGCTTCGCGTTATGGTCACAACATAGAACGCGTGCTGAACATCCCCACGCAGTCCACCGCCCTGCTCACCCTGCTGATGTTGCGCGGCCCGCAGACGGCGGGGGAGTTGCGCATCAATTGCGAACGGCTGCACAAGTTTGCGGACATTGCTTCGGTGGAAAGCTTCCTGGCCGAATTGGCCGAGCGCGCGGCAGGCGGTCTGGTGCTGGAGTTGCCGCGCCAGCCCGGCTCGCGCGAAAACCGCTGGGTGCACCTGCTCTCCGGCGCGCCAGTTATCGGTGAGCACGCGAATGCCGGCACGGTATCTGCTACTCCTGCGGCCGATGTGACGGTGGGCGAGATCGCCGCGCTCAAGGCCAATGTTGCCAAGCTGGAGGCTGAGGTTGGTGCGCTACGCGCGATGATGGAAAAGTTGTACGCCGAGCTGGGCGTTTCCAGGTCCTGATGCCACTTTCCGCGCGCATTCCTGCTGCCACGACTGGAGGCTGTATCACGCGAACGTGCATTTCGATCAACACCTCTGTTCTGCTAGACTGGATGCCATGGATGAACGCGCAATAAAACGCCTGCTGGTTATTCTCGCGATCAGCATCATCGCCATCTTTCTATTCAAGGCGATGATGACCAACACCTTTGTCAATCTGAACAAGGCCGCAGCCGAGAAACAACAAGCCGCAGCCATACCGCCCGCCGCACAACAGGAGGAAATCCCCGTTTCCGATGTTGCGGTTGTGATTGAAGCCCCTGCAGCTTCGTCTGTCGGCGAAGCCCAAAGTCAGGAACCATCCGCCCAGTCCGGAGTGAGCGGTGTGCAATAAATCAGGAATGCTTCTTCGTAGCGCCAACTGCTAATGAACCAGAAAACTGTTCGAGGTGTTTGCAGGTGTCGAATTCATTCGCACGATCATTGTGATGTGTGCGAACCCCCACAGGGGGCACGAGAGCGAAGTGATACCTATTTCATGCTGTTGAGAGCGTCAATTTTCTTGTTGTACTCGTTGGCTGCCTGATTGCAGCGCTTGAGTGTGTCGCGCAACGTATCTGCCGTGATGCCGCATTCCTGCAAGGCTTTTCGATCAGCCTGCATGGTGTCGACGAGTGCCGCATAGGTGATATCGTTCGATCTCGGTCTGGGCGCCGCACATTTGCTGGCCAGCAGCTCCGCGCTTGCGTCGCAAGTGAGAGCATGCGGAACGACGGGAAGTGTCTGGCATCCGGCGATGATCAAACTGACCGGCAATATCTGCATCAGTAACGAACAGCGTATTTTCATTGTTTTATCCCTGCTATTTTCGTTTCATTCAACGCTTCGAAAACGCCATGCGGAACCTGGGCTTGCAGGCACGTGTTGCCTTCGATTTCCTTTCGCAGAATATTCTGTTCTTTTCGCAAGCGCTCGATTTCCAGTCCAAGCCTGGTCTTTTCGGCTCCTGACGCATCGTCGTGCTGGCTAACGAGAGATTTCAGCTTGCTGTCGGTTGCAATGAGTTCGGTAGTGGTGCGTTTGATTGTGTCATCCAGACCATCTTTTGTCCGCCGCCACCCGGAAACTTTGGAGTCGTTAATTTTGCGTACGGCAGCAATCTCTCGCTGGTGCTTTTCGTTGATACCTTCCAATTCCGTACGGAGTTCGGAAATGGCCGTTTCGCGCTCCGAGTCGAGCGTTTTTCCGGTTTCGACTGCCTTCTCCAGCGCTTCGCGCGCTGCTTTTCCCCGATAGTCACCTACAAAGTACCCGGCCAGCAAGCCGGCAATCAGAACCAGCAGCAGTGTGATATTTTTCATTCAGTATCTCCAGGTCAGTACAAAAATTCTGTGTCTGTCATCCATGCGTGTCACTTGAACAAATCCGTATCCACATACTCCGCCTTGACCATGGACCAGAAGTCGTCTGCCAGGCCATGCTCGACGTAGGCATAGGGCAGCCAGCCGTAGCCTTGATCGCCCCAATCTTTGCCCCACGAATTGCGGATCAACAGCGCTCCCTTGGTCTTGCCGATCTTCTTGCTGTCGTCATAACCGACGGCCAGCACGGCATGTCCGCCTTCCAGCGAATCGTATTTTTCGGGGAAGGGGATTTCTCCTTTGCCATCGCCCAGGGGAGGAATGGAGCTGTATACGGAAAATCCGAATATGGCCGGCAGTGAAGAGGCCAGGTTCTTTTTGATTGCGGCAAGCGCGGCGGTGGGTGATGTACCTGCAGGATCGAGACGGTAGTATTTGAGTGCCTGGTAGTTTTGCGCAAAGGCGTAACAGAAGTTGCTGGGTTCTTCGTTGAATTTGGTGACGTGATACGGCCAGTATTTTTCCGGCGGTACGCCGAATAACACCATGGCTTTCATGACGTCGCGCAATTGCGCTCCGTCATCACCTTTGATCCCCTGCAATTCGCGCGTCACCTTGTAAAGAAACAGGCGCGATCCATCGATATGTTTTCCCGTGGTTCGACGCTCGTAATACTCAAGCATGCCGACGCCGGCATGGGCTGTGCAGGAACCCAGGCTGCCCTGGTTTTCGACGGGTGAGCACCAAGGGCGCAAATCAACAGTGGCGGGCAGTTTTTTTGCGGCAGCTTTAAGCGGTGCCGATTTGCTCAGAATTGTGTGGATTGAATCGGTCTGTGTCGTATGGTCGCGGAAGTCCGCCAAATCACGCTGCCGTCCCATGCCCATGCCATGTATCGTTGCCATGATGTTGTCCTTTTCAGTTAAATAGTCAACTACGCTTTCGATTTATGCCTGCAAAAAGTATTCAGTATCGAGCCATGATTCGTCGCGTAGCTCTGAACATGAACAGTGCGATCCTGAAACAGGTTTTTCTAACGTGGTTAGATGGATAAAGGGTGAAACAAAGCGGAGCAGGTGCGCCTGATCGGCGTGCAGATGAAGCGGTGAAGAATGCGATCATGCTTTTTCCCTAACTAACAAGTAATGCTGCCGGCAATGCTTCCCGTCTTGCGCGGGGAAATTGTCTTGCGCCAGCCTCCTGTTCTGTGGGGTCCTTCGGTTAGCTATGCGCCGTACTTTGCGGAGCGTATGCGTGCCGGGGGATATGCAAGTGAGGCGAACTTTATTGGAGTTTGCGGGGGGATGTCAATGACAATGTTATGGGTATATCACCTCGGTAAATGTAGCGAATACGTCGATTACGTGAACACATATACACATGGATTTGTCCGCGATGTGGAGTTATATGGCAGACTTGATTCCGGCCTTTGACGAAATGACGGCTACTGCGATAGTGTCTGTTATGATTTTCGGAAAAATCATTAATTCAGAAGGAGTATTAATACGATGAAAGCTTTGTTGGCGATTTGCATGCTTGTTACTTCGACATTTGTTTGGGCAGCAGAAGCCCCGGCCGCTGCACCAGCCGCCCCCACGGTTGCCGTTACGGGCAAGGTGCTTGAGGTCAAGAATGTTGAGAGTTATACCTACCTTCGTCTCAATACCCATAACGGCGAACTTTGGGCCGCGGTGTTGAAGGCGCCGGTCAAGAAAGGCAGCACCGTTACGGTTGAAAACGGGGTGATCATGAACAATTTCGAGAGTAAAGCGCTGAAGAAAACTTTCCCCGCGATACTGTTCGGTTCACTGGGCGGTACGGCCGCGGTAGCGCCGGGCGGACATGGAATGGGAACGGCTTATCCCCTGCTGCCGGGCAAGAAGATGGAAACGATCAACGATACGCCCGTCACCAAGGCAGACGGTGCGAACGCACGGACTGTTGCCGAGATCAATACGCAACGCGCCGAACTCAAGGACAAGCCGGTTCTCCTGCGTGGCAAGGTAGTGAAGTACAACCCGGGCATTATGGGGAAGAACTGGATCCATCTGCGCGATGGCTCGGGCTCTGCTGCCGACGAGACGAACGATATTCTGGTGACGTCTGCTGCCGGGACCAGGGTCGGGGATATCGTGACGGTCAAGGGCACCGTCCGCACCGACAAGGATTTCGGTTCGGGGTATTCCTATAAGGTTCTCATCGAAGAGGCGACGCTGCAGTAACAATTGTTTGACTGTTAGGCGCATGTTCCGGAAAACCGGGATGTCTTTCCCGGTAATGAAGTCATTCCTGATGAACATTTGAATCCGTTCCCATGAATGGCGGTTTCATTTCCGGAAAATAGGCGGCAGCTCCGGGCCGGTAAACAGACAGGAAACAAGCTTGGCAAAACTGACCGGTTTGTGCAGTACAGGCCAGGGGCTATCTTTAACGCTGTTGATGAATTGCGAGGAAGTCTCGCCGGTGACCACGACGGCGCGTATCGGGGCAGGCTGTCTCTGCTGCAAAGTCTCCAGAAACCGGAGTCCGGTGAGTTCGCCGGGCAGCGCGTAATCGACAATAAAGTAATCCATTTTGGCGATGTCTTTATGCCGAAGGGCTTCTTCTGCATTGTCGAAATGCCGGACTTCGGCGCCAATTCCTTGCAGCAATCCGATCATGCTGTCGGCGACCAGCGCATCATCTTCTATTACAACTACTCGTTTGCCGCTGGCGAATACTGCGGTTTCTGTTTCGGCGGGGGTTTTGCCGATAGTCCGTTGCCTGATCTCGCTTGGTATTCCATCGAGCGGCAGGCTCAATGAAAATACCGAACCGCGGCCGCGGCGCGAACGGCATGTTACTTCCCCTCCCAGCAATGCCATGGCGCGCTGGGCGATGGACAGGCCCAATCCCAGACCGACCTCGCGGTTGCGCTGCGGATTGGCCACCTGATAGAACTCGTCGAAGATGCGATGCAGGTTGGTATCGTCGATACCGATGCCGGTGTCCCATACCTGCAATAACACCTTGTCGCTGCGCAACCGGGCGCACACCAGAATGCCGCCTTGCGCCGTGAATTTGATCGCGTTGGAGACAAGGTTCATCAGTACGGATTGCAGCAGCCCGATGTCGGTGCGAACGATCAGTTGCGTACTCATGGGAAAGAACAGAAGGAAACGCAGCTTCTTGTTGCGTGCGGAGTGGGAAAAATTATGCTCCAGCCAGATGAACAGATTTGCCAGATTGTATGTGTCGATCTGCGGCTTGATCAGCCCGGCGTCGAATTTCGAGATATCCAGCAGGCGGTCCAGCAGGCCGGAAAAGGTGCTCATCGATTGCTGCAACTTGTCGATGATATTGTTCTGATGCCGGGTTGGCGAGGTGAGTTTCAGTGTATCCACATACAGGGTGGCGGCGGTAATCGGTTGCCGCAGGTCATGTCCCGCCGCAGCGAGAAAACGGGTCTTGGCCAGTTCCTTTCCTTCCAGTTGGCGCATGGAATCGAGCAATTGCTGTTCCGTTTTGACTCGCGCAGTGATGTCCTGAACTGATCCCGTGGCAATGTGCAATCTGCCCTGACCATTGAAATCCAGGTGGGCCTGTTCCTCTATCCAGCGCGTTTCGCGATCCACGATGATACGGTGTTGCATCTGGAACTTGGCGCCCTTGAGTGCTGCCAGCCAGGCCGCATGCACCTTGGCCCTGTCGTCCGGATGTACCAGTTCAAGGAAGTGCTCATAGCTCCTGGGGACGGTTGCAATACCGAAAATGCGGTGGGTTTCCTCGGACCACACTAATTCGTTGCTCTCCAGATTGAGTCTCCAACTGCCGATCATGGCTACGGATTGAGTCTGCCGCAGCAATTCCTCGCTAAAGCGCAGGCGCTCTTCGGTCAGTTTGCGTTCGGTGATGTCGATACACAGTCCCGTCATGCGGATTGCAGTATTGTTGCTGTTACGGCTGGTTTTGCCGACGGCACTGATCCATTTCGTCTCGCCACCGGTCAATACGACGCGATAGTCGTTGAACAGCGGCACACCGTTGCGCACCGCTTCGTTGAAAGTATCCTCGACGGTTTGCCGATCGGCAGGATGGATGAGATTGCGCCAGATGTCGAAGCTCGCCTCGGAGGTTTTCGGGTCGAGCCCGAAGAGGGAAAACATTTCGTTGGTCCAGGTAAGTTTGCCGCTGGGTATATCCCAGTCCCATATTCCGGCCTTGGCCTTGCGTTGAGCCAGAGACAACAGCTCGTTCGCATGCAGCAGTGTGACCTCCGTTTTTTTTCGCTCCCCCAATATGGTGATTACCATCAGCCCGCTCAGCACAACGGTGAACATGTACAGCCATGCAACATACATTCCCACTTCATCGGGCAAGGTACCGAAGACACCCCTGCCCAGCGCAGTGCCGACGGCGGTGAGCAGCGACAACGTCAGCACGGCGAGCGAGGTGCCGGTTACCCCGGTCCTCAGCGCCGCCCATAACACCAGCGGCAGCGGCAGAAATGCCAGCGGCAAGGCGCGGTCACCGTAATTGACGAAAAACACCAGCCCCCCGGTTGCGCACATCAAGAAACTGGAAAGCATCAGTTCGACAGGATGCCGCAGGAATTCGTCGATGCTGGCACGTGTGAGGCTGAGTATCAAAGGAGCGGCCAGCAGGATGCCCACGATATCGCCCAACCACCAATTGAGCCATGACAGCGGCATGTTTTCCGGTTGCAACAGGTTGCCCAGTACCAGCGTGCCAATTCCAATGGCGGCAGGCAGCAGAGTGCCGAATATTGATGCGGCAACCAGGACGAGCAAATCATGCTGCCGGGTAAAGCCGGGATCAAAGCGCCAGCGTTTGAGCAACCAGACGGTGAGCACCGGCGCGAGGGTATTGCCTGCCGCACTGATGGCAGAAAGCGGGATGGATGTACCCAGCGAGAGATCAATCAGGAATGCGCCCAGAAAGATACCGGCGAGAATATAAGGCGATTTCCAGCGGAACAACACCCCCACGGCGATACCGGTAGGAAGCCAGAACAGGGTGATGTGGGTATGCTGGGTGGGGAAGTACAGCCCCAGTTTGGCGCCGGCATAATAGACCAGTGCCAATAACAGCAGCTTGCCGATCTGATGCCAGCGCAATGCCGTACCTGGAGTGGACAGCTCGGTCATATGCCCGGTGAGTGATGAGCGGTGATGCTCATGGGCGGAACGGTCAGTGCAATCACAGGCAGTCGATTCTTGCAGAACATGATCCCCCTTATGCATACGCCAAGTTGTGTCTGGTCCGAATTTGCGCCCGCATCTTGTTCTGGTAACTCCACAACCCCTTTATCGCTGAAAGTTCCCGGCGATGACGGTTTGCGGCTTGGCAGGTGTGGCGAACTGTAGGGGAGTTCATCGGTTGATGTCAATGAGGCGCAAGATGCGCCAGTGTGTCCGGGTTCGCCGGAGTTGATGGCGGATACGGCGATGTGGCCGGTTTCGGTGCGGGTATAATGCGCGCCTTTGTTGCGGCAGGTTTTCTTGCTTAATCCATATTTCAGGAGTCGTCTTGTTCAAGCTTATCGGTGTTATTGCGGGTTATTACTTTATGGGATTCTGGGGCGTGCTCCTCGGTCTGTTTGTCGGCTCGATCATCGATCGCGTGAGGGCATACGGCACCGGCGGTATGAACCCGATGCAGAACGTGTTGCGTCAGGCCGTGTTCCTGGAGACGATCTTCATCGCGATGGGCAAACTGGCAAAGGTCGACGGCCATGTTTCGCAGGACGAGATCGAACATGTCGAGCAGTTCATGCAGAAGCTGGGCATGACGCCGGAGCATCGCACGCAGGCGATTGCACTGTTCAAGAAAGGGGCCGATCCAGCGTTCGATTTTGCCCCGGCGCTTGCCAGATTCATGGCGGTTTGCGGACACACGAAAAACCTGAAGGAAATGTTGCTGGTCTACCTGATCGTGATGGCACTGGCAGACGGCCATTTCCATCCGGCAGAACAGGAACTGCTCAGCGATATCGCGGGACGTCTGGGATACGGTCGCGAAGCGTTCAAGCACCTGCTGGACATGGTGCTGAATCAGTCGCACTTCGGAGCCGGGCAGGTTGCCACGGAAGCCGCGCTGGACGATGCCTACAAGGCGCTGGGGGTGAATAAGGACAGCACCGATGCCGAAGTGAAACGCGCTTATCGCAAGCTCATGAGCCAATATCATCCGGACAAGCTGATGGGGCAGGGCATGCCGGCCGACATGATCGCCATGGCGACCGAACAGGCGAAGGAGATACAGCTCGCCTACGACATGATCAAGAAGAACCGGAACCTCTGAGCCAGTGCCCAAAATAAGCCACGGATGGACACGGGTTTTCACTGATAAACCAGAACATCGAAATTTACCGGTTTCCAATTCACGATAATGTCCCTGATGCGAATCAACCCGTTGAGAATCCGCGTTCATCTGTGTTTATCCGTGGCTGATTTGCTTTGGAGTTTGAAATTGGCTCTATCATGAAGATCATTCTGGTGCGTCACGGGGAAAGCGAAGGGAATGTCGCCCACCTGATCAACGATGATCCTTCCCGGCCGGTGAATCTCACGCAACGGGGCAGGGCGCAGGCCGAGGCTGCCGCAAATGCCTTGCGCGGGGTGCGTTTCACGCATGCTTGCGCGTCCGAGTTTCCGCGCGCGCAGCAGACCGCCGCGATCCTGTTGCGCCACCATGCCCTGCAGTTGCACATCGACGCGCGCCTGAACGAACGCCGTTCCGGCATGGACGGGCAGCATGTGGATGTCTTCAACGATCTGGTGGCAGGCGATCCGCTGCATTTCAAACCCGTGCAGGGCGAATCGTTTCTGGAGCAAATGGCGCGGTTGCGCAGTTTTCTGGATGAGATTGCATCCCGCCATGCGGACGGTATCGTACTTGCTGTCTCGCACGAGAATCCCATCGTGGCCGTGCTGGCACTCTTGAGCGACGAACCGGAACTGGTGGTGCACCGGCATCTCGGCAATTGCGAGTGGGTCGAAGTGAACTGGCCTGCAAAGCGAGCCGTTTAGGAACCTGCCGCTGCACATTCGATGCTATTCGTCATCGATGCCTTTACCGGTAGAATGGGTATCCGCAAATTGACTTATCCAGACTGTGCGCCTAAATTGGACAAACAAAAATACAAAGATCTGATTGGGGAGATGTATGGGATTCGTACCTTGATGCGAGAGGGAAAGTTGCCATTCATCCTGAATTCAGCAGTCCTGGTTATCGCATATCTCGTTGCCGCCAAGATCGGCCTGGTTTTTGGCACGGTGAGCAGCAGTGCCACGATATTCTGGCCGCCGGGTGGCATTGCGCTGGCCGCGTTGCTGCTCGGCGGCGTCCGTTATCTTCCCGCTGTGGCATTGGCCACGAGCCTGACCGCCTTGATGGTGAATGCTTCGCCGCTCTTTGCACTGGGTTTTGCGGCTGGCAACACGCTGGAAGCGTATGCCGGTTTTTTTCTGCTGAATCGTTTCAATCATATCGACCTGTCCCTGAATCGCCCGCGCGATTTTTTTCAAGTCATCCTGTTGGGCGGACTGATCCCGCCCATCGCCAGCGCCACCTTGGGCCCGTTGACTTTATTGGAGTCGGGTTCTCTCACCGCCGATATCCTGCCCGATGTCATGTGGCAATGGTGGCGCGCCAACGTGCTGGGCATCGTATTTTTTACCCCCATCGTCCTGGTATTCGCCAGACAAAATTCCCGGTTCTTCAAACTTTCCAAAGCCTGGGAATTGGCCGCGTTGTGGATTGCGTCATTTGTCATCGGACAAAGCATCTTTCTCGGCTGGCATCTGCCGGGTGTCACGATCGATCAGCCCATCGTGCTGACCTGGATCGTTCCGATGCTGGCCTGGGCGGGCCTGCGCACCGGAAGAAGAAATACCGCCCTGATTCAGCTGATGTTCATGGCGCAAGTGCTGGCGGGCGCTTATCTGCAAACAGGCTATTTTTCCGATGATTTTTCCCGCTACGGGATGTCCAATTTCTGGATGTTTGCGATGTTGCTGGCAGTTGCCGGTATGGCGCTGGCGGTTCTGTCCACGGCGCAACGCAAGGTTGCGCACCAGATCGCGCTGAATGCCAAAGTGTTCGCGGTCAGCAATGACGGCATCATGATCGTGGATGCCGATAACAACATTATCGAAGTCAACCCGGCCTTTACCGACTTGACCGGTTTCTCCCGTGACGAAGTGTTCGGCAAGAATCCGAAACTGATGGCCTCCGGCAAACAGGAGCCGGAGTTTTATTCGGACATGTGGAAATCGTTGCTCGAAACCGGCCATTGGGAAGGCGAGTTGTGGAACCGCCGCAAGGATGGCGAGGCCTTTCTGGCGCAGATGTCCATCTATACGCTCAAGGATGCGCAAAACAAAGTGGTCAATCGTATCGCGGTATTTTCGGACATTACGCAAAGCAAGGCCGAGCAGGAAACCGTGGCGCATCAGGCGCAGCATGACTTCCTGACCAATCTGCCGAATCGCCTGCTGTTCCGCGACCGCTTCAAGCAGCAACTGGCGCGGGCAAAACGCCACAAGAAAAAATTTGCCGTTCTGTATATCGACCTGGACAAATTCAAGCCGGTGAACGACACGCTGGGACATCAGGTGGGAGATCACTTGCTGGTGGCGGTTGCTGAAAGACTGAAATTGCAGGTGCGCGAAATCGACACCGTCTCCAGGTTTGGCGGGGACGAGTTTGCCGTGCTGATGACCGAAGTGGCGACACGCAACGACGTCACCATGCTGGCCGACAAGATACTGGCCTCGTTGAGCCTGCCCTATAGCATAGAGGGACACGCTATCCACGTGACCGGCAGCATGGGCATTGCCATCTACCCGGACGATGGCCGCGATATGGAAAGCATTCTGGGCAAAGCCGATATGGCCATGTACAAGGCCAAGCGCAACGGCTCAAATACCTACTGTTGATAGGCAGATTCGTTTCATTGTCCCATGGAAATAATTGTTGACAGTAATAATTGGTCATTCTAGGCTTCTCTTCCGACGCAAGCGCCGACAATCCTTCTGTCACCTCGGCAAGCGCCGACCAAACGATATTATCTTTTAACAAATGCCTGAATCCTGCAGGAGAGCTGGCAAGCGGAATATGTTATGCTGCTAATAGTTAGCCTGCTAACAATTATTCGGCTGACTTAAGTGCTATTAAGTCTGTTACCAAGTAATCAGAATCCGGTCGGAGATTTTCAATGAAAACAAGACACCCGCTGACTGCAACAGCCACGCTTGCAGCCCTGTTTATTCTCGCCGCATGCGGTGCCAAAGACGGTGGCGCGCCGCCGCAGGCTGCCGCCGGTGCCGCACCTCCGCCGCTGGAAGTGGATGTGGTCACGGTTGCCACCGGTTCCGTGGTTCTGACGCAGGATCTTCCCGGACGTCTGGAGGCCTACCGGAGCGCGCAGGTGCGGGCACGGGTGGAAGGTGTCGTCGAGAAGCGGCTGTTCGCTGAAGGCAGCGATGTGAAAGCGGGCGCCACCCTGTTCCAGCTCGATGCGCGCAACTACCGCGCCGCGTATGAGTCCGCAAGATCCGATCTGGCTGTTGCCCGCCAGACCGTGGAGCGATACAAGCCCTTGCTGGAAGCTCGGGCGGTCAGCCAGCAGGAATTTGATCTGGCCGAAGCCAGGCTCAAGCAGTCCGAAACGGCCATGGCCAGGGCGCAACTGGATTTCGACAACACCCACGTGCCTGCCCCCATCGCCGGGCGCATAGGCCGTGCCATGGTGACCGAAGGCGCGCTGGTCGGGCGCGGCGAAGCCACCTTGCTCGCCACCATCGAGCAGATCAATCCGATTTATGCCAACTTCACCCAGCCGGGCTCCGATCTGTTGCGCCTGCAGCAGGCTTTCGAGTCGGGCAAGTTGCAGCGTGCGGGCACGGCGAAGGTCGAACTGTTGCTTGAAGACGGCACCGTGTATCCGCAACCGGGCAAATTGCTGTTTTCCAATCTGGCGGTTGATTCGGGGACGGGCAGTGTCCTGCTGCGCGCCGAATTTCCCAATCCAAAACATGAATTGCTGCCGGGCATGTTCGTGCGCATCCGTTTTCCGGAAGGCAGCTCGGAAAACACCATCACCGTGCCGCAGCGCGCCGTGCAGATGACGACGCAGGGCCAGTTCGTGACCGTGGTGGATGCCACAGGTAAAGCCGCACCGCGTCCCATCAAGGTCGGCGGCATGACAGGCGGCGACTTTATCGTCGAGGAAGGTCTGCAACCCGGCGATCAGGTGATCGTCAACGGTTTGCAAAAGGCGCGTCCCGGTACGCCGGTGAAGGCGGTGCAGTTGGGCCAGCCCGCCAATGATGCCGCTGCGAACGCACCCGCCGCAGCCGCCAAATAATCCAGAGAGACATCGTGCTAGCAAAATTCTTCATCGACCGCCCCATCTTCGCATGGGTCATCGCCATCATCATCCTGTTGAGCGGCGTGCTGGCGCTGCGCAACCTGCCGGTCGCCTCCTATCCGGCGGTGGCGCCGCCCGCGCTGGCCATCTCCCTTGTCTACCCCGGCGCTTCGGCGGAGGTGGTGGAAGAGACGGTCGTCGCCCTGGTGGAACAGGAGCTCAACGGTATCGAGCATCTGCTCTACATGGAATCGTCTTCCGAGTTGGGCCGCGGAAGCATCACGCTGACTTTCGAGGCGGGCACCGATCTGGACGTGGCCTCGGTGGAGACGCAGAACCGCGTCAAGCGCGCCGAGGCGCGCTTGCCCGAAGATGTGCGCCGCAGCGGCGTGACCGTGAACAAGTCGGCGCGCAACTTCCTGATGATCGTCGCGCTGATTTCGCCGGACAAGAGCCGCGACAACGTGGCGCTCGGCAGCTATGCCTCCGCCAACGTGCTGGAGAGCATCCGCCGCGTGCCGGGTGTGGGCGAGGCGCTGATGTTCGGTACCGAATATTCAATGCGACTGTGGCTGAAGCCGGAGAAACTGCATGCCTATAACCTGACGCCGGGTGACGTGAGCCGCGCGGTGCGCGCGCAGAACACCCAGCTCGCCACGGGCGAACTCGGCCAGTTGCCCGCCGCGCCCGGCCAGCAGCTCAATGCGGTCATCGTCACCAGGAGCAGGTTGTCCACCGCACAGGAATTCGGCAACGTCATCGTGCGCGCCAACGCCGACGGTTCCACCGTGCGCGTGAAGGATGTGGCGCGCGTGGAACTCGGAGCGCAGGATTATTCCGTCACCGCCCGCATCGACGGGCAGCCAGCCTCGGCCATCGCCATCCGTCTGTCGCCGACCGCCAACGCGCTGGATACGGCCAAGGCGGTGAAAGCGAAGATGAACGAACTGGCGAAATTTTTCCCCAAGGGCGTCGATTGGGTGGTGCCCTATGACACCTCAAGATTCGTCGAGATATCCATCAGCGAAGTGGTGAAGACGCTGATGGAAGCGATGGTGCTGGTGTTCCTGGTGATCTGGCTATTCCTCGGCAACCTGCGTGCGACCTTCATCCCCGCCATCGTCGTTCCCATCGCGCTGATCGGCGGCATGGTGGGACTTTACGCGGTCGGCTACTCAATCAACACGCTGACGCTGTTTGCCATGGTGCTGGCGGTGGGCATCGTGGTGGACGATGCCATCGTGGTGGTGGAGAACGTCGAGCGCATCATGACCGAGGAAGGACTGGCGCCGCGCGAGGCCACACGCAAGGCGATGGGGCAGATCTTCGGCGCCATCATCGCCATCACGCTGGTGCTGTGCTCGGTGTTCGTGCCGATGATCTTTTTCGGCGGTTCGGTCGGCGCCATCTACCGCCAGTTTGCGGTGACACTGATCCTGACCATCCTGTTCTCGGTGCTGATGGCGCTGACGCTGACCCCGGCGCTGTGCGCGGCGCTGCTGCGCAACGACAAGGGGCACGAGATGGTGCCAAAATCCGGCCTGCTCGGCTGGTTCCATCACTTCTTCGAACGCTTCACGCAACGCTACCGCGTGGGTGTGACATCGGTGCTGGGCCACAGCGGCCGCTACCTGCTGTTGTACGCGGCACTGCTGGGCGGCCTGGTTTGGCTGTTCGTCACGCTGCCCAGCAGCTTCCTGCCGGATGAGGACCAGGGCTATTTCATCAACGTCATCCAGTTGCCGCCGGGAGCAACACGCGAGCGCTCGCTGGAGGTGGTCTCGCAGGTGGAACAGTTCTATCTCAAACAACCCGAGGTGGACCATGTCATCGGCGTGGTCGGTTTCTCGTTCTTCGGCCGCGGCCAGAACTCGGCGATGGCGTTCGTGCGCCTGAAGGATTGGGATGAACGTCCCGGCAAAGACAGTTCCGCGCCCGCGCTGGTGAAGAAAGCCAACATGGCGCTGTTCCGAATCAAACAGGCCTTCATCTTCGCCATCAACGTGCCGCCGATTCCCGAACTGGCGGCGGTGGGCGGTTTCGATTTCCGCTTGCAGGACCGCACCGGGCAAGGTCGCGACAAACTGATGGACGCGCGCAATATGGCGTTGGGTATCGCAGGCAAGCATCCCGGACTGGTCGGTGTGCGTCCGGAAGGGCAGGAGCCCGCGCCGCAATTGACGCTGAACATAGACCGGCTGAAGGCACGCGCGCTCGGCGTCGACATGGCCGACCTCAACGAGACACTGCAATCCACGCTCGGCGTCGCCTACATCAACGACTTCGTGCGCGAGGGCCGCATCCTGCGCGTGCAGATGCAGGCGGAGGCGGGCACCCGCACCACGCCGCAGCGCATCCTGCAAATCCCGGTGCGCAACGCGCAGGGCGGCATGGTGCCGCTGTCGGAGATTGCCACGGCGCGCTGGGAGGCCAGCCTGCCAAAACTTGACCGCTACAACGGCCTGCCGTCGATGAAGATATCGGGCAGTCCCGCGCCGGGCCGCAGCAGCGGCGACGCGCTGGCGGCGATGGAGCAAGTGGCGGCACAATTGCCGCCCGGCTTTGGCTTCGAGTGGTCGGGCACCTCCAGCGAGGAACGGCTTTCCGGCGCTCAGGCGCCATTCCTGTTTGGACTGTCGGTGGTGGCGGTGTTCCTGTGTCTGGCCGCGTTGTACGAGAGCTGGACAGTGCCGGTCGCCGTGATCCTGGTTGTGCCCATCGGCATCTTCGGCGCGCTGGCGGCAGTGAAGATGCGCGGCTTGCCCAACGACGTGTATTTCAAGGTCGGCCTCATCGTCATCATCGGTCTGGCGGCGAAGAACGCCATCCTGATCATCCAGTTCGCGCGCGAATTGCAGCACAAGGGCCACGACCTGGTCGATGCGACACTGGAAGCCTGCCGCCTGCGCTTCCGCCCCATCCTGATGACCTCTATCGCCTTCATCCTCGGCGTGTTGCCGCTGGCCATCTCTACCGGCGCGGGCGCGAACGGGCGCCACGCCATCGGTACCGGCGTGATGGGCGGCATGATCGCGGCGACCGTGCTGGCGGTGTTTTTGATCCCGGTGTTCTACGTGGTCATCCGCCGCATCTTCCCGAGCAAAGAACGCCAGTATGAGGAGGACAAACATGAGTAAGGCGAACAAAATCCGCAGCGCGGCAATTTTTCTGTTTCCCGCCTGCCTGCTGGCGGCCTGTGCCGCCGGACCGGATTACAAACGCCCCGATCTGGCATTGCCCGAAAACTGGCCGCAACAGCAAACCGATACCGCGCAAAAGGCAGGCATTGCAGACGAGCAATGGTGGCATCTGTATGCCGATGCCACGCTTGACCAGCTCGAAGAAGAGGCGCTGGCGCATAACTCCGACATCCAGGTGGCGGCGGCGCGTGTTCTGGAAATGCGCGCGCAGGCGGGCATTACCGGCGCCGATCAGTATCCGACGGTCAGCGCCCATGTGATGGAGAGCCGCACAAAAAATACCACGCTGGGCGCCGTACCGCGTCCGTCAACTTCTCCGCGTATCGTCAATCTGGCGCATACCTCGCTCGATGCGAGTTATGAACTGGACCTGTGGGGCAAACTCCGGCGCGCCAGCGAAGCGGCGCGCGCGGATTTGCTGGCTGCGGAATCGGCAAAGGAAACCGTGCGCCTGACGCTGACCACGCAAGTGGCGCAGCAGTATTTCGCGCTGGTTGCGCTGGACGCGCAGGAAGTGGCCGTACAGCGTCTGCTTGTCAGCCGCCAGGAAAGGATAGGACTCAACAGGAAGCAGGTTGAGGTCGGCGTGCTGTCCGAGTACGACCTGCATCAGGCGGAAGCCGATGTGGCCACCGTGCAATCGCAACTCGCCTCGATTGGGTTGGTGCGCAACAAACAGGAAACCGCGCTGACCTTGCTGCTGGGGCGCTCGCCGCGCGAAGTGATGTCGACCGGCGTGCAACGCGGCAGCCCTGCGCTGCCCGCAACCACGGTGCCGGATGGTTTACCCTCCGACATGCTGTTGCGCAGACCCGACCTGAGAGATGCAGAGCAACGCCTGGTGGCGCTGAATGCACGCATCGGTGTGGCCCGAGCCCAGTACTTTCCTTCACTCTCGCTGACCGGATATGTGGGCGGCGAAAGCGTGGCGTTCTCCGACCTGTTTACCGGCCCTGCGCGCATCTTCCAGTTCGCGGGAAACATCACCCAGCCGATCTTCAATGCGGGGCGCATCGGCTACCTGGTGGATGCGGCAGAAGCGCGCCGCGACCAGGCGTTGATCCAATACAAGCAAGCCGTCGCCAATGCCTTCGGCGATGTGCGCAACGCCTTGTCGGCACAGACCGCCGCGCGGCAGGTGCTGACTTACGAAAGTACACGCAGTGAAGCCCTGGCGTCAGCCTACAAACAGGCGGAGTTGCGTTATCAGGCCGGTATTGCGAGCCGTCTGGAATTGCTGGACGTGGAACGCAATTACCTGCAGGCCCAGCTGAATCGCCTCGACGCCGAACGCGCGCAACGCAGTGCGGTTGCCGATCTGTTCAAGGCATTGGGCGGGGGATGGAAGAAGCAGGAAGTTGCCAGAGCGCAGTAAATATTTGGGCAGGCAAAGGTAGGGTGCGCCTGCGCACCAATTGGCGTTGGTGCGCAAGCGAACCCTACAGATTTCTTTCCATCAGCATAAAAAAAGGACATCACATGGATGTCCTTTTTTCTTAAGCAGAGACTGCCGGATTATTCAATCTTGGCCTTGCCGCGCAGCTCTTCGATGTATTTCGCGACGCCCTGTTGTTGCAGGCTGTTTTCCAGATTTGGCTTCAAGTCAGCCAGCGGGGGCAGTTTCAGCTCACGCGTGTCTTCCAGCTTGATGATGTGCCAGCCGAACTGGGTTTGCACCGGGGCGCTGATCTGGCCTTTGCCCAGTTTGATAACGGCTTCCGCAAAAGGCTGCACGAATTTTGCCGGAATGGTCCAGCCCAGATCGCCACCTTTGTCTTTGGAGCCCTGGTCTTTGCTCATGCTCTTGGCAAGCTTGGCGAAACTGCTTCCTTTTTTCAAACCAGCCGCAGCTTTTTTGGCCTCCTCTTCCGAATCGACCAGAATGTGCGACAGTTTGTATTCAGTTTTGCCCACGCGATTCTTGAAGACCTCATATTCCTGCTTCAGCATGTCTTCGGTAATGGGATGGTTCTTTGCGTAGTCCTGAACGAGTGCGTCAGCCAGGATGTTTTGCCTGGTAATTTCCAAACGTTGTGCTGTTTCCGGCTGTTTATCCAGGTCTGCCTTGGTGGCGGTTTGCGAGAGGTATTCCAGAGTGATGAGCTCTTCGCGAATCTTGGCGCGCAAATCCGGGGTGTCCGGCTGGCCTTGCTGGGCGATGACTTTGACGCGCAGATCAACGCGGGACTGGGGAATGGATACGCCGTTTACAAGCGCTACGGCTTTGTCATCCGCAGCCTGTGCGCCCGCAGCGAAAGTCAGCAGTGCCGACAACAACGCGAATTTGGAAAATTTCAGCATGTTTCTTTCCTTTGAAAGTTGAAGTAGGGGTAGTACGAAAAATAACCCGACGCGCAATATAGCACGGCTCAGGCGGGAAATACTTTGCGGAACGGACGAACGGCGACCTGTGCATAAACCCCTGCCGCAACATAAGGGTCGGCAGCTGCCCAAGCCTCTGCTGCTTCGAGCGAGGCGAACTCTGCAACAATAAGGCTGCCGGTGAAACCGGCCGGGCCGGGGTCAACGGCATCCACGGCAGGGAAGGGGCCGGCCATCAGCAAGCGGCCCGCGTCCTGCAGGGCCTGCAAACGCGCAAGATGCGCGGGGCGCGCAGCCATGCGTTTCTCAAGACTGCCGGGGATATCGTTACCGAAGATTGCGTATAACATTACAAATCTCCAACGAAATTGTTACTTCTGCGATCCGTTGTGCTCTCGCTGTCCTTTCCGGACTTCCCCATGAGGGGAAGGTACGGTCGCTTCCTCGCCCGCAAGCGGGAGAGGATTGAGGTGAGGGCTGGCATCATTGATTTTCCTTCTTGTCTTCTTCCACATATTTCGACAGCCACAGGCTTTGCAGCAACACGAAAGCGAACATGATGCCGGTGGCGCCGAACAGTTTGAAATTGACCCAGGCATCGGTGCTGTAGTTGAACGCGACATACAGGTTGATCACGCCGAGCACGGCAAAAAAGGCGCTCCACGCGAGGTTGAGCTGGCTCCATGCCGGATCGGGTAACGCGATCTTTTCCTGCAGCAGGGCGCGCATCAGGTTCTTCTTGAACAGGATAGGCGCGAGCAACAGGGCTGCGGCGAAGAACCAGTACAACACAGTCGGCTTCCACTTGATGAATGTCTCGTCCTGCAACAACAGCGTCGCGCCGCCAAACACGCTGATGATGCCCAAACTCACCCACAGCATGGTGTCGACCTTGCCGTGGCGGTATTTCACCCAGCCGACTTGCACGAAGGTGGCGGCGATGGCAGCAGCCGTGGCCCAGAAGACGCCCGCGAATTTGAACGCGACAAAAAACAGGATAACGGGGAACAGGTCGAACAGCAGTTTCATGATTATTTTCTATCCAGGGCTAGAGAAGCGGAGTTGATGCAAAAGCGCAAACCGGTCGGGTCGGGGCCGTCCTCGAACACGTGGCCGAGATGGGCATCGCATTGGGCGCAGCAAACTTCGATGCGGTCCATGCCGAGCTTGTCTTCCTCGCGGTATTCGACCGCGTATTCGGTGATCGGTTGCCAGAAGCTGGGCCAGCCGGTACCCGACTCGTATTTTGTTTCCGAGTCGAAAAGCGGTGCGCCGCAACAGATGCAACGGTAGATGCCGATGTCATGACAGTCCCAGTATTCGCCGGTGAAGGCAGGCTCGGTGCCGCACTCGCGGCAGATTTCGAATTGCTCCGGCGTCAGCTCTTCGCGCCATTCGTCGTCGGATTTCTCTGTATTGCTCATCGTATGTCCTGAATCATTTATGTAGGGTGGGCACGTTTTTTGTGCCCACGCGGAAACAACATTTGCCTACAGCGTGGGCACAGAAAACGTGCCCACCCTACCTTATTCCGCCAAAGCGGTTTTCACACTGGGGCGAGTGCCAAGCCGGTTGAACCACGCCGCCAGATTCGGATGCGCACTGCGCCAATCCCGTTCCGGCTGGCGCAAGTCGAGGTAGACCAGCGCAGCCACCAGCGCCAGGTCGGCCAGCGTGATGCTGTTGCCCACGCACCATTCGCGTTGCCCCAAGTCTCCTGCAATATGTTCCAGGGTGCGGGTGATGGCGCTGTTGTGCAGGTCGATGTTGGCCTGCTCCTGTTTTCCGTCCGGGCGGATGCGTTCCATGCGCACGACAATGGCGGAATCCATGATGCCGTCCGCCAGCGCTTCGCCGCGCCGGACGCGCATCCTCGCCAGCGCATCGTTGCGCGGGATCAGGATGGGCGTGTCGTTCAGCGAATCGGCATATTCGGCAATGACGACCGAGTCGAACACGCAAGTGCCGTCGTCGAGGATCAGCTCCGGGATGCGCCCCAGCGGATTGAACTGCGCCACCTTGTTGTTCGGCTCATGCGGCGAGTCGATCACAAAAGTGTGCGGGATGTTTTTTTCCAGCAGCACCAGACGCGCTTTGCGCACGTAGGGGCTGGTGGTTGAGCCGATCAGTTTCATTTCGACACCCCCTTAACCCGTCATTCCCGCGCAGGCGGGAATCCAGCAAGGACAAATATCCCGCGTCGCGGGCGTATTAATAATCGTCTGGATTCCCGCCTGCGCGGGAATGACGAAGTTGTGTGCCAATGCACTGCTGTATTTCAAAGCACTTCCGCCGCGTGATCCGCCAGACGCGAGCGTTCGCCGCGCATCAGCGTCACATGGCCGCTGTGCGACCAGCCCTTGAATCTGTCCACCACATACGTCAGGCCGGAACTGCCTTCGGTGAGGTAGGGCGTGTCGATCTGCGCGATGTTGCCCATGCACACCACCTTGGTGCCGGGACCGGCGCGGGTGATCAGCGTCTTCATCTGCTTGGGCGTCAGGTTCTGCGCCTCGTCGATGATCAAATACTTGTTGAGGAAGGTGCGGCCGCGCATGAAGTTGAGCGACTTGATCTTGATGCGGCTGCGGATCAGGTCGCGCGTGGCGGCGCGGCCCCATTCGCCGCCTTCTTCTGTCGACTGGTTGAGCACGTCGAGGTTGTCATCCAGCGCCCCCATCCACGGCGACATCTTCTCTTCTTCCGTTCCCGGCAGGAAGCCGATGTCTTCGCCCACCGGCACGGTGACGCGCGTCATGATGATTTCGGAGTAGAGCTTGGTCTCCAGCGTCTGCATCAGCCCGGCGGCCAGCGTGAGCAGGGTTTTGCCGGTGCCGGCCTGGCCCAGCAGCGTGACGAAATCGATCTCCGGATTCATCAACAGGTTGAGCACGAAATTCTGTTCGCGGTTGCGCGCGGTGATGCCCCAGATGCCGTTCTTGCTGTGCGTGTAATCGGTGAGCGTGCGCAGCGTGGCACTGCTGTTCTCCTGCGCCGTCACTACGGCAAAGAACGGATTGTTGGCGTCCTCCTGAAACACAAACTCATTCACCAGCAGGTCGCGGCAGTCGGGTCCATTCATGTTGTAAAAGGTGTGCGCGCCCTGCGTGCCCGACACCATGTCCTTGCCGTTCTTGTCCCAGAAATCCGCATGCAGTTCGCGCACGCCGGAATACAGCAGGTCGGTGTCTTCCAGCACCTTGTCGTTAAAGTAGTCCTGTGCCGACAGACCCAGCGCACGCGCCTTGATGCGCATGTTGATGTCTTTGCTGACCAGCGCGATCTTGCGCTTGCTGTGCTGCATGTGCAGGTGGTTGACCACGCCGAGGATGGCGTTGTCGGCCTTGCCGCTCGCCAACGTGGACGGCAACGGGTCGTTGATGAATTCGGTCTGCAGATACAGGCGCCCGGTAGCGTTCTTGTTGCCCAGCGCATCCAGCGGCACGCCCTCGTCGATGCTGTCCTCGCTTGCACTGACGAGGTTGTCCAGGAAGCGGCTGGCCTGGCGCGCGTTGCGCGCGACTTCCGTCATGCCCTTCTTGTTGTTGTCCAGTTCTTCGAGCACGAACATCGGCACATAGACATCGTGTTCCTCGAAGCGGAACAGGCTGGTCGGGTCGTGCATCAGCACGTTGGTGTCCAGCACGAAGAGTTTGGTGTCTTTTTCCGATGTTGCTTTACGAGCGTTCATGTTGTCCTTTAGATGGTTTGAACAAAATCGAGTACTTCATCTGCGTGGCCGTCCGCCTTGAGGCCGCGCCATTCCTTGCGGATGATGCCCTTGTTGTCGAGCACAAAAGTGCTGCGCTCGATGCCGTGTACTGTCTTGCCGTACATCAGTTTCTTCTTCAGCACCCCGAACAGGTTGCATACTTTTTCTTCCTCATCGGAAAGCAATGCAAACGGCAGGGTGAACTTTGCCTTGAAACCCTCGTGCGACTTGATGCTGTCGCGCGAAACACCGACGATCTCGCTGCCGGCCTCCTTGAATTCATCATACAGATCGCGGAACTGCTGCGCCTCGGTGGTGCAACCCGGTGTGCTGTCCTTGGGATAGAAATAGATCACCAACGATTTGCTGCGGATAGGGTAGAGCTTGAAATCAACACCGCCGGTGGCGGGAAGGGTGAAATCGGCAACTGCTTGGTTTGGCATTCAGGGCTCCGGTTACTGGCTGCCATTGTTGTCAAAATCGGGCGGTAAGGCAAGCAGTTTGGGTCCCGTCGGCCCGATAAAACCTTCATGCCAACGGGGGACGTCGGCGCTCCCATTCATGAATCACCCTGCAAATACCCACAGACCAAGGTTGTAATAACTATGCAACAGGATAGGAACCATCACCCCGCCATACCGCTCGCGAAAATACCCCAGCACCAGCGAAACCGCGAAATAGCCCGGAAAAAGCCAGGCCGGGTGTTGCCACAGATGAGCCAGCGCAAAAGCAAAGCTGGTCGCCAGATTCGCACCGGTGATGCCGAATCGAGCCTGCTTGAATGACGCCAGCCGCAACAACCACCCTTGCAGAACCCCCCGAAACACCACCTCCTCTGCCACGGGCAACAACAGGAAAAGCGCGAGTACGCGAACATCTCCGTCGCCGAGATATCCGGCATCCCAGGGCGGAACGAAAGGCCAGATCAGCAGCGGCGCGACGATTGCTGCGATCAGTTTGCGGTCAGGATTTGCCACTTGGGGTCCTTTTTCAGACGAGCTTCTTCAATCGGTTTCGGTAGACGTACCGCAAGAAAATTCTTGTTCTTGATGATGCGCATCGTAGATAGCATCCAGAGGCAGACTGGAAAATATCCGTAGCATCACCTCCTTGCTAACGGGTATCTCCTGCAAGCCGGTCAGATCAAAATTCTTCATTCAGGTATTTCACCCGGCTTTTAGCGGCCAAACCATGAAACATGGATGCATCGGTTGACTTGGCCGCCCCGCGCTTGACGCTCTGGGCGAATTCGCGCCGCAGTTCATAACAGGGCTAACCCGCGGCCCGCTTGTTGGCAGTCTGTGTTGAACGATTGGTTGGTTCAGCATAATTGTCGACATAAGTGTCGATGAGCTTCCGGATCATGCGCTGATACTGCGTGTGATGTTTTGAAGCTTCGGTCTTGAAGAAATCGACGCTTTTCTTGCTGAGGGCAATCGTGACCTTTACGCCTTCTTCCCGGAACGCCAGATCCTCGGGCGGAGGGAGAAAATCCCGGATGACCTTTGCCTCAATGGGTTCGTCTGTGTAATTGATTTTAGCGGCACGCGCTTTACTCGTTTTCGTGCTCATAAATCGCCTTGCCTTTCCGCCAGTAACCGGCACCAATGATTCGAATGACACCGCCCCGCCAGGTAAAGCGGACGGCGAGAACGCCTCCATTAACCTCGCCAAAACAAAAATAGCGTTTCTCGGTTTTGCTGTGGGCGCTGTCTTCAGCAATGACACGTTCAGGATCAGCGAAGGCATATTGAGCCAAAGAAAACGGTACGCCATGCTTTCTCTGGTTTTCTGCATCCTTGTCCGAATCCCAATCGAACTGTGTCTCGCTCATGGTGTCAGCCTAACATAGGCGGTCTGTAACTGCCATATAAATATATGGCTATAGGTATGGTGTTTTGAGGCTTCCAAGCCTGCGCCGCCGCACCCCATAACCCAGCAAAACCAACACAGCCAAAGCCAGCGAGTAATCCGGGCTAGCTCCAACCGGCATCACCGAACACCCACCGCCGCCGCCACCACCATCCGAAGGGGGCGGAGGCGTAACCGGCGCATTCACATTCACCGTCACCGTGGTGGTTGCAGACAGCCCGCCATTATCAGCTACCCGCACACTCAGGCTGAAAGTTGGGTTGCTTGCATAACTCACCGCCGCACTGCTGGCAACGCTGAGTACGCCCGTGCTGGCGTTAATGCTAAAGGTACTGCCCGTGTTCCCCCCGGTGATGCTGTAGCTCAGCGTATTGCCCGCATCCGGATCGCTGGCGACCACCGACCCCACCACCGTGCCGTTGGCGCTGCCATCGGCGACGACAAAGGTTTGATTGGCGATAACCGGCGAGTTGTTTATGGGCGTACCCGGCGCGTTCACGTTCACCGTCACCGTGGCAGTAGCCGTCAAGCTACCGCTATCCGTCACCCGCACCGTCAGGCCGAAAGTCGGGTTGGTCGCATAAACCAGTGCCGCACTGCTGCCGACACTGAGCACCCCCGTGGACGAATTGATGCTGAAAGCACCGCTGGTGTTGCCCGCGGTGATGCTGTAGCTCAACGTATCGCCCGCATCGCTGGCAACCACCGCCCCAACAGACGTGCCATTGGCAGTGCCCTCGTTGACGCTGAACGTCTGGTTGGAGATGCTCGGTGCCTTGTTCACATCCACCGTCACGGTAGCGTTAGCACTCAACCCGCCTCCATCGGTCACTGTTACGGTCAGGCTGAAAGACGGGTTGGTCGCGTAAACCAGTGCCGTGCTGTTGCTGACGCTGAGCACCCCCGTGTTGGTGTCGATGCTGAATGCATTGCTCGTGTTGCCCGCAGTGATGCTGTAAGTGAGTACGTTGCCGCTGTCCGGATCGCTTGCGAGTACCGTTCCAACAGCCGTGCCGTTGGCGCTGCCCTCGTTGATGCGGAAGGTCTGGCTGGAAATGGTTGGTGCGTGGTTTACGGCGGCTACGTTCACCGTCAACGTTTGATCATATGACGCACCGAAAAAGTCTGTCACATGAACAACGACCGTATAGCTGGGCTTGGTTGCGTAGTTCAACACGCCGTCAGTCAGTATCAGCCTGTTGGTTGCAGTGGGAATGCTGAACTTGGCGGCATCGAAACCCGCCACAATGCTGTAGGTATGCTTGTCGCAGGTGTCGGGATCGGTAGGTGTCAGGGTGCCAACCTCAACGCCACCAGTGGTGTTGGTGCCGTCGTTGAGGCTGGAGTTGGAGAGAATCACCGCTGTTGGTGAGTGATTAACTTGTTGCAGGGCGCGGTACACGTCGAGGCGCGGTGTAGCACCGCCTGGGTAGGGTACCGTCACATTCGTACTTGATAATAATGTGGATTCAATCTGATTTAGCGGCATACCGCAGGATTTCAATATTGCAACAGCGCCGGAGACCATGGGGGTTGAGAAAGATGTGCCGGTTGGGCTGGTATACGTGTTTCCTATTGAGGTCGTACGTATCACTGACCCAGGCGCTGCAATATCCACCCAGGATCCAAAATTACTTCCAAGCAAAGCAGGGTCAGCAGGTATACCAGGGGCGCAGCGTTGATCTACGTTAACGGAGCCGCAATTTGGATGATTTATTGACGCACTATTCGATACTGTAATCAGCAACTCCTTATGAATAAGCCCGGCATTCAAATCATTGCATCGTCCCGGGTAAGAAGCGCCGTTGATATTTTGATTACCAGCGGCATTAACTACGATTGCGATTGGTTCTCCTCCGCTCATTACCGCCGACTCTATAGCAGCACATAAAGAATCCATCGTTGAAAATACATCAACAACATTAAAACTAGCGTTGATTACGGAAGCTGTGCCGTAGGCCGCAGCATCGATGAAGCCTTGGGTCTGTCCTATGATTGTAAAGTTGTTGAGATGAATCGAATGTATCTTGCTGCCGTGAGCGATGCCTGCCACACCCAAGGAATTGTTGGACTTTGCTGCAATAACACCCGCGACTTGCGTGCCGTGCCCTGCAGGGGTTGTGCCTATCGCAGCATCGGTATTCGCAGAGCCGCAATCGTTCTCCGCTAGTTGGCAATTACCCGCTGTTCCGAAATCAGGATGCGTGCGGTCAATGCCTGTATCCAACACTGTTACTATCACACCGTTGCCTGTAGCACCGGCATCCCACACATCCTGCGCACGGACAAGTTGCAGTCCGTGCTGGTTCACATATTCTGGATCGTTTGGCGCAGCAGCGGCTTCACCTATCGCATTGACCGAAGCGCCTTTTACTTCATATTGTGCATTCAGTTGTTCAACCAGTGCTCTCAGTTGCGCTTCGGTGGCGGGTGAAGGGAGTTTGAGTTGGTACAGGTTCAACGGCGGTATGCTGCCGACGATGGTGGCGCTGATGCTGGCGGCGATGGCTTGCATCGCGGCGATCTTGGTACCGGGTTGGGCGGTGACGAGTATCTCGTCGGCAACGGCTTTTGAGCCATCGGTGAACACAACAGGATTGTCGGTGTTCGATGCCGCAGTACGCACCGGCAGGTTGCTGATGCACAGGTTCAGCGGCGACGAGACGGTTTCGTTCTCGCCATCCTTGAGCAAGGCGAAGTAGCTCAGGCAGGTATCCGGTTGCAGGCGTGAAGTGTCCAGCACGATGTTGCCACCGTGGATGTTGTCCCCGGCGACGATGTCGCCATCCACGCCCTGGTCATTCAAAGCGATGACGCCATCCGCACCGTCTTGGCGCAGATAAATCGTGGTGGCTGGATCGGCATCGCCGATCAACCGCACGCTAAAGCGCACAGTCGCGCTGCCGCTGTTGGCCATCAATGCATAAGGCTCGGCGCGCGGTTCCAGCGGCGCGGGTTTGATTCTGGCTCTGGTCTGGTTCGGCGATTGTGAGGGGGCGGCGTTGTTGTTGGTGTCGCTTCCAGTCTTGTCGATATGGGCGGTTGAGGTTGCGGCGGTGTGGTACTGGCCTGTCTGCGCGGCAAGCATTGCGTTGCTTTGCCGTTGCGGTGTGCTGGATCGAGCATTCGCGGTTTTGCGGGGTGCGGCTGCTGCGGTGGCAGTGGTGATAGTGCTGTTTGCGTCTGGATTCGCACCCATGGCTGCAGTGGCCGACTGCGCACCTGCGTCATAGCCTTGTGTGAACCACACCGTCAATATGAGCAGCGCCAATACCGAAGCAATGATGCCGAGTTTTTTCCGATTCATGCTGGATACTCCCGTTACTTATGCAATGACAATCAATTTGATTATTGCTTTGTCCCGGCGGGCATTACTGCACAACCACATGAAGATTCGTGGGCGCAGCTGGCGGAATGCCCACACTCACCGTTAACGCCTGTTCGTAGGTCGCGCCGAAAAAATCCGACACACGAACAGTCACTGAATAATTGGGCTTGGCTGCATAGTGCAATACCCCGTCAGACAGGCGCAGCCTGTCGGATGCAGCACCACCAATGCTGAACTTGGTGGCATCGGCGCCCCCCACTATGCTGTAGCTATGCTTGTCGCAGGTGTCGAGATCGGTTGCCGTCAAAGTGCCAACCTCTACTCCAGCCGATGTGTCGGTATTCTCGCCGAGGCGGTTGTTGGAGAGATTCACGGCAGTGGGTACCACGTTGCGCGAGTGCAAGGCGCGATAGATGTCCAGACGCGGCGCACTGCTGCCATCCGGGAACGGGACCATTACGTTTGCGCTGTTTCGCAAGGTGGATTCGATTTGATCAAGTGGAACACCACAAGATTTCAGTATTGCAACCGCCCCCGAAACAATAGGTGCCGAAAAAGACGTACCAGTTGAGCTGGTATAAGTTCCCGCAGGTATAGTGGTGCGGATATCCGAACCTGGC
>JBAQDF010000089.1:0-13715 GCA_049286265.1 Sideroxyarcus sp.
TTCTACCCCCACCCTAGCCCTCCCCCTGCAAGGGGGAGGGGATGCTGTTGGAACTGAGGTTTTAATTGCGCAGTGGCTTGCCGTTCTTCAGCATGTGTTCGATACGGGCCTGGGTCTTGTCGGTCGCGAGCAACTCCATGAAGTTCTTGCGTTCCAGGTCGAGCAGCCATGTCTCGTCCACCAGGCTGCCTGCTTCCACATCGCCGCCGCACATGGATTCGGCCACACGGCAGCCGATGTTGTAGTCGTGCTCGGAGATGAAACCGCCTTCCAGCATGTTGATCATTGATGCCTTGAAGGTGGCGATGCCGGGACGACCGGCGACCGCGATCTGGCGCTGGTGCAACGGCGGACGGTAGGCGGTGGCGTTGAGCGCCCTCGCCTCTTCCTTGGCAATACTCAGCACTTCGAAACGGTTGAGTACGATGCGGTCGCTTTGTCTCAGGTAGCCCATGTCGCGTCCCATCTCGGCGCTCTTGCCGACTTCGCCCATGGCGATCTGCTGGAAGTAGCGTTTGAGGAAGGGGAAGATGTCGCCGCCGCGCGCTTCTGCCGCCGCGCGTTGCGCCATCTCCTTGCAGCCGCCACCCGCGGGCAGCAGACCCACGCCGACTTCAACTAGGCCGATGTAGCTTTCCAGCGAGGCAACGAGGCGCGTGCAGTGGATGGCGAATTCGCAGCCGCCGCCCAGCGCGAGACCGTCCACCGCAGCGATGGTGGGCACCAGCGAATATTTGAGGCGCATCGAGACTTGCTGGAACTTGGCGACCACGCCTTCGACCTGCGGCACGTTGCCCGCTGCTGCATTGAACAGGTCGCCGATGCCGCCGCCGCCAGCGGCGGTGTATTTGACGCGGGTCACCGCGCCCTTGAGTTTGCCCAGCATGCCACCTTCGGCAGGCGCTTCCTGCATGCCTTGCATCAGTTGCAGCAGGTTGGCGCCCGCGCAGAAGGGCGCTTCGGGCTGCCACAGGATGAGCGCGGAAAAACTCTTTTCGGCTTCGTCCACAGCACGCAGCACGCCATCCAGCACTTCGTTGCTGACGGTGTGCATCTTGGTCTTGAAGCTCAGGATGCCGATGTTGTCGCCGGTGTGCCACATGCGCACCGCTTCGTCTTCAAACACGGTCTCGCCGTATTTGCGTTCTTCACCCAGCAGGCTGTCGGGATACGCCTGGCGTTGATAGACGGAGAGCGTGGAGCGCGGCTGGAAGCTCTTGCTTGCAGGCGAGAAGGAACCCTGCGGGCCGTGCATGACGACGCGCGCCGGGTCGGTCACCCAGGCAGGCAGCGGTGCGGCGGCCATGGTCTTGCCTGCGGCGATGTCGGCGGCGATCCAGCCAGCGACTTGTTGCCAGCCTGCGGCTTGCCAGATCTCGAACGGACCGGTCTCCCAGCCGAAACCCCAGCGCACGGCGAAGTCGAGTTCGCGCGCGTTGTCGGCGATGTCTTCGAGGTGCAATGAGCAATAGTGGAACACGTCGCGGAAAGCCGCCCACAGGAACTGGGCCTGCGGATGCTGGCTGGCGCGCAGACCGGCCAGCTTCTTCGCCCAGTCGCGCTCGCGCAGGATCTCCTTCACGCCGTCGTCCACCTTGGCGTCGGAGAGGCGGTATTGTCTGGTGTGCAGGTCGAGCACGTGAATCTCTTTGCCGACCTTCTGGTAGATGCCCTTCTTGGTCTTTTGGCCCAGCGCGCCCTGCTGCACCAGTTCGTTGAACCAGTCCGGCAGGTCGAAGTGCTTGTGCCACGGATCATCAGTGAGGTTCACACGCATGGTGTTGACCACGTGTGCAAACACGTCGAGGCCGACCACGTCCAGCGTGCGGAAGGTGGCGCTCTTGGGACGACCCAGATAACGGCCGGTCAGCGCATCCACCACGTCGAAGCCGATGTTGTAGGCGTGCGCATGGTGGCGTGTAGCCAGCAACGAGAAGGTGCCGATGCGGTTGGCGATGAAGTTGGGGGTGTCCTTGGCGCGCACCACGCCTTTACCCAGCGTCGAGACGAGAAACACTTCGAGCTGGTCGAGCAGACCTGCCTCGGTACCCTTGCAGGCAATGAGTTCCACCAGGTTCATGTAGCGCGGCGGGTTGAAGAAGTGCACGCCGCAGAAGCGGTGGCGCAATTGTTCGGGGAAAGCTTCGGCCAGCTTGTTGATGGAGAGGCCGGAGGTGTTGGTGGCGAAGATGGCGTCTGCCTTCACGAACGGCGCCACCTTGCGGTACAGGTCGGATTTCCAGTCGATGCGTTCGGCGATGGCTTCGATGATGAGGTCGCAGTCGCGCAGCTTGTCCAGGTGCTGGTCGTAGTTGGCCGCTTCGATATAGGCGATACGCGACGGCAGGGAGATCGGTGCAGGCTCGAGTTTCTTCAGCCCGTCCAGCGCCTTGTTCACGTTGCCGTTGGGATCGCCCTCTTTCGCGGGCAACTCGAACAGCAGCGTTTCGACATTGGCGTTGACCAGATGCGCGGCGATCTGCGCTCCCATCACGCCCGCTCCCAGCACGGCGACTTTCCTGATATTGAATCGTTTCACGACATACTCCTCCATGGTTTTTTCAATTGCGGCACTTGCGTACCGCCCGACATCACTTAATTGCAGGTTCGTTGTTGCGGAACTTGCGCTTGCTTTCACAACTTTTGCAAACTGCTAAAACATAAATTTCCATTAGGCCGTCATACCGGCGAAGGCCGGTATCCAGTAATAAAAAAACGCCGCGAAGCGGGCCACGCCATGCAATTGCCCCACTTACGTGGGGATTCTTCTTTCATCTGGATTCCGGCCTTCGCCGGAATGACGTGCTTCAAATGGGTATTCCGGGATCAACTCAATGCCCCTCATAAAGATGCGCAATCTGCTTGTGGTAATGCTCGAACACGCGCGTGCGCTTGAGCTTCAGGGTTGCTGTCTGCAAGCCGTTCTCGACCGTCCAGGGGTCCAGCGACACCGATACGCGGCGTACCTTGGCGTAACCGGGGAATTCCTTGATCTGTTCCGCGATGCGCTGCAACACCAACTCCTCGACGCGCGGATCGTAAAGCGATTCCTTCTGATCGGGCCGCACCCCCACTTGCAGCGCCAGGACATGCCATTGCTCCGGTTTGAGCACGGCCAGCGCAATCAGGTAGGAACGTCCATCGCCATACAGCACTACCTGTTCAAACAGGTGATCGCGCAGGATGGCGTTCTCCATGTCACCGGGCGGCAATTTCTCGCCGTTGGACATGACGATGATCTCTTTCAGGCGGCCGGTGATCGTGACGCATCCGTGGCTGTCGATGCTGGCGGTGTCGCCGGTGTTCAGCCAGCCGTCCTTGTCGACCACGGCGACGGTGGCTTCCGGGTTGTTCCAGTAGCCGAGCATGTTGGAAGGACCTCGCACCATCAGGGCGTTCTGTGGGCCGATTTTCACTTCGATACCTGCCAGCGGTGGCCCCACCGTAACCGGATGGTTGTCGTCCACGCGGTTGACGCTCACCACCGGGCTGGTCTCGGTCATGCCGTAGCCCTGGATGATGGGCAGGCCAAGCGCGAGGAACAGTTCGGAAACCTTGGGCGGCAAGGCTGCGCCGCCGCTGACCGACAGACGCATGCGTCCGCCCAGCCGCGCCATTACTTTCTTGCCCACCAACTGGTTGAACAGCGACCATGACAACAACTTCGGCGACCATGCGCGCCGTCCTTGCCGATACTCGAAGCGTGCCCAGCCGACCTTCACCGCCGAGATGAACAGCCAGCGCTTGAGCGCCGAAGCCTCTTCCATCTTGGCGTGTAGCGCGTTGTAGATGCGTTCGTAGATGCGCGGCACGGCAACCAGTATGGTGGGGCGGATGATCTGCAAGTCCTCCGCCAGCAGGGGGATGGAGCGCGCATAAGCGACGGTGCCGCCGGCCACCATGGGCATGTAGTAACCCGCCATGCGCTCCAGCGCGTGCGACAAGGGCAGAAAGGACAGCATGCAGTCGTCGGGACGAACCGTGAAAGTCTGCAAACTGGCATGGGCGTTATAAACGATATTGTGATGCGACAGCATCACGCCCTTGGGTTTTCCGGTCGTGCCGGAGGTGTACATGATGGTCGCCAGTTCGTTGCGGTCCCGTTTGCGTTCGGGCTGCAACTCCGCTTGTGCGGGCAGCCACGCGTCGACATGCGACAGGCGCGATTCGCCGTCTGCCGAGACTTCGTCCAGACTGACAAAACGTTTGACGCATCCCAGATGCCCGATCACTGTCCACAAGTCCTGCCATTGCTCGGCGGTCTCGAACAGGATCACTTTGACCTGCGCGTCGTTGACAATATAGGAGATGTTGTCCGGCCTGTCCTCGACGTAGAGCGGCACCAGCACCAGGCCGAGCGACATCGCGGCCTGTTCGAACATCACCCACTGCGGACAGTTGCGCAACCTGACGGCGACGCGGTCGCCCGCTGTAAGGTTCTCGCGCAACAGCGCAGCCTGCCAGCGCGCCACATGGTCGAGCATCTCGCGCCAGGTGAACGAAACCCACTTTTCCTGCTTGTTATCGAAATGGCGATAGGCGCAAGCCTCCGGCGAGCGCTTCACCCGTTCAAGAAATATTCCGTGCAGTGTGACAGCCTCTTCCGGGCTGATGAAATCCTTTTCCATGCCTCCTCCAGTTTCTGGTCCCCTGCTCATTGTTCTTATTGATCTCAATACCGCGTGGGCACCAAAAACGTGCCCACCCTACACAACCGCTCACATCGCCGGGTAGTTCGGCCCGCCGCCGCCTTCCGGAACTTGCCAGTTGATGTTCTGCGTCGGGTCCTTGATGTCGCAGGTTTTGCAATGCACGCAATTCTGCGCATTGATCTGCAACCTGGGCACACCCATTTCTTCGCCGACGATCTCGTATACGCCCGCCGGGCAATAGCGCGTTTCGGGCGAGGCATAACGGTTGTAATTAATGTCGATGGCAACTGACGCATCCTTCAATTGCAGATGGCAGCGCTGGTTCTCTTCATGGTTGGTGTTGGACAGGTAGACCGAAGACAGCCGGTCGAAAGTAAGTTTGCCGTCGGGCTTCGGGTAGTCGATCTTCTGTGCCTGATCTTTCGTCTTCAGGCAAGCGTGGTCTTCATGGTGGCTCAGTGTCCACGGCGCATAACCCATGAGCGCCGTATCCAGCGCGCTGTAGGCAAAGCCGCCCCACAGACCCCAGCGGAACGAAGGCCGCACGTTGCGCACGCGATAGAGTTCGTTCCACATCCAGCTCTTCTTCAGGGACTCCGGATATTGCACGGCTTCGTTGGCGCCGCCTTGTTCCGAGAACAGCAACTGGTAAACCGCATCGGCCGCGACCAGACCCGATTGCATGGCCATGTGCGTGCCCTTGATCTTGGGCACATTCAAGAAACCGGCGGTATCGCCGATGAGCACGCCGCCGGGAAAAGTCAGTTTGGGCAGCGACTGGAAGCCGCCTTCCGCCAGCGTGCGCGCGCCGTAGGAAATGCGGCGTCCGCCTTCCAGATGGGGACGAATTGCGGGGTGTGTCTTGTAACGCTGGAATTCCTCGAAAGGCGACAGCCACGGGTTCGAGTAATCCAGCCCGACCACGAAGCCGATCGCGACGAGATTGTTTTCGAGGTGATAGAGGAAAGAACCGCCGTAGGTGTCGGTGGACAGCGGCCAGCCGATGGTGTGGATGACCAACCCTTGCTGGTGCTGCGCGGGCGGCACTTCCCACAATTCCTTGACGCCGATGCCGTAGGTTTGCGGCTCGGAATTTTTGCGCAGGTCGAATTTCTCGAGCAGCGTCTTGGTCAGCGAGCCTCGGCAGCCTTCGGCGAAGATGGTTTGTTTGGCATGCAGCTCCATGCCGGGCTGGAATTGGGCGGTCTGCTCGCCATCCTTGCCGATGCCCATGTCGCCCGTCGCCACGCCCTTGACCGATCCGTCTTCGTGATAGAGCACTTCGGCGGCGGCAAAGCCGGGATAGATATCGACGCCCAGCGCTTCGGCCTGTTCGCCCAGCCAGCGGCACAGTCTGCCCAGGCTGACGATGTAGTTGCCCTTGTTGTGCATCTGCGGCGGCGTCGGCACCCTGATGTGATTCTTCTCGGTGAGGAACAGCACGCGGTCTTTGGTCGCCATGGTTTCCAGCGGCGCGCCTTTGGCTTTCCAGTCGGGAATCAATTCATCCAGCACGCGCGTTTCGATGACCGCGCCGGAGAGGATGTGCGCGCCGACCTCGGAACCTTTTTCGAGCACGCACACGGAGATATCCTGCTTGTTTGCGAGCGCCTTCTGTTTCAGGCGAATTGCCGCAGACAGACCCGACGGGCCTGCGCCTACCACCACTACATCGAACTCCATCGATTCGCGATCGCTACGCATGATCCGGCCTCCTCAGAACATTGATTCGTCAAGTGACAGCACTGCATCGCTGCCTTCCAGAATCGCGGCACAATAGCCCATGGTTTTGGGCAATTGGTGAGCGGCAAAATAGCGGGCAGTCGCCAGCTTGGCTTGCAGGAAGGAATCCTGTGATCCCGCATCAATCTGGCGCTGCGCGAGCTGCGCCGCGCGCGCCATCTGCCATCCGCCGGTCACGATGCCGGTCAGGAGCAAATAGGGAACGGCTCCCGCATGAGCCGCCTGCGGATTGATGTCGTAGTTCTCCAGCATCCACTCGGTCGTCACATCCAGATCGGAAAGCGCAATGCCGAGTTGTCTGCCAATGACGGAAAGATGCTTGTCCCTGGATAATTCTTCGACACACGCCTTGATCTGCTTCCGCAGCGCTTTTGCCGTCGCGCCTTCCCCGATCTTTTCTTTCGCCAGTTTGCGCCCGATCAGATCGTTGCCCTGAATCCCGGTCGTGCCTTCGTAGATGGTGGTGATGCGCGCATCGCGCAGGTATTGCGAAGCGCCTGTCTCTTCGACGAAGCCGACGCCGCCGTGGATCTGGATGCCGGTGGAGGCGATCTCGATACTGCTTTCCGTGCACCAGCCCTTGACCACAGGGATCATGAAATCCGCCGTCGCCTGCGCCTTCTCGCGCGTCGCGGCATCCGGGTTGTGCTGCGCGTGATCCATCTGCGCTGCGGTCCAGTACAGCAAGGCGCGCATGGCTTCGGTGCGCGATTTCATGTCCATCAGCATGCGCCGCACATCGGCGTGATGGATGATGGACTTCGCCACGCCGGACTTGTCGCCCGCCGGAACGCTTTGCACGCGCTCGCGCGCATAGGCCAGCGCGTGCTGGTACGCCCGCTCGGCAAGCGCCACGCCTTCGAGGCCGACATTCAGGCGCGCGTGGTTCATCATGGTGAACATGTAGCCCAGGCCCTTGTTCGCCTCGCCCACCAGGTAGCCGGTTGCTCCGCCTTTTTCGCCGTATGCCATGACAGCCGTTGCGCTGCCGTGTATGCCCATCTTGTGTTCGATGGAAGCGCAGATCAGGTCGTTGCGTGCGCCCAGGCTGCCGTCGCCATTCACCAGGAATTTCGGCACCACGAACAGCGAGATGCCTTTCACGCCCGCTGGCGCATCGGGCAGTCGTGCCAGCACGAGGTGGACGATGTTCTCCGCCATGTCGTGCTCGCCCCAGGTAATGAATATCTTGGTGCCGGTGATGAGATACGTGCCATCTGCCTGCGGAATGGCCTTGCTGCGGATCTGGCTCAGGTCGGAACCGGCCTGCGGCTCGGTCAGGTTCATGGTGCCGGTCCACTTGCCCTCGACCATCTTGGACAGGTAAGCAGCCTTGATCTCGTCGGAAGCATGATGGCGCAAGGCTTCGATGGCGCCCAGGGTCAGCATCGGGCACAGCATGAAAGCCAGATTGGCCGACTTCCACATTTCATGCACCGCCGCAGTCAGCACGGTGGGTTGTCCCTGCCCGCCGTATTCCACGGCACAGGGCAGCGCATGCCAACCGGTTTCCACAAACAGTTGATAGGCATCGCGGAAACCATCCGCCGAGGTCACCACACCATCCTTGCACTGGCAGCCTTGGAGGTCGCCCTGCATATTGAGCGGTGCCAGCACTTCGGATGCGAACTTGCCCGCCTCGTCCATGATCGCCTCAACCAGATCCGGCGTGGATTCTTCGTAGCCGGGCAGTTGCGCAATCGACTGGAAACCGGCCAGTTCGTTGAGGACAAAACGCATGTCGCGGATGGGTGGAATGTAGGTGCTCATCAATCAGTCCTGTGCGTCGTTATTTCAAAGTGCCCTGGCCAATTCGGGCACAGCCTCGAACAAGTCTGCCACCAAGCCGTAATCGGCCACCTCGAAGATCGGCGCATCTGGATCCTTGTTGATCGCAACGATGACCTTGGAATCCTTCATCCCGGCGAGGTGCTGGATCGCGCCCGAGATGCCCACCGCAATGTACAACTGCGGCGCGACGATCTTGCCGGTCTGGCCGACCTGGTAGTCGTTGGTCACGAAACCCGCATCCACTGCGGCGCGCGAGGCGCCGATGGCTGCATTCAGTTTGTCGGCCAGCGGTTCCAGCACCTTCTTGAAATTCTCGCCGCTGCCCAAACCGCGACCACCGGAAACGATGATTTTGGCTGCAGTCAATTCGGGACGGTCGGACTTGGTCAGTTCGCGGCTTACAAAACGCGACTTGCTTGCGCTGGCTTGTGCAGCCTGTTTCTCGACCGCGCCTGCGCCACCCGTGGCAGCAGCAGGATTGAAGCCGGTGGTGCGCACGGTGATGACTTTTTTGGCGTCCGCCGTTTGCACGGTGGCGATGGCGCTGCCCGCATAGATCGGGCGCTCGAAGGTGTCGGGCGAAACCACCTTGAGGATGTCGGACAGTTGCGCCACATCGAGCTTCGCTGCCACGCGCGGCATCACACTCTTGCCGTGTGCCGTGGCGGGCGCCAGCACATGTTCATAGGCAGCAGCCAAGGCCACGATCTGTTCGGCCACCGGCTCGGACAACTGGTCTGCCAAAAAATCGGCTTCAACCAGGATGACTTTGCGCACGCCGACAATCTGGGCGGCTGCGTTGGCAACGCCTTCGGCGGCGTTGCCGACGACCAGCACATCCACTTCGGAGGAACATGCCAGCGCGGCGGTGACAGTGTTTAGGGTTGCTGCCTTGAGCGACAGGTTGTCGTGTTCTGCAATCACTAGAGCGGCCATTTAGATCACCTTTGCTTCGTTTTTGAGTTTTGCAACCAACGCGGCAACATCCGCGACCTTGATACCACCCGAGCGCTTGGGCGGCTCGGCAACCTTGAGCGTCTTCAAGCGGGGAGCGACATCGATGCCCATGGCGGCAACCGGCTGCACATCGAGCGGTTTCTTCTTGGCCTTCATGATGTTGGGCAGCGTGGCGTAACGCGGCTCGTTCAGGCGCAGGTCGGTGGTGATCACGGCGGGCAAAGTTAATGCGATGGTTTCCAGGCCGCCATCCACTTCGCGGGTGACGCTGGCTTCGCCGTTGGCAATGACCACCTTGGAGGCAAAGGTCGCTTGCGGCCAACCCAGCAGGGCCGCAGCCATTTGCCCAGTCTGGTTGCTGTCGTCATCGATGGCCTGCTTGCCCATGATGAGCAGTTGCGGTTGTTCCTTCTCGCAGACAGCTTTCAATATCTTTGCCACGGCCAGCGGTTGCAGCTCGGCATCGGTCTCGGCCAGGATGGCGCGGTCGGCGCCGATGGCCAATGCCGTGCGCAGGGTTTCCTGGCATTGCGTGGGTCCGGCGGAGATCACCACCACCTCCGTCGCGATGCCTGCTTCCTTCAAACGCACCGCTTCTTCAATCGCGATCTCGTCGAACGGGTTCATGGACATCTTCACGTTGGCCAGATCGACGCCGCTTTGATCGGCCTTGACCCGCACCTTGACGTTGAAATCCACCACTCGTTTTACCGCCACCAGAATTTTCATAATGAGCTCTCGCTATCGGTTGGACATCAATGAATCAGAACAGGGATGCATCCATTTCCATCAGGGAATCGACCCCTGAGCGTGCCGCCCTGATCTGGTAGGCCGTTTCGTGGAACAATTTGGCGAAATAGAAACGGGCCGTGGCCAGCTTGGCGGTGTAGAACGGGTCGCCGCTGTTTTGTTTTTCCAGCGCGACCTTCGCCATGCGCGCAAACATGTACGAATACACCAGGTGTCCCACCACACGCAGGTAGGGCACGGCGGCAGCGCCCACGACTTCCTTGTTGAGCAGGGCTTTCATGCCGACTTCCTTGGTCAGCTTGGAGACTTTTTCGGCAATATCCGCCAGCGGCTCGAGGAATTCGGACATGCCCTTGGTGCGTTTTTCCTTGGCGATGAAATCCTCGACGATCTTGCCGAACTTCTTGAGCTTTGCGCCCTTGTCGCCCAGCACCTTGCGTCCCAGCAGGTCCAGCGACTGGATGGTGTTGGTGCCTTCGTACAGCATGTTGATGCGCGCATCGCGCACGAACTGTTCCATGCCCCACTCGGCGATGTAGCCGTGACCGCCGAAGACTTGCATGCCTTCGTTGGTGGCGGTGAAGGCGTTGTCGGTGATGAAGGCCTTGATGATAGGCGTGAGCAGCGTCACCAGTTCGCCTGCCGCCTCGCGTTCCTTGGCGTCGGGGTGGTTGAGTTCGGTGTCGATCATGAATGCGACCCAGTAGGTGAAGGCGCGCGCGCCTTCGGCATAGGCGCGCTGGGTGAGCAGCATGCGGCGCACATCGGGATGGACGATGATGGGGTCGGCGGCCTTGGTCGGCTCCTTAGCCCCTTTCAGGCTGCGCATCTGCAGGCGCTCCTTGGCGTAGGATGCGGAGTTCTGATAGGCCACTTCGGTCAGGCCGAGACTTTGCATGCCGACACCGAGACGCGCCGCGTTCATCATCACGAACATCGCATTCAGGCCGCGGTGTGGCTCGCCGACCAGCGTGCCGATGGAACCGTCGAAATTCATGACGCAGGTGGAATTGCCGTGGATGCCCATCTTGTGTTCGAGCGCGCCGCAACTCACTGCATTGCCCTCGCCCACGCTGCCGTCCGCATTCGGCTTGAACTTGGGCACGGCAAACAAAGAAATGCCTTTGGTACCTTGCGGCGCATCGGGCAGGCGCGCCAGCACCAGATGCACGATGTTTTCCGCCATGTCGTGATCGCCGCTGGAGATGAAAATCTTGGTACCGGTGATGGAGTAGGTGCCGTCGCCCTTGGGCTCGGCCTTGCTCTTGAGCATGCCAAGGTCGGTGCCGCAATGCGGTTCGGTCAGGCACATGGTGCCGGTCCATTCGCCAGAGACGAGCTTCTTCAGGTAGGTCTTCTTCTGTTCCGGTGTGCCGTGCTCATGCAGGCATTCGTAGGCGCCGTGCGACAGGCCGGGGTACATGGTCCAGGCCTGGTTGGCCGAGTTGAGCATTTCGTACAGGACAGTATTAAGGAGTTGCGGCAGACCCTGTCCGTCGTATTCGGGATCGCAGGCCAGCGCGGCCCAGCCCGATTCGCAGTAGAGCTGGTAGGCTTCCTTGAAGCCCTTGGGCGTAGTGACCGAGCTGTCTTCATTGCGCGTGCAACCTTCCGTGTCGCCGACGCGATTCAGCGGAAGCACGACTCCGGCCGCAAACTTGCCCGCCTCTTCCATGATCTGGTTGATCGTGTCCACGTCAACCTCGGCATAGGACGGCATCTTCTTGAATGCGTCTCCGGCATTGAGCACTTCGTGAATGACAAATTGCATCTCGCGCAAGGGGGGTGTGTAGTGGGCCATAATTTTTCCTATTGGTTGTTCATGTGTTGCGAAAGTATTTCTTCGATCAGTTTTTTTGCGGTCGCCAGGCTTTTTTCGACATGCAGGAAGCGCACGTCATGGTGAACGCCCAGCACATAGCTGTAGATTTGAAACAGGATGACATCGGGATCGGTGCTGGCTTTCAGATGACCGAGCTGGATCGATTCGTTGATCGACCGCAGCAGCGCCTGGCGCCAGATTTCGACGCTCTGCACGAGGGCGTCGCGAATCAGGCCGGGCTGGTCGTCAAATTCGATGGGGCCGGTAATGAACACGCTGCCCGTGCTTTCGGCTGCGCTGGTGATCTCCAGCCAGGTAGCTATCATTTTTTTGAGTCGCGGCAGCCCTTTGGGTTGGGCCATGGCCGGTTCGAACACGATTTGTTCGAAGCGGCGGTGGTATTCACGCACCACCTCGACCAACAGATCCTCGCGCGCTTTGAAATGGGCAAACACGCCGCTTTTGCTCATGTCCGTCTTTTCCGCCAGCACGCCGATGGTGATGCCCTGAAGTCCGCTCACTTCAGCCACTTCCAGCGCCGCGTTGAGAATGGCGGCTTTCGTCGCATCGCCTTTGAGCGGTTCGCTTGCCTGGGACTTGCGCTTGGTTGTTTCCTGCAATCTCATTTCCAGCTCACTCCTTTACGGCCTCAATAAAAAAGCACGACCGTTCGTGAAATAAATAATAGCACGACCGTTCGTTTTGTCGTATCATTTTTTTCATTCTTATACGATTTATCATTAATCAATTACAAATCAGGTGGTTAATATGAACGACGTGGTAGTGGTTGCGGCAAAACGAACGGCTGTCGGCAAGTTTGGCGGCGCTTTTAATGGCATTTCAGCGGTGGATTTGGGAGCGGCGGTCATGCAAAACCTGCTGGAAACCACCCAAGTTCCGCGCGAGCAGATCGACGAAGTTGTACTCGGTCAGGTGCTGACCGCCGGAGCCGGACAGAATCCCGCGCGTCAGTCCGCCATCAAGGCGGGCTTGCCGGTTGAAGTGCCCGCGATGACCGTGAACATGGTTTGCGGCTCCAGCCTCAAGGCCATCATGCTGGGGGCGCAAGCCATCAAGAGCGGCGACTCGGCTATCGTGATCGCGGGCGGACAGGAGAACATGAGCATGTCGCCGCATGTGTTGCAGGGATCGCGCAACGGCTTGCGCATGGGCGACGGCAAACTGATCGACAGCATGATCGTGGACGGCCTGTGGGATGTGTATAACGATTACCACATGGGCATCACCGCTGAAAATGTGGCGAAGCAATACGGCATCAGCCGCCGCGAACAGGACGAGTTCGCCCTCGCCTCGCAAGGCAAGGCCGAGGCCGCGCAGAAGGCCGGCAGGTTCGTTGACGAGATCGTGCCCTATTCCATCAAGACCAAAAAAGGCGAGACCGTCGTGGACGCCGACGAATATCTGCGCCACGGCACCACGCTGGAGATGCTTGCCAGCCTGCGCCCAGCCTTCGACAAGGAAGGCACCGTTACGGCGGGCAACGCTTCCGGCATCAACGACGGCGCGGCGATGGTGCTGCTGATGTCCGGCGAAAGAGCGCGGCAACTTGGGCTGACACCGCTCGCCCGCATCAAGGCTTACGCAGCAACCGGCGTCGACCCGAGCGTGATGGGTCTGGGGCCGATAGCCGCCAGCCAGCGTTGCCTGCAACTCGCGGGCTGGAGTGCAGACGATGTGGAGTTGATGGAAATCAATGAAGCCTTCGCCGCGCAGGCGATTGCCGTCAACCGCGAACTGGGTTGGGATACATCACGCGTTAACGTCAACGGCGGCGCGATTGCCATCGGCCATCCCATCGGCGCCAGCGGTGCACGCATCCTGGTGTCGCTGCTGCATGAAATGGCGCGCCGCGATGCGAAGAAAGGTTTGGCCTCGCTCTGCATCGGCGGCGGCATGGGTGTGGCGCTGGCGGTAGAAAGATAACGCAAATTCCGTAGGTCGGGTTAGCGCAGCGTAACCCGACATCATGAGATAGAGGC
>JBAQDF010000090.1:0-51921 GCA_049286265.1 Sideroxyarcus sp.
AACGACTCTACCCCCATCCCAGCCTTCCCCCTGAGAGGGGGAAGGAGCAGTGCGGCTCTAATGAACGATCCGGGTTAGAAGTAACTCTCCGCACTCCCCAGCAACTCTTTCGCCTGCCGCTTCGCCAGCACGTTACTCAGCGTAAGCCCGGATTCCACAGCATCCGCGTCAAGTACTTCCTGCAGCAGTTTGTCATGCAACGGCCTGTCATAAATGATGCGTGCATAACGGCGCGCGTATTCTACCTTTGCCATCAAATCGCGTCCCGACGAAAGTTGTATGGCGCGTTCGAAATGCACGCGCCCCTCTTCCGGCTTGCCGCCCAGCGCGGGCGGCAGCAAGGTGGCAAATACCCCCAGATATAAGTGGCCTTCGCCGTGGCTATAAGTCTCGTCCAGCTCGACCGCGCGCGTCATCAGGGCCTTCACCTTGGGCAGGCTGGCGATCGCATTCCAGTCGCCGCTGTTGGCCTGTATCCATCCGGCCCAGGCCGTGCCGCTGGTATAGAGCAACGGCACGTCGCCCACTTTCAGCGTGGCGATGGCGGCGGCAAATTCTTCATAGGGTTTTTCCAGCACGTTGCACAGTTTTGCATCATGGGCGCACAGCGCCCGGTCACTGTAGTCGCGCGCCTTGCGCGCCAGCCGTTTGGCACGCTCCGGCTCTTTGATAAAAGCCGCCGCGTAAGCGCCATACAACTTGCTGCCTGAGAGCAACATACTTTCATTCTGCGGATCGCCCTCGATCAGGCTGTCGACCAGCAGCAGGTAGGAAGGCATACCGGCCTGAACCGTCTCCGGGTCGTCCTGGTTGAGTATCGCGCTGGACAAATTGTCGGCCAGCTTGCTGGTAGCCGACGAGGCAATGCTGGCGCAGCCGGTTACGGCAAGCAAAGTCAGCAGAATGGGGAGCAGTCGGAGCAGGCGCATGGTTGATAAAGGCGAAGCAAATTAGGGGAAGGCCATTTTCCTTGGTTTTATGGGCAAGCTCAACCGGTTGCTGAGGAGTGCAACTTTAATGTCTATATGTGCAGGATAAGAAGGCTACCGTGCTGGTTCAGAGGCAGTTCATTTGATGTAGGCGAGTCATCAAGGTTCAAGGAAAAGATACCTGATCTCTTCCAGCGAATCCTCGATCGAGTACGGCAACATCTTGGCAAAGATATCCAGCTGGACGATCGCATTGACAGCGGAATCCTTGGCGCCAGTTGCGCGCAGGCGTAACGACATGGCCTTGTTGACGATCTGGATTTCGTCATAGATTTTTTTCAGGTTCTCCAGTTCCAGATCAACGCTCAGTGCTTGCTTGTGTCGGAAGTATTGCTCCAGCAGATAGGTCGATACCACTCTGAATATTGTTTCCTCATGGGTGGCAAAAGGGAGGTGGTAACGCGCCATGGGCTTCAGGAATGCCATGTGTGGGCAGCCGCTGGTCGCCATGACCAAACCCATCAGCGAACTTACGGCCTTCTGTGCCGTGGTGTTCTTGGTGACCATTCGTTCCGGGGTAACGACTTCCATCCTGACTTCGTCATACGAAAGCGCGTTCTGGCAGGTCGCCATCAGTTTGACGAGTCTCGTTGCAAGCGGGCAACAGGTTTGCGGGGCGGCTGGCAAGGGGCAATTCGTGCATTGATGAAAATCCAGTCTGCACCAATCGGGAGGATTGCCGGAATGCTCGGGGAGAGATTCCATGGTCTGCTTGTCTATCTTCACCTCGATAAGATATTCCCGGTTATTCGGAAAGATGAATCGATAACTGATAACCAGGGCTTGATCCATTGTTTCTCCGAAAGAATTAAGGGATTGGTCCGGAAGGCATCGCAGCAGTTTTGAATTTTCTGCAGACCGTTATGCTACCCTTCCCTGGAAATATAGTGCTGACAGATCAAAAATTCCGGAGTAGGATAAAAATCGTAATTTTCCCTTAATCAATATAAGGAGTTAAATTATGTCCAAGTCCCAGCATTCCAGTAAAGAAGCCAAGAAGAAGCCATTGTTGTCGCCGAAGGAAAAACGAATGGCGAAGCATGCGAAGAAGCATAGTAACGATGTTCAACCGCTTCTCCATGAAGAGATTCCTCTCGTCAAGCATTGAGTCACTTCTGGGCGCCTCTAATAATTCAAAGTTCTAAGCAAGACAAGGCGCGAGCAAAAAATTGCGACGCAGCATATTTGTAATATGTAAGGAGCAATTTTTTGTGAGCAACGCCGTGTTGCGACGAAATTTGGATTATTAGAGGTGCCCATCTGTAATTCTGTGAGGTTAACCCCCGACTACTGCTGTGATCCCCCCTTTAGACTGCGAGAGGGTGATGCCGAAGGCATCGGGTACCCCTCGGCGTACCCCTTGCGGGTGCAAGGGGGGTGAGGGGGATTTGAAAGCGATGAAATCCGCCGGTGATTGCTTCTGTCTGCCTGGGTCTATTGAACTGTTTCAACAAAGCGGTACGTCCCGTGGCAACCCGTGCAGTTATTCATGGCGGTGCTCAATTTCGTGATAATGCGATTGCTGTCCTTGTATTTCGCTGCATCGGCGGCGATGTCGTCGAACTTTCTGCGCGTATCAAAACCGAGCGCTTTCATTTCATACGGAAGCTTCCTGAATAGCGATGCCGGAGTTGCCGCCTCTGCCCCCATTCCCGACGCTTTGGCGGATTTGATAACGCCAGCAAAATCCTTTTCGGCTGCGGCCGCCAGGATTCCCTGGGTACTTTCCAGCCAAACCCGCATCTCGAGCAAAAGCGTATTGCGCTCGTCTTTGCTGAGCAGGACCGCCCTGCGCCCATCCTCGGACGGCTGCACCTCGCCCACGGTGAATTTATAACTGAATATGGCGACGACGATCGCCAACACTACCACCAGCGCCCAGCTCAATTTGCAGTTTTTCATTTGTAATCTCCTGAAGTGTTTTTGAATCCCGCAATCATTTCCCGGACTTGCCGTAGAAGTGCTCTACGAATTTGGTTCGAAATGCCTGATGGCAACCCAGACAAGAAGTTTGTACCTTCTGAAATGCTGAAATAACTTTCAGGCCGTCTTTTTCATGTGCTGCATGCTCAAGTTCATGGGCTGCGTCATGTGTCTGCATGTCAAAGGATTTGAACTTTGGCATTTCCGCTCCCATCAAGCCGATGATCTTCTGCTTTTCAGCCAGTGGCGGCGCCGGGTGTTTTGCAATCAGGGGCGCGGTTTGGGCGACCAGTTCCCAATCTTCACGCGAAATGCCGTCAGTGACAGTTTGCATATTCTTTCCCAGTTCCTTCATCACTTTCTGGAATTCAAGTGGTTCGGCGGCAAATGCAGAGGGCACGGCGAATGCAAAAGCGATGATTGTGGCGATTAGATACTTGTTCATATTTTTCCCTTTCCTGTAATCAAACTAGAAGGTGCTGCTGCGAGTTTTTATTCCGTTCAAGAATAACGGAAAGGTTTTTTCTGCCTGCTGTTGCAGAGAAAGCTTGCCGCCAAAGATGTTCGACTGCATGACCAGTCCCTGGATCATGCCGATGTAAAGTATTGCTGCACTTTGACTGTCGAGATCGTCCGGCACCTGCTTTTGCAGTTTCGCCTCGTCCAATAAGCCGGCGATCTTGGCCTCATAGCCCGAAATAATTCCCTGGATAAGCTGGCGCAACTTGCTGTTCTTCTTGTGCAGTAATTCGGAGAACAGCAGGCGCGGTATGGCCGGATGCTTGCTGACAAAACCAATGTGAGCGAAGAACATGCGCTCTATCGTATTCAATGGGTCGGTGGCACCGGTGGCGGCTTTGTCCAATACCTTCATCAGGCGTTCGCGTATCCATTCAATGACTGCGACCCAGATGTCGTCCTTGGTGGCAAAGTGACGAAAGATCGCACCCTGGGTGAGCTGCATCGCATTGGCCATATCCTGTGTGGTGACGCTGTCCACACCCTTTTCCGCAGCCAATTCAACCGCCACGCGAATGATCTCGCTTTGTCTTTCCTCGGTGCTTAACCGGCGTTTTGGTTCTTTTTCACTCATGATTTATCTCCTTCAGTTGTTGCTTCATACATGCCTTCCCTCGCCCGCTTCTTCGTAGGTGCGCCCGTCACGAATGTGGTAGATGCGCTTGAAAGTGGGGATGATCTTCTCATCATGGGTGACGACAACGATTGCCGTTTGAAATTGCTCCGCCATCTGGTTGAGTATGCGCACCACACTTAACGCCCGTTCGCTGTCCAATGGCGCAGTGGGTTCATCGGCCAGAATAACGGGAGGGTGGTTGGATAACGCCCGTGCGATGGATACGCGTTGCTGTTCGCCGCCCGACAATTGTGAAACGGCGGCCATGGCACGATGTCCCACATCGAGTGCCTCCAGCAATTCCCGCGCACGTTTGCGTGCATGGGCGTTCGACACGCCCGCCAGCATCGGTAGTAATGCAACGTTGTCGGTAACATCCAGAAACGGGATCAGATACGGTGCCTGAAACACAAACCCGATTCGATCCCGCCTGAGCGTACGCAAATCACCGATCATCCATTTCTCGTCAAAAATTGTGTGACCGCCCAGCGTCATACGACCCGCAGTGGGCTCAATGACGGCTCCCAGACATTTGAGCAGGGTGCTTTTGCCGGAGCCGCTTGGGCCTACCAGACCCACTACCTCGCCCGGCCATACCGTCATGTCCACACCTTTGAGGGCATCCACAGCCGTGTCGCCTTCGCCGTAGCGTTTCTTCAGATTCTCTATATGAATGGCCGGTTCGCTCATGTTCAACCTCCAATTGCTGTTGCCGGATCGATGTTCAATGCTGCGCGGATAGCGAAGATGCTCGCGACCGCGCACATCAGCATGACCAGAAAGAAGCCCGATACGGCATCGCCCGGTAACAGCAATACGTATTTCGGGAAGAGGGGAGCCCATAAGGTTGCCGCAAACTTGCCGACCAGGAAGCCGATCAGGCCCAAGCCCAATGCTTGCTGCAAGATCATTCCGCTGATGGTCTTGTTCATCGCACCGATCAGTTTGAGCACCGCGATCTCGCGCACCTTGTTCATGGTCATGGTGTAAATGATGAAGGCGACGATGGCTGCACTGACGATGGCAAGGATCACCAGAAACATGAATATTTGTTTGGCCGAGGTGGCAATCAGACGAACGACCAATATCTCGTCCATTTGGGGCTTGGTATACGCCTCCAGATGTTTCCAGCGCGCGATTTGTCCGGCTACCGCCCCATCCGTTCCCGGTGCAGTCCGCACCAGAATCGCATTCACGAACCGGCTTGAAGTCTGACTGGCCTGTATCGCTTCCAGCAGTCCCGGGATGCCGGGGCGATTGAAGGCGGGGTTCGCGGCGGTGCGAGCCCTTTCGTTGACTAGCGCGTCATTGTCTTTAAGGAACTGCACTTCCTGTGCATCTTTGAGCGGAATGAAAATCATCGGGTCGCCGCTCGAAGAAACCATGCGGCGTGTCAAGCCGACAACGGTGTATTCATGGCGCCGAACGTTGATCCTGTCTCCCAGAGAAAGACCCGACTTGATGTCGGCAAGCGCCTCGTAGTGCGACTGGTATATCGGGCGTCCCGCAACAAGGTAGCCCGGTTCACCCGGCTTGCCTGCCTCATATCCCACCAGCATCACGCGAATGTCTTTGCTGTTGTGGCGAATCTGCATGGTCAGATAGGTCACGTTTCCGGCTTCCTGTATGTCGGGCAGGCCCAGCAATTCTTTTGAGACATCATCATGCACATTGGACGGCTCGGCATAGGGGCCGAGCGTATCCTGCTGAACCACCCACAGATCGGCTCCCGCATTTTCGATCAGCGCACGCGCATCATCTACCATGCCGCGGTAGACGCCCGCCATGGTCAGGGTTACGCCGATCAGCAAGCCCAGGCCAATGCCGGTAAAAACGAATTTACCCCAGCCATGCAGTATGTCGCGGCTTGCCAGATTGATCATGGGTTAACTCCGCACCAGTTCGGACACAACTTTTACTTTCAGCCCCGGACGCAACGCTTGTTGGCTATATACGATGACCGTGTCGTTGTCGTTCAATCCTTCCAGTATCTGGGTCTGTCCGTTGCTGGTTGCGAGTCCGATCCTGACCGGTTTGAATTGCACCTGACCTTCGAGCAAGACCCATACGCCATTCTGTTTTTCAATTCGCTTCACCGCCGCACTTGAGATGCTGCGGGTGTTGTTCATATCCGGCAATTTGATCGTGACTTCCGCATATTCCCCGACGCTGGCATTGGAGACGTCGATCAGCACATTGACGATGCGCTCCTCTGTCACCGCATCGCTCACTATGTCCAGTCGTGCGACTTTGCCCGTGACCGGCGCCTGAGGCCGGGAGCGCAGGATGACCTGTGCTGTTTGTCCGACGCGGATCTGTCCGGCCTGTTGTTGGGCGATACGTGTCTCGACCCACAGGGTGTCCGGATCGATAACCTGAAGTACGACCTGCCCTCCGGCCACGGTGCTGCCCGACTCGACCAAACGGGCTACGACCACGCCGTTAACGGGACTGATCAAGCGGGTTTGCGCACGCGCTTTACCGATTCCCCGCATATCAGCCTGGGCCCGGCCATGTTCTTCACGGGCGGCGGCCAAATTGGCTTCTGCAACCGTCAACGCTGAAGTTGCCGCATTCATCTCGTGTTGCTTGGCATCAAACATGTCCTGGCTGACAAAACCTTTGGTACGCAATTCCTGATATCGGTTAAAGGTGACAGAAACCATCTTGAGCCTGCTTTGTGCTTCGCTGACTTGTGCTGTCGCGGCCTGGATAGAGTTGGCTGTTTTCTCAACCATGCGCTGGCTGCCAATGAACTTTTCATTCAGATCGACCGGGTCCATTTCCGCCAGAACCTGACCTGCAACGACTTGATCCCCCTGATCAACCAGCACGGTTTTTACGCGGCTTGTCATGGTCGGCGCCAGGTTGTAACTGTGCCTGGCCTTCAAGGTTCCGATGCCAAATACACTGTTGGCAAGATTGCCCGTCTGAACTTTATCCACCGTAACTTTGACCGGTGCCAGGGGGCCCTGAGTCATGACAACCCAGGCGAACACCACAGTTACGCCAGCCAAAAGCATCAGAAGTCCGATTTTCTTTCTCGACATGATGTGCTCCAAGTAAGTAATCGATGACTATCTTAGTCGGTCTTGTCACTAATCACAATCATTATTCACGTGATGTGTTATTAATCAATTAATACAATTAGTTGATCTCTAGCGCGAATTGATTTTGCGTGTAAATCACAGCATTTTGAGTGGCCGAATAATGGGAAATCGGCCATCAAGATCCAACTGCTGGATAACTTGGGTTATATCGTCTTGTCCTATCCCGCCTGTCCATCCACCCGTGGCCGCACATATACTGGCAAATAACGCAGCATCCAGGGAGAGAAGCAGACCAGCCAGAGTGCAGCGGCAACGACATACAGCCAGTAGCCGTTCTGGATGGCCAGCATGTCCGCCAGCACGCGCAATAGGGCAACAAGCTGTATCCCCAGAAACATGAGCTCGACTGTTTTATCCACCCGCATCGGCAGGCCGGAATGGCCGAGCGTCACCCGCGTGCCCAGGCCGATCAGCAATGTGGAAAAGCAGCCGATGGTGAGCGCATGCTGCGGCGCCAATCCCCAGTTCTGAATGGTGCTGCCGTTGATGAAGGACATGAGGCTCTGGATGCCGAACAGCAGCATGGCAATGCCCATCCAGGCAAAGCCGATGTGCAACACGCCGAGCAAGGGTATGCGCAAACTGTGGCGCAAACCCCAAGAATAGGACAGAACGAGCGCTGCAAAAGCCATGGGGAAGTCGCACAGCCACAGCCAGTTTCCTGCATCGGCGAGTTGCAGCAGCGTATGCGTCACACTGCCCGCCAGCAGGGTCCACCACGGCCACTCCGGACGTCGCACGACAAACTGGGGCAGCGCGCTGCTGGTGAAGAATGGAAGCATGCGGTGCGCGACGCTCGCAAATACCGGGAGCAGAAACAGCCACAATCCGCCCTGAATGGCGAAGCGCAGAAAAGCTGCATTGTCGTTTACCAGCCAGATCAGATAGGCGGCAAGGCTGCACCAGCCCAGGCCGAGTGCGATGAAGATGACGGTCGGGTGGCGTTTGTCGGGGTGCTTTGTGTCGAACAGAACCCGCAGCAACGCGTTGAGCGCGGTTGCCCAACCGGCGAGCGAGCTTGCGACAGCCAGAACCAGAATGCCGGTATTGAGAAACAAGCCCGCATAAAAACCGGCAGCGCCCAGTGCAAGCAATATAAACGCAGGCAGGAAGCGCCGCGCCGGTATTTCCGTGCCACCCATCCAGCGCGGAAAGACAGTCATCAGGAAACCGAACATGAAAAACGGAAACAATCCGTAGATCATCAGGTACGCATGCGCGGCAACGGGAATGACTGCCCACGCTGCGGGTTGACCGGCGATGCCAAAGCGCGTGACCAGTTCATAGAGCCACCAGAGCATGACGGCAACGGTTTGCAACGCACCGCCAAAGAACATGACGCGGTGCGGGGCGGCGGTAAAGCTATTCCAGAATTTGGCAGTCATTTTCGTAAAGGGGTGTGTGGTGAAAAGTTGTCTTTGGTTTGACTCATCGTGAAAACCGTAGTTGAGGGTTTTGTAGGTGCGAATTTATTCGCACATAATTCGTTGAGCGTGCGAATAAATTCGCACCTACACGGAAGGCGCCGGATTTTCAAAGTACTCAACCGGTACTCCAAGCGCGCGGGCGCTTCATGCCCGCGATCTTGCAGGCCTGCTTCACATAGCCGTACGGGAACAGTTCGAATATCGCGTTGCGCGAAGCAGGGCCTAGTCTTTCGGCCAGATGCTTCGTTACATGGCGCACATCCGGGGCGACCTGGTGTTCCGCGTAATACTGGCGCATGAAACGGATTGCATCCCAATGATCCGCATTCAATTGGATGTTTTCCTGCCTGGCAAACTGATCGGCGATCGCTTCGTTCCAGCTTGATGGATCGATCAGGTAACCTTCTTCGTCAATTTCTAGTGTTTGCATGGTTTGCTCCTTGTGTGTTCTTGTCGGATACTGAATTCGATCCGTCTCCTAAAATGAAAAAACGAGTTCGGCAACCAGATTGCGTCGCGGCAGCAAAAAGTAGGAATACGCTTTGGTATCAAACAGGTTGTTGATCGCGAGATTGCCTTTCACTTTATCGGTAAAGGCGTAGCCCAGCCAGGCATCCGTCATGGTGTGGGAATCGTAACTGGTGGGCACGCCCTCGATCACATCGGTGTTGCGCGCCGTGGCGTAGACATGGCTGATATAGCGCGCACTCAGCATGCCCGACCACGCTCCGCGCTGCGCCGTCATGCTGAAACCGCAAATATTTTTTGGGGAATCGGTAAGCCGTTTGCCGACACTCAAGGGGTCGGCGCTGTTCTCCAGCATTTTTGAATCGATATAGGAGTAGTTCGCATCCAGCACCAGCCAGTCAGCCGGTTGGGTGGTAAGCGCCAATTCGACGCCGCGCACTTTTGCCTTGCCCGCGTTGATGCGCTGCGACAGGACCAATGGCGTGATCTGCTTCAGGTAAATCAGGTTGCTCAACTCGTTCTCGAAATACGTCGCCGTAGCCCTGGTATTTCCGGCAAAACGCATTTCGCCGCCGAGTTCCCATGTCGTCCCGCGTTCGGGCAGCAGGTTGGGGTCGCCTTGGGTCGTCAGGCCGTTGATGGTCGAGGTGGTGTACATGTCCTCGTTGGTCGGCGCGCGGAAAGATTTGCCGAAGGAAACGCGCAATGTGGCGGCGGGCGTTGCCTGATATACCGCAGACAATTTGGGACTGAACGCGGTAGTGCCGCGCGCGGGAAATACCGTTGCGCCAGCCGGTGCGGTGTTCCTAAAGTTGTCTCCCCGCGTTTCCCAGCGATCCACGCGGCCGCCCAGATAGACCTTGAGCGCCTCCGCAACCTGTATTTCATCCTGTGCAAACACGGCGCTCGTCATTGAATAGCCGTTGTAGCCGCCGCTCACCGAGGTGCGCGTATCCGGGTTGCGCCAATCGCTCAATGCATAGGTATTCTGGTTGGCATAGTCGCGGTGTAGCGCTACTCCTGTCACCCAGAATTGATGGCTTCCCAGCGGAAAACTCAACTGTGCCGTGCCGTCGATGCCGCTGTTCGGCGTATCTGTAAGCGTCCCCGCTCCGCCGGACCAGGTGGATGTCGCACCGGCCTGGGTAAAACTGTAGGCACGGTCTATCTTCGCCAGATCGACCTTGAGCAGATATCCCTCGCCCAGCGTTCCGTCATAACCAACGAAATATCGTGTCGCCGCTTCATGCAGCGGGGAATTGTTGACGAAGTTGGATTCGCTCAGCGTGACACGCTGGCCATTGATATCCAGCGTTCCGCCCGACACCGGCACATCTGCGGCATCCCTCAGATAGGTATTGAAATGCGTATAGCCCTGATCGATGTCCTGGCGGGCGATGCCGGTGTAAAACTTGTCGCGCGCGTTCAGGAAGTAGAACAGTTTGGCCGTCGCATTGGTCGAATCCCACGGTGCCGCACCCTTGTCTCCCACCAGCCAGGCAGTTGCGCCGTCGCGTGTCGTAATCGGCTGCGCTCCGGTGACCGGCGTACCGGGCGCTCCGGCGACCGGCGTCCTGACGACGAAATCGTTCACATAGCTGTCGCGGTTTTGCTGGCCGTAACCGATGACGATACCGAAACCGTTGCTCAATTTTTCCCGCCAATAGACGCTGGCATCTTCGCCGCTCGCGTCCTGCCAGCCTTTCTTCACCTTGACGGTGAGCTCGTGCTTGACCGGCTGCTTGGTAATGACGCTGACGACACCGCCGATGGCGTTGCTGCCGTACAGCGAGGAGAAAGCGCCGGGCACGACCTCGATGCGCTCTATATCCTCGACAAACGGAATGCGCCAATTCACTTTCCCCGAGCGGCCATCCTGCAGTTGCTGCCCGTCGAGCAAGATGAGGGTTTTGTTCTGATCGATGCCGCGCAACGACATGCCGCTGGTGCCCGAGGTGCCTTGCGAAAAACCCAGCGCACCGTCGCGCAGATATAGGCTTGGCACCTGCTCAAGCGCATCGCCCAGTCGCGTGACATTCTTCGCTTCGATCTCTTTCCTGCCGACCACCGACACTGCTGCAGGCGCCTCGGTGAGCATGGAATTCACGCGGGTCGCGGTCACCACCACTTCATCGAGCGCACGCGGATAGTCGTCCGCTGCCGCCACGGCGTGACCGCAGCTCAGACCCAATGCCAGCAATGCACCATAGCCATGCGTTCTCATCTTGTGCTCCGGTGACCTTTTGAAAAAAGGGCGGGTCGCCCCGCCCTCTTCACTCTCCTCCTGCCCCTGTCATTCAATAGACATCATGCTGCGTGTTGTACACGTTGAACTTGCCGGTGGGGGTGATGATCTCCGGTCCCTTGATCACGGCTTTCAGCTTGCGGGTCTTGTCGTCTACCACCACGATGGCGGACTCCTTGTCCTTCGCGCTCCACACCGAGAACCAGACCTCGTCGCCCGCCGCGTTGTACTCCGGCTGTACGATGCGCTTCGCACCCTCGCCCAGTTTGGCCCATTCGGCGATCGGCAGCACGGTGAAGCCTTTCTCCAGATGGTTGATGTCGAACACCGCCACCGACTGGCTCAGTGCCGCATCCGGATTCAACGGCGTATCCACCCACAGGTTGCGCGATTTTGGATGGGTCTTGATGAACAGCGAACCGCCGCCCTGACCGTTGATGGTGCGCACCACTTTCCATGCATTCTGTTTGTGCTTGACCGGATCGGTACCGATCAGGGTGATGGTCTCATCGCCCAGGTGGCTGGTCGCCCACACCGGACCGTACTTCGGGTCGATGAAGTTGGCGCCGCGACCGGGGTGCGGTGTCTTGCCCACGTCGACCAGCGCCGCCAGCTTGTCTTCCTTGGTGTCCACCACCGCGATCTTGTTGGAGGCATTGGCCGCCACCATCATGTAGCGACCGCTGGAATCGAAGCCGCCGTCATGCAGGAAGCGCGCGGCATCGATCACAGTCATCTTCAGATTTTCGAGATCGGAATAATTGACCATGTAGATCTTGCCGGTCTCCTTGGCGTTGACCAGGAACTCGGGGTGATAGTGGGAAGACACAATGGAAGCGACGCGCGGCTCGGGGTGATACTCCTGCGGGTCGACTGTCATGCCGCGCGTGGAGACGATCTTGCGCGGCTTGAGGGTATCGCCGTCCATGATGACGAACTGCGGCGGCCAATAAGCTCCGGCTATCGCCAGCTTGTCTTCATAGCCCTTGTACTTGGAGGTTTCGACGGAGCGCGCTTCCAGACCGATCTTGATCTCGGCAACGGTCGCCGGTGTCGGCAACCACAGATCGATCAGATCGATCTTCGCATCGCGACCGATCACGAACAGGTAACGACCTGAGGCGGACATGCGCGAGATATGCACGGCATAACCGGTCTTGATGATCGTCACGATCTTCTTGCTGTCGCCGACGATCAGCGCGATCTTGCCCGCATCGCGCAGCGTCACAGAGAACAGGTTCTTCAGGTTGAGTTTATTCATCTGCCGGGTCGGACGCTTGTTCGGCGGCACCAGCAGTTTCCACGAAGCTTCCATCTCTTTCATGCCGTATTCGGGCGGTGTGGGCGGTTCCTGCTGCACATAGCGCGCCATCAGGTCGACTTCCGCTTCGGTCAACTCGCCGGAGGTGCCCCAGTTAGGCATGCCCAACGGAGAGCCGTAGTGGATGAACACCTTGAGGTATTCGGAACCGCGATCAAGCGTGATATCCGTGGTCAGCGGTTTGCCGGTCGCACCCTTGCGCAACACGCCGTGACAGCCTGCGCAGCGCTGGAAGTAAATCTCCTTGCCGCGGGTGAACTCCGCTTCAGTCATCGGCGGAGCCTTGGGATTGATATTCTGGTGCATGGGCTCGTTGCCAAGCGGCGAACCGCCCGAGCTTTCATAGATCGTTTCCATTTTGCCCGTGCTGTGTCCGGCGGTTTCCTGCGCATAGGCAATGCCGACTGCAAACGGCAAAGCAGCCAGGGCCAGCAATCCCATCATTCTTTTGTTAGCGTGGTTCATAACGTGCTCCTTTATCGTGATAAATAAAGTACATCGCCAAGCCGACTCAATTGCCCGGCCCTATGGAACGCATAATCAAGAACTGCAAGACAAAAATCATTGATCAAGGTCAAGTATTTCCAACCTCGGAGCGATAGAACAATCACTGGATAGAACGTGATCCGGAACGGATACACTGCTACAAACTACTCCTTGGCACAGCTCAAGTAAAGCATCGTAACGGCCAGCGGCGGGCAAACGTCACCGAGCTTCATCGTCCAGCGTTACGGATCAGGAGGCGCAGTTTTGAAGGATTGAAGGTTTGGCATCACAGCCACCTTCGCACCTGGGCGGCATACGTTGAGTACTCATCGCCAAAGATGCCTGTGAGGACTCTCTCTTCGGACTCGATCTGGTAACGATTGATGTAGGCCACGAAAAGGATTGGGCCAATGAAGGGCCACATCGCGGTGAGATGCACCGCCCATGCGCCAAGCAGTAGCGCCAAACCGACATACATGGGATTGCGGGTGATCTGGTAGATGCCGCCAGTGACAAGTGCCGACGCCTTGTGTGGACTCAGCGGGTTGACGGTTGTGCGGGATTTCAGAAAGGCCAGGAGGCCGAGCGAGTCGAAGCAGATGCCTGCAACGGCAAGAATTGATACGGCGACTTGCCGAAACAGGGGCGCAAAGGGGATGGCCGGTTGAAACGACGAGACGGCCCACATTGCAACTGCAATGAGGCCTGCGACAACTGGCGGGGGGATCTTGTGGTTGAGCGCTTGCATGCTGTCTACCTCTGAATAGGTCAAATCTTGGCGAATCCCCGGCAGTGCCGGGGACAAGCGCCCCGAATCAGTCTTTCCGTTTCGGGATACTGCAAACGAAAGGTTCATGCTTGAAACCGAGCTTGTGCAATAAAATCAATCCGGGGCAAAAACCGGTGATTGCAGCGAATGTCAGCATGACGACTGGTGCATAGAGAAACCAGTGAACCTTGTCATAGCCGGTAAGCAAAATGCCGGTGGCAACGATGCTGGCGATTAAGAGTAATTGCATTCTGAATGAGTTCATATTTTCTCCTGTGGTGTGTAGTGTCAGGGATCGACCATTGATACACGCAATGCCGGTACGCTTGGACACAATTCACTTGATTCAATTTGCTGCTTTGCCAGGGTGGCTGCGCCCCGTACTTTCGATGCGATCCACCCCGGCAACCGGCTCATCCCTTATTGATTGATCGCCCTGACTGCTTCCTCGGTCGTCAATACGCCGTTGGCAATCATGCTGTAATTAACCAGTGCAGCTTTGTAGGCATCGGCGCCCGGTGCGGCTACGGCATCCTTGACCACATAAACCTTGAAACCGTTTTCCATCAGTGCCCGCATGTGCGAATCGACGCACAAATTGGCAACCATCCCGCCCAGAATGACGGTGTCGATGCCACGGCTCCGCAACTGGTAGATCAGGTCATTGCTTTCAGGACCGTACATCTTGTGCGGCGCGACCACTACGCTCTTGCCGTCATAAATGTATTGCTTGTAGCGGTCGAAGAAATCCGCACCGGAACCTTCAAATCCCTTCGGGTCATTGAGGCTTACCCGGTGCAGCGCCTTCATGTCGAGCAATTGCCGCTGCAATGCGCCGGCACGCGACCAGTTTGAATCCAGTTGCGTGTAAACCAGAGGGTCGACCGCCAAAATGAGGTCTTTCCTTTTGGCGGCCTTCATCAGTTTTTCAATGTTGTCGACGGTGCCCAGCTCTTTCAGATTGTCGGCCAGCAGCCCGTAGAGCTTGCCGTCCTCGCGCAGGAAATCGTTCTGGGGATCGGTGATAAGCACGGCGGTATGTGTCTTGTCCAGGGCCGGTACGTTTCCGCCTGCGGCGCTGGAGGGAAGTGCGGTCAGGATAAACGGCAGTGCAAGGATTGATGCAGCAAAAAATTTTTTCATGGAATCCAACCTTTCATTAGATGAGTTGAGGTGCGTTGCCGGACTGTATGAATAGCTCGCCAACGTCGCTCATCCTAAGGATGCATCCCGATGTGGTATGTAATAAAAGCTACAATGGAGCTGAATATTTTCAGCACTTCACCGGCTGGGCCTGTTGACAGCGTCAGCCGCGAGCTGTGTATACACCCTGCGATAGATGCGGGTCGCCGCAACGATGTTCAACCACAGCCACAGATTGGAAGCGCCGAAGAGCAGTGCTGCCGGATAAAAGAACGGAACCGGAAAAATGACGGCAGCGAGAAGCGCGCACAAGGCCGCGAAGTGCAGCCGCATCTGCCAGCGCATGCGCGACTCCGGCAGAATCTCCCTGACGTTGGGCACGGCGTGGCTGCTGGTCGCGCCGCGGCTGCTTTGCAAATGAAACCACACCAGAAACGGCACGATCTTGTAGAGCATGCCGTTGATGACCGACATGGCGAACCCGGCGATCATCAGCACGCCCAGCAGCAGGCCGTAACTATGCATGTCGCGAATCGCGGGAACGATCTGTGCCGCGAACCAGAGCGCAATCGCCAACAGCAGACTGGCCATGCTGCCGCGCCAGAAATCAAGCGACACATCGGGCAGTTTGCGCCGCCTCCGGGTCTGCAAGCGCAGGGTGGTCAGTGCAAAAAGGGCAAAGCCCGCTCCCAGCAATACCTCCAGCACCAGTCGCAATGCGGGCGCATGGCTTGCCGCGGCCAGCAGTAACAACAGCAGGAAAAGCACCGGCGCCAGCCAGCGTGTGAGTCGAAGCGGATAGGCTGGCGTGAGCTGGAACATCGGTACGACCTGATAGGCGACGCCCGCTACCAGCAACCCGACCCAGCCCAGCAAGCCCCAGGACAGATGCAGATTGGCCAGCGTTTCGCGCGCCTGCAGCCACCAGCCGAAGGCATGGTTGCTCAACAGGAGCAGGCCCAACAGCACTGTGGATGCGAGCATCAGCGCCGCCAGGCGCATGGCGCGCGCGGTCATGTTTTGCGGCAACGCGCGACGCAGTGTGATGACGACCAGTGCGGCGAACAGAAATAACGCTGTCCCCAGTATCGGCAATGCGATCTGCAACAGCAGCGGTGCGCCGAGTATCAGCCCGCAGCACAGCAGGATGATGCCGATGACTCCCAGCGTGTGAATGATGGCGGCCACCAGCACGGGCCGCCGCACCGGAGTGCCCGCCACCACCGGCAGCATTTGCAGGATCGCTCCCTGCATGATCATTCCCATGTAGCCCAGGGTCAGCATATGCGTGATGCCCAGCATGGCGGGATTCCAGCGGCTGCTGAAAATTTCCGGCCCCTGCCACAGCAACAGCAGCGCAGCCGCGAAGGCAAACAGGGGCGCCGTAATGAAAAAGCGCAGCGGCACACCGATGGGCGGCGCCTGGTCCAGTGACAGGCTGGCCATCTGGTTCATGACGGCGCCTTATGGTTGGCGGGGGTTTTCTTTCCTTTGTACCAGATCAGGATTTCGTAGCTGTCGTCGTCGCAGATATGCGTCTGGTAACCGTAGCCCCATTCATCGAGTATCTGGAACAGCATATGGGGCTCGCGGTGTATCAGCAGGCGCAACTGCTCGCCGTCCCCCAGCGTTTCCAGTGCGGCAAGCGTGAGCTCCATCGGCTCGGGCGGCGGCAGCCAGCGGGCATCGACAATGCGTTCCGTCATCGCATCAAGCCAGCGCGCGCATGCGTCCGAGCACCTCGTCCGATTCACTCGCCAATGCCTGATCGGCCATCCGGTACAGCATCTGCTCTTCTTTTACGTTGTGCTGCTGCATGATGATGAGCAGTGTGTCGGCATCGCCGAGATAGGCGTTGCTGTCTTTCCGCGCGAGGGCTCCAGCCATGCTGTCGAACAAGCCGGTCATCTGGCGGTGTTCGGAACGCATCACTGCAGTCGGTCCCTGTTTCATGCCGGTGCTTGTTTCAAAAGCCGGAAACATAACCTCTTCCTCTATGGCGAAGTGGTGCAGCATTGCATCCCGGAAACGGCCGAATTCCGGTGTCGCGACATCCCAGTCGCCATCGGATGCCGCAGATTCCGCCGCCGCGAACAGGGTGTCGCAGCGTTTGTGATCGGTTGCGAGAAAATTGCTGATTGTCGTCATTGTGAAAACTCCGGCTGAATGAAATGCCCGGGCGGGCAGGGCGAATTCTGGGGGCAAGTGACGCCGATTGCCTTGATCGCAATCAAGGATGCAAATCCAGGTATGAAAACCCGACCACCATGGTTTGTTTTGGAACTGACGGATTTCGCGGTAACGGACCCGGACAGAGTACATCCTGCGTCGCCATTCGCGGTACATACCCCTATAATCGGGCTCCCGGCTTTAAGGAACTGTCTTGAGCAATCCAGCAAACATACCCGCAATCCTGACGCATCTCCCCCTGTTCTGCGAAATGTCGCGCGATGAGATCGAGCGCATTGCCGCTGGCGCGCGCGAACTCAGCCTGGCGCGCGGCGAGGTGCTGTTCCAGCGCGGAGATCCCTGCAACGGTTTTTATGTGGTGATACACGGCAGGGTCAAACTGGCGTTGACTTCGCCGCAGGGCATAGAAAAAGTCGTGGAGCTGATTGGGCCGGGCCAGAGTTTCGGCGAGGCCGTGATGTTTATGGACAAGCCCTACCCGGTGTTTGCGCAGGCGCTGGCGGATACGCTGGTAATGCATATCGGCAAGCAGGTGATCGGCGGCGAAATCGACAGCGACCCGGCTTTCTGCCGCAAGATGCTGGCGGGACTTTCCATCCGTTTGCATCGCCTGATACAGACTGTCGAATCGATCTCGTTGCGCTCCCCGGAACAGCGCGTGATCGATTACCTGCTGCAGGGGCTGGATGAGATCAGGGAAGGGCAGGATAGGCATGTCAGCCTGACGGCCAACAAGAACGTGATCGCATCCAACCTCAACATCACGCCGGAAACGTTTTCGCGCATCCTGCGCAATTTGTCCGATGCCGGGTTGATTGCAGTCGAGGGCAAGGATGTGTGCATCAGGGATGTGGCCAAATTGCGCACCAGCGGCGAGTGATCGAATCCGAATGCTTGTGTCGCTGGCTACCCCGATAATTCAGTGAGGTAAACCCCGGCTATGCCGGAGGTCAGTTAACTTCACTACATCAAAGTTCTTACGATTGAATCTTGCAGGCGCTCCGGGTTGCTCACTTTGGCTTTCTTTCTGGAAATCACAAAGGTGCCGCTTTCGACCAGCGAGCCGTCGGCATACATTTCCCAGTCATAGCTTTCACCCTGGCTGCAATTGATCCAGGCTTTGAGATCGGTGTTCTTGTCGCGGAAGTTGTCCGGAAAAATGACTTCCGCGGTGTCCGGATTGTCCCCGGCATTTTTCTCGGCGACAAAGACTTGGCCGTCGGTGGTGGTGACAACATACTTCGCCAGATAGCGACCCTGACTCTTCTTGTCCCATACCGAGAGAGAAAAATGGAAACATGCGGCAGCCTGCCACTGTCTCTTTATCTTCTCTTCAGCAGTTGATATTGTCGTGAATAGAGCAAGCCCCGACGCCAGCAGAATCGAACACAAGATGTTGATGGTTTTCACGGCTGGTATGCGGCGCTTATGGCATAGGCATGCTGGCAAGAAACCATGCCGTTCTGAAGGCGTAACCTTTGTCGCGATAAAAGCGGAAATCGTCGATGAAGCGTGCGAACTGTGCAAATTTGCGAGACATGATTGTTTCCTTTCGTTGTATCGAGTTTGGGTAAACTCACAGACCAATGATAGGAATAGCTCACAAATTTATCTGTGCGTCTGCCAACATAATGCGTTCAGGACGGGTGTGCGAAGAGAAATACAAGAATTGTTTTTGACGGACCGGCCAGACCGGTGAACAATGGCGTGACCGTTCATATTGAGCGCCGATAGCAGCAATAACAGGCATCCCGAAAAAGTAGCAGGTAGCCGACATAGCCAGGAAAACCAGACTGATGGCCAAAGATCCGACAGATTGCAGCACGCTTGACTTCATCGCACCCGCATTGCATGTGACTTGCGGTCAGGTGTTGATGGACCGTCAGCGGCACATTGCGATCGTGGCGAAAAAAGGCCGCACGAGTGCGCATCTGGTGCGCGTGAAATCCGGGGTGTTGAAGCTGTCCAAACTGACTGCCAGGGAACTGGTGGAGGAGTGGTCGGATGCGGAATATCCGTTCGAGCGCGCAGTAGCGAAATTGCTTGATCTGGGCAAACAGCACGGCATCACCGATGCAGCACGCCTTGCGCTGGAGAAGCTGGTCAAAACAGGGCGTGAGCCGACGCAGTTCCAGTTGTTCGCGTAATAGTCGAAGTCTTACCAACCATATGAATTAAAAGGGTTCAGGCAGAGTCCCTGCTACAGAAGACTGCATGAGCAACAGTGTCTATAGTTGACAGTGGAGGTCGACAATAAGACAATCAACACCCGATACGGCACCCGCCGTCCCGTCCGATGACGGGATGCCCCTCGAGATTTTATGAGGAGTAAATCATGAAAAATCTCATCGTTTTCCAACCGCTATCCGGCGGATCCCACGCCTCTCATTTTGAAGCCGCGAAGGCAATGGCTTATCCCGGCTTGCATGCCCCAGAATGAACGGACCAGCAAGCACACCTGAGAACCGGCGCGCGAATTTTTGCAAGAAAGGAGATCATCATGTTGGATATCAATCACATCATTAATGAAGCAGTACATGACCGCATTGATCCCGAAGGTCATATGTACGAACTTGAACACTGGTCGCCGCTTACGGCGACGCAACTGGCGCGCGAAGAGGGAATCGGCGAACTCACCGAGGCGCATTGGCATGTGATCTATGCATTGCGGAATTTGTACCGGGAAAGCGGACGTTCCGAGAATGCGCGCAAAGTGATGCATATGCTGGAGCAGGATTTTGAGAATGAGGGCGGTGGCCGTTACCTGTACGAGCTGTTTCCGAAAGGGCCGGTCAGCCAGGGCTCGCGTCTGGCAGGCGTGCCGGTTCCGCCCTACTCCAGCGATCCTTCGTTCGGCTGGGCCGGGTGAGTGAGCCCGTTGTTTTGCACAATCGCAATTTTCCGTAACGCAAGGAGAAGATCATGAACACTGCAGATATGCTGATTTATGTGCATCCGGAGCTGGATGTGCAAAGAAGGGTTGCGCTGGAAAAAATGGTCGAGGGACAAGCCGGGGTTGATTGCGCCGAATTCAATTCGCATGCACATCACCATGCATTGCTGGTCAAATACGATCCCGATGCAATTGAGGGCATGCAGATTCTGAATATCGTGCGCAGCGCCGATCCGTTGGCGGCGATGGTAGGACTATAGGGCGCTTCTAATAATTCAAAGTTCTAAGCAAGACAAGGCGCGAGCAAAAAATTGCGACGCGGCATATATGTGAATATGTAAGGAGTAATTTTTTGTGAGCAACGCAGTATTGCGACGAAATTTGGATTATTAGAGGTGCCCTATAATCCTGGCTAGACTCAAGCAGGGCAGAGAAATGCAGATCATGTCCGATACTCCGGTTCGAAACTTTTCCCGTTCGCGGCGTGCATAGCGACGATGCCGCCGTTGCGACTGTTTCTATTCTTTCTGGTCCTGGCGTTCCTGGCCGTCCTGGTCCAATTTGGTCTGGTCACGATCGCTTTTGGAAAGCTGGGCCTGTCGCAGGAATCGGCCTATCTGCTTTTGTTATGCACGCTGGTCGGCAGCATGATCAATCTTCCATTGCTTACGTTGAAAGGCGATACGTCGGGGGCGCCGAGAATTCCGCCGGAATTGCTGCGCTGGGCGTTTTTCAAATTGCCGGATGTGACCGACAGGATTTTGATCGTCGTCAATGTCGGCGGCGCGGTGGTGCCGGTCGCCTTCTCGTTTTACCTGATCGCCCACAATCCGATAAACATGCTGCATATCGCAATCGGTGTCGCAGTCGTTGCCTTCATTGCCAACGCGATCAGCCGACCCATTCCCGGTACCGGCATCGGCATGCCGATGCTGATTGCACCGGTTGCCGCCGCGATAATTGCAACGCTGCTCGATCCGGAACAGCGCGCCCCGTTGGCCTATATTGGCGGCACGCTGGGCGTCTTGATCGGCGCCGACCTGCTGCGTCTGGATGACATCCGCAAACTGGGCAGGCCCGTTGCCTCCATAGGCGGCGCCGGGACTTTCGATGGCGTATTTATCACCGGCCTGCTTGCGGTATTGCTGGCGTGAAAGTAGGTCTGCAAGACAGGTAAGCTTTACACCCGGAAACGGCGGACGCTTTCCTTGAGCGCATGTGAAAGATCAACCAGCACGCCCGAGCGCCGGGTTGATTCGGCGGAAGCGGCATGGGTCTGCTCGATTCCCTGGGCGATTTTCTCGATACGCTGCGAGATGTCCGTACTGGCTGCAGCCTGTTCCCGCAGGGCATTGACGATGGACTCGACTGCTTTTCCAGCTTCTACTGAAGATTGATCCATCAGCATCACTGCCTGGTGAACGTTCTCGGTCTGGGACGCACTATTTGATGTTAGTTCCTTGACGTGCGACAAAGCACCCACTGCAGCGTCAGTGGTCTGCCGGATCCCCTCTACGATGTTCGAAATTTTCTGCGTTGATTTGGTGGTAAGTTCGGCCAGCTTGCGGACTTCATCGGCAACCACAGCGAAGCCGCGTCCCTGTTCGCCTGCACGGGCGGCCTCAATGGCGGCATTGAGTGCCAGCAGGTTGGTTTGATCGGCGATTTCCCGTATGGCTTGTACGATGCTGGTGATGCTGTTAACTTTTTGCGCAAGTTCTTCCATCGTGGTCGTGGCTTCGGCCATGCCCTCTGAAACTTTCTGGATGGTGTCCGTCGTTGCGGAAACAACACCCAATCCGTCCTTGGCTTGCGATGCAGAACGAGAGGAAAGTGATCCGGCCTCATTGGCGTTATCCGACATCACGCTGATGCTGACCGTCAATTGCTCCACTGCCGCCGCGATGGCGGTAACAGCCGAGCTTTGCTCCTGAGCGGATTCCGCTAACCGTGCTGCATCGTTCTGTATCCCTTCGCTTTCATGCACCACCGATTCGGCGCTGGAGACGGTTCCGCCTATCAGCTGGTGCATTTGCGCTTGCATGTCGCTCATCGCGGCGATGATGCTTGATTTGTCGTCTGGTTGAACGTGCACATTCTGCGACAGGTCGCCGCTCGCAATCCGATGAAGTGCCGCGGCCGCATAAGCGGGTTCACCGCCGACTTGCCTGAAAATTCCGAGCGCAACAAAGAGGGTGATCGCGGAAACAAGGATGAAGCTCACCAACCCGAAAACAATGGACAAAGTGCGCGAATTGTCGAGGCCGTTAATGAGTTTGATGCGATCTTGCGCAGCCTCCGCTTCGGAACTCTTGACGAACCCGAGCAAATCTTCCTTTACCGCGCGCCAGGCCGGTGTTTCTTTTGCAATGAGCAGACTCATTGCTTCGGCGCCTTTGTCGGTTCTGACCAATTCGATGATCTGTTTCTGGAGAGGTTGCCATATACCGATATTGACCTTCAGGCGGGATGCGATTTCGCTGCCGCCCGGGCTTTTTGAGACCAAGGATGTCAGCTTGTCGATTTCTTTGCCAAAGGTATTGCTGGCAGCATCAAAATTGTCATAGGCCTTCTGGTTCGACGGGTCGAGCAAGATATTGCGCAACGCTTGGCCCATTTGCAGGCCGTTGGCATAGGATGAAGTCGCAGACCGGTTGAGGGCGATTGTTTCATCGACGAAACCAAGCAGGGTTTCCTTGGTGTGGTAGGCATACCAGATCGAGGATAGGACCAGAACAGCAACACCTGCCGCACTGACAAGACCGAGCAGCCACAGGCGCGTTCTTAAAGGAAACTGGTCAAGCATGTTCATACTCCCATTCGAGAATGCATTGAAATTTTGCGATTTCCGCTCTGTATTGTTTCTAGCGGCAAAAACGGGTGTTTCTTTAGGAGGCGCAATTGGCGCTACACGCCCGGTCAGCGTGTCGACAGCGTTGGGGCGGGTCTATGGGGAAGGAAAACAAAAACCTGTTAAACGGTTGAGCTGATTCCGGTTTGTATCCGGAGGATCAGTTGATTCGCATGTGCTTGCGGAATCGGTTTACTGCGCTTCAGCACATCATCAACCGGGTTTACAACACCCCGTCGTTGATCTTTTTGTAGGCATGCAAAGCGCCGTCGGTATGCGGGCTGTGCACGCGGCAGATGGAGAAGATCAGCTTGCTGCCCACCGCCTTGACCGCATCCTGGCTGCCATTCAGGTAAACACCCGCCAGATCAAGGCGGCTGCTCGTTGACTGGATCGCAGTCACGCCCGAAATGGAGCCATTGGTGATGGCGACACTGGAATTGACCGAGACCAGACCCTCCTCCTTGCCCACAATGCCTGTGTCAAAAATGGCTACAGCAGAATTGGTCACGCTCAGTTTGCCTACGCGGGCATTGCGTATGGTGATGTTGCCGCAGTCCCGCAGATCAATGCTGCGATAGTCGCCTTCGAATAGCAGGCCGGATTCGCCTGAACAGATACCCACGCGTTCGCTCGAAAAATCGGGCAGGGGTGACGCCGCCTGATAATACGCGGCCAAATCCTGTTCGCTTGCCAGCAAATGCTTTCTGATCCGGGTGTTCGTTTGCCCGGATTGATCCAGCATCGGCTCATGCCCGGCGTTATCGATGATTTCCAGCCGTGCCTGCGGCATGCGGGCGGCCAGTATTTTGCCGGTACGCTGCGGCACCGTCATGTCGTTGTCGCCCCAAAGAATAAGAGTGGGCTCGGTGACCAAAACGATGTCGTTACTAAAATCAGCCCCGGCCAACTTGAGCGCCGCTATGCTTTGCGGACCACCCATCAGTACATAATCCCGCCCCAGCGGGGAATTGACGACATCAAAGGGAGAAATGGGCATCCGGTCCACCTCTTCCAGCAACCTTCCGGACAGGCGCTCGGCGAAACTGCGCGTTTGATGTATGCCGCTGTTGCGCTCCAGCAGCGATCCCGCCTGAAACTTGGAAATCACCTGCGGATGAAGAATGCCGGCCACGTCGATCAACACCAGCCTCTGGAGCCGCAACGGCCGCTGTGCAGCGAAACGCAACGCGATGGCGCCACCCATCGAATGCCCCACGATGTGGTAGTTCTTGTTCTGGAAATAATGATCCGCCAGAAATTGCGCAAGGTGTGCATAACGGGTGGGGGAATATTCCTGGCTGCCTTTGTCCGACTTGCCGAAGCCGGGCAGATCGAAAGCGACCACATGAAAATCTGCGGCCAGAGCAGGAATAACTGTCTTCCAGTCATCGACCGAGCCGCCGAGCCCGTGAATCAGGATCACGCCGGTTTCGGCAGTTGGATTGGCCTGCAGCGTGCAGACCTTGCCTTCGAATATCGGCTCCTCCATGCACTCTTCGACTGCGCCGGGGATGGTATCGGCACACCATGCTGTTTGCAGCCATACGCAGGCAAAGAGGCCTATGAATAAACGCGTTGCAGGATTCATTTCGGATTTCATTTGGCGGGGGAGCCCCCCATTGAAATGGATTATAACGTTAATGCTTCGGCATCCAGACAGCCAGCAAGCCGATGAAAGCCAGCGCAAAAAGGCTCTGTTCGATCTGGTTGCGGGCTTTGGCGATCAAGCCATCCTTGATCCTTCTTTCCTCGCTCAGCATATCCAATTCGACCACCTCGAGATATTCATGTATGGGTAGGTCGATGCCTTTGACGGCGGCATCGGCCTGGGTGGAGTCGAAATTGTTCTTGATCAGTATGGCCACGCTGCTTTTGTACTTTTCATGATTCACCGCGTGCGCATCGATGAAGCTTTTCATCTGCTGGCGGATGGCGCGGACATCGCTTAGCGTAGTGATCCTTTCGGCTTCTGCGGCAACCTTCTGATACTGTGCTTCGTATCTGCTCCAGTTTTGTTCCAGGGTTTCGCGGTTATTGCTGCGCAGCAGCAAATCCTTCCATAACTGGATTTCGTTCTTGAATTCGACCTGAATATTATGGGTCGCGGTAATCCGGTCAGTGGTTGCATCCAGTTTCACATTCAAATCAGCAGTGCTGGTCCAGATCAGGTACAGCCAGTAAAAGAAAATCGCCGAAAAAGCCATTCGCGCGAGGGTAAGCCAATGCGATTTGAAATATCCGGATCGTTCGACACTTTTTGCCATTACCAATGCTCCTCAATATACAAATTCGAAACGGGACGGGTTCACAACAGCCGGCAACAAATTTCCGTGCCGGATGTTACCGCAAATATTCATTTGATTCGCAGGACAGACCGTCGTCAGCCAAAATCGGCCCAGCAGTTGACGCCATTTCGGCGAAAAAGTTCAGGAACAATGGATATGGCATTGGATATAGTGCCAACCGCGCCGGGTTTGGAGCAAGGTGTTTAGCACTTGAAGTGCATGGCTGGTTGAGGACATGTCATCAATAGCCCGGCAAAATGATAGACTGAAGCCGTGCTCGATTCTTCTCGTCCGGCGCTGGGGCCGGACTTAAACATCTACCCGGTCAAGGAGGCAATCATGATCCGCGAAGTCGAAGCTGAAGACGACGACGAAACACCCGCACCCAAGGGTGATGCGCGCGAAAAGCTGAAGCATGTTGCACATTATGCAATGCTGGGTTTCGCACCCGTCGTGGCAGTTGCCGCGCTGGGCGTTGCGTTGTTCACCGGCGGCAACGGCTCAGAACTGGCGCAACTCGACGAACTCAATGCGCGCATTGAAAGCTTGAGCGCCAGTTCATTGGCTGCCAAAGAAGAACTGGAAAATCTCAAGTTCGGCATGTCGCGCGAAAAATCACAGCGGGCGGATGAGCGCAGGAATGCGGAAGAGCGCGATGCGAAAATCGTCCAGAGCGTGACGCGCTTGCAGGAAAAAATGAAAATCGTTCCCACGCTGGAAGAGCAATTGCGGGCAGCAGATCGGGCCCATGCAGCCCATCCGGTCGCCGCCGCAGTTTCTGCTCCGTCAGCGGCATCCGCCCCGGCGGTGGTGGAAAAGACGCAACCCGCTTCAGCGCCGGTGTCGGCAAGCGCAGTCCAGAAACCTGCTACCGCAATACCGGCGCCAAAAGTTGAGGAAAAGAAAAAATCCGAGCCGGCGCCCGCCAAAAAGGCGGATGAAAAAAAGAAAGTAGTTCCGGCGCCAAAGGCTGAAGAGAAAATGAGCCCTCAGGTGAAAGCGCTGAAAAAAGCGATAGAGCAGTACAACAAGGAATAGACCGGAAGCTTCCCGCTCGCCAACGACCGGTCATGTAGTGCAACCGTCTACCCAAAGATCACAAAACCCGCTGGAGGAACGGTAAGGAAAACAGCCTTTCCGTTTTTCTTCGCCGCTTTCAGTTCCTGCCCCACCTGTGGTTTCTCGGTCGAGTAGATGCATTTCAGCGGACTGTCTTCATCGTGCAGGTCGTTGTCGATGGTAACCCAGGCGCCCCGTGCATTGTACGAGTCCGTATTGAGAGCCAGCAGCATTTCGCGGTCGTCGAATATCCTGGACCAGGCCACCACGGATAGCATTTTGTCGCCGAGTACCCGTGGCAACCCGAAATTCTCCCCGTCGCCGGAAATTTCCCTCAGGAACTGCCGTCCCCTGCGCAGCACGATCTCTTTTTTCCTGATTGCCAGAATCTCGGCCAATTCCCGGTAGAGATAGCTGTCCTCGTTAAAGCAATGGCGGGCGGCGCTTCTGAAGGCGCCGAATTTTCCGCCGAACATGGCTTCGCGGATGTAGCGATCATTCGTGCCCTCGCCGTCAAATGCCTGTTCTGATCCGTAATATATGCAGGGAACTCCGAGGGATGCCGCGTTGAGCGCCATCACGTTCAAAATCTGTTTCCGGTTGTCCTCGCTATCCGCGCAGAATCTTGCTTTGCGGTCGCCCTTGCGTATCTGGTCATGGTCGTCAAATGTGACAACCACTTTATTCCTGAACCACAGATGAGAGTCCTTGTGGACCAGCGCCGAATTGCGGAAGAGATCGAAATATTCGGCCGGATTGCATTTTCCCTTGACGAGATACTCCAGCTTGTTTTGTATGTCGCCAATACCGAGGGCAGCGTCCAGGCCGGTCAACTCCAGCAAGTTGTAGGCAAACTTCCTGTCGCCGGTTATTTCGCCGATCAGATAGAAATTCTCTTTCCCGATGTCCTGGGTGAACTCATGGATGACCGAGGTGAAGTATCGCGTTGCCCCCGGGTCCATGTGCTTGACCGTATCGATCCTGAAGCCGTCAATGTCCGCGTAGGCGATCCAGAATTTGTAAGCCTGGCACAGCGCCTTGAGGCCTTCCGATGCCTGGTAATGATCGGTTTCGCCGAAGCCGTGATGGATATCCTTTAGATCGCAGAAATCGCCTTCCTTGTATTCGGGATCATGGTCCCAGTTGTTGATGTGTCCTCTTTGCGTATAAAAGGCGGGGTTCTGAAATTCAACGGGCCAGATCGCATCGTTCAGCGATGCAGCGGGGCGTTGCGAAAAGGGGATTGTGGGTTCGCCGTTTTCGGCGTTGAATCCTTTTACAGAATATGGCTTGCCGTCCCAGCGCGGGTCCATGAAATAGTTGCCGTAATTGTCATGGGTCCAATGGCGGTCAGGGGTGTAGCTGAAAACATTCCCCGAATGGTTCAGGATGATATCCATGACTACGTGGATGCCGTGTTCATGGGCAACATCAACCATTTTTTTCAGGTCTTCGCGCGTGCCGAAATTGGGATCGACATCGAGGAAATTCTGGATGCCGTAGCCGTGATAGGTCGGCTGAAACGCCACTTGCTTGAACACAGGACTCACCCAGATCGCCGTCACGCCCAGACGTTTCAAATATCCGATCTTGCCGGTTAAGCCTTTCAGGTTTCCACCGACCCATTTGCCCCCGGCTTCCCGCCACTCTGCCGCCGGTGCTTCGCCGGTTACAGCATTGCCGTTATCGGCAGGCTGAAAAGGGGCGGTGCTGCCGGTGGTGACTACTTTCCCGTCATTGCTGCGGAAGCCATTTTCTTTTCCGTCCGAAAACCTGTCGAGCAGCAGGAAATAGAATACGTGATCCTCCCATGCCTCGGGGGACGGGAAAAACTTTCTTCCGCAAAGCGCCTGAAAATCGATCTCCGACAATCTTGTTTCCATGATGTCTCCCGGTATTTTCTGGAATAAGGACGCTACCCCACTGGGCGGGAAAGAACAATATGCCATTTGGCCTATATACTCGCGCTATGGATATCCTGAGTATATTGTTTCTGCTGTTGCTGGCCGCGCTGGTGTGGTACTGGTTCGACAGCCTGAGAGCCCTCGAGCAAGCACGGGAGGTGGGAAGGCGAGCCTGCAGCGATGCGGATGTGCAATTTCTAGACGACACGGTTGCGGGCATTGAGTTGCAACTGGTGCGCGACGAAAGCGGGCGCAGGGTGTTGCGCCGCACTTATCGTTTCGAATTCAGCGAGACCGGCAACAGCCGGATCGAAGGCCGGATAATCCTGCTTGGCCACAAGGTCGAATCGGTAACGATGGATCCCTATTTGTTGTTGCCCTGAGCAGGTGATGCAGCCTTGATCGCTTCGAGTTCGAGGTGGCAGGGCGCCAGCAACTGATGCGCCAGATGCTCTGCGTCATTCGATTGCATGTGTTCCGCAAATGCCGTCAGTCGCGGATCATGCGCAGCGGCCAGCGTGTCGATCAGCGTTTTTGCCGCCTCGCGCGGGTTTGAACCTCCGGCCTGGTAGCCCGGCCAATCCTTGTAGTGAGACAACAACTGTTCGCGGTGATCCTGGTAGAGCGGACAATTGCGTGTGTAATCCAGCCTGGCTTGTATCTCTGCAATTTCCGCGTCGATTTCGGCATTGGTATTCTTGTAACGGGCTTTCTCGGCCTCGGTCCAATGCGGCTTGTCGCCCTGCTTTTCGCGCAGGGTCACGAATGTGTTCTTCAGCGCTATCTGCGAATGGGTGCGTACATCCTTGAACACGTGAACGAGGTCCTTGCCGTGGCCCTCCTTGCCGACGTAGCGCATTCCTTCCGTTACGCGCCGTGGATTGAAGCCGAACTGGCGGGCACAGGCCGCGCGCAGGGTGTCGAAGAGATCGTCGATTTTCGAAGTGCTCACAGGTCAATCCTTTAAGCTAGGCAAAAAATTGCGCAGCGACTCGTTTGCCTCCGGAGAGGGGGGTGAGGGAACAGGCATGCCATGCCCGTCAGGCATTGCCGCTACGATGGCCAAATGGCTGGCGAAAGCATACACCGCTTTCTTCTGGAAAAAGGAGGGGAAGAGGAAATACCTTACTGAATTAGGGGAAGATCAAGAAGTGATCTGTTTTTCGGCCAATTGAACAAGTGCCCGTGCCTGAACTGCGCATGAACGACCGGTATTCGTATCCAGCGTTTTCAGCCACGTTTCTGGAATCTCTTCCATTCCGTACATTGCACCGGCAAGCATTCCCGCAATTGCGCCGGTGGTGTCGGCATCGCCGCCGCGATTGACCACGTCGACCAGACAGTCGCGAAAATCATCCGTATCGAAGAAGCTCTGGAACACCGCCTGCAACGTGTCGACGACGTAGCCGCTGGGGTTGGCGCACTGTTTGATCGCGCGAAATTTGAAGGCGGGATATTGCGCGGCGAGCGGGTGGGCGTGTTTGTGCAGCAAATGGTTTTTGTCCGCACCGCGCAGGGCATCCTGCACCATGAAGGCAAGGGTTTCGCAGGCGGCGTCGGAAAGCTCGCAGTGGTGAGTGACATGGGCTTGAGCGCGACAGGCAGATCGAACGCTTCCTTCAGACTGGCCGAACGTGGCCAGCGCAACGGGCAGTATGCGCATCGCCGCTCCGTTACCCGCGTCGTTGTCGGAGTAGGGCGCTTCGGGATGGCCGGTCTTGCGGAATTGCAGCAGGTTGCGCCGTACGGTGTTGCCGATGTCCACCGGCTTGGCGCGCATCCAGGTATCGAAAGACAGCGCCGCCGCAAATGCATCAACCTTGCCTTGCGCAAGGATGGAGTTGCCTAGCGCGAGCGACATGGTGGTGTCGTCGGTGACATGCCCCGGTTTGAGGTGCAGCCAGCCGCCGCCGCGCAGCATGTCATGCACGCCGTACTTGGCGGCGATCTCGCGCGGCGTCATGAATTCCACGGTCGCGCCCAGCGCATCGCCGATGGCGAGTCCGAGGTAGGCGGCGGTGGCACGGTCGGTGGTGATCATGGGACACAAAATCCAATTTCATTGGCCACAGAGGACGCAGAGATCACAGAGAAAGCAAACAGCCAATACTCTCTGTGTTCTCTGTGATCTCTGTGGCAAAAATGGTTTTCTGATTTACTCCTCTGGCCCGAAACAATTCAGATAATCCGCACAATATTCGCACGAGGGCGCGCGACACGTATTGATGCCTTCCTGTTCGCACAACTGCTTGTAGAGGAATTTTTTCCACTTCATGTCGTGGACATTTTTCGCTGCAAGCGCGGGGAAATTCTGTTTCATCAGGCGACTGAGATATTCGCGCGACCACAGCCCAAGGTCCTGCCAAAGGTGGTCGTTGGCCATGCAGGCGGCGGTGAGGATCTCGGCCATCCATTGCTCCGACATGTTGCGATGGGCGCGGTGCTCGAGCAGCAGCCCGAGTACGACGTCGCGCTCCAGTGCACGCGGGTCGTCGGCGTCTTTGCTGCAACGCACGACCAGTTCCACGCCGGGGAAGTGTGTCGTCAGCAGCGCGGAATAATCCCTTTCATCCAGACCGAGACAAGGCGGCAAAGCGCCCGTGCCTCTTGTCTGGCCGGAGATCATCTGAGCGAACAGTTCATCGTTGGGCAATCCGGCGGCATGTTCCATCAGTTCGGCATACAGGCCGGAGTCGCGATCAACGCAAGGCGAGACATTGCTCACACTGGGTGGTGCCGGCATATATCGAACAAGCATGACGTCGATTGCCATGATGACCTCTATTTACTCGGATACTCGATCAGCAGGTCTTCGTCGCGCAGCACCATCTGGCAAGCGAGGCGCCATTCGGTGGTCACGATATCGTTCACTTTCATCGCGTCGATTTGCGCTTGCGTGATCCTGCCGGATTCATGCAGCACCTTGATTTCGCGGTCGGTCAGCGGACCAGCCATCGGACCCTTGTTGGAGAGATTGGTGACCTTCACCAGACAGGTCGAACATTCGCCGTCCCCGCAGCCGAAGTCGATGGGGATGTGGTTCTCCTTGGCCAGCGTCAGCACGGTCATGGTGTGGCTGCCCGCGACGGCATAGACGGTTTTGTCGTGGTGCAGCGGACTGGAAAAAGTGATGTTCGGCATTGCTGTTACTCCTGATGTAGTTTGAAAATGGTTACGCTTTGACGGTAATGTCGCCGCCCAATACTTGCGCCTGACAGGCAAGGCGCTGGTCGCTTGCGGCCATGTTCTCCTGCAGCACTTTGTCTTCAAGCACCGAGCGTTCGCTCATGTGCTCCATGCCGGAAACGACCTTCACCGCGCAGGAGCAACACTCGCCTTCGCGGCAGCCGTAGGTGATACCGGCGCCGATCTTTTCCGAGATCTCGATCAGGCGCGTACCGGCGGGCACGCTGACGGTGATGCCGAGTTTCTCGAAGGTGACGTTGGCTTTAGGCATGATGGTGTTCCTCGGGGCTGGGGCACGGATTTGCGTTGTGACTTTTCGGGCAGGATTCGAGGTCGCCAGTGAAATCAAAGTCGCGAAGCGATTCGTTTGCCTCCTCGCCCGCTTGCGGGAGAGGATTGAGGAGAGGGGGGCGGTTTTGACCGCCCGGCTTTGCATCGTTCAGACCGATCCATGCATCGACTGCCTCGGCATCGAAGCCGACGCGCAACTTGCCATCCACTTCCATCAGCGGGCGGCGGATCAGCAGCGGATCGAGCAGCATCATGCTGATCGCCATCTCCGCATCGATCGCAGCCGGATCGACCTCGCCCGATTTCACGCGCGGTGCTGCCGGGTTAAACCACTGTGCAACTGGCAAATTGGCGAAGAACGGACGCAAGCGCTCGGCAGTCCATTTTTCGGTGAGCAGATTCTTCGCCAGCACGGTATGACCCGAGGCGGCGAGCCACACCTTCTGTTTGGTGTTGTTGCTGCAACCGGGCTTTTCGTAAAAAAGGATGGTGGACATCATGCCGCCAGCTTCTGCAAGGAAATGCCGGTGAGCGAGCCGGGCGGATTCAGCGGCACGCCGTCCTCGTTGAGGATTGCACCTTCGATCGGGCAGATGGAAGCACATTGCGAATCCTCGAAATCGCCGGAGCATTCGTTGCACTTGTCCGGGTCGATCAGGAAATGCGGTTTCGCTTCGTAGATCGCCTTGCTCGGGCACAGCGGTTCGCAGGCCCAGCAGTTGGTGCAGAGTTCGATGATTTCGAGTGCCATAATATTTTCCTCATTCAAACCACAATTCAGCCACGGATGAACACAGATTAAACACGGATAATTCAAGAACAAATTGTTATGAAATATCTTCGCTGGTTATTTCCGTGGATATCCGTGTTCATCTGTGGCTGATATTTTTCGCCTTCAAGCCACCTTCTGTTGTTCGGCCATCTTCGCTTCCAGCTTGCCCGCAACTCTCAACTCTTCGTACACCTTGAGGATCGCATCCTCGATGGGCTCCATCGCATGCTCGCCGTTGGGCTGAATTCCCGCGGCTTCCAGCGGCCCCCAGGGTTCGTAGCCGACCTTGCTGCACAGCACGGCCTCGCAACCGGCCAACACCTTCAGCGTCTTGTCCAATACGCTTTCGCCGTCGCCGCAGCTGATGTCGCCTTCGCAGTAAGGCGTGGTCTTGCGGTGACCGATGAAGCGCACGCCTTCGGATGACGCTTCATAGATCAGGAACTCGCCCGCATGGCCGAAGTGTTCGTTGATGATGCCGCCGCCCTTGGTGGCGACCGCCATCAGCACGGGGCGCGTTTTTGCAGTCTTCTTGATGTCTGTGATGTTGACCACTTGCACTTTGGATTCGCGTGCGAGACGTTTGCTCTCCAGTTCTTCGTTGATGGCAGCATGTACCTGTGCGCGCATCTTCATTGCTTCCGGATAGTTGATGTCCATCTTCTCGATCTTGTCCATGGTGAATTCCGCACCGCGGTCTTCGCCCAACAGGCCCACCGCATCGGCGCGGCACTGGCGGCAATGACGCATCATGTTCATGTCGCCCGCGCAGGCATCCTGCAGGGCTTGCAGTTCATCGTGGGTCGGGCCGCGTTGACCGGTCAGCCCGTAGTAGGTGCCGTGCTCCGCTTCCGAGATCAGCGGCATCACGTTGTGCAGGAATGCGCCCTTGGCCTTCACGATCTTCGACACTTCTTCCAGATGCTTGTCGTTCACGCCGGGGATCATCACCGAGTTCACTTTCACCAGGATGCCTTTGGCGACCAGCATCTCCAGCCCCTTCTGCTGCTGCGCAATGAGTATCTCGGCGGCTTCGCGGCCCTTGATGCGCTTGTTCTTCCAGAAAATCCACGGATAGATCTGCGCGCCAACGTCGGGATCGACGCAGTTGATGGTGATGGTTACATGGTCGATGTTGTACTGCGACAGTTGCTCCACCTGCTCGGGCAGCGACAGGCCGTTGGTCGACACGCACAGCTTGATGTCCGGCGCCTGCTCGGACAGCATGCGGAACGTTTCGAAGGTGCGTTCCGGGTTGGCCAAAGGATCGCCGGGACCGGCGATGCCCAGCACCGTCATCTGCGGAATCGTTGCCGCGACGGCCAATACTTTCTTCACCGCCTGCACCGGATGATGCAGTTCGGATACCACGCCCGGGCGCGATTCATTCGCGCAATCGTATTTGCGGTTGCAGTAATTGCACTGGATATTGCAGGCCGGTGCGACGGCAACGTGCATGCGGGCGAAGTAGTGGTGCGCTTCTTCGGAATAGCACGGATGGTTGAATACCTTCTGGCGGATATGCTCCGGCAGGTGGCTCAGTTGTTCATCCTTCGATCCGCATGATCCGGCGGAACACCCACCCTTCTTGGGGGCTTCGGCTACTGCGATGTTGATGACGGGCATTTGCACGGTTTTATCCTCCGACTGACGTTTGGCTGGATATGAGCAAACTGCGTGCCTGTCCAAAACTGGCATGTAACTCATTGTTTTATATATGAGCAAAACCTGGGCGTGCCTTGTCTGTTGCAAACTACACATGAAAATCGCCGATGCTTGTGGTGAAGCCGACAAAATCCTGGTGCATGTCGTCCAGAGGTAAGTGGTAGGGCTCGCAAAGCGTTTTAATCGCGCGTCTTGTCAGTGTGTTAGCTAATAACCGACGCGCGCGCTTTGCACTGGCACTGTAATTGCCTCTGCAATTAACCATGAAGAAACATCATCTCGATTGGTCTGCTTACGAAACCGCCGGGCAGGGCGACGCCTACGCTGGCATTCCCGCCACCGGCGGCGATTTTGCCAAAGCGGTGGCGGTGTGCATCAGCGACAAACTGTGCCAGCGCACACCCAAGGGCGTCATGTGCCCGAGTTTTCGCGCCACGGACGATGTCGCGCATTCACCGGGTGGCAGGGTGACGGTGCTCAAGGCGGCACTGAACGGCGAACTCGGAGCAAATCCTTTTGCCGATTCCCGCTTGGCCGAGGCCATGGATCTTTGCGTCGGTTGCAAAGGCTGCAAGCGCGAGTGCGCCAACCAGGTGGATATGGCCGCGATCAAGATCGAGTATCAGGCGCAGCGTAATGAAGAGTTGGGCGTGCCGCTACGCGACCGTTTGGTGGCGGGTTTGCCCAAATGGTTACGCTATCGTCGCCTGTTGCGCGGCTTGATCCGCTGGCGCAATCGTTCACCGTGGCTGGCGAAATTGGGCGAACGAATCCTGAAAATTTCTGCTCAGCGTCAGTTGCCTGAACCTGCCAATACTCCTTATGTTGCTCCGGACATACCCTCTCCTCAATCCTCTCCCGCAAGCGGGAGAGGAGGCAAACGAACGCTACGCGAATTTCAATTTGCTGACCGGGACGTGATCCTGTTCGTCGATACTTTCGCCATGCACTTCGAGCCGGAGATCGCGCAGGCCGCGCATCAGGTCCTCACCGCCGCAGGCTATCGCGTTATCACTTTGCAGGCGCTGCCTGACGATGAAGAGCCGGATCGCGCCTTGTGCTGCGGGCGTACTTATCTCTCATTGGGGCAAGTGGAGGCTGCGCGGAGCGAAGCGCTCAGACTGCAAGCTGCACTACGTCCGGCATTGGCGGCAGGAACACCCATCGTGGGGCTGGAGCCCTCGTGCATCCTGTCTCTGCGCGACGATCATCTGAAACTCGGTCTGGGGGAAGAAGCGGTGGCGCTGTCAAAACAGGTCTATCTGCTTGAAGAATTCATCGCGCGCGAACATGACCGCAAGCGCTTCAATCTCGAATTCAAGCCGCTGTCCCGCAGCAAAACCCTGGTGCATGGTCATTGCCACCAGAAGGCGGTCGGAGCGATGAAGTCGTTGCGCAAAGTGCTGCGACTGATTCCGGAGTTCGAGTTTGAATTTATCGAGGCGAGCTGTTGCGGCATGTCGGGTAGCTTCGGACTGGAGGCCGAGCACGCCGACATTTCCATGCAAATGGCAGAGATCGATTTGCTGCCCGCACTGCGCGCTTCGCCTGCCGATACCACCATCCTCGCCAACGGATTTTCCTGCCGCCACCAGATACGCGAAGGTGCCGAACGCCAGCCTGTTCACTTGGCCTTATTGCTGCGCGACGCGCTGAAGGAGGCAACATGCTGACAGGCGCGATGCTCGGACTGATGGAACGGATTGCACTCGACATCATGGTATTGACCGAAGAGATCAGCGAAGAAGATTTTTTCAACAGCCGCCTGACCAGGGTGCAGACCCTGCAATTGCTGGGTAGTTTCGCCCAGACCGCAGCCAACCTCCCCGTTGATACGCGCGAACGCATGCACGAGATCGACTGGGCCGCCTGGGCGGTGTTGGCAAAAATCCTGCCTCATCCCTCCAGGCATCCCCTGCAGATATGGGTCGCCATCAAGGAGCTTACGCCAATGACAGTGCAGCACTTGCACAAATACAGGCGCAAGCAGCCGCAGCTGTTTTCCATCGTACCCTGACAGGCTTTGTGGGAATGGGGGCAGGACGGCAAATTATCAGTTGCATATTAGAACTTGCTTATATTAAGATGCTACAGCTAACACATGCAGATTCAGCTCGTTGTATCCATGGATGAGAGTATGTTGATCATCCTCCGGTTAAAACAATCAATGTTGGGATCGTAATCAGGCAGCAGCGCTTGGCGGCAGTCTGTTGAAATTTTTCAGCAGCTGGGCGATTACCAATTTGAATTTGAAGAATGATCAAGGGAGAAAAAATGTCGCGAATCGTAATTTTGGGCGCGGGTATATCAGGCCATACCGCAGCCCGTTATCTGAACAAATGGGTGGGCAAAGAGCACGAGATCATCGTGGTGGCGCCCAATTCGAAATGGAACTGGATCCCTTCCAACATCTGGGTCGGCGTCGGCCAAATGACCGAGAAGGATGTGACCTTTGATCTCCCCGAGCTGTACAGCAAGACCAATATGGATTTCCGCCAGGCCAAGGCTTTGTCCATCCATCCCGATGGCAGTGCCGATAGCGCCAAGCCTTTCGTGACAGTCGAATACACCCGCGCCGACAAGGCCGGTGTGGTTGAGAACATCTCCTACGATTACCTGATCAACGCCACCGGGCCGAAGCTGAACTTCGGCGCGACCGAAGGTCTGGGCCCCGACCACGGCCACACCGTTTCCGTCTGCACCTACGGCCACGCCAAGGAAGCCAACGAGAAGCTGCAAGAATGCATCGCCGCGATGAAGAAGGGCGAGCGCAAGACCGTCGTCATCGGCACCGGCCACGGCATGTGTACCTGCCAGGGCGCGGCGTTTGAATACATCTACAACGTCGACCACGTGCTGCGCGAAGCGGGCGTGCGCAACATGGCGCGCATCGTCTGGCTCAGCAACGAATACGAGCTGGGCGATTTCGGCATGGGCGGCGTGCATATCAAGCGCGGCGGCTACATCACCAACGGCAAGACCTTCGCTGAATCGCTGATGGTCGAACGCGGCATCGAGTGGATCACGCGCGCGCACGTCAAGAAAGTGGAGGCCGGCAAGATTCATTACGAGATGCTGGACGGTACATTCCACGAACTGGAATTCGACTTCTCCATGCTGATCCCGCCGTTCGCGGGTGTAGGCCTCAAGGCTTTCAGCAAGGCGGAAGAAGACATCACCGCGCAGATGTTCCTGCCCAACGGTTTCATGAAGGTGGATGCCGATTACACGCCGCGTCCCTTCATGGAGTGGAGCGCCAAGGATTGGCCGCGCACCTACCAGACGCCGACGCACCGCAACATCTTCGCCGTCGGCATCGCCTTCGCCGTGCCGCACCTGATCAGCAAGCCGATGCAGAGCGCCAACGGCACGCCGATCAACCCGACCGCACCGCGCACCGGCATGCCTTCCGCCGCGATGGCCAAGGCCGTGGCGATGAGCATCCGCGACATGCTGAACGGCGCCGAGAAGCCGACCCACACTGCCTCGATGGCCGAGATGGGCGCAGCCTGCGTGGCCTCCACCGGCTCGCACATCCTCAAGGGCACGGCGGCGACCATGACCGTGTTCCCGGTGGTGCCCGACTACGAGAAGTATCCCGAGTTCGGTCGCGATATCGACCTGACCTTCGGCGAGATCGGCCTGGCCGGTCACTGGATGAAGTACCTGCTGCACCATACTTTCATCTATCAGGCGAAACTGCGTCCGGGCTGGTCTCTGCTGCCGGACTGATCGACAACGAATTCAAAAGGAACAGAAAATGGGAAACATCACCAACCGCGAGCCCTACCAACAGGCCTACTATCCGCCCGCACCGACAGGCTTCACCCGTTTCATGCGCACTTGCGTGCTGTGGCAGCTCTGGCGTTTCGTAGCCATCAACTACAAGATGATCCAGTTGCTGACCAAGTCGCATCACTGATATTGGCAAACTGGCCGGGGCAGAAATCGCCCCGGCCAGCAACAAAAAAAACGGGGGCCAAAGCCCCCGTTTTGATTTGAATGCGAACCTGAATTATGCGTTGAAGTCTTTTCTGCGCCGTGCTGAAAAGCCCAGCAAGCCCAAGCCAACCAGCAGCATGGCGTAGGTTTCGGGTTCGGGAACCGGCGATACGTTCAGCTGGTAGTGCTTGTCCTCGCCCTGATACCGGTTAATCCCGTACGACCATTTAGCCCAATCGGCTGCTGTCGCCACGCCGTCTGAGCCTTCTTTTTGGTCGTGGACAAGCCCAGAGAGATCCGCGTTGCACATGACGCTTGCATAGAGATCAAGAGGGCCCTCATTGGTGGCGATGTAATCAAAAGCGAAAGACTTGTTAGGTTTGATATAAGGTTTATAGCTATAGCTATCATTCAGCAGCGAAGTCGCCGTACTGAAATTCCATTGTGCCTGGTAAACCGCACCGCCAATCCAGACCTTCAGTGCATCAAAGGCATGCCTACCCCAATAGAGTTTATCCATCTCGATAGTGAAGGTGAGTTTCTCACCTACATTGAGCTGACCATCACTATTGACATCGCTAAAGGTATATGAAGCACTGGCGATGTTCTGCCAAGACGTATTGTGCTGGATGCTATCGATGGCAGTCAGCGATGTCGCCTGCGCTGCTCCGATAACCGCCACGGAGCCGACGATGCCTATCCCTGCTTTAAGCAACGACTTGAATCTGTTTAACATTTTGAATCTCCCTGTCGAATATGTATAACCACACCTTCGACTGGCATTTTCCCTGTCTTCATCAACAAACGCCATTGGACTTTGGTACAGGTTCCAGACTGGAAAGCTAGCACTCCACACACCTTCAGCATGGATGACCCCGTACCCAGGAAATGCTGGATTGCTGCAATAGCGTTCCACGCGGTCATTCATATATCCGGCCATATTTGTGTTTCGCGCCGGTACCTGACAGTTTCCCTCGGGTTGTCGGCGACATAGACTGCAAATTCGCCCCCGTTGTCGAAGTCTGCTCATGGACGATTCCGCCCGAAACTTAAGCAGAACGGGTTTAGATCTGCCGCACCTTGATATTCAGCGTCTGTATGCGATAAGCAATCTGTCTCGGCGTCATGTCGAGCAGGCGCGCAGCTTTGGCCTGCACCCAGCCGGCCTGTTCCAGCGCGGCAATGACTTTCTCGCGTTCGTCGAGGTTGGGGTCGTCCAGGTTCAGTTCCTGGATGGCACCGCGACTGGCCGATATTTTTTCGTCAATACCGGTGAGCAGAATGGCGTCGCGGTCTATGGTGTTGCCTTCGGTCATCACCGAGGCGCGCTCCAGGCAGTTTTCCAGTTCGCGCACGTTGCCCGGCCAGTCGTGGTGCATGAGTATGCGCAACGCCGCATCGGTCAGCGTGAGCTGCCTGCCCTGTTGCGTGCTGACTTTTTCCACCAGGAAGCGCGCGATCTCGGGGATGTCTTCCATGCGTTCGCGCAGCGGCGGAAGGAAAAGCGGCATGACGTTGAGTCGGTAATATAAGTCCTCACGGAAACGTCCTTTTTCCACTTCGGCTTCAAGGTCGCGGTGGGTGGCGGCGACCACGCGCACATCGACATGAATTGTTTTGGTGCCGCCGACTCTTTCCAGCTCGCCTTCCTGCAACACGCGCAGTAACTTGGCCTGGAACGAGGCGGAGATTTCGCCGATCTCGTCGAGGAACACGGTGCCGCCTTCGGCCTGTTCGAAACGTCCCTTGCGTTGCGCCACCGCGCCGGTGAAGGCGCCTTTTTCGTGGCCGAACAATTCCGATTCCAGCAGCGTTTCAGGCAACGCCGCGCAGTTAAGCTTGACGAAGCTGCCGCGTGCACGCGGCGAGTTGTAGTGGATGGCGTTGGCGATCAACTCCTTGCCGGTGCCGGTCTCGCCCCGGATCAGCACGGTGGTGTTCCACTTCGCCACCAGTCGTACCTGCTCAAATATGCGGCGCATCGATTGCGTGTGGCCGATGATGTTGTCGAAACCGTATTTGCCGCGCACGGTGCGGCGCAGGACGTCGCGTTCCTCGGAAATTTCTTTCTTCTCCTCGGCAACCTCCTGCGACAGGCGCACGCTCTGGCCGATCAGGTTGGCGACCATCTCCAGGAAATGCTGGTATTCGTTGAGCTGCTTGTTGATGCTGGGGGCGGGCTGTGCGGCCAGCACGCCGACAACTTTCTGCCCGATGCGAATCGGCACGCCGACGAAAGCCCCCTGCGGGTTGTAGATGCCCATGCGGCTCAGGAAGCGCGGTTCGTCCATGATGCATTCGACCACAATGCTGCTACCGGTCTTGAGGATGGTACCGACCACGCCTTCGCCGGGCAGGTAGCTGACTTCCTCGGTGACATCATCGGCAACCCCGTACACCAGCGACACCTGCAACTCACCGCTGGCAGCGTCAAACAGACTGACCATGCCGCGTTCCAGCGCCACGCCTTCGTGCAGCGCATTCAGCACACCGTCCAGCGTTTCCTTGAAATTGAGCGAGCGCGACAACACCTTGCTCACTTGGTACAGCGTCTCCAGTTCGGAACGCAGCAGGTCGAGTTCCTGCCCGGTTCTTCCGTCCATTCGATCATTAGACATGATTCACCCCCGATACATAGGGAAGCAGCACGCGCACGCGGCATCCGGCGCGATAGGCAGGATCGATATCGATGGTGCCGTTGTGGCTGGTCACGATTTCCTGTGCCATGGCCAGGCCGAGACCGAGGTGCTGGCGCGATGCGCCCTTGGTGGTAAAGAACGGCTGGAAAACTTTGTAACGCAACTCCTCGGCGATGCCGGGGCCGCTGTCGTCGACAAGTAACTCGAGGTGGTCGCCGCGGGATGTGCAGGTGATGCGCAGTTCGCGTTGACCGCCGCGTTTTTCATTCACTGCCTCGATGGCATTCGAGATCAGTTGCTTGAACAGGTTGGACAATTCGGCCGGATGCCCGGAGATCACTGCCGGACCGCTTGCCGGAACCCAGTCCACCACAATGCCTGCACCGAGCAGGGTGGGCGTGGTGAGCTTGAGCACATCGGCCAGCACTTCGTTGAGATCGACCGACTGCATGGATTCGTTATTGTGGTCTGGAATGCAGGCGCGCAGCGTATCCAGCACCTCGCGGCTTTTTTGCATGGCTTCATCCAGTGCGCTGGCGGCAGGCAGGTCGCTGCCAGCGTCGCGTCGGCGACCCATCATGGTGGCGACGGCGCTCAACATGTTAAGCGGACCTTCCAGTTGATACACCGCACCGGCCAGCGTCTCGCGTAATCCCTGTATGCGCTCCTGCTCGGACAGCAGTGCGTGCAGGCTGGTGATGCGCAGCGCTTCCTGCTGGCGTTTGATCTCGCTGATGTCCTGAATGGTGAGCAGCAGATAGTGACGTTGTGCCGGTTCGTAGAAGGCGTCCGCGCCGACATCGTGTTCCTCGAACCACGAAATCGCGCAGGAGAACCAGCGCGGCATTTTTTTCGGCGTTTCGATGCACACCTCGCGCGCGGCGATGTTGCGGTGTTTGCCGTGCGCTTTGGTGTAGGCGTCACCCATCTGTTCGCGCAGGGCGGCGAGCAGTTTCAGCGCGGGTTCCTTGCCGAGATCGCCGATGAGTTTCTTGTATTCCTGATTGTCCAGAACCACGCGTTCCTTGTCGTCGAGCAGCACGATGGCGACCTGCGCCGCGTCCACCACAGATTCGATCAGCGTCTTCTGGTTCTGCACCTGGCGTTCGAGGCGGTGCACCTCGGTCACGTCGCGGTGCATGCCCAGATAATGCGTGGTGTCGCCGTCCTCGCTCACCACCGGGGTGATGGTGACATCGGCCAGATAGCGGCTGCCGTCCTTGCGCTTGTTCACCAGCAAACCGTTCCACGGACGCTGGCGCTGGATCTGCGCCCACAGCGTCTCGTACACCAGCTTGGGCGTGACGCGATAGGAAAGCACGGATTCGTTGTGGCCGATCACTTCGTCCCGTTCATAGCCGGTGATGCGCTGGAACGCGCCGTTGGCGTACAGGATGTTGGCCTTCGCATCGGTGATGGAAATCGCCAGTGCGGCTTGCTCCACGGCCTTGTGAAACAAGTGCGACGGCAAGGCCTCGTCCGGGTCTGCGGGCTTGTGAGGTGCGGCGGGTTGCATGGACATGGAAGCTCCGGTGAATAGATGACACAGTGTGTTCAGCAATATCCATGCCTGTAAATTTTCACTTTCTTTCATCGCCGCAAGTTGCGCCAGTTGTCGTGTTTGCTACATCGGCGCACACCCCGACCCGACAATGACAAAGGTTTTCCGCACCTGTCTGGTGCGCTCAAGCACCAAACGCCTGATTTCGTGCGTCCCGTTGCGGTGCGCATGCGCTGGCACGCCGCTTGCAGACGAGAGGGCAGGAGATCGTATATATGAGTGAGTATCTGTTACTGCTGCTGGGTACCGCGCTGGTCAACAACGTGGTGCTGGTGAAGTTTCTTGGGCTGTGTCCCTTCATGGGCGTGTCCAAGAAGATGGACGGCGCGCTCGGCATGGGCATGGCCACCACCTTTGTGCTGACACTGGCGACCGCTGCTACCTGGATGCTGGAGCACTGGTTGCTGATGCCGCTGGGCATCCAGTACCTGCGCATCCTTGCGTTCATCCTCACCATCGCCGCCGTGGTGCAGTTCACCGAGATGCTCATCCGAAAATTCAGTCCCGCGCTGTACCAGGTGCTGGGCATCTACCTGCCGCTCATCACCACCAACTGCGCGGTGCTGGGCATCGCGCTGCTTAACGTGCAGGAGAAGAGCGACTTCGTGCACAGCCTGATGTACGGCTTCGGCTCAGCGCTCGGCTTCACGCTGGTGATGCTGTTGTTCACCGGCCTGCGCGTGCGCCTGGCGCTGGCGCAGGTACCGAACGCTTTCAGCGGCGCACCCATCGGTTTCATCACCGCCAGCTTGCTGGCGCTGGCGTTTATGGGTTTCGCCGGTTTGGCGTGAGATGAATGATGAAAAAGCCCGTACCCGCAGATTACACAGATTACGCAAGATTGGATGCGAGGGGTTTGAATCAGTGTCATCTGCGTAATCTGCGGGCCCAAGGTTTTTCGAAAGGGTTTTGAAATGCTAGTCGCTGCCATCGTCAGTCTGACCATCTTGGGAGCCGTCTTCGGATTGTTGCTCGGCGTCGCCGCGCGTTATCTGAAGGTCGAAGGCAACCCGCTGGTCGCCGAGATCGAACAACTGTTGCCCGGCTCGCAATGCGGACAGTGCGGCTTCCCCGGATGTTCCGGCGCAGCGCAGGCGCTGGCCGACGGCGGCGCGTCCGTGAATCTGTGTCCTCCCGGTGGGCGCGCGGTGGTGCAGGCGCTGGCTGCCAAGCTGGGCATCGAGGCCGATCTCTCCGGCGTGGAAGAGAAGGGGCCGATGATCGCCGAGATCAAGGAAGAGATATGCATCGGCTGCACGCGCTGTTTCAAGGTCTGTCCCACCGACGCGATCATGGGTGCGGCGCAACAGATCCATGTGGTGTTCCGCGAAGCCTGCACCGCCTGCGGCAAATGTGTTGATGTCTGCCCGACCGAGTCGGCGACGCTGCAACCGGTTCCGGTGACGTTGCAATCGTGGCATTGGAAAAAGCCGTTGCTGGGAGGTGCAGCATGAAACTCTTTGAACTCAGAGGCGGTGTCCATCCCGAAGGCCGCAAGAACTTGTCGGCGGAGCGGCATATCCGCGTCCTGCCGTTGCCGAAGAAATTGTTCGTGCCAATGCAGCAACATATCGGCGCACCTGCCACGCCGGTGGTAAAAGTCGGTGATCACGTGCTGAAGGGCCAACTTATCGCGGCAGCACAAGGAGCAGTCTCTTCTTCGGTTCATGCGCCAACCTCCGGTGTGATCACGGCGATGGGTGATTTTCCGGCACCGCATCCCTCCGGGCTACCGGTAGCCACGATCACGATCGAAAGCGACGGCGAAGATAAATGGGTCATGACGGAAACAGTGGACAACCCGTTCTCACTCGCGCCGGAAGATATCGCCGCGCGCGTCGCGGCAGCGGGTATCGTCGGTTTGGGCGGCGCGACTTTCCCGGCGGCACTCAAACTAAATCTCAGTCGAGCTTCCGGCGTGCAGACGCTGATCATGAACGGCGGCGAATGCGAACCCTATCTCACCTGTGACGACCGCATCATGCGCGAACGCGCGGCGGAGATCGTTGAAGGCATCCGCCTGATCGCGCATGCCGTTGCCGCAAAAGAAATACTGGTCGGCATCGAGGACAACAAGCCGGAAGCCATTGCCGCCATGCTGGCCGCCGCGCAGGGCACGACGGTCAAGGTTGTTGCCATGCCGAGCATGTATCCCATGGGTTCTGAAAAACAGATCATCCAGGTGCTCACCGGCAAGGAGATCCCTGCGGGCGGGCGTCCCGCCGACATCGGCGTGCTGGTGCACAACGTCGCCACCGCGTTTGCCGTGCAGCAGGCAGTGCGCTACGGCAAGCCGCTCATCTCGCGCATCGTCACCCTCAGCGGCGGCGCGATCAAGACCGCCTGCAATGTGGAAGCACTGATCGGCACGCCGGTGCAGGAACTCATCGATTTCGCCGACGGCTACAGCCAACCTGCTGCGCGCCTGGTGCTGGGCGGGCCGATGATGGGACAGCAGTTCACCAATACCAATGTGCCGGTGGTGAAGGGGACCAGCGGCGTGCTCGCACTGACGTCGGCGGAGATTGGTCAGGCCGAAGCTTCACCGTGCATCCGCTGTTCGACCTGTGTGCGAGCCTGTCCGGTCGGTCTGTTGCCGCTGGAGATGGTCTCGCGCATCCGGGTGTCCGACCTCTCGGCTGCGGTCGCATTCGGGCTCAAGGACTGTATCGCCTGCGGCTCATGTTCATATGTGTGCCCGGCGCATATCCCGCTGGTGCATTACTTCAACTACGCCAAGGGCGACCTCGCCGCGCAGGAGCGCAGCAAGCTGAAACAGGAAGCGACCAAAAAACTGGCCGACGCTCGCAACGAACGTCTGGCGCGCATCGAACGCGAACGCGCCGAAGCGGCGGCGAAACGCAAGGCTGCGCGCGAGGCGAAGGAACGTGCCGCCAAGGAAGCGGCGGCGAAGGCGGAGGCGGTATGAAAAACATCAATATTTCAAACCGTCATTCCCGCGCAGGCGGGAATCCAGCCAATCAAATCATTTCCTGCGAAGCAGGACGACAGGTTTTGTCCGCTATGCGGAATATATGTTTTTACTGGATTCCCGCCTGCGCGGGAATGACGCAGTTTTTGAGTGCGGATAAATCATGAACCCCATCGCCCATTCCCCCCACGCCCACGCGCCCGTCTCCATCGGCAAAGTGATGGCCACCGTGCTGCTCGCACTCGTACCCGCCACGCTGTTCGGTTTCTGGTTGTACGGCTGGCCCGCGGTCAATCTGTGGGCGGTGTCGCTCATCGCGGCCATCGTCGGCGAAGCCTTCGTGGTGCGCATGCAGGGACGCAAAGTGCGCCCGGTGCTGATGGATGGTTCCGGGATATTGACTGCATGGCTGCTGGCTCTGTCGCTGCCGCCGTATGCGCCTTGGTGGATCGCGGTGCTCGGTAGCTTGTTCGCGGTCATTATCGGCAAGCAGGTATTCGGCGGGCTGGGGCAGAACGTGTTCAACCCGGCGATGGCCGCGCGCGTGATGCTGCTGATCTCTTTCCCGCTGGAGATGACTACCTGGGTCGCGCCCTCGCAAGCGCCCGGTCTGCTCGAAAGCCTGCGCATCACCTTTTTCAGCCAGCCCATCGACGGCATGGCCAGTGCCTCGCTGCTCGGTCACGTGAAGACCGAGTTCACGCGCGGCATCGGTCTGGATCAGGCGCTTACCGGTTATTACGCACCGCTGGACATGTTGTGGGGCAGCCGTGCGGGCAGTCTCGGCGAGACGGCGGCGGTGTTGCTGCTCATCGGCGGTCTGTTCCTCATCGCGCGCCGCATCATCACCTGGCATGCGCCGTTTGCCATGCTGCTCGGTGTGGCGGCACCGGCGCTGCTGTTCAACGCCATCGATGCCAACCACTACGCCGGACCGATGGTGCATCTGCTCTCGGGCGGCCTGATGCTGGGGGCATTCTTCATCGTCACCGATCCGGTGACCTCACCCAACACGGCACTGGGGCAATTCATCTTCGGTCTGTCCTGCGGCCTGTTGACTTGGATCATCCGCACCTGGGGCGGCTATCCGGAAGGTGTGGCCTTCGCCGTGCTGCTGATGAACGCGGCCACGCCCATCATCGACCAATACGTCAAACCGCGCATCTACGGTCGCGACCGCAAGGGTGCGGCATTACCCGCGAAGAAAGGTGCGTGAGATGAATCTCGAAGAACTACGCGGCAAGCTGAGTTATCAGGGCATGTTGCTCGGCGGCGTGGCGCTGCTCACCAGCGCGGCGCTGGCTTTCGCCTCGCGCGCCACCGAAGCGGACATCAAGGCGGCGGAAGCGGCCGACCTCAAGCAATCGCTGGCGCAGGTGTTGCCGGGCGAATACGAGAATGATTTGCTGAAAGACACCGTCACGCTGCCGGGCAAGAGCGGCGATGTGCTGGTGTATCGCGGCCGCCGTGCGGGCAAGGTGGAGGCGGTGGTGTATCGCGTCATCGGCAACGGTTATGCGGGCAACATCGTGTGCGTGATGGGCGTGTCGCGCGAGGGCAAGATCCTCGGCGTGCGCGTCATCAGCCACAAGGAGACACCGGGGCTGGGCGACAAGATCGAACCGTCCAAAGGTAAATGGATATTCGATTTCGACGGCAAGTTCCTGGGCGACCCGCCTGCCGACAAATGGGAAGTGAAGAAGGACGGCGGCGTGTTCGACCAGTTCGCCGGTGCCACCATCACACCGCGCGGCGTGGTGAACGCGGTAAAGGGAGGGCTGGAGTTCTTTGAGGGCAACAAGAGAGCTTTGCTGGATGAGGGAGTCAAGCCATGACTCTTTTACCCCGTCATTCCCGCGCAGGCGGGAATCCAGCAGAAACAACAAACCGCGTAGCGGACAAGATTGACTTGAGTACTCGCTGCGCGAGGCTGAATTTGATGATCTGGATTCCCGCCTGCGCGGGAATGACGGTTTCGGAGGTGTGAAATGAACGAGAAATACGCGCGCATCACCCGCGAAGGTCTGTGGAACAACAACGTCGTGTTTGCGCAGATGCTGGCGCTGTGCCCGACGCTGGCGGTGACCAGTTCCGCCACCAACGGCCTCGGCATGGGGTTGGCGAGCACGGCGGTGCTGCTGCTCTCCAATATCATCATCTCCAGCGTGCGCCAGTTCGTCAGCGCCGAGGTGCGCATCCCCGTGTACATCGTGCTCATCGCCACACTGGTGACGCTGGTGGACATGAGTCTGAATGCCTGGGCGCATGAACTATATAAAGTATTGGGCCTGTTCATCGCGCTGATCGTGGTCAACTGCGCCATCCTCGGCCGCGCCGAAGCGTTCGCTTCCAAGAACAGCGTGTTCGACTCGGCACTGGACGGTTTGATGATGGGCATCGGTTTTACGCTGTCGCTGGTGGTGATCGGCGGGGTGCGCGAAGTGTTCGGTAGCGGCACGCTGTTCGCCAACGCCCACCTGCTGCTCGGCCCGGCGTTCTCCTTCCTGGAGGTGACCATCGTGCCGGAATACAAGGGCTTCCTGCTGATGATCCTGCCGCCGGGCGGGTTCATGGTGGTGGGTTTGCTGCTGGCCGCGAAGCGCGTGCTGGACCAGCGCCGCGCAGCGCGTGAAGAGATGGCCGCCGTGGCGGCAAGTTAACAAACGGTTTTGCTCCCTTCTCCCGCAAGCGGGAGAAGGGCTGGGGATGAGGGGCTGTGTGTATCTGCAATATTTGCGGTTCATCGCCATCCCTCACCCCGACCCCTCTCCCGCTTGCGGGCGAGGGGCAATAAAGGAGAGAACATCATGCAAATCGGCGTCGCCTATTCCGAACCCGCGCATCAGCTCTGGCTTCGTATTGAAGTGCCGGAAGAGACCACCGTGCAGGCGGCCATCGAGCAATCCGGCATCCTGAAGAAATTCCCGGCCATCGACCTCGAGCAGTACAAGATCGGCATCTTCGGCAAAACCGCCGAGTTGGATACCCTGCTCAAGCCGGGAGACCGCGTCGAGATCTACCGCGCCATCACCGCCGACCCGGCTACCGTGCCGCGCCGCGTCATCGCGGGCGAGGATGACGATGACTGACAATCACGCTTAGGCAATTGGGTTTCGATTCGTTTTCCGTATTGCATCAGGTGCACTTCTTGTAGAATCCCTGCACTCGTGGCATTGGAAATAGCATGGAAACCTCCGCATCCCTGGAACTTGCAAAGCACACCCTGCTGCTGATCGGCATCATCCTCGGCATCGGCACCTTCTCGGGATTGTTGGCGCGCATGGCGCGCGTGCCCGACGTGGTGGTGTTCCTGCTGGTCGGAATGCTCATCGGTCCCGGCATGCTCGGGCTGGTCGACATCAAGGCCGATTCGACCGTCAACCAGCTCATCCTGATCTTCGGTTCCAGCTACATCCTTTTCGACGGCGGCGCGTCTATCAAGCTGAAAGTGCTGAAGGAAGTGTGGATCACCATCCTCATCATCGCCACTATCGGCGTGCTGATCACTGCGGCCATCACCGGTGCGGCTGCCTACTATTTTCTCGGAGTACCGTTCATCGTCGCCTTGCTGCTCGGTGCGACCCTGGCCTCGACCGACCCCGCAACGCTGGTGCCGGTGTTCAAACAGATCAAAATCAAGGAGCGCGTCGCGCAAACGGTGATGACCGAATCCGCCTTCAACGACGCGATGGGCGCCATCGTCACCTTTGCCGTGCTGGCGGTGGCGATGGGGGCGGGCGAATTCTCCGCCGCAGATTCGCTGATTGATCTGCTCAAGCAGGCGATATTGGGCACTGTGATCGGTGGCGTGCTCGGCTACGCAGCAGCCGTGCTGATCGCGCACGAGAAGTTCGGCTTCCTCACCGAATACGCCCCGGTCGTCACGCTAATGGCTGTCATCGGTGCCTACATGGGTGCGGACGGCGCGCATGCCAGCGGCTTCATGGCCGTGTTCGTGTTTGGCATCATGCTGGGCAATCAGGATTCGTTCAATCTGAAGCGTTCGCACGAGGATCACAAAATTCTCGAAGACTTTATCCTGACCACCGCGCTCATCATGCGCATGTTCATCTTCATCCTGCTCGGCACGCAAGTGGACTTTGCGCTGATGAATCAGTACCTGTGGGCGGGCGTTGCTGTCGTCACCGTCTTCATGCTGGTCGCACGACCGGTCACTGTATTCCTGTGCGCGCTGCCGGATCGCCGCGCGAAGTGGAGCTTTAAGGAAATGCTGTTCATGTGTTGGACTCGCGAGACCGGCGTCATCCCCGGCGCGCTGGCCGGTATGCTGGTCGGCATGAAAGCGCCGGGCGCGGACATCATCGCCTCGGTTACTTTCATCGCCATCCTGATGACTATCCTCATTCAGGCTACGACTACCAAGTGGCTGGCAAGGAAACTCGGGCTGTTGATCGAGAAGTAAGATTGCATTTTGGGAGCGTCGACGTCCCGTCGGCGCTCCCGCACTGCACTCACGCAGCGTTGATTTTCCGTATCACCAACTTTTCAATTTCCACCGCCACAAACAACACCACCCCGAAGCCGAGGATGAGTCCCCATGCGGCGAGGTCGATGCCGACTACGCCGAACACACTTTGCATGAACGGTGCGTAGGTGAAGATCGCCTGTATCAGCGCCAGGATGACGATGGTGAGCAGCACGTAAGAATTGCCTGTGAAGTCTTTCCATGTGCGCACCGGTGCGAGCAGGTAGCGGCAGTTGAACAGGTAAGCCATTTCTCCGACCACCAGCGCGTTGACCGCGACAGTGCGTGCCGCTTCGGTGTCGACGCCGCGCGCGTTTTCCCACAGGAACAGCGCCGTGGGGCCCGCGGTCAACAGTGCGGATACGAAGATGATGCGCCAGACCATGAAGCCGGACAGCAGCGCTTCGCCGACTGCTCGCGGCGGGCGCCGCATCACGTCCGCCTCGGCATCCTCGAACGACAACGCCAGCGCCAGCGTGACCGCCGTGACCATGTTGATCCACAGGATCTGCACCGGCGTGATGGGCAGCGTCATGCCGAACAGGATGGCGATCAGCACCATGCCTGCCTCGCCGCCGTTGGTGGGCATGATGAACACGATGGCTTTCTTGAGGTTGTCGTAGACGGTGCGGCCTTCTTCCACCGCGTGCGCGATGGTGGAGAAGTTGTCGTCCGTCAGCACCATCTCGGCGGCTTCCTTGGCGACCTCTGTGCCTTTCATGCCCATCGCCACACCGATGTCGGCACGCTTCAATGCCGGGGCATCGTTCACCCCGTCCCCGGTCATGGCGACGATCTCGCCGTTGGTTTGCAGCGCCTGCACCAGTCGCAATTTGTGTTCCGGACTGGCACGCGCGAACACATCCACCTCGCGCACGGCTTTGCACAATGCCGCATCATCCATCGCATCCAGTTCGATGCCGCTCAGTGTGTGACCATTGCCTATACCCAATTGTGTGGCGATGGCACCCGCTGTTTCGGCATGGTCGCCCGTGATCATCTTGACGCGGATGCCGGCTGAATGACAATCGCGCACGGCGGCGATGGCTTCGTCGCGCGGCGGATCGGTGATGCCGACCAGGCCGAGCAGGGTGAAGCCGCCCTGCATGTCGTCGAAGTTCAGTTCGCGTTTTCCGACTTCGACCGGTTTCTGCGCCAGTGCCAGCACGCGCTGGCCGAGTGCGCCGGTCTCGGCCATCCTGCCGTGCCATTGGAGCTGATCGAATTGCACGTTTTCAGCAGAGGCATGATGCCCATTGCACATCGCCAATACCTGCTCAACCGCGCCTTTGACGATGATGAAGGCATGCCCCGCATGGTCGTGGTGCAAAGTCGCCATAAAACGGTGCTCGGACTCGAACGGGATGAGATCGGTGCGCGGCAGCGATTCGTGTTCGAGCAAGGGGTCCATCCCGGCTTTCATGGCCAGCGTGATGAGCGCGGCCTCGGTCGGATCGCCCGCAACCTGCCATGTCCCGCCGCTCTCGTGCAGTGCGGCATCGTTGCACAGCAATCCGGCGCGCACCAGCGCCAGCACTCCGGCATCGCCGCTGATGTCGGTTTCCTTGCCGTCGATTAATAATTCGCCGCGCGGCGCATACCCTCCGCCGCTCACCTCGAACACGCGGTCGGCGGTGATCACGCGCTGTACCGTCATTTCGTTGCGGGTGAGCGTGCCGGTCTTGTCGGTGCAGATCACCGTTACCGACCCCAGCGATTCGACGGCGGGCAGGCGGCGGATGATGGCGTTGTGTCGGGCCATGCGCTGCACGCCCAGCGCCAGCGTGATGGTCAATACCGCGGGCAAACCTTCCGGTATCGCCGCCACGGCCATGCTGACCGCGGCGATGAACATATCGCCGATGTCGAAATGGTGCACCAGCCAGCCGAATAAAAACGTGACCACGGTCAGCGCCAGGATCGCCATGGTCAACCAGCGCCCGAACACTTCCATCTGCCGCAGCAACGGGGTGGTCATGCTTTGCACTTCACCCAGCAAGGCGCTGATGCGCCCGATCTCGGTGTTGTCGGCGGTGGCGACCACCACTCCCGAACCCTGACCGTACACCACCAGCGTGCTCGAATAGGCCATGCAGAAACGGTCGCCCAGCACGGCTTTCTCGTTCACTGGATCGATATTCTTTTCCACGGCGGTGGATTCTCCGGTCAGCGCGGCTTCCTCGATGCGCAGGTTCTTTGCCGAAAGCAGGCGCAGGTCGGCGGGCACTTTGTCGCCAGACTGCAGA
>JBAQDF010000091.1:0-4237 GCA_049286265.1 Sideroxyarcus sp.
CTACAGTATCTCCACGATCGAAACACTGCTAGCTCATGGCAGCAACCTTATTGAGCACTTCCTGATATTGCTGCGCCTCCTTGGCCAGAGCGTGATCCGGAAACTTGGCCTGCAGCGCCTGCAATATCTGCAATGCCTCCTTGTCCATCTTGTAGTGCTCGCTGTATATCTGTGCCGAGAGCAGGTACACAGCCGGAATGTGCGGATGATCGGGATAGCGCCGGTCGAAGCGGCGCATCAGATCGAGCGCAAGCTTCGAGCGTCTCCCCATGCGTGCCGCTACGGCCAAGTCTTGTACCTGATAAGAGTCCTGCAGTTGAAATTCCGGGTCGACCTTCAGACACTGCTCGCTCAGGTCCAGCGCCTGGAACAGGCGCTTCTCATTCACCAGCTTGACGATGAATTCGCGCGCGTGAGTCAACGCCTCCGTTTGCCTGCCCGACGCAACCAACAGTTTTTGATAACGCTCATGCAGATCGTTATTTTCCCAGTGAGAGCGCAACTCGCCACGCAGCAATTCAATCGCCTCATCCTGCTGGCCGTTGGCGATCAGGGAGCCGAGTTTGGCCAAAAGCGGATCGGCTTTCTTGCCGGGTGAAAGCGCGGCCTCTGCCTGCTCGAAATCGACCGCCGCATCCACGCCAAGCGCCTCGTGATACTGATAGATCGCGTATCCCATCATGTGATAAATGATCAGCACGAAGTAGAAATCGACGAAGATCAGCAACGGCGTCGCCAGCCCTGCGCCCATATGCTGGTACAGAAAGCCCTGCAGCCACTTGCTGCTTTCAAGCAAACTGATCAGGAACGCGCACAGCGCCAGATAGGGTGAACCGATGGTTTTGATGTAGAAAACAATCTGTCCCGGATTGAGCGCCTTTCCGAGACTGCGTTCTACCGCGATGATCATGATGCCCGCCGGGACCACAATGTTGAAAAGCAGCGAACCCACGTTTGCCCCGATTTCGCCAAACAGATAAATGGCCATTCCCAGCAGCAAACCCAGGACCAAGAACAATCCATACTGCCGCCAGACCTGCCCTGCGTCACCCACTTCCTTGTCATGCACCCCGCCCGGCTCGTCGAACCGGCCGCTGGCCGTACGCTCCATCACAACAAACGCGTACTTGAGAAACACGATCCAGAGAATGGCATACAGCAACATGCCGAAAAGGGGCACGAGAAGCATCGCAAAACCGCCGACCAAGGAGTACCCGATAATGCGCAACATCGAACCCATTTGCAGCGGGTAGACAAAGAAACCGGGCAAGCGGCGCCAGAAGGGCGTGAAAGTTGGGGCGGTGGATTCGGCCGAAAAGCGATCCTGAGTTGCCATGAAAGTATTCCCCGATTGATCGATTGATTAATGCTAACAGAAATGATTTCCCGAGCTGCGCGGTCATGTATGTGGACCGTCATACCGGCGCAGGCCGGTATCCAGATAGTTAACAATTCCCCACGAAGGTGGGACATCACCAAGCTTTTGTCTGCTTCGCAGAGTGTTTTATTGGACTGGATACCGGCCTGCGCCGGTATGACGGCCTAATGAACACTCCGGATATACGATCATCATGCATTGCCGTGACTGCTCAATTTTCCGGCAACTGAAGACAGCATTCGTCTATCTTCGGTTCTGTCCGGTAAAATAGATCGCATAACAGCAACCCCATCACCCGCAACAATTCAACAACTCATTGAATAATGGCTACTTATAACGAAGCAAGTTTCAAAGTCCTGCGCGGTCTCGACCCGGTGCGGCAGCGCCCGGGCATGTATACCAACCTGGAATCGCCCAATCACATCGTCGCCGAGGTGGTGGATAACGCGTGCGACGAGGCGCTGGCGGGATACGCAAAGAATATTTTTGTCACGGCACATAGCGACGGTTCGGTGTCAGTCTTGGACGACGGGCGCGGCATTCCGGTAGGCATCCATAAAGAAGAAGGACGCTCGGTGGTTGAAGTGGCCTTCACTGTGCTGCACTCGGGCGGCAAGTTTGAAAAAGAAAAAGGCGGCGCTTACCAGTTCGCGGGCGGTTTGCACGGCGTGGGCGTGGCGGTGACCAATGCGCTGTCGAAGAAAGTGGAAGTCACCGTTTACCGCGAAGGCGGCCAGCACGAGGTGCGCTTCCTCGACGGCGCCGCAGAAAAGCCGCTGAAGAAAGTTGCTCCCTGCCCCAAGAACCAGACCGGCACCGGCGTGCGCGCCTGGCCCAACCCCAAGTATTTCGACGCCCCCAACATCAACCTCGCGCAGTTCGAACATTCACTGCGCTCCAAGGCCGTGCTGCTGCCCGGCGTCACCATCACGCTGAATCTGGAAAAGACCGGCGAGACCAAATCGTGGACCTACCCGGATGGCTTGCGCGGCTACCTCGCCGAAGCGTTGTCCGAATTCGAACTAGCCACACCGATTCTTTTGCAGGAAAAATTCGCGCGCAAGGACGACAACAGCGGCTTTGCCGAAGGCGAAGGCGCCACCTGGGCGCTCACCTGGAGCGCCGAGGGTGACGTGGTGCGTGAGTCCTACGTCAACCTCATCCCCACGCCCTCCGGCGGCACGCATGAAGCGGGGCTGCGCGACGGCGTGTTCAATGCAGTGAAGTCGTTTGCCGAATTGCACGGCCTCACACCCAAAGGCGTAAAGCTGGTGCCGGAAGACGTGTTCTCGCGCCTGAGCTTCGTGCTCTCGGCCAAGGTGCTCGACCCGCAGTTCCAGGGGCAGACCAAAGAGAAACTGGTGTCGCGCGAAGCGCTGCGTCTGGTCTCTTCCATGATCAAGGACCCGCTCGACCTGTGGCTGAACGAACACATCGACTCCGCCAAGAAGATCGTCGAACTCGCCATCCAGCAGGCGCAGGCGCGTTTGCGCTCCGCCCAAAAAGTGGAAAAGAAAAAAGGCTCCAGCGTCGCCGTGCTACCCGGCAAGCTCACCGATTGCAGCTCCAGTGATTCCAGCCGCACCGAACTGTTTTTGGTCGAGGGCGATTCCGCCGGTGGCTCCGCCAAGCAGGGCCGCGACAAGGAATTCCAGGCCGTGCTGCCGTTGCGGGGCAAGGTGCTCAACACTTTCGAAGTGGAGAAGGACCGCCTGTTCGCCAACAACGAAATCCACGACATCGCCGTCGCGATTGGCGTTGACCCGCATGCGCCGGGCGACACTGTCGACCTCTCCTCCCTGCGCTACAACGCCATCCTGATCATGGCCGATGCCGACGTGGACGGTTCGCACATCTCCACGCTGCTGCTGACTTTGTTCTACCGCCACTTCTACCGCGTGGTGGAAGCAGGCAAGATTTTCATTGCGCAGCCGCCGCTGTTCCGCATCGACGTGCCCGGTCTCGGCAAGAAACAGGCGAGCAAGATCTACGCGCTGAACGAAGGCGAGCTGAACAGCACGCTGGACAGACTGCGCAAGGAAAAGTACCGCGAAGGCAGCTGGAACATTTCGCGCTTCAAAGGACTGGGCGAGATGAGCCCCGAGCAGTTGTGGGATACCACGCTGAATCCGGATACAAGACGTGCGCTGTGCGTGAAGGCGGATCTGAAATCGTTCAAGGCGACGATGGGGATTTTCAACATGCTGATGGGGAAGCAGGAAGCTTCGACGCGCCGGGCATGGCTGGAGTATCACGGGAATGAGGTTGAGGCGGATATATAGGAAGCAACACCATCCCCTCCCCCTTTAAGGGGGAGGGTTAGGGTGGGGGTAGAAACCTGGAGCGTCGAAAAGCTCGGAATTCACCCCCATCCCAGCCTTCCCCCTGTGAGGGGGAAGGAGTATGTGCGGAGGGCTATACCAATGCCGGACAGGAGAAGGATTCCTCCGATAACAACTGCAAGAGCTCGGCGGCTGCGCAGCGACATGACCGATGTTGAGCGCAGGCTCTGGAGCGCGATGCGGGGAAAGCAGCTTGAAGGCTGCCGCTTCCGACGCCAGCATGCGATAGGCGCTTATATTGCGGACTTTGCGTGTGTGGAAAGAATGCTGGTGATCGAACTGGATGGCGGACAGCACCAGGACCAGACAACTTACGATGACGCCAGAAGCAGGTATTTAAATGAACAGGGCTGGCAAGTAGTGCGCTTCTGGAACAATGAGGTGCTGGAAAATCTGGGCGGAGTGCTGGAAGTGATAGTGGAGAAATTGAAGAGCGCGGCGCCAGCCCTTTCCCCGCCTCCGGAAGAAGGAAGATAGCAGATGACATCCCCTCCCCCTTTAAGGGGGAGGGCTAGGG
>JBAQDF010000092.1:0-16945 GCA_049286265.1 Sideroxyarcus sp.
ACCCCACCCCTCCCCCTGCAAGGGGGAGGGAGAATAAAGCAATCTGGCTTCACCCTCATCGAAGTCCTGGTCGCCCTCTTCATCCTCGCCATCACCATGGCCGCCGTATCGCGCACCGCCAGCTCCAGCATCCACCATGTCGAAGCACTGCGCACCCGCGTCATCGCCGACTGGGTAGCGCAGAACCGGCTGGCTACGCACCAGGCGCGCGGCGACTACCCTGCGCCCGGCCTCCAGACCGGCAGCGAAGAACAAGCTGGGCAGAACTACCCGTGGCAGGAAGAAATCATCTCCACTCCCAACCCCACCATGCGCCGCATCATCGTCACCGTGTATGCGCCGGACGATGCGAAGCATTCGCTGCGGGAGTTGACGGGATATCTGGTGCAGTTTCCGCGATGAGGAAAAACAACAGCAAAGGCTTCACCCTCATCGAACTGCTCGTCGCACTGTTCGTATTCGCCATCCTGGCAATCACCGCCTATCGCGGACTGAACGCGGTGACGCAGACCCGCGCGCATATCGACCAGGAGACGCGCAAGTGGCAGGCTCTGGAGCGTTTCTTTGCGCGGCTGGATGGCGAGACCGCGCAGGTGTTGGAGCGTCCGGTGCGCACGGCGAACGGCGCGGTGGCGTTCGCCTGGGCGGGCACTTCTTCCGCGGCCGAAAATCTGGAGGATGTGCAACTGGCCTTCACGCGCAATGGCGGTTTCAATGCCGATGGCTCACCGCTGCCGCCGCAGCGCATCGGCTATCGCCTGCGCAATGAAAAACTGGAACTGTTGCGCTGGACTGCGCTGGATAGCGCCCCGTACAATGTGCCGACGGTGGATACGGTGCTGGATAACGTGAGCGAATTCAATGTGCGCCATCTTTCCAGCCGCATGACCTGGGAGAAACAATGGCCGCCTGTGGTGGCCAATCCAGGCGGCACGTTGCCCAAGGGGGTGGAGGTGGAGCTGGTGCTGAAGAGCGGCGAGAAGTTGACCCGGTTTTTTTCGCTGCAATGAAAACGACAAAAACAGTTAGCCACGGATGGACACGGATAAACACGGATAAAACCCGGTCAACTATTGTTGGCGTTTTCCCTGAAATCGGCGGCAGCATTGAAAATGGTTTTTGCATCATCCGTGAACATCCGTGTCCATCCGTGGCTTGTTCTGCTTCGTCGCAGCGCGGCGTAGCCCTGGTAATGGTGCTGTTGATCGTGGCGATGGCCACCACCATCGCGGCGTTCATGGCACAGCAGCAGGGTTTCTGGCAGCGCGAGATGGAGAACGGACGCGACCGGGCACAGGCCAGGCGCATCGCCGAAGCGGGCATTGACTGGGCGCGCGCGGTGCTGGCGGACGATGCGGCGATTAACCAATCCGACAATGCCACGGAAATGTGGGCGATGAAGTTGCCCGCCATTCCGGTGGAAGGCGGCGAGGTGCAGGGCACCATCATCGACCAGCAGGGATTGTTCAACCTGAATAATCTGGTGAGCAACGGCGCGGCGAGCGCAATCAATCTGGCGCGTTTCCAGCGCCTGCTCACCGCGCTGGGCCTGCCGCAGGAACTGGGCGGCGCACTGACCGACTGGATGGATGCGAATGGCGAGGTAACGGCAAACGGCGCGGAAGACGAGTACTACATGAATCTTTCCCAGCCTTACCGTTGCGCCAACAGCCCGCTCCCGGACATCGGCGAGCTGGCGTGGGTGAAAGGGTTCGATGCTTCCATCATCAAGCGGCTTCAGCCTTATGTAAGCGTGTTGCCGGAATCGAACACGGCGGTGAACGTAAACTTTGCACCGCCGGAAGTATTGATGGCGATATTGCCGGGACTGACGTTGCAGGATGCGCGACAGATCACGGCCCAGATCAAGACCGCGCCGTTCAAGAACACGGCGGATTTTTTACAACAATTGCCGAAGAGCGTGCCACAGGACAGTACAATGAACCTTGGCGTAAGCAGCCAATATTTCATGGTGACCGGATACGCCACCCAGGGCGACGGCGCTTCGGCGGCGCACGCATTGCTGCACCGCAGCGGTAGCAACTGGGCAACCCAAGTCAGAAAGAGTCTGCAATGAACCTGCGCATTTACCTCACCGCACACTGGCAAGACGCCGCCTCGCCTTGCCCCTGGGCATTGCTGGACGACGACGGCAATGTGCGCGAATCCGGCACGGGCAATCTGGCGGCGATGCCGCAGAGCGGCGACGCGACGGTGATCGTTTCTGCCGACCGCGTGCTGGCAACCACCGCCATGCTGCCCAAGATCAAACGCAGCAAGCTGGAAACCGCGCTGCCTTTCGCGCTTGAAGATACATTGATCGACGACGCGAGCGAGGCGCATGTCACCACCGGTGCGAAACTGCCGGACGGGCGCACCGTGCTGTACACGCTGAACAAGAGTTGGCTGTCCCGGTTCCTCGACGCCAGCACTGCCGCCAAGGTGCGCGTGCGCAGCATCGTGCCGGAGTTTTGCCTGCTGCCGACGCGCGCCAGCGAATGGAGCCTGGCATGGGACGGCACACAGGGTTTCCTGGCAACGGCGCACAGCTTGGGCGGTGCACTGGACAGCGGCGACGATGCGCGCGCACCGACCGGGCTGCAACTGCGTTTGCAAACCGATGCGCCCGCCGCATTGCGCTTGTTCGCACTTGGCAGCGAAGTGCAGGCGCCGAACTGGGGTATCAAGGTTCCGGTGATTTTCGAGAAACAGAGTTTTGATTGGCGCAAGACGGCGATCCCCCCCGATGCGCCCAACCTGCTGTGGGGCAAGTTCGCCCCGCCACCGCGCATCAGCGAATATTTGCCCTGGCTGCGTCCGGCATTGATGGCGGCGCTGCTGCTGCTCAGTGTGGAAGTCGTCATCAGCAATCTGGAATGGGCAGTGCTTGCGCAGGAGAAACGCCATCTGGTTAAAAGCATGACCGAAACCTTCCGCGAGACGTTCGGGGCGGATGCCGCCATCGTCGACGCGCCCTTGCAGATGCGGCGCAACGTGGCGCGCCTGCGCCATGCGGCGGGCGTCAGCGACGATGCGGATTTTTCGCCGCTGCTGGAGAAATTCTCCGGCGCGATGGGCGCCACTCCCGGCAGCACTTTGCGCTCCCTTCGTTATGACGACGGCAAGCTGGACATCGAAATGACGCTGGCCGCCGCCGAGCTGGACATGCTGCTGCAACGCATCGCGGAAACCGGGCTGGCGGCACAGGTAGTGGACAAGCGCGATTCCGGCGGCGCCATGAACATCCAGTTGCGCGTCTCCGCAGGAGGCGCCAAATGAAAAACAAAATCGCCCAATTGAAAGCTCTCCACTGGGACACGCTGAGCGCCACCGAGCAGAAGACCATTTTGCGCGGTGCGTGGATACTCGTTCCGCTGCTGATGTACGGCCTGTTGTGGCAACCCGCGCATCAGGCGTTGCCCAGGTTGCAGACCGCGCTGCCGCAGTTGCGCGCGCAAGCCGACCAGATGCAGTCACTCGCCGGACAGGCGCAATCGCTGCGCCAGCAGGCGCAACTTGCCGTGCTGGACAGCGATGCCCTTCAAATCGCCGTTGAGAAAGCGGCGAACGAGGCCAACCTGCCGCTGCTGGTCGTGCCGGGCGAACAGAACAGCGTACGCATCAGCGCCGACAACATCGCTTTCGCGCAATGGCTGCAATGGCAACGCACGCTGGAAACCACGCAACACATTCGCGTGGCCTCGGCGATGCTGGTGGCATCGCCCGAGCCGGGCATGGTCAAGGTGCAAGCCACACTGACCAACGGGGCCGATCTGTGACATTGCGCCGCCGCGTGTTGCTGACGCTGTTATTCGGCAGCGTATTTCTTGCGGGACTGCTCGCCTTTGCCCCCGCATCGCTGATGGGCTCCGCGCTCGAACGCGCCTCCGGCGGGAGGCTTTCGCTGGTACAGGCAAAAGGCAGTCTGTGGCGCGGTGCGGGAATTGTGTTGTTGAAGCAGAAGACGCGCTACCAGACGCTCGGCAGTTACCGCTGGAACCTGAAAATATTGAATGCGGCACTGCAAATACAGGCTGGCGAAACCGCACCGATGACGGTGCGTTACGCACCCTTCACCGGACGCATCCATATCGACAACCTGCACGTCACCCTGCCCGTTTCCATCATCGAAATCGCCGCGCCCCAGCTCGGCCCGTACGGGCTCCAGGGTTCGCTCGAAACCAGCGGCGATCATTTGACGCTGGATGCGGCCGGGTTGAGCGGACAAGTCACGATGGATTGGTTGCATGCCGCTTCCGCGCTTTCCGCGATACGCCCGCTGGGCGACTATCGCATCCTGCTGCAAGGCAACGGCGGCGCGCTGGATGCGCAACTTTCCACGCTATCCGGCAAGTTGCTATTGAATGGCAAAGGCGGCTTCGACAATGCAACGGGAATGCGCTTCACCGGCACCGCGCAAGCCTCACCCGGCACGGCAGAAACGGAATTGAACGAACTGTTGCACCACATCGGGCCGGAAATCAGCCCGGGCGTGTTCACGCTGGCGCTGATGCCGCAGACTTGAGCGCGTTGATATGGTGTATTTGGGATTATTTGCATCTTCGCTTGTCTGGAATCGGCACAGAAGCAGTCATACAATCGGCAAACAGTTGCAGCGCGTGACATGCGGAAACCGGCTAATAAAAGACTATCGCCGACTGTTCGGATTATTATGCATATGCGAACAGGAGATGTTATGAGGCCACTGATGAATCAATTTGTTATTGAAAATTTTTTCGCTTCATTAATTTCAATAGTACGGACCGGTGCGTCCGTCTAATCACTGTTATGCCTCATGATGATGGATAAACTTGTAAACAAATTTCGACTGGCTAGCAGAGAGCTGTTCAATAACTACTTTCTGGAAGATTTCTTAGTTAACGAAGACTGGGAATTCTATGAGCATTTCACTCTTATCGAAGAGCAACTCTTCTTGGCGTTAGTCACTACGCAATCTGGCATCTCCGAGGTTACTTACGGATTCCCGCAGCCAGGAATATTGGTTAACCCAAGGCCTGAGAGCATATGCGGAATACCAATCATGCTAAATCGCGAAATCGATTCTGGTTATTGGGACCACCCCATAGATTTAGCAACACCTGATTGCGTATTTACGTTTGTAAGTTTCTTTGACTGGGATCAAAAGTCCTACAAAGACAACCGCTATGTCAGAGCCATTGTTAGAGATTGGCCAGCAAATCCAACCCTCGTTGGCAAGCATGCTCTTATTGAAACGTATCATGTTGCATACGACAAGGCATAACATGGCGCTCAACCTCGCTCCTTTCAGTCGCTGGACGCTGCGCGATAAGGCCGCGCAGCGCCGGTTAGCTTTACGTTGGGCATCAGAAGGTCCGCAATGAGTTGGGATATATCGATTATGAAATTTTCCCATTCTTATGAGTCAGTAGCTGAAATTCCGGAAGACGAAAAACCACTTCTTCTTGGGCCTCGTAGCTCGGTGCATGAGAGCGTTCTGAAAACTTTTCCCGGCACAAACTGGGCTGATCCAGCTTGGGGCGTATGGGAAAGTGAAGCAGGGTCAATTGAATTTAACCTTGGGAGCGATGACCCCGCAGAGGGAATTATGCTTCATGTTCGTGCAGGCATTGAAGTCGTCCCCTTAATCGCTAGTCTTTGCATTAGCAATGGTTGGCAAGGTGTCGACTGTAGTTCTGGTGACTTCATTGAAAAATCCGCCACACCAGAAGCTGGCCTTGAAGCTTGGTCTTCATACAGAGATCAAGTTGTCGGTGGCTACAACTAATGCATAACACTCCGGTCAAAGCCGCACCCTTCGGTCACTGGACGTCCCGCAAGCGGGCCGCCCTTTACCTAAAACGCTGGTCACCATGAGCCATCCGCACGCAATCGCGCCAAAGCCAAAATGCACCCCGTGTGTGGGCTTCTTGCTGCTTGGGTTGGTCTTGCTAGTTGTTGTTTCTGGTTGGGTTCTAAAGGTTGTTGAAAAGGTGGTCTCCGGTTCGGGGATGGAGTACTGCTGCTCTGTTGAAGGAATACCGTTTAGCTATTTGGCGATCTTCGTTCTTCTGTGCGGAGTAACGGCTGCCTTTTTTGTTGTCCTGGTACTCCAAATCCGCAATTGGTTGCTCCGTCGCGATTTCGAACGCAAGTATGGAGTCAAGGTGTCCACCTCAACAGGCGAGCCTGCCAGATACAGCAGCTCCGATTACGGCCCCTCTCTCCACGGCTATGAACATCACGATGGTGATTGACATGGTGCCCAACTCTGCAGCAGTCAACTGGATGCTGCGCGATAAAGCCGTATAGCCTTTGGCTACAACCCGCTTGAGTGGGCGCTACACATGGCCTACGCAGATGTTGCAAATGTGTTGCGTGGCGCTTCGCTCAAGCAGGTCGCGCCTTAGTCACAGCGCTTCGTTTCCAGGATTCCGTGTTGCCGTTTGTTTCCTGAACACTGGTTACTTGACTACAGTGAAGATGCTTTCCATTACATGCATTTGCTTTCTCGTGTCAGTACCTACCAGTTCGCTCAAACTTTGTTGATCCGATGTCGACTGATAGCCCGCCTGTGACAATTTTTCGCGCAGTTGCTCGGGTGTAACCTGCGCCACTTGCGCCAACGTCGACAAGGGCACCTGCGACAAGGCACGAATCGGCGGCATGAACGGGGGTTCATCCTGGCCTCCGCCGAGCGGGATGAAACTCACCAGTAGCGCAACGGCAAATATTCCGACAAGGAGCTGGCCGCGCAAAGTGGCAAGATGGGATTTAAGACCGGCGTAATTGGCAACGACATGCAGGGCAGCTCCGCCGAGCAACACCCAGCCCAGCCATTCATGCATGAATTTCCCCGTTCCGGATTCCAGATGGAAGAAGATGAGGATGCCTGTCACCCCTGAAAGCAGGAATGCACCTGCGGTGATCGGCGTAACCCAGCTACGTTGGACTTTCATATAACTACCCTTTCTTGAAAATGGGAGCGCCGACGTCCCGTCGGCACGCTTTTAACAAAGCCGACGAGGACGTCGGCGTTCCCGGTTTTACCTGCCGCGACGTCCGCCACGATCACCGAATCCAGGCATTTGTTCGTCGAAAATCTTTTGCTGCTCAGGCGTCAGCACCGCATAAAACTCTTTCAGCGCAACCAGGTGTTCGGCCATTTTCTTTTCCATCGTTTTCATGTGCTCCAGGCCTTTTTCCATGCGTTGCGGCGCATTCAGCTTGTCCATTTCATCCGGGTCGGGACGTGCTGTCTTGTCCGCCATCGGGTTGACCGCCGCAAACTTCTTCCAGGCCGGTTCCTGCTGGGCAGTCAATTTCAGTTTGTCGTGCAGCGTGGACAGATGTCTCTCGTGCATTTTTTCCATGCGCTCGCTGTTCATGCCCATCATGCCGCCGCTCCCGCCGTAGTTGCAGTCTTCGCCACCGCGCGCATATACAGTTGCCGACAGGGCGGCAATTGCCAGACCCGCCAATATCATCCCGGTTGATTTTTTCACTGTTGTATTCATGATCGTTCTCCATCGTTGGTTGAATAACGTGCCACTAAGCACGGTGCCCATTTAACCCGGCGCATGTATCCGGCGTATGTCGGCTGGCGGCGATTTTGTACAGATTTGTATCGGTTGCCCGCAAGGCCGGATTTCGTTGTAATGTCCGCACCATGAACACAGATACCATTTCACCGCGCATCCTGATCGTGGATGACGATGCGGATATCCGCAGCCTGCTGGCCGATTATCTCGGCGAGCAGGGTTGGCATATCAGCACGGCAGCGGATGGAATGGAAATGCAGCAGGTGCTCGATAACTCGCCCATCGACCTGATCGTGCTCGATCTCACCCTGCCCGGCAGCGACGGACTGACCTTGTGCCGCGATCTGCGCGCGCGCTCCGCCATTCCGGTGATCATGCTGACCGCTCGCAGTGCGCCGCTGGATCGCATCCTCGGGCTGGAAATGGGCGCCGACGACTACTTGTGCAAACCGTTCGAGCCGCGCGAACTGCTGGTGCGCATCCGCAATGTGTTGCGCCGCAGCCTTTCGACCCTTGACGGCACTCACAGTTCATCCGCCCTATGGCACTTCGCCGGCTGGACGCTGGACGAGACCACCCGGCAATTGCAAAACACTACCGGCCTGGTGGTCATGCTTTCCGGCGGCGAATACCGCTTGCTCAAGGTGCTGCTGGAACGCCCCAACCGCGCGCTCAACCGCGATCAGTTGCTGAGCCTGACCCAGGGACGCGAGACCGATCCGCTCGACCGCTCCATCGACCTGCACATCAGCCGCCTGCGCCAGAAACTGGGTGACGATGCGCGCGCCCCCAAGCTCATCAAGACGCTGCGCAACGAAGGCTATCTGCTGGCGGCTACTGTGAAGAAGGGTGAATGACATGTTTGCAATGTTCCGTTCCATGCACGGCCGCCTGTTCCTGATCCTGTTGATCGGTATCATCGCGACCGCCGCCGCAACCGTCCTGCTCACCCACAGCAGACAGCAGGAGATATTCGAGCGGGTGCGCGCCCATCATCTGGCCACCGAGATCGGCGATCTGGTGGAGTCGCTGGAAAATATGCCGCTGTCTGAACGCGATGATTTTTTGCATGCGCCGCACGGTATGGGCATACACGGAAGCATGGAACAGGGTGACGCACCGGCGTTTGTTGCCCGCGACGAGTTGCTGGAAAGAGTGCTGCACCGCCATCTGGACGATGTGCGCGTCGAAGTCGAACTGCCGAGCAAGGCTGCTTGCGGCATCGACGAGAAAAGATGGCATCGGCGCATGCCCGCGCCGCCGCTGTGCCAGCGCGTGCGTCTCACGCTGAAAGACAAAAGTGCGCTAGAGCTGACCATCCCGATGCCGCCCATGCGCGAACCGGCCTACACGCCGCCGACCTGGAGCGCCATGCTGCTGTTCGCCTTCAGCATCGGCCTGCTGGCCTGGCTGGTGGCGCGCATTGCCACCAAGCCGCTGCGGCAGCTGGCCGATGCCGCCGACAGTCTCGACATCACCCGCGTCAGCGAGCCGCTGCCCGAACAGGGCAGCAGCGAGGTGCGCGCCGCCACGCGCGCGTTCAACCGCATGCAGAAGCGCATCTACGAGGATGTGCGCGAGCGCACCGGCATGCTGGCCGCGATCACCCACGATTTGCAAACCCCGCTGACGCGGCTGCGGCTGCGCCTGGAAAAACTGCCGGACGAAGCACTGCGCAACAAGCTGGTCGGCGATATGCAGGCCATGCAGCAGATGTTGCAGGAAGGACTGGAACTGGCGCGCAGCCTGGATACCAGCGAAGCCCTGCAGCTGCTCGACCTCGATTCGCTGCTGGACAGCCTGTGCAGCGATGCGGCCGAGGCCGGACAACAAGCGAAATACATCGAACACGCACCCGTGCAACTGAAGGCGCATCCGCTGGCGTTGCGCCGCGCATTGTCCAACCTGCTGGACAATGCGGTGAAATACGGCCAGCGCGCCGAGGTTTCGCTGAGCCGCGATGCGCACCAATGCCATATCCGCATCCGCGATTTCGGCCCGGGCATCCCGCCGGAATTGCTGGAGACCGTGTTCACCCCGTTCTACCGCATCGAACACTCGCGTTCGCGCGAAACCGGCGGTACGGGGTTAGGACTCGCTATCGCCCGCAACATTGTGCAGCGCCATAACGGCGAGTTGACGCTGGCGAACCATCCAGAGGGGGGATTACAAGTAGACGTTGTATTGCCGCTTTAATCCAGTGCTGAGATCCGAGTGCTGAGTGCCGCATGAAGTTATAATCCGCCCCCCGGACTCAGCACTCAATACTCAGCACTCGGAACTCTGGAAGCAATGACCGACCGTTACGCCGTTATCGGCAATCCCATTTCGCATAGCAAATCGCCGCTGATCCACAAGCTGTTCGCCGAACAGACCGGGCAGGACATGAGCTATGAAGCCATCGAGGCGCCGCTGGATGGCTTCGCCGCGACCGTGCAGCGTCTGCGCGCGGAAGGTTATCTGGGCTGCAATGTGACTGTGCCGTTCAAGTTCGAAGCCTTTGCCCTGTGCGACCAGCTCAGCAGCCGGGCGCGCGAAGCCAAAGCCGTCAACACCTTGCTATTCCGTGACGGCGAAATCCTCGGCACCAACACCGATGGCGTCGGTTTGCTCACCGATATCGAGAAGAACCTGGAATTCAAGCTGATGTGGAAAGACGCGCTGCTGCTGGGCGCAGGCGGGGCGGCGGCCGGTGTGGTGTGGCCCTTGTTCAATGCCGGTGTTGGCGTGGTCATCGCCAATCGCACCATTACCAAGGCGCAGCTGCTGGCCGAGGAGTTCACCGGTTCCGGCACGGTGTACGCGCGCCGCTACGACGAGCTGGCGGGCAAGCAGTTCGACCTCGTGATCAACGCCACTTCCAGCGGTTTGTCGGGCGAGCTGCCGCCGCTGCCGGATGGCTTGTTCAAACCCGGCGCATTGGCCTACGACATGATGTACGGACGCGAGACGCCGTTCATGGCGTTCGCGCGCAATCAGGGTGCGGCAATCGTTTCGGATGGTCTCGGCATGCTGGTGGAACAAGCGGCCGAGGCGTTTTACCTGTGGCGCAATGTGCGCCCGGATACCCAACCTGTACTTGAAAAACTGCGCAAATGAAAATTGTTAAGAGTCTGTTCTGGCGCGTCGTGCTGGCGCTGCTGTTCCTGCTGGTGCTGTATCAACTGTGGCTGTTCGCGCATATCTGCTGGTGGATCAAGTTCAACCCGGCAACCAGCGCCTTCATGGAAGACCGCCTGGAAGTGATGCAGGACAAGAACCCGAAAACCAGGCTGAAAAACAAATGGGTTCCCTATAAGAATATTTCCAACAACCTCAAGCGCGCGCTCATCGTTTCCGAGGATGCCAAGTTCGTCGATCACGAGGGCTTCGATTGGGAAGGCATCGCCAGTGCCTACGAAAAGAACATGAGAAAAGGCAAGATCGTTGCTGGCGGTTCCACCATCAGTCAGCAGTTGGCCAAGAATCTGTTCCTCTCCACCAAACGCTCGCCGTGGCGCAAGGCCGAGGAGGCCGCCATTACGCTGATGCTGGAAGCGGTGATGGACAAGCGGCGCATCTTCGAGATTTATTTAAACGTCATTGAATGGGGCAACGGCGTGTTCGGTGCAGAAGCGGCGGCACAGCATTACTTTGGTGTCAGCGCTGCAGAACTCAGTCCGGAACAGGCTGCCAAACTCGCCGCCATGGTGCCCAACCCGCGTTACTACGACAGGCACCGCGAAGCACAGGGCATGCTGGCCAAGACCTTCGTCATTCTCGACCGCATGCCGGATGCGGAGATTCCCTGAGCATCCGGCCTGTTGCCGGATATGCGCTCAGTACACTGCCGATAACGACAGACCGAAACCGGTATCCGGGCTGCCGTCTGCATAGCCTTTCAGCAGGTAGCCGCGCAAAAAGACATCGCGGCCGATCTCGCGGTTGACGTAGATGGACAGTTCGCGTTGTTCCGCAGAAGTGACCGATGCCTTTTGCACATAGCGGTATTCCACTCCGCCATTGGTCAATTCAGAAAACCTGTAGTCGCCCGCAGCCGTGCCGTAGCGCACATTATTCAGCGGCACCTCCGTTGTGCTTCCCAATACCTCGTAGCCGTAGATGAGGCTGGGCGTGAAGTCGCCAAGAGTGTGAAAGACATACAGTTGTGCGGCATAGTCGTTCATGCCGGTGCCCAATGTCTTGTTGGCCGTGCCGAACTTGACCCGGCCTGCCAGGTCGATCCCGGCATCGACATTCTCTGCCGCATACACGTTGTAAGCCACCAGCGCGACCACGTCGCCCAGTCCGGCGTTCGTCGTACGTGTCGTTGTTGTCGTGGTGGTAGTGGTCGCGTGTCTGCCTCTGCCGCCGCCGCTGGCAATCACGGCGCCATCGCCGGTAACCTGGATGTACGGCACGGTCAGTTTCATCGCCCACCGGCCCGTTTCGTACAGTGCGCTCACCGGCACGGTCACGATATCGGTCGTCGTCGTGGCCCCGTATTTCCCCGAACTGGACTCGTAGCCCAGCATCAGGGTGAGATAGCTGTCTTTGTTCTCTTCGGCGCGTGCGCTACCCGCAACGATCACCAGCGCAGCTGTCGCCAGCCACTTGAAATACCTGCCCTGCTGTTTCATGTCCATGTCTTTTCCTTTATCAACGTCCGCGACCGCCACCCCGACTCATGGAGCCGCCACGGTAGCCGCTGCCCGTTCTGCCTCCGCGTTCGGTGCGCGAGCGATAACCGCGTCCGTAGCCGCTGTCTTCGGATTTATCCTTCTTCGTTTCAGTCTCTTCGGTCGCCTCGCCCTGTTCCGGCACGTTCACGGCAACTTCTTTGACCTGCTTCTGCAGTTGCTCGCGGTAGGCCGCGTATTCCGCCTGAGTCATCGACTTCAGCGGGACAGGTGCCGCATCGGCAGTTACTTCCGCCGCAGCTGGCATGGATACAAGACACCATCCCAGCAATACCGCGGGACTGCATTTAGATAAGGATCTCAAAATATTCCGCATGACCTCACTCCGGAGCAATTGGCGTTACGAACAATCAGCTTTCAAATGAAAGGACTGCGAATGGGGTGTTCGATACTTTCCCATTCGCAGTTCAACTTACTAGCGATTCCTGCCTTGGCCGGAACCGGCGCCGCGCGAACTGCCACTGCGGCGTTGCGAACCGCTGGCCGAGCCATCGCGCGCCTTGACGCCGTTGCCCTTGTCGGCATTCTTGCCATTGGCCGCACGCATTGCTTCACGCTCTTCCGCAGTCATTTCGGACTGCTTCTGCGCACGATATTGCTCGCGCTCCTGCTGGGTCATGCCCGCAGTCTCTGCCTGATGTTCCGCCCGGATCTGGTCGCGGGTGCGGGTCTGAGTCTGGAGTTTATCCTGTGTTTGGAGTTTATCCTGTGTTTGGAGTTTATCCTGTGTTTGGAGTTTGTCCTGTGTCTGGAGCTTGTCTTGCGTCCGGAGTTTGTCCTGCGTCTGGGTCGCATCACGAAGCTGATCGCGATCCCTCAGCGGCTCGTCCGCCGCCATGCCCGTTCCGGCAACGCCCAACCCCAACACCAGCGTTGCGCCCAGTAACAATTTTCTTGTGCTCATGATGATCTCCTGTCGAATGAAATGTGATGTGAACTTTCTGATCAGGTTACTTGCCTGACGAGTGCATCATGCGCTGCGGCTGTTTCCCGGAGATTTCCGGGTTGTAGCAAATTGTAACAATGTGTTACGGCGACAGATCGCCTGTGACAGCGACATTCCCAGTCGGGTATAGTAAACCTCATGGACGCAAAAAACATTCTGGTAGTGGACGACGATGCCGGTCTGCGCGAGCTGCTGCAGCAATATCTGGGCGCGCAGGGCTACCACGTCGCGACGGTCGCGGATGGCACTGCGATGGACGCCTATCGGGCGGAGCATGCCGTCGACCTCATCATCCTCGACCTGATGTTGCCGGGCGAGGACGGCCTGTCGCTGGCACGCAGGCTGCGGACGCAAAGCGATCTGCCCATCATCATGCTTTCGGCGCGCGGCGAAGATGTCGACCGCATCGTGGGACTCGAAGTGGGTGCGGACGACTACCTAGCCAAACCATTCAACCCGCGCGAATTGCTGGCGCGCATCCGTGCCCTGTTGCGGCGCAGCGACAACAGCCACGACACGACTGACAGCATCCCGCCGTCGAACTTCAGGTTCGGCGACTTCCTGCTCGACATCGGCACCCACGACCTGCACCGGAACGGCAGCAACATCCCGCTGACCGCGGGCGAATTCAACCTGTTGCGCATCTTCGTCGAGCATCCCAACCGCGTACTGAGCCGCGACAGCATCATGGACATGCTCAAGGGCTACGAGCGTTCGCCCTTCGACCGCAGCATCGACGTACGGGTGACGCGCCTGCGCCGCAAGATCGAGAACGACCCGAACAATCCCCTGTTCATCCGCACCGTGTGGGGCGAGGGTTATCTGTTTGCCTCCGGCGGCGAACGGACCTGACCATGGCCGCGCTACGCTCGCTCTTTCGCAGCACCGCCACCACTGTGGCGACCGCCTTGCTGATATTCCAGCTCGTGCTCATCGCCGCCACCGTGAACTACGTCATGCTGCCCATGGCGAGACGCTCGGCCGACGATCTGGCGGCGTTGCTGGTGCTGTCCGCGCAGACCTGGGTGGAACTGCCGCCGGAGACGCGCGAGGATTTCGAATTCGAGCTGGCGCAGAAACACCAGTTCATGCTTTTCCATGACGGCATTTCCCTGCCGCCGCGCGACTATTTCTATCCCTACCTGACCCTGCTGGATGGCGCATTGACGGCGCGCACCGGCCAGCCCATCGCGATCAAGATGACCGAGTTTGAGACCACCTGGTTCTGGGCGGAGATACACACCGGCGGCAGGATGATCCGCATTGGCTTCCCCAAGGAGCGGTTGAACATGGACCCGCCCAAAATGCTGGTACTGGCGCTGCTCGCCACGGTCATCCTGACACTGTTCACCGCGCTGATCCTGGCACGACGCATCACCCGGCCGCTGGCGCATTTCTCCCGCGCCGCGCGGCGCGTCGGCGAGGGCAATCTGCCCGAATCGTTTCCCGAGACCGGCATCAGCGAACTGTCCGGGCTGGCTGCCACCTTCAACCAGATGGCGGTACAGGTGCGCGAGCTGCTGGCCAATCGCACCACCATGCTGGCGGGCATCTCGCACGATCTGCGCACCCCGCTCGCGCGCATGCGGCTGGCCATCGAGATGCTGCCCGAGGGCACCGACCCGAAACTGGTCGCGCGCCTGCAGCATGACGTGGACGAGATGAACCAGCTCATCGGCGAGTTCCTCGCTTTGAGCCGGGATTTGCAGAAAGAACCTCCACAGGAAGTGGATATCAGCCTGCTGCTGGAAGAATTGGCCGACAACGCCCGAACTGAAGGAGCTCAAGTGGATTGGCAGTCGCGCGGCAGTACGCTGTTGTCCGCCGGACCCATGGCATTGCGCCGGATATTGACCAACCTGCTCGGCAATGCCATTCGTTACGGCGACAACAAGCCGGTGTCCATCGACCTTTCCCTTGAGGGCGGTATTGCGGTGATAAGCATCCTGGACAGGGGCCCGGGCATTCCGCCGCTTGAACTGGAGAATGTGTTTCGACCTTTTTACCGTCTGGAGTCTTCGCGCAGCAACGCTACGGGCGGCAGCGGCCTGGGGCTTGCCATCGCCCGCCAGTTGGCGGAAGCCAATGGCTGGAAAATCGAACTGCTGCCGCGGCCGGACGGCGGCACCGAGGCCAGGCTGACGCTGCGGCCTGAATAACAGCGCGATCATTTCCTCCTGCCAGCCTTGTCACCAGGATGATTCCCGGCAGGGATATTCGCGACAAAATCTGAGATTCCGTCACGCCTGCCCGCCAATTTATTTACAATACGCGCCAATTCCAGGGCCGCCGCCATGACCGATAACCACGAACATCACTACACCGAGAATGTGCAGGATCATCTTCAGCAAGTGTTGCATTTGCTGGAGAAGCACGCATTGGTGGAGACGGTGACGCACCGGCAGGAATTGCCGCGCGACGAGCGGCACGAGTTGCTGGACAAGATGGTGCACAAGCGCCATCTAGCCGAGTTGCGCGAAAAACTGGACGAGCTCCACCCCGCCGACATCGCCTACATTCTTGAAGCCCTGCCCATTGAGCAGCGCCTGATGGTGTGGGATCTGGTGAAAGCGGATCGCGACGGCGAAATCCTGATCGAGGTATCGGATGCGGTGCGCGAATCGCTGATCGCCAGCATGAGCCGCGAAGAACTGCGCGAAGCGACGGAACATCTCGATACCGACGAAATCGCCGACCTCGCCCCAGATCTGCCGCAAAACGTGATGCGTGACGTGTTCAAGTCGCTTTCCATCGAGGAGCGCGAGCAGTTGCGCGCGGCGATGTCGTATTCGGAAGACTCGGTCGGTGCGCTCATGGACTTCAACATGGTGCATGTGCGCGAGGATGTGACGCTGGAAGTGGTGTCGCGTTACCTGCGCCGCTTCGACGAACTCCCCGATCATACCGACCAGGTATTTGTGGTGGACCGCGACGACCGTTTCAAGGGCGTGTTGCCGATCAACCTGATCGTGGTCAACGAGCCGGAAACGATCGTCGGCGAGCTCATGCTGACCGATACCATCCAGCTGAATCCGGATGAAAAGGCCGACCAGGCCGCGCAGTCGTTCGAGCGTTACGACCTGGTTTCCGCGCCGGTGGTGGATGAGGATGGCAAGCTGGTGGGACGGGTGACGATTAACGTGGTGCTGGACTTCATCCGCGCCGAATCGGAAACCGACTTGCTGAACCAGGCCGGTCTGCGCGAAGAGGAAGATATTTTCGCTTCGGTATGGAAGTCGGCACAAAACCGCTGGACCTGGCTGGCATTGAACCTGTGCACCGCGTTTTTCGCCTCGCGCGTGATCGGCGGCTTCGAAGACACCATCGAGAAGTTCGTTGCGCTCGCCACGCTGATGCCCATCGTTGCCGGCATCGCGGGCAACTCGGCCAACCAGACCACGACCATCATCATCCGCTCGCTCGCACTGGGCCAGATCACACAGTCCAATGCGCGCCGCCTGATGTACAAGGAATTGGCAATCAGCGGGTTGAACGGCCTCGTGTGGGGAGGCATCGCCGGGCTATTCGCCTTCTTCCTCTATCGCAGCGTCCCGCTGGGGCTTGTGATGACCAGCGCAATGATGCTCAACCTCGTGCTGGGCTCGCTGGTCGGTATCGGCATTCCGCTGCTGATGCAACGCATGGGCCGCGACCCGGCCATCGGTGCCAGCGTCATGCTGACTGCCATCACCGACAGCGGCGGGTTTTTCATTTTCCTGGGCCTGGCGACGATCTTCCTGATCTGATTTATCAGCATGAGTGCTGAGTCGTAGGGTGCGCTTGCGCACCAATGCGTCTGG
>JBAQDF010000093.1:0-56103 GCA_049286265.1 Sideroxyarcus sp.
GAGCAAAATGGTGCGCAAGCGCACCCTACATTCAGTAGTCCGTATAACCCTTCTCGCCGGGTGTGTAGAACGTGCTGAAATCGGGCGCGGTCAGGGCCGTGCCGTTCTTCAGCTTCTGCACCAGGTCCGGGTTGGAGATGAACGGTCGGCCGAACGCCACCAGGTCGCCGCGTTGCGCGTCGAGGTCGGCATTGGCGCGCGTTGCATCGTAGCCGCCGGAAAGGATGTACTTGCCTTTGAAGTTGGCGCGTATCTTTGCCTTCAATTCGGGGCTGACTTCCGGTGCGCCCATAGAACTGTGGTCGACAACGTGGATGTACGCCAGGCCGATGTTGTTCAATTCCTCCACCAATCGCAGATACAGGGCGTCCATCTTGGCATCGGCTACGGTGCCGTTGAAGGCACCATAGGGCGAAATGCGCATGCCGACGCGGTCTGCACCGATGGCGGTGGTCACGGCCTTGGCGACTTCAACGGCAAAGCGGATACGGTTCTCGACGCTGCCGCCCCATTTATCCGTTCGCTGGTTGGTGGCGGTGTTGAGGAACTGGTCGATCATGTAGCCGTTCGCACCATGGATCTCGACGCCGTCGAATCCGGCTTCGAGCGCGCGTTTTGAAGCGTTCGCGTATTCGGCGATGGTCAGCGCGATATCGGCTTCGCTCATCTCGATAGGTGCCGGGTGCGGCTGCATGCCGCTGCTGTCCGTCCACATCTCGCCCGGAGCCGCGACAGCGGAGGGAGCGAGCATTTTGCTGCCGACCGGCAGGTTTGCGGGATGGCTGATGCGCCCGGTGTGCATGAGTTGCACGAAAATTTTTCCTCCAGCGGCATGCACGCCATCGTTCACACGCTTCCACCCTTTGACTTGTTCATCCGAGAACATGCCGGGAATGCGTGCATATCCGAGGCCATTGGGAGAGGGGGAGGTGCCTTCGGTAATGATCAATCCGGCGTCCGCACGCAGTTTGTAATATTTTTCCATCAATTCGTTCGGCACATTGCCGGTGGCACGTGAACGTGTCAGCGGCGCCATGACGACGCGATTCTTCAATTGCAGTTTGCCGAGTGTGGCGGGAGTGAACAGGGTTTGGGTCATGTGATATTCCTTGGTTTTACTTGTTAATTTCCCGCAGGCCGGGAGGCCTGCGGATGGGCGATTACTGCTTGATCGATTCGACCGGGATAGTCAGTGTTACTTCGTCGCCGACATAGGGCGTGTGCTTGGCCATGTTGAAGTCGGAACGTTTGACCTTGGCGGTGGCGGTCGCGCCGCAGGCTTCTTTCTTCATCATCGGGTGCGGCATGCACAGGAAGGAATTCACGGTCAGTGTGACCGGCTTGGTGACGCCCTTGATGGTCAGGTCGCCTTCCACCGCAACCACTTTGTCGCCGTCGAACTTCACCTTGCTCGACTTGTAGGTGATGGTGGGGAACATCTCGGTGTCGAAGAAATCGGCAGCCTGGATGTGTTCGTTGAACAGCGCGACGCCGGTGTTGACCGACTTGGCGTCTATTGTCACGTCGACCGAGCCGGTCTTCTTGGCGCGGTCCAGCGTGATGCTGCCGGAGGTCTTGTCGAAGCGGCTGAGTTGCACGGAATAACCGAAGTGGCTGTATTCGAAACGCGGCAGCGTGTGGTTGGGTTCGATCACATAGGTTTCCGGTGCGGCATAGGCAACGGAGGATAGCGAGGCAGCTAAGGTCAGGGCAAGTATTCTTTTCATGGTTTTCTCCTTGGTGGTTGGTCTGGCTTACTTCTTGTTCGGTGCTGCGGTTACGACTAAATGGAATCTGATCTGGATCTCGTTGGCGACGGTGTCGACATCCGTCCACGCGCCTTCGCCGATGGCGTAGTCGAGGCGCTTGATGGTGAAGGCGCCGTCGAACTGGCCTTTATTGCCTGCGGACTGGAAGGTGACCGGCGCGATTACATCCAGCGTCCTGCCCTTGATGCTGAGCTTGCCGCTGGCTTCAAAGCGGTTGCCGCCGAGCGACTTGAGGCCGGTGGCGACGAAGCTGGCCGTGGGGAATGTTTTGGCGTTGAACCACTGCTTGCCGACCACCTCTTCATTCCCTTCGCTGGAGCCGGTGTCGATGCTGGCTACGTCGATTTCGATTAAGGCCTGAGACTTGGCGAATTTGGCCGGATCGAAGGCGAGCCGTGCCGAGAACTTGTTGAAGTTGCCGTCCAGCGCCACGCCCATCTGCTTGTAGCCGAAAGTCACCGTGCTTTCATTGCTCAGCACCTGGTTGTATTCGACAGCCGAAGCCATGCCGTAGGCCAGCATGAACAGGATCAATAGGGACAGGCGGGGGATCGTGCGATGCATCATGTTCTCCTTGTCGGTTTCAGGCGAGGCGGCCATTGCGGTAATCGTCCAGTGCCTGGTGTATCTCTTCCTGCGTGTTCATCACGAACGGGCCGTATTGCACGATAGGCTCGTTGAGCGGTTTGCCCGCGACCAGGATCAGGCGCGCGTCTTCTGTGGCGGTCAGCGCAAGGCCGTCCGCGCCGGGCGTGTTGCCGAGGACGCCCATGCGTTGCGATCCCACCTGCGTGTCGCCGACCTGCACCGCGCCGCGATACACATAGATGAAGGCGTTGTGCGTGGCCGGGATGGCGGTGGAGAAGCTCGCCCCAGCGGGCAGGTGGATGTCGAGATACAGCGGTTCGGTGATCTCGCGCGTCATCGCGCCCGCCACGCCGTTGCTGCTGCCCGCGATCACGCGCACAGTCGCGCCCTCCGCCGTGGTGTATTCGGGGATCTCGGTGGTCGGGAAATCCTTGTACCAGGGTGCGGACATCTTGTTGCTGGCGGGCAGGTTGAGCCAGAGCTGGAAACCTTCCATCAAGCCGTCTTCCTGCTCCGGTATCTCGGAGTGGATGGCGCCGCGACCGGCGATCATCCATTGCATGCCGCCGTTCTGCAGCAGTCCTTCATGACCCGCGCTGTCGCGGTGGCGCATGCGCCCGTGCAACATGTAGGTGATGGTCTCGAAGCCGCGATGCGGGTGGTCGGGGAAACCGGCGATGTATTCGTCCGGCTCGTCGCTGCCGAAGGCGTCCAGCATCAGGAAGGGATCGAGGCGGCGCTGCAGTTTGCCGGTGAGCACGCGGGTGAGGCTCACGCCCGCACCGTCCGAGGTGGCAACGCCCTGAACGAGTTGTTCGATGCTGCGCGTTTGCTGCAATGTGGCTTGAGTGGCGGTGTTCACAGCCTGCTCCTTAGTTGAGTGAAGTGCTTGCATATTATGCGTCTCAAAAAGATAGATAAAGCCATGAATACGGGATAGACTATCCCAATAATGGAACAAAAGAACATCTCCGCAGATGATTACATCCTGTTCGCGACCATTGCCGAGCAGGAGAGTCTGGTGCGCGCCGCAGAGTATCTGGGCATGCCCAAGGCGACTGTTTCGCGCCGTTTGGCCAATCTGGAAACGGCGCTGGGGCTACGCCTGTTGCTGCGAACCACCCGCCGCCTGACGCTGACCGAGTTCGGGCAGGAGTTCCTCGATCATTGCCGCCGCGTGGCGGAGGAAGTCGCGAGCGCCCAGGATTTTGTGCATAGCCAGGAAGTGAAACCGCAAGGACGCCTGCGCGTCTCGATGGCGGAAGACTATGCCAGGCACAATATGTCGCGTGCGCTGGCCACTTTCATCGAAACCTATCCCGATATACAGCTCGACCTCGACCTGAGCGCGCGTCTGGTGGATTTGATCGGGGAGCGTTTCGATCTGGTCATTCGCATGGGAACTTTGGAGAACGATTCCACGCTGGTCGCGCGCAAGATCGATGAGCAACACATGGGGCTGTATGCCAGCCCCATTTACCTGAGCCTGCATCCGGCGCCGAAGCACCCCGACGATCTGCAGCAACATACCTCGGTGCGCATGCTCTCCAGTCTGGGACAACCAATCGCGTGGCAACTTGCACGCGGCAAGGAAGCGTGGGAAGGGGTGCCGCCGGGAAGGCTTGCGCTTAATTCCATCGGGGTCATCCAGCAATTGCTGCTGGACGGGGCGGGCATCGGCGCCTTGCCCAACAAATTTGCGCAGGAAGATGTGCGCATGAAACGGCTGGTGCGCGTATTGCCTGAATGGAGTTTCCCTGTCGTTCCGGCTTGGGCGGTGATGCCGATGCGCCGTTTCCTGCCCGCCAAGACGCGCGTTTTTCTGGCGCATATCGAGCAGTACATGGTGAAGGGGTAGGTGTATACAGTCTGCAATACTTGACTTCCGTTCTCGGAAATGTATAGTGAATGAACCTGTTTGGCATTGTCATGCTGGCTACATTGCATCGCGAAAGCAACTTGCGGGCTGAGATTAAATTTCATGTAATTCATCAAGATAGCGTTATTCACAAGCCAGCCAACTCCATGCGGGAATACTGCAGAATTGGAGGGTGTCATGTCTGCCTTTTTCGGAATTGACGAACTCAAAGCACAGGGTTTCATCGACCATAACATGGTCTGTTTCCCATATACGTCCGATGGAAAATTGGACATTCATTCGATTGTCTCGCCCATCAAAACCGATGACATCGTTTTCATCAAACAATGCACTCCCCAACTGGATCTGCATATCAAGGCCGTCGGCGTTGTGAAGTCCGATTACCCAAGCAAGAGCGATTTGGGAGTATGTCTGCCTGTTGAATGGGTGTGGCAAGGCGAAAAAGTGCCGGAGAACTTCGATGAGGCACTACCGTTATGCGGCCAGGCGCTCTACGAGGAACACAACATACTGGTGCAAAGGGAGATCATCGACCTGTTGCCTGAAAGTTATCGATTGCCGCCTGTATGGATGTAGAACAGGCAAGAGTTAAAACGATACGCAGGGGGTAAATAAAGGGGGTAAACAAATTATTGGTTGGAGGTGAACATGCCTGCAACAACCAAACAATTGGACGAACTGATCGGTCGCGAATACCGGCACGGTTTTGTGACCACGCTGGAGACCGATACAGTGCCGCGCGGTTTGAACGAGGAAGTCATCCGCATGATTTCCGCGCGAAAGAATGAGCCCGAATTCATGCTGGACTGGCGCCTGAAAGCCTATCGCCACTGGCTGACCATGACCGAACCGCAATGGGCGAATATTCACCATCCGGTCATCGATTATCAAAATATCAGCTACTACTCTGCGCCAAAATCGGAAAAGGACGGCCCGCGCAGTCTGGCCGATCTCGATCCGGAATTGCTGCGCACCTACGAGAAGCTGGGTATCCCGCTCAAGGAGCAGGAAATGCTGGCGGGCGTGGCGGTGGATGCGGTGTTCGACAGCGTCTCGGTGGCGACCACTTTCAAGGCGAAGCTGGCCGAGCTCGGCATCATTTTCTGCCCGTTCTCCGAGGCCGTGCAGAAACATCCGGAACTGGTTCAGCAATATCTGGGTTCGGTCGTGCCCTATACCGACAACTTTTTCGCAACGCTCAACTCAGCCGTATTCAGCGACGGCTCGTTCTGCTACATCCCGCCGGGCGTGCGCTGCCCGATGGAGTTGTCCACTTACTTCCGCATCAACGAAAAAAACACCGGCCAGTTCGAGCGCACGCTGATCATCGCGGACAAGGGTGCCTACGTCAGCTACCTGGAAGGTTGCACCGCGCCGATGCGCGACGAGAACCAGTTGCACGCGGCCGTGGTGGAACTGGTCGCGCTGGAAGATGCGCAGATCAAGTATGCGACGGTGCAGAACTGGTATCCGGGCGACAAGGAAGGCCGTGGCGGCATCTTCAATTTCGTCACCAAGCGCGGCGATTGTCGCGGCGACAATTCGCACATTTCCTGGACGCAGGTCGAGACCGGTTCCGCCATCACCTGGAAATATCCGAGTGTGGTGTTGCGCGGCGACAACTCGGTGGGCGAGTTCTATTCGGTGGCGCTTACCAACCATTACCAGCAGGCCGACACCGGCACCAAGATGACGCATGTCGGGCGCAATACGAAGAGCACTGTGCTGTCCAAAGGTATCAGCGCAGGGCATGGACAGAATACCTACCGCGGCCTGATCAAGGTGCTGCCCGGTGCGGAAAACGCCCGCAACTACACGCAGTGCGATTCCCTGTTGCTGGGCGATCTCTGCGGTGCGCACACCATCCCCTACATCGAGGTAAGGAATCCCGGCGCGAAGGTGGAGCATGAAGCATCCACCTCGCGCATCGGTGAAGACCAGTTGTTCTATTGCACGCAACGCGGCATTGCGCCGGAAGAGGCGGTGTCGATGATCGTCAGCGGCTTCTGCAAGGCGGTGTTCCAGAACCTGCCGATGGAGTTTGCCGTGGAAGCGCAAAAGTTGCTGGGTGTAAGCCTGGAAGGCAGCACCGGTTGAGGCGCGAAGGAGAAAATTATGCTCAGCGTAAGAAATCTGCATGTAGCGATTGGCGGCAAGGAAATCCTGCGCGGCATCGATCTCGATGTGCGTCCGGGCGAGGTGCACGCCATCATGGGGCCGAACGGCTCGGGCAAGAGCACGCTGGCGCAGTTGCTGGCCGGGCGCGAGGGCTATCAGGTGACGGCGGGTTCGGTGCGCTATCTGGATATGGACATGCTGGCGATGGCGCCGGAAGAACGGGCGCGCGCGGGCGTGTTCCTGGCGTTCCAGTATCCGGTGGAGATTCCCGGCGTGAGCAATGCGCTGTTCCTCAAGACGGCCCTCAACAGCATCCGCAAACAACGCGGGTTGCCCGAACTCGACGCGATGGATTTCCTGAATCTGGTGCGCGACAAGATGAAGCTGTTGGGTATGGACGAGAAATTGCTGTCGCGCGCCGTCAACGAAGGGTTTTCCGGCGGCGAGAAGAAACGCAACGAGATTTTGCAAATGGCCGTTCTGGAGCCGGAACTGGCGATACTCGATGAAACCGATTCCGGCCTGGACATCGACGCTCTCAAACTGGTGGCGGACGGCGTGAACAGGATGCGCAACGCGGAACGCGCCATTGTGCTGGTTACCCATTACCAGCGCTTGCTGGAATTCATCGTGCCGGATGCCGTGCATGTGTTGTCGCAGGGGCGCATCGTGAAATCCGGCGGTGCGGAACTGGCGCTGGAACTGGAGCAGTACGGTTACGGCTGGCTGGAAGGTGAAAACGAGGTGTTGCAACCTTCATAGAAAGATGAAAATGAACGCACAGATTGAATCGTGGGAAGACATGGCGCTGGAGCTGGTGCCGCAGCATCTGGCGGGACACACTGTGCCCTGGCTAACCAGGGCGCGCCAGTCCGCGTTCGAGCGATTCATGGCGCAAGGCTTTCCGACAAGACGGGAAGAGGAATGGAAATATACCGATGTGGCGGCGATCGCCAAACGCGCATCACTGGCCCCGGACAATATTCCTCCCGATCCCTCGTCCGAAGCCGCGCTGTTTGCCTGGATGCTGGCGCAGGAGAACGCGTATCTGCTGGTGTTCGTGAATGGGCATCTTTCCACCGAGTTGTCTGCCCTGGGTGAGTTGCCGCCGGGAGCGCGGCTGGAAAGTCTGGCCGACTTGCTGGATAGCACCGCAGACCTGCCGCAGACCTTATTCGACCAGCAACAGGAGTACTCCGTCTTCGCTGCGCTCAACACCGCCTTGACGACCGACGGCGCGGTACTGCAACTGGCACCCGGGGTCGTTCTGGAAAAACCCGTGTATCTGCTGTATGTCGCGAGCGGGCGCGGCACGGCGATCTATCCTCGTAATATATTCATTCTAGGCGAGGGGGCGCAGGCCACCGTCATCGAACATTATTTCGGCATGCTGGAGGCGCATAATTTTACGGATGCCGAGACGCAGATCAACCTCGGTCCCGGTTCCGTTTTTCAACATTGCAAATTGATACAGGAGGGCAAGGACGCTTTCCATGTTGCCGGCATACACGCCGAGCAGGCAACGGGCAGCCGTTTTGTTTCGCATTCGTTCGCGCTGGGCGGACGTTTGGCGCGCAACGACATCACCTCGCGCCTGAACGGGGAGGGATGCCTGTGCAGCTTCGATGGTCTGTACCTGCTGGATGGCAAGCAGCATGCGGATCATCACACCCGCATCGATCACCTGGCGCCGTCATGTACCAGCCGCGAGTATTACCGCGGCATTCTGGACGGCGAGTCGCACGGCGTGTTCAACGGCAAGGTGGTGGTTCATCCCCATGCCGTCAAGACGGATGCGCACCAGTCCAACCGCAATCTGTTGCTGTCGCGGCAGGCCGAGATCGACACCAAACCACAATTGGAAATCTTTGCCGACGACGTGAAATGCACGCACGGGGCGACGGTCGGCCATCTGGACGACGATAGCTTGTTTTATTTGCGCTCGCGCGGGGTCGATGCGGAGTCGGCGCGCTCGCTGCTGATTTACGGTTTTGCCAACGACATCGTGCAGCGCGTCGAGGTGCCCGAAATGCGCACGCGCATCGAACATCTGGTGCTGGATCGTTTGCCGCAAGGCGATCAGATAAAGGAGTTGCTATGAAACTTTTCGACAAGCTCATTCATCATGACGATCTGCAGGCGCAATTCTGGCGCACGGATTTTCCTATCCTGAAAACCAGAGTCCATGACAAGCCGCTGGTCTATCTGGATAACGCGGCTACCACCCAGAAGCCGCAGGCCGTCATAGACGCCGAGCGCGAGTATTACGGCAATTACAACGCCAACGTGCATCGCGGTGTCCATTCCCTTGCTCAACGCGCCACGGAGGCTTATGAGGGTGCCCGGATCAAGGTGCAGTACCTGATCCATGCGGGGAGTTCCGATGAGATTGTTTTCGTGCGCGGGACCACCGAGGCCATCAACCTGGTTGCGCAAAGTTATGGACGCAGCCGTTTAAAGGCAGGCGACGAGATCATTTTGAGCCAGATGGAGCACCACTCGAATATTGTTCCCTGGCAGATGTTATGCCGGCAAACCGGCGCCAGGCTGCGTGTTATCCCGGTCGACGATTCGGGAGAATTGCAGATGGAAATCTACGAGACATTGTTGAATGAACATACTCGGCTGGTGGCGGTGACGCATGTTTCCAATGCGCTGGGCACGATCAATCCGGTCAAGTCCATCATTGAACTGGCGCATCGGCGCGGCGTACCGGTATTGCTCGACGGGGCGCAAGCCATTGCCCATGTGCCTGTGGATGTGCAGGCGCTGGATTGCGATTTCTATGCATTTTCCGCACACAAGCTGTATGGGCCGACCGGAGTCGGGGTGTTGTACGGCAAGGCCGCCTTGCTCGAAGCCATGCCTGCGTACCAGGGGGGCGGAGACATGATACGTTCCGTCAGCTTTGAGGAGACCACCTACAATACGGCACCCTTCAAGTTCGAAGCGGGCACGCCCAACATCGCCGGGGTCATTGGATTGGGCGCTGCAATCGATTATGTGGGCAGCATCGGCTTCGATGCGCTGATATCGCATGAGCAGGCGATGCTGTCTTATGCGACCACGTTGCTGGCCGCGGTGCCTGGATTGCACATCATCGGTACCGCGCGTGAAAAAACAGGCATTGTGTCGTTCGTGCTGGAAGGCATGCACGCGCACGATATCGGCACGATACTGGATAAGGAGGGGGTGGCGATTCGAGCCGGGCACCATTGCACCATGCCGCTGATGGAACGTTTCGGTGTGCCGGCCACGGCACGCGCCTCGTTTGCGCTGTACAACACCCGGCAGGAGGTGGACGCACTGGTGGCGGCGGTCTGCAAGGCACAGGAGGTATTCAAGCAATGAACGATCTGCGCGAACTCTATCAGGAGACCATCCTCGATCATTACCGCCAGCCGCGCAATGCAGGCAGCATGGCCGACGCCAACCGTACGGCCGAGGGTTTCAACCCGCTGTGCGGCGACAAGGTGAAGCTGTACCTGAAGGTGGAAGATGGCGTGATCAGCGATGCCCGTTTTGAAGGCTCGGGCTGTGCCATTGCGACCGCGTCCGCTTCACTCATGACGGAAAGCATCATTGGCAAACGCAAAGAGGAGGCGCTTAAGCTGCTGGGAAATATTCACGCCATGGTGACCGGCGGCAGCACGCTGGGCAGCATGGGTAAACTGGAAGTATTGGCCGGGGTGCATGAGTTTCCGCAACGTGTGAAGTGTGCAACATTGGCGTGGCACACATTGAAGGCCGCTCTGGAGAACTCCGAGGAACCGGTGACGACGGAGTGAGACGCATTGCAAGAGGTGGCGCATGATCGACTTCTCAAAATTAAACGAGCATTTGCAGGAACAGCCGGCAGATCAAAAAGAGTTGGAGGCCCGCGTCATCGGGATGTTGCGCACGATCTACGATCCCGAGATTCCGGTGAACATCTACGACCTGGGACTGATCTACGGACTGGATGTGAATGAGGCAGGCGAGGTGCAGGTGCGCATGACCCTGACCGCGCCCAATTGCCCGGTGGCGCAGGACTTCCCGGACATCGTGCAAAACAAGATATGGATGGTGGACGGCGTCAGCGACGTGACTGTGGAACTGGTGTGGGAGCCGCCCTGGGGGCGCGAAAAAATGTCGGAGGCAGCACGCTTGCAGCTTGGCATGTTGTGATTAGAAGGGGGATGAGATGGGGAATTGGCTGGATGTCGCAAGCACGGATGAATTTGTTCCGGGTTCTCGCCGCGTAGTCGACGTGGATGGGGTTGCTGTTGCAGTGTTCAATCTCGGCGGCGAATACTTTGCCATTCAGGATATCTGTACCCATGATGGCGGTGAACTTGCCAATGGAAAACTGGAAGGGGATGTGATCATTTGCCCGCGCCATGGGGCGCGGTTCTCGATCAGGACCGGCGCGGTTCTGGGCCCTCCGGCCTATGAGGATGTGCGGACATATCCGGTAAGAGTTGCCGATGGCAGGGTACAGGTCATGGTGCCTGACTAGCGCAGTGTTTCGTTCTTGACCACACAGATTCCGTAGGTCGGGTTAGCGGCAGCGTAACCCGACGTTGCCGTTGCTCCTATTTCATGATGTCGGGTTACGCTGCGCTAACCCGACCTACAATGTAGCTTCGACTGTAGGCATGGTCCCGGACGGCGCGCAACACTGGTTGTCGGTATCGACAATCCTGACTGAGCCGGAATACCATTCGCTCAAACTCAACTTGCCCGGGATAAACACCATGCCATTTGCCAGTTTCAACCCAGCTACCAATCAACTGATTCATACCCACGCCAGTTGGGATTCGCCTCATCTGGAAATCGTGCTGGAAAATTCCGGCCGCGCTCAACAGCAATGGGCGCTGACTTCCTTTTCAGATCGGGCCGGAATGCTGCGCAAGGTGGCTGCTCAATTGCTCGCGCAGCGCGACAGATACGCAACTCTGATCACGCTGGAGATGGGCAAGCCCTTGCGCGAAGCCCGTGCTGAAGTCGAAAAATGCGCCGGTACCTGCGAATACTACGCCCGCAACGGCGAGGGATTTCTGCGTAGCGAGACGATCGCTTCGGATGCCGGAAAAAGCTATGTTGCGTATTACCCGCTGGGCGTGGTGCTGGCGGTTATGCCATGGAACTTCCCGTTCTGGCAGGTGTTTCGCGCCGCTGCTCCGGCTTTGATGGCGGGGAATGCTGTGGTGCTGAAACATGCGCCGAACGTGCCGAAGTGCGCGCTGGCGATTGAAGCTGCATTTCGCGACAGCGGTTTGCCTGAGGGTGTGTTTGCGAATTTGATGATTGAGGTCGAGCAGGTGGCCCAGGTCATTGCCAGTCCGCATGTTCAGGCGGTCACGCTCACGGGCTCGGAAGCCGCGGGCCGCAAAGTGGCGGCGTGCGCCGGTCAGCATCTTAAAAAATGCGTGCTGGAACTGGGAGGCTCCGATCCGTTTATCGTGCTGCACGATGCGGATCTGGATTTGGCCGTCAATGCGGCGGTGACTGCGCGTTTCCTCAATTGCGGGCAATCGTGCATAGCCGCGAAGCGCTTCATTCTGGTACCGCAAATCGCCGACGATTTCCTGCGCAGGTTCAAGGCTGCGGTAGAAGCACTAAAGCTGAGCGATCCGATGCTGGATGACACTCAAATCGGCCCCATGGCACGGCAAGACCTGCGCGACACGCTGCACCGGCAAATCACTGATTCGATCAATCAGGGCGCAGTTGCAATAACCGGGTGCAAACCAGTCGAGCGCGAAGGATTTTTCTATCAGCCTTCCATTCTGGATCACGTCACCGCCAAAGCTCCCGCCTATCATGAAGAACTGTTCGGTCCGGTGGCGATTGTCATTCGTGCTGCCGATGAGGATGATGCGCTACGTCTGGCCAACGAAACCCGCTTCGGGCTGGGCTCATCCATCTGGAGCAAGGATGTGGCACGTGCAGAACAGCTGGCGTCGCGCATCCAGGCCGGATGCACCTTTATCAACGGCATGGTCAAGTCCGATCCGCGTTTGCCGTTTGGTGGCATCAAGTCTTCCGGCTACGGGCGCGAGTTATCGAGACTGGGCATACACGAGTTTGTGAATGCCAAGACGGTGTGGATTCGGTAGTGGAAAAAAAAGAAGGCCGACGAAGCGTCGGCCTTCTGTATTGCAATTGCCAGTGAAGATTACAGCAGCGGCACAATCATCAGCGCAACGATATTGATGATCTTGATCAGCGGGTTAACGGCAGGGCCGGCAGTATCCTTGTAGGGATCGCCAACGGTGTCGCCAGTCACGGCAGCCTTGTGAGCTTCCGAACCTTTGCCGCCGAAATTGCCTTCCTCGATGTATTTCTTCGCGTTGTCCCATGCACCGCCACCGGTGGTCATGGAGATCGCGACGAAGATGCCGGTCACGATGGTGCCGACCAGCACGCCACCGAGGGCTTGTGCGCCGAGGGTCAGACCTACAACCACGGGCACTGCAACCGGCAACAGCGACGGAACGATCATTTCCTTGATCGCGGCTTTGGTCAGCATGTCCACGCAAGTGCCGTATTCCGGCTTGCCGGTGCCTTCCATGATGCCCGGGATCTCTTTGAACTGACGGCGCACTTCAACCACCACGCTGCCCGCTGCACGACCAACCGCTTCCATGCCCATCGCGGCAAACAGGTAAGGCACCATGCCGCCGATGAACAGGCCGATGATGATCATGTGGTTGGACAGGTCAAAGGTCAGTCCCGGATGGTTGGTGGACAGCGCGTGCGTGTAGTCGGCAAACAGAACCAGTGCGGCCAGACCGGCGGAACCGATGGCGTAGCCTTTGGTGACGGCCTTGGTGGTGTTGCCCACAGCGTCCAGAGGATCGGTGATGTTGCGGATCTTCTCATCCAGACCGGCCATTTCGGCGATACCGCCGGCGTTGTCGGTGATCGGGCCGTATGCGTCGAGCGCCACGATAATGCCGGCCATCGAGAGCATGGAGGTTGCTGCAATGGCGATGGTGTACAAGCCACCGTGTTCCCCGCCGAGTGCGTAAGCGCCATAAATCGCCAGGCAAACAGCCAGTACCGGTGCAGCAGTGGATTTCATCGACACGCCCAGACCGGCGATCACGTTGGTGCCGTGTCCGGTGGTGGAAGCTTGGGCAATGTGACGTACCGGGCTGAACTCGGTCGCAGTGTAGTACTCGGTGATCCATACCATCGCTGCTGTCAGCGCGAGACCGATCAGGGAAGCCAGGTACAGACTCATCGACGATACCAGCGTGCCGTTGATCATCACGCCTTCGCCGAGCACCCATTTGGTTATAGGATAGAACGCAACGAGCGCCAGAATGGCGGAGACTGTCAGACCGCGATACAACGCGTTCATGATCTTGCCGCCTTCGCGGACATTGACGAAGAAGGTGCCGACGATCGAAGCAATGATGGAAACGCCACCCAGAACGAGGGGATAAATCACCGCGTTGGGCGAGTCGCCCGAGATCATCAGGCCGCCCAGTACCATGGTGGCGATGATGGTCACCGCATAGGTTTCGAACAAGTCGGCGGCCATACCTGCGCAGTCGCCCACGTTGTCGCCCACGTTGTCGGCGATCACAGCAGGGTTGCGCGGGTCATCCTCGGGAATACCGGCTTCGACTTTACCGACCAGGTCGGCACCCACGTCAGCACCTTTGGTGAAAATGCCGCCGCCAAGACGCGCGAAGATGGATATCAACGAACCGCCGAAGCCCAAGCCAACCAGTGCATGTGTCGCTTGTGTTGTGGACTCGCCCATGCTGGTGAGAACCAGGTAATAACCCGCCACGCCGAGCAGACCCAAACCGACCACCAGCATGCCAGTGATCGCGCCACCCTTGAATGCGACATTCAAAGCGGAGTTAAGTCCTTGCTTTGCAGCTTCTGCGGTACGCACGTTGGCGCGCACCGAGACGTTCATGCCGATGAAACCAGTCAGGCCAGAGAGCAGGGCGCCGATGGCGAAACCGATTGCAGTCTGCCAGCCGAGTGCGATGAAAATTGCGACAAACAATGCAGCGCCGACCCATGCGATGGCGGTGTACTGCCGTTTCAGATAGGCAGAAGCACCTTCCTGCACTGCAGCCGCAATGCTTTGCATCTTCTCGCTGCCGGTCGATAAACCCAATATCCACTTACTCGAAATTACGCCATACAGTATTGCTGCTATCGCACAAAAAAGTGCAAATCCCAAGCCACCTGCCATGTTCTTCTCCTCAAGTAAAAAAAACCGCCCCTGATGGAGCGGCGTGTTAACAACGTTAAATTTTAAAACCGACCAACTTCTTTACGACAGCTACATTCTTCAGTTGCACATATTGCGGCAGACCATCCTTGTAGGGCGGATAGTCTTCCCCTTTGATAAGCGGCGCCAGATACGCCCGGCATTTTGCGGTAATGCCGTAACCGTCCTTGGTGATGAAGTCGCGCGGCATGAACTTCTCCACATTGGCTACTTTGGAGAGCGGCGCAACGCCGACTTTCCATTTGTACGGCTTGTCCGAGAGGCGCTCCACGGTGGGCATCACGGCATTCTGTCCTTTGAGCGCCAGATCGACGGCGGCTTTGCCGAGCGCGTACGCTTGCTCAACGTCTGTTTTGGAAGCGACATGGCGTGCAGCGCGCTGCAGATAATCGGCTACGGCCCAATGGAATTTGTAACCGAAAGCTTCCTTCACCATATTGGCGACCACGGGGGCGGCGCCGCCAAGCTGGGCATGACCGAAGGCGTCGCGGGTGCCCTGTTCGGCGAGGAATTTGCCGTCCGGGTAATGACAGCCTTCGGATACCACTACGCTGCAATAGCCGTGCTTCTTGACCATCGAATTGACTTTGGCCAGGAATTTTTTCTGGTCGAATTCGATTTCCGGGAACAGGATGACTACCGGGATGCCTTGTTCTTCCACCAAGCCGCCTGCGGCAGCGATCCAGCCCGCATGGCGTCCCATTACTTCCAGCACGAATACCTTGGTTGAGGTCTTGGCCATGGAACGCACGTCAAAACTGGCTTCCAGCGTGGAAACGGCAATATATTTGGCGACAGAGCCGAATCCGGGGCAGCAGTCGGTGATGGGCAGGTCGTTGTCCACGGTTTTAGGTACATGGATGGCTTGTACCGGATATCCCATCTTTTCAGATAGTTGGGAAACTTTATAACAGGTGTCGGCGGAGTCGCCGCCGCCGTTATAGAAGAAGTAGCCGATGTTATGTGCCTTGAAAACCTCGATCAACCGCGCGTATTCGCGCTGGTTCTGTTCCAGGGATTTAAGTTTGAAGCGACAGGAACCGAAGGCGCCGGATGGCGTATGGCGCAGGGAAGCGATGGCTCGGGCTGATTCTTTGGTGGTGTCGATCAGGTCTTCGGTGAGCGCGCCGATGATGCCGTTGCGTCCGGCATAGACTTTACCGATCTTGTCTTTGTGTTTGCGGGCGGTCTCAATGACTCCGCAGGCTGAGGCGTTGATGACGGCGGTGACGCCGCCGGATTGTGCATAAAACGCGTTTTTTATCGCCATATGTTTGCTCCATCAGTATTTTTCAAGATAGCCGACAACAGTTGGGGTTATCTTAACGCTTTTCGCGACCTCATGTGTTGGGAAAGAAAACCAGACTTGGTTAATCAGGCACTGTCAGTATGGCTTCGACTCAAGTAGAATGATAATGTGTCGGGTAGCAGCAATAATATTAAACAAAGTGAGGGGAGCATCAAATGGCCATAGAGTTATTCAATAACGGTACACACCAATGTCTGATGTTCGATGACTTGGTGGACGATTCCGTTGGGGACGCGGTCCAAGCCAACCAGTTCCTGATTGTTGACCATGGCCATGGTGCGCTGATCGATCCGGGTGGCAACATGACGTACAACGGCCTGTTGATGGAGATGCACAACTATTTCCCGCCGAAGAAGCTGAAATACATTCTCGCATCCCATCCTGATCCGGACATCATTGCCTCGGTCAACAAGTGGATGATCCACTCAGATTGCAAAGTGATGATTTCCAAGCTTTGGACGCGTTTTGTGCCGCACTTCTGCAGCGGCGACAACTCGCTCGGACGCGTGATGGGCATTCCCGATGAAGGCGCGAACCTGCCGCTGGGTGACTGCGTTATCAAGGCGGTTCCGGCGCACTTCATGCACTCGGAAGGCAACTTCCAGTTTTACGATCCGATCAGCAAGATTCTGTTCTCCGGCGATATGGGGGCTTCCATCGTGGGACACAAAGAAGCGGATACGCCGGTGGAAAACTTCAAGGATCATATCCAGCACATGGAAGGTTTCCACAAGCGCTATATGATCTCCAACAAGATTTGCCGTTATTGGGTCAACATGGTGCGTCAGATGGATGTCGAGGCTATTGTGCCGCAGCACGGACGTTCCTTCGTGGGCAAAAAGATGGTGAACGAGTTCCTGAACTGGATCGAGGCGTTGCCATGCGGTATCGATCTGATCACGCAGGACACTTATCGCGTTCCGGTATAGTTGAAACAGGCGGTTTCTTGAGCGGGCATCAACCTTGAACGGTTGATGCCCGTTTTCATTTGGGGCTGTTCAAGACGATCTTGTGGTTGCTCTGGAAATGCTTTACAGCGGACTACTGTGTGACTTGCCGATAGGGAAAGGGGCGCCGAAACGGCGTAATTTACAGCGCGTCCACACCCGCTTGGGCGATCTGCCCGTCCTGGAAGGATCGCACTCCGCTGATACCAATCCCGCCGACGATAATATCTTCGGCGATCAGGGGAACACCGCCTTCTGCCGGAATCACACCGGGCAGGGCGAGGTGGATGAGCCGTCCGCTCAATACCGCGTCTTCCGAGGCTTTGGTCGGGCGCTGGAAAGCGACGGCGGCATGGGCTTTGGCGATGGCAGTCTCGACACTGCCGAATTGAGTGTCATGACTGCGCTGCAGATAGAGCAGATGACCGCCGTCATCCACTATGGCGATAACCACCTTCCACTCGTTTGAGCGTGCTTCCGCCTCGGCGGCGGCGGCAACACGCTTTGCATCTTCAAGTGTCAGGACAGGTTTGTTCGCCATGCCAATTAACCCAACACGCGGAAGACCTGGTCGCGTATGCCTTCCACGCTGCCGACGCCGGGTACATGCACGACTTTGGGGGCTTTTGCATCGCCGGATTTCGACCATGTGGTGTAATACGCGACGAGCGGTTTGGTTTGTTCATGATAGACGCTAAGGCGTTTCTTGACCGTCTCTTCCGCGTCGTCCGGACGCTGCACCAGGTCTTCGCCAGTGACATCGTCTTTACCTTGAACTTTGGGTGGATTGAACACAATGTGGTAGGTGCGCCCGGAAGCGGTATGCACGCGGCGGCCACTCATGCGTTTGATGATTTCGTTGTCCGGCACATCCACTTCAACCACGTAGTCGATGGCAACACCAGCCAGTTTCATGGCTTCTGCCTGCGGCAGCGTGCGCGGGAAGCCGTCGAACAGGAATCCTTTGGCGCAATCCGCTTCCTTGATGCGTTCCTTAACCAGATTGATGATGATGTCGTCGGAAACCAGTCCGCCCGCATCCATGATCTTTTTGGCGGCCACTCCCAGGGGTGTTCCGGCTTTTACTGCTGCGCGCAGCATGTCGCCGGTGGAGATTTGCGGGATGCCGTATTTTTCCTTGATGTAATTTGCCTGTGTACCTTTGCCTGCTCCGGGTGCTCCTAACAAAATCAGCTTCATTAATGTAATCCCTTTTAATTAAATCCTTTTTATTGACTGGTGAACAGACGCCGCGCGACCTGCAAATCCTGCTCGGTGTCCACACCGCTCGGTGGTGCCTGATCAGTCTTGGTTACGCCGATCTTGTAGCCATAATACAACGCCCGCAGTTGTTCCAGTGATTCAATTTGCTCTAATGAAGTAGGGGTAAGTTTGCCGAAATCGCGCAGGAAGCTGGCGCGATAGGCGTAGATGCCGACATGTCTGAGCACAATGACGTTTGGTGACAACGGTTGACCTTGTGCATAGGCATCTCTGGGCCAGGGAATGGGGGCGCGGCTGAAATACAGCGCATTGCCGAATTTATCCAGCACCACCTTTACGATATTCGGGTTGCGCATGGACGCTTCGTCGTGAATGGCATGGCAGGCCGTGGCGATGGCACATTCGGAATGGTCGTGCAGATGCTGTGCCACGGCGCGAATGAGTTGCGGCGGGATCAGCGGTTCGTCTCCCTGCACATTGACCACGATGGTGTCGTCCGGCCAGCCTTGCTGGGCTGCCACTTCGGCGATGCGGTCGGTGCCGCTGGTATGGTCGGCGCGCGTCATGCAGGCCTGGAAGCCGTGTTCTTGCGCAGCAGCGACGATAGGCTGGTGGTCGGTGGCGATGATGATTTGCTGTGCGCCGCTCTGTGCGGCCTGCTCCGCGACGCGTATCACCATCGGCTTGCCGGCGATGTCCAGCAGCGGTTTGCCGGGCAACCGGGTAGATGCAAAACGGGCGGGGATGACGACCTTGAAATCAGGCATCAAAGCGCTTCGACCTCTTTCGTGGTCAGTTCGCGCGCTTCATCTGCCAGCATCACCGGGATGTCGTCCTTGATGGCGAAAGCCAGCCGGTCAGCCTTGCAGATCAGTTCCTGTTCGGCCTTGCGATAGACCAGCGGGGATTTGCACAACGGGCAAACCAATATGTCGAGAAGTTTAGCGTCCATTATGGCGTGACCTTTTCTATGATGAGTTGAGCGAGGGTCGGGCTGACTTGCGCATCCACACGCAGCACCCAGCATTTTTCATTGGCGAATGCGGCGCATTTTACCGCATCTTTTTCCGTCATGAGTATTGCATCCGCATCATCAAAGGCGATATCGGCCGCGGAGTAGTGATGATGGTCGGGGAAGGCATGGTGCTGTGCGGTCAGACCGAGATGCTCAAGGTGTGAAAAGAATCGCTGCGGATGCCCGATGCCCGCGACGGCATGCAAACGTTGCCCCGCTAATTCGGCGGCGGTCACTATCGTTCCCGGATTGAGCAAGTTGTAGAACAGCGAACCATTCAGGCTCATGGCAAATTCATCGTTGCTCGCCTGTCCGCCATTGACTACAACAGCATCCGCCTTGCGCAGGCGCGACACGGATTCGCGCAACGGTCCGGCAGGCAGCAACAGCCCATTACCAAAACGGCGCGCACCGTCGATGACGACAATCTCGGCATCGCGCCGCAAACGATAGTGCTGCAATCCGTCGTCGCTCAGGATGATGTCGCATTCGGGATGCGTCCGCAGCAAGGCCAGCGCCGCAGCCGGGCGGTCGCGGCCTATCCAGACCGGGCATAGCGCGCGCTGCGCCATCAGCAGTGGTTCGTCGCCGACCACGTCTGCTGCATCGTCGAGGGAAACTTCACGCGGGGTTTTCTGGCGAACTCCGGTTTTGGTGTAACCGCGACTGACGATGCCGGGATGCCAGCCGTTCTCGATCAACTGCTGTGTCAGCCACAGCGTGAGCGGTGTCTTGCCCGTGCCGCCGACGCTGATATTGCCGACCACCACGACCGGGACGGGGATTTTGACAGAAGCCAGGATTCCGCTACGGAAGAGAAAACGCCGCAACGCCGCGAGCGCGCGAAAGATCAGGCTGAGGGGGTATAGCAACAAATGAAGCGGCGAGAGGCGATACCAGTGGTGTTGCAGCCGCTCCATGTCGGGAAGTTACTTGTTCTTCTGATTCTGGGTGGTGAAGGTGATGCGTCCGAAACCCGCGATACGCGCCGCTTCCATGATGCTGATGACGGACTGGTGCGTTGCTTTGGCATCGGCGTTGATGATGATGGTCGGGTCATCCTGGCCGTTGGCGGCTTTGCGCAACACTGTGCTGAAATCGGCCACGCCGTTGAAGGGGGCACGCACGTTGTTTACCGCATAATGATCCGAGGCGTCGACGGCCACGTTGATGGGTTTCCTGGCAGTCGCGATATCTTCATCGCCTGCGGCTTGCGGCAGATTGATCTGTAGTTGTGCAAAATTCGAGTAGCTGGTGGTGACCATCAAAAAGATCAGGATCACCAGCAGCACGTCGATCATCGGGATCAGGTTGATCTCCGGTTCCTCTGGCGTCTGTCCGCGCTGAAAATTCATATCGGGAATCCTTATTTGCGCTCGCCGTGCACGATCTCAACCAGTTTGATCGCCTGTTGTTCCATTTCGATGGTGAGGCTTGTAACCTGGGCGCGGAAATGGCGGTAGGCGATCATGCTCGGCACGGCCACGATGAGGCCGAACGCGGTGTTGTACAGCGCGACCGAGATGCCGTGCGCCAGTTCGGTAGGTGCCGCGCCGCCCGCATTCTGGGAACCGAAAATCTCGATCATGCCGATCACGGTGCCAAACAGGCCGAGCAGTGGGCTGATGGAGGCGACGGTGCCCAGGGTGGTGAGGAAGCGATCCAGGCTGTGGGCTGCGCTGCGGCCGGCTTCTTCGATGGAATCTTTCATTACTTCCGGCGAGTTCTTGATGTTTTTCAGTCCGGCTGCGAAGACCTTGCCCAGCGGCGAGCCTTCGCTCAGCTTGGTCAGCATCTGCTGGCTGACGCCGCGCTGTTTAAGTTCCTGTACCACTTCGTCCAGCAAATTGGGCGGCACGATGTTCTTGCGGCGCAGGAATAGTGCCCGTTCAGTGATGAGTGTGACAGCGACCAAAGATGCAATGATGAGTAACCAGATGGGCCAACCGGCCGCTTCGACAAGAGTGAACACGCAACGTCTCCAAAAAATATGCTTAAATCCGAAGGCGGCACTGTACTGGTTAGGTCGTGTTTGAGCAAGACGGACCGGCATTGGCAACGCTAACTTGCAGACGCAAAAGCGATTTGTTTTCTTATGCACAAAAACTGTGGATAACTTTGTGGATGAATCACCGTGATAGCTGCTGCAACCCTAGTCCTGTCGGCATTCCGGCGTAATTGCCCAAAAAACAACCGTAATAAAATCGTTTAAAAACAGTTGGATGTTGTAAGTTGTCATTCTTCTGTAATGTCACCTCCGTGGGAAGTGGCTAATTTGCTGGGGTTGTGGATTGAAATGAATTGTCAATATGCCATTTGGCCTATTTGATGAAAAAAATGCGTAGTACTCGAGCGAAAATAACGGGAATTATCGATGGACAAGAACCGGGTATTAAGCGTGCGCGCATTGAATTTCGCGGCGAAACAATTAATTGAAGCTGGTTTACCTTTGCTGTGGGTGCGCGGCGAGATATCCAACTTTGTGAGTGCGGCTTCCGGGCACTGGTATTTTTCGCTCAAGGACGAGCAGGCCCAGGTGCGTTGCGTGATGTTCCGCCACAAAAGCCAGTATCTGGAATTCAAACCCGCGAACGGCATGCAGGTGGAAGTGCTGGCGCTGGCGACATTGTATGAAGCACGCGGCGATTTCCAGTTGACGCTGGAAAAGATGCGCCCCGCCGGACTGGGGGCGCTGTATGAGGCCTTCGAGCGCCTGAAAGCCAAGCTGGAAGCGGAGGGTTTGTTCGATGCCGAACGCAAGCGAGCCTTGCCGTTGCTGCCAAAACAGATCGGTATCGTGACTTCGCCGCAGGCGGCGGCTTTGCGCGATGTGCTGCGCACTTTGGCGAACCGTATGCCCAATGTACCCGTGTTGCTGTATCCGACGCCGGTGCAGGGCGAGGGCGCGGCGCAAAAGATTGCGCAGGCAATCAAGACGGCCAGCCAGCGCGCCGAATGCGACGTGCTCATCGTGTGCCGAGGCGGTGGCAGCATCGAAGACCTGTGGGCATTCAACGAAGAAGTGGTGGCACGCGCCATTGCGGCGAGCCATATCCCGGTGGTGAGCGGGGTGGGACACGAGACCGATTTCACCATTGCCGATTTTGTGGCCGATCTGCGCGCGGCCACGCCGACCGCGGCAGCACAGGCGGTGGTGCCGGACAGGCAAGAGCTGCGCCAGCGCCTGGTACAGCAACGCCGGCATCTGCTGCGTGCGGTGTCGCGCCGTTTTGAGCAGGGTATGCAGCAAGTGGATTTTCTGCAACGCCGACTGGTGCATCCGGCCCAACGCATTCAGCAACAGGGCGAGCGACTGGATGCGTTGCAGCAACGCATGCGGCTCGCCCATGCCAATAGCATGCAACATCGGCAAGGGGGCAGTAACACGCTGTGGCAGCGGCTGCGCGGCTTGCGTCCGGATATGGCGCGGCTGCAGGAGCAGCAATCCAGCCAGGCGCGGCGCTTGAGTGCGGCAATGCAGCGCATAGTGGATCGCCATGATGCAAAACTGGCTGCCCTGCAGCAGCATTTGCAGCATCTCGACCCGCAGCAGGTGCTGGCGCGCGGCTACAGCATGGTGCGCGATGCGCAGGGTAATATTGTCGTGAGCAGCGAGCGCATCAAGCTTGGCGAGCAACTGGATATCAGGTTTGCGCACGGCGGCGCGCGTGCCGTGGTGCAGGAAAAGAGCGATTCCTGACCGGATTCAGGATACAAAGCTGAAAAAATAATTGAGCCACGGATGAACACAGATGAAGCACGTATAAACCGTTTCTTTGGTAATTACGCACACATCATTCAGGTGATCATCAAACCTCATGTTTTGCGCCGTTATATCTGTGTAAATCCGTGTCCATCCGTGGCTAGTAACGGTTTTTAGGATAAAATCCGCGCCTGCTTTCAAGTACCCAGAATATTTCAAATATGACGAAAGATATTTCCCGGCGCGTACTCTGGCTGATGATGCTGGTGTTCGTCATCCTCTGGTTTGGCAATCTCGAACATCGCAAACTCATCCGCTCCGATGAAGGGCGCTACGCTGAAATCCCGCGCGAGATGGCGCTCAGCGGCGACTGGACGACTCCGCGCCTGAATGACCTGAAATACTTCGAAAAACCGCCGCTGCAATATTGGGCGACTGCGGCTGCCTATGAAGTGTTTGGCGAACACCAATGGACATCGCGCATCTGGGCTGCGCTGACCGGATTCGCCGGAATATTCCTGACCTGGTTTACCGGTTCGCGCCTGTTCGGGCGCCAGGCGGGTATCTACGCGGCATTGTTGCTGGGCAGCAGCATGCTGTACGCGATGATGGCGCATTTCAATACGCTGGATATGGGCGTGACCTTCTTCATTACGCTCGGCATCTTTTCACTGCTCCTCGCGCAGAAAGAAGAACAACCCTCCCTGCGGCGCAACTGGATGATGCTGGCTTGGGCCGGTCTGGCGCTGGCAGTATTGAGCAAGGGCTTGATGGGCGTGATCCTGCCGGGTGCGGCGCTGTTCCTGTATTCGGTATTCAACCGCGATATCGTCATCTGGAAACGCATGCACTGGATCAGCGGCTTGTTGGTGTTTCTGCTGATTGCGGTGCCCTGGTTCGTGCTGGTGATGAAGGCCAACCCCGAGTTTTTCGAACGCTTTTTCATTTACGAACATTTCCAGCGTTTCACCTCCAAGGTGCATGGGCGCTATCAGCCCTGGCACTACTTCATACCGGTTTTGCTGTCGGGCATGTTGCCGTGGACGGTGTTGATGCTCGATTCGGTGTTACGCACCTGGAAGAGCGGTGCGCGCGTCGTCAAGGTGTTTAGTCCGGAGCGTTTCCTGCTGGTTTGGGTGGTGTTCGTTTACGTATTCTTCTCGATTTCCGACTCCAAGCTACCTTCGTACCTGCTGCCGATGTTTCCGTCGCTGGCGCTGTTGATGGGCAAACAGCTTGTCGAAATGAAAGCAAGCCGCCTGTTCTGGATGACCATTCCGTCGCTGGTGGCGGTTGCTGTTCTGCTCTGTATTGCCCCCTTTGCTGCCAGGACGGCGGATACGCCACTGCGGCACGAGATGTACAGCAATTACTCGGTGTGGCTGGTGATCGCGCTGGGGATAATGTTTATCGGCATAGGGGCCGCATTGTGGTTGTTGCGCCGGGAGAAAAAAATGGTCGCGGTCATCGTAATGGCGTTCTCCTCGTTGACCGCATCGCAGACCGCCGGATCCGGATACAACGCCATTGCCCCGGAACGCTCCAGTTATATTCTTGCCGATGCGATCAGACCGTTGATCAAGCCGGATGTGCCGTTTTACTCCGTGCGCTGCTACGAGCAGACTTTGCCTTTCTACCTCAAGCGCACGTTCACGCTGGTGGAATTTCAGGACGAGATGGAATTCGGCATCAAGATGGAGCCGGATCGCTGGATACCCACCGTGGAAATGCTGGCACAGCGCTGGAGCACGCAAGCCGAAGCCTATGCTATTGTTCAGACACCGGTGTTGCCTGTTCTTCAACAGCAAGGAATGGCGATGAAAGAGATATATCGTGACGAACAATATGTGGTGGTGAGCAAACCATGAACCTGGTCAGCTTCGGTTTGATCTTCACTGGCGTGATGCTCAACGCCGCCGCGCAAATCCTGATGAAGGCGGGCACCAATGCCATCGGACATTTCGAGTTCAGTGCGGCGAACGTGCTACCCATCGGCTGGAAACTGGCAACCGAGTGGCATATCGTCACCGCTCTGTTCTGCTACGGCATCAGCGTGGTGGTGTGGATACTCGCGCTGTCGCGCGTGCCGGTCAGCATCGCGTTCCCGATGCTGTCGATGGCCTATGTGGTCAATGCCATCGCGGCGTATTACCTGCTGGGTGAACCGTTCAGCGCCACCAAACTGGTCGGCATGGCCGTCATCATCGTAGGCGTCATCATCATTTCGAGAGCTTGAGCATGGCTGAATTCCTGCCCTTCACCAAACCCTATATCGACGAAGCCGCCATCGCCGCCGTCGGCGACGTGCTGCGTTCCGGCTGGATCACCAGCGGCCCCAAAGTCGCGGAATTCGAGAAGCAGCTCTCGGCTTATTTTGGCGGGCGCCCGGTGCGCACCTTCAACTCCGGCACCTGCACCATGGAAATCGCCCTGCGTATCGCGGGCATCGGCGCGGGCGACGAAGTCATCACCACGCCCATTTCCTGGGTGGCGACATCCAATGTCATCATAGAAGTCGGTGCGACCCCCGTGTTTGCAGACATCGATCCGGTCACGCGCAACATCGATCTGGACAAGGTCGAGGCCGCCATTACCCCGCGCACCAAGGCGATTATTCCGGTCGATCTTTCCGGCCTGCCGGTGGATCGCGACAGGCTGTATGCCATCGCAGCCAAACACAAGCTGCGCGTGGTCGAAGACGCGGCGCAGGCCATCGGCTCGCTGTGGAAAGGCAAGCGCATCGGCAGCTTCGGCGATTTCGTCTCGTTCAGTTTCCAGGCCAACAAAAACCTCACCACCGCCGAAGGCGGCTGCCTGGTGTTGAACAACGAAGACGAAGCGCGCCTCGCGGAGAAGTATCGCCTGCAGGGTGTCACGCGCACCGGCTTCGATGGCATGGACGTGGACGTGCTGGGTGGCAAATTCAACATGACCGACGTTGCCGCCGCGATTGGCTTGAACCAGTTGCCGCAACTGGAAACCATCACCGCGCGCCGCCATGCGCTGGCAAAACATTACTTCGCAACTTTCGGTGCCGATTTCGAAAAGCAGACTGGCGTGCAACTGCCGTTGGCGAACTTTGAAAATACCAACTGGCACATGTTCCAGATCGTGTTGCCGCAAGGTGTTGTGCGCGCCGAGTTCATGGAAAAGATGAAAGCCCGCGACATCGGCTGCGGCGTGCATTACCCGCCGATTCACCTGTTCCAGATGTACCGCGCGCGCGGTTTCAGGGAGGGCATGTTCCCTGTGGCGGAGAGCGTGGGACGGCGCATAGTGAGTTTGCCGATGTTCTGGAAGATGAGTGAGGCGGATGTGGAACGGGTAGTAGTGGCAGTGCGGGAAGTGTTAGTAAGTGCAGTCTAAATGACGATGGACATTCCGGTTTTATTGTTTAGTCGTAGGTCGGGTTAGCGCAGCGTAACCCGACATGAATTCAAAACAACGTCGGGTTACGCGATGAAACCGCTAACCCGACCTACGAACTGCGCGGATATGGAGCTCAATGCTTCGTCGCCAGCATTGATTCCCTGCATTCCTGATAGCCTTCCGAGTTGATGCTTTCCTTGCCGCTCTCGGCAATCGTTTCCAGCGATTCCAGCACCTTGAAGCTGGCTTTTTCCATTTCGGCGATGGCTTCAATCCCCTGTTGGTAGTGTCCCGCGTGGAAATGGGTAACGGCTTCGACACCATAACGGTGGAAGCGCTGGTGCGGCTCGGCCATTTCCTGGAATCCGCGCAGTTTGGAAAAACAGTGATGGCCTTCGCCTTCGTAATACCACTTGCCCAGTCGGCAGCCTTCATGGCTGGCAAATTCTTCAGGCTTCTTGGGTGAAGTACCAAGAAAGACTTTGTAGATCTCGAACTTGTAGACCAGATGGTCAACCTTGGCGACCTCGACGAAGGTGCGCAAAGCGGTGGCGCCGATGGCGGCTTTCATTTCGACGGTGACGTCCATCAAATTTTTCATGCTGCTGACTGCCTGCTGCCCGTCTTTATGAAATTCTTCGGCCTGTTGCGGGCTGACTTCGACCAGTGCTTTGACGGCTGAGGTTTCTTTCTGGATGGCGCCGACCAGTTGGCTGATTTCGCTGGTGGCGGTGGAGGTGCGTTCGGCCAGTTTGCGCACTTCGTCGGCGACGACGGCAAATCCGCGGCCCTGCTCACCTGCGCGGGCGGCTTCGATGGCGGCATTCAAGGCCAGCAGGTTGGTCTGATCGGCGATTTCCTTGATCAGTCTTACAATCCCGCCGATCTCGCTGGTGCGCTCATTGAGGTGATCGACGCTGGCGGCCGTCTCGACGGTTTTGTCGGACATTTTCTGCAGATTGCTGGAGATGCGCTCCACCGAAGTCAGGTTCGTGCTCAAGGCGCCGGTTGCCTGGCCGATGCGTTCGTTCTCGTGTTTCATGGACTGCGCCAGCGTGGCCAGCGTGGACTGAACCGCTTTCGCGGATTCGCAATACGAATTCATGTGCTGGAACAATTGCCCGTGCATATTGCTCAATTCGACGGTGCTGTTGAATTCGGCGAGGGTCGTTTCGTGCTGTTGTTGCAGGGTGAGGGCGCTGCTTTCGCGTTCGCTCAGCAATTGTTCGAAATTCTGCAGTTTTTCTTTTAGGGTTGCTACTTCCTGTTTGTATCCGTTGTTGAACATATTCCGCTCCCTGAATAATTGTTAAGTGGCAGAGGCCTGAAACAGCCTGCATATCTTTAATATTTATGGGGAAATCAAATTCGGCGATACGTGCCTGTGGAAGGTAACGGCTTCGTCCGGAATAAATCAATATGCCAAACGGTCTAGATAACTATCTAGATACCTCCCTCGGACCATGCTACGAGGGTTTCTGCCCAAGTGCCGAATTTCGCTAACACCCTGCTCTGCGGTAGAATGCCGCCCCTATGAGTACAACCCAACTTTCAGTCGTTATCCCCGTTTATAACGAAGAACAGGGCCTGCAGGCCCTGTTTGACCGCCTGTATCCCGCCCTGGACAAGCTTGGCATTGCCTACGAGGTTCTCTTCGTCAACGACGGAAGCCGCGACCGCTCCGCCGCCATCCTGCGCGAACAGTTCCAGAAACGCCCCGATGTGACGCGCGTGGTGCTGTTCAACGGTAATTTCGGCCAGCACATGGCCATCATGGCCGGTTTCGAGCAATGCCGCGGCCAGCGCATCGTGACCCTGGATGCCGACTTGCAAAACCCGCCCGAAGACACGCATTTGCTGCTGGCGAAGATGGACGAGGGGCACGACTACGTCGGCTCCATCCGCCGCCAGCGCAACGACAGCATGTGGCGCCACGTCGCTTCGCGTGCCATGAACGGCCTGCGCGAAAAGATCACGCATATCAAAATGACCGACCAGGGCTGCATGTTCCGCGCCTACGACCGCAACATCATCGATGCGATCAACAGCTGCAAGGAAGTGAATACCTTCATCCCCGCGCTGGCCTACAGTTTTGCGCGCAACCCGGCCGAGGTGGTGGTGGGGCACGAGGAACGCGCAGCGGGCGAATCCAAGTATTCGATGTACAGTCTGGTTCGCCTCAATTTTGACCTGATGACCAGCTTTTCTCTGGTTCCGTTGCAGATGTTTTCAATGCTGGGGATGTTGATCTCGGTGCTTTCGGCGTTCTTCTTCGTGTTCCTGGTAATACGCCGCCTGATGATCGGCCCGGAAGCGGAAGGGCTGTTTACCCTGTTTGCGCTGATGTTTTTCCTGATCGGCATAGCGCTGTTCGGCATCGGCCTGCTCGGCGAGTACATCGGCCGTATCTACCAGCAGGTGCGTCATCGCCCGCGTTATCTGGTCGAGGCGGTGCTGGAGCAGCAAGAAGGCGAGAAGCCAAAGCGCGCACGCAAATCCAAAGCCTCGACAGAAGCTGCAACCGACCTGTTCGCGGACGGTGAGGAATGAGCCGAGCCGTCGTTTTTGCGTATCACAACGTCGGCTACAGATGCCTGAATGTCCTGCTGGCGCACGGCGTGGATGTGGCGCTGGTGGTGACCCACCGCGACAATCCCAAGGAAACCATCTGGTTCGAGAGCGTCCAGAAACTGGCCGAACTGCACGGTATCCCGACTATTACACCGGAGAATCCGAACGTGCCGGAAGTGGTGGAGCGGATCGCGGCATTGCAGCCGGATTTTTACTTCTCTTTTTATTACCGCGAAATGCTGAAAGCGCCGCTACTGGCCATTCCCAAGCGCGGTGCGCTGAATATGCACGGTTCGCTGCTGCCCAAATATCGCGGGCGGGTGCCGGTGAATTGGGCGATAATTCGCGGCGAAACGGAAACGGGCGCGTCGTTGCACTACATGACCGAAAAGCCGGACAACGGCGACATCGTGGCGCAGCAGGCCGTGCCCATCCTGCCCGACGACACGGCGCACGAAGTGTTCCTGAAGGTGACGGTGGCGGCGGAGATGGCGCTGAACAAGGTTTTACCGTCATTGCTGGCGGGAACGGCCAAGGCCGAGAAACAGGATCTGAGCAAGGGCGCCTATTTTGGCGGACGCAAGGCGGAAGACGGTATCATCGACTGGTCGCAATCGGCGTTGGAGATACACAATCTGGTACGTGCAGTGGCACCGCCTTATCCCGGGGCGATGACACAGGTAATGGGAAAACCTCTGCGTATTTTGCAGACGCTGGTCGTTAAGGGCGTGGCGGCAGGCAAGGAAATCCCGGCCCTCTACGTTAAAGAAGGCAAGGTGTATGCAATCTGCGGCAGCGGTGTGCTGCGTGTGGTGCGCTTCGAACTGGACGGGGTGGAAATGGATGCGGCAGAGTTCGCGGCGAAGTACGGTAAGAAAAAATTCGAGTTCAATCATTGAGGAAAAAGAAATGAAGAAGGTCCTGATTTTGGGTGTGAACGGTTTTATCGGTCACCATCTGTCCAACCGCATCCTTGCCACCACAGACTGGGAAGTCTATGGCATGGACATGAGCACCGACCGCATCTCCGACCTGATCGGCAAGCCGCGCTTCCACTTCTTCGAAGGCGACATCACCATCAACAAGGAATGGGTCGAATACCACGTCAAGAAATGCGACGTGATCCTGCCGCTGGTCGCCATTGCGACGCCAGCCACCTACGTGAAGCAGCCACTGCGCGTGTTCGAGTTGGACTTCGAAGCCAACCTGCCCATCGTGCGCGCCTGCGTGAAGTACAACAAACACCTGGTGTTCCCCTCGACCTCCGAAGTCTACGGCATGTGCCACGACGAGGAATTCGACCCGGAGAATTCCGAGCTGATCTGCGGCCCGATCAACAAGCCGCGCTGGATCTATTCCAACTCCAAGCAGCTGATGGACCGCGTGATCTGGGGCTACGGCATGCAGGACAACCTGAACTTCACCCTGTTCCGTCCGTTCAACTGGATCGGCGCCGGACTGGATTCGATCAATACCCCGAAGGAAGGCAGCTCGCGCGTGGTGACCCAGTTCCTCGGCCACATCATCCGCGGCAACAACATCAGCCTGGTCGACGGCGGCCACCAGAAACGCGCCTTCACCTATATCGACGACGGCATCGACGCGCTGATGAAGATCATCGACAACAAGAACGGCATCGCCACCGGCAAGATCTACAACATCGGCAACCCGACCAACAATTTCGCCATCCGCGACCTGGCCGACATGATGCTGAAGCTGTCCAAGGAATATCCCGAATACCGCGATTCAGCTGCCAAGGTGAAGATCGTCGAGACCACTTCCGATGCTTACTATGGCAAGGGCTATCAGGACGTGCAGAACCGCGTGCCCAAGATTACCAACACCTGCGAAGAGCTGGGCTGGAAACCGACCACCACCATGGCCGACACCCTGCGCAAGATATTCGACGCCTATCGCAACCAGATCGCAGAAGCACGTGGCTTGGTGGATTGACACAGTGCTGAGTACTGAGTAACGAGTGCTGAGGAAACCGCAGACTCCGAACTCAGTACTTGGCACTCAGAACTCAGCACTCGTTTTCATGAAAAAGATCGCCCTCAAAATCGACGTTGACACCTACCGCGGTACCCGAGAAGGAGTGCCGCGTCTGGTGGAGGTGTTGCAACGTCAACATGTCCAGGCCAGTTTCTTCTTCTCGCTGGGGCCGGACCATACCGGCCGCGCGATCAAACGGGTATTCCGTCCCGGCTTCATGAAAAAAGTGTCGCGCACGTCGGTGGTGGAACACTACGGCATCAAGACCCTGTTGTACGGTACTTTGCTGCCGGGCCCTGACATCGGGCGCAATTGCGCGGACATCATGCGTTCGGTGCGGGATGCGGGTTTTGAGGTTGGCATCCACTGCTACGACCATATCCGCTGGCAAGACCATGTGGCCGGAAAAGATGCCAAGTGGACCGAGCGCGAAATGCAGCGGGCGGTCGACCGTTTCACCGAGATTTTCGGTGTGGCCCCCAAAGCCCACGCGGCGGCAGGCTGGCAAACCAACCGTTATGGATTGAGGCATACCCAGCATCTGGGCCTGGAATACAGCTCCGATACGCGCGGTACCCGGCCCTTCATTCCCACCTGGGATGCCGAGATTATTGCCTGCCCGCAATTGCCCACCACCTTGCCAACGCTGGACGAACTCATCGGTCGCGACGGCATCACCACAGAGAACGTTGCGCAGCATCTGCTGAAAATCACCAGTACCCCCTCCACAACGGGGCATGTCTATACCCTGCATGCCGAACTGGAAGGGCAGAAGTGGATGCCGATCTTCGAGCAACTGCTGCAAGGCTGGCACGAGCAGGGCTATGAACTCGTTTCGATGCGGCAATATTTGCAAGGATTCAAACTTTCCGAGTTGCCGTGCTACGAAGTCAAACCCGGGACGGTAGAAGGGCGTAGCGGAACATTGGCGGTACAAACCCCGAACTGCTAAAGTATCTTCCGGGCTTGCCGAAGTAGTCTGTATTGAGCGTCCAGGGAGAGAGGAATGCAAGAGCAGAACGTCACGGGTTTGGAAGGGTGGGTCGATTACCTGACCCGGGCGGATATTCCTGTACTCAAGCAGACTGCACGCGACCTTGACGCCTTGCGTCAGGACCAGAACAAGCTCAGTGCACGCGGCGTCGCCCAGGCGATCGCGGTCGATCCGATGATGACCGTCAAACTGCTGCGTTATCTCCAGCAACACAAACACCGCAGCCAGACCAGTGAAGTGGCGCTTGTTGAGCAGGCTCTCATCATGCTCGGCGTCGAAGCCTTCTTCAATAAAATCCCGGCCCAACCTACCGTGCAGGATCTGCTCAAGGGGCAGATGGATGCGCTTATCCATCTGCTGCACAGGGTTCATCGTGCACACCGTGCTTCCGAATATGCCTATGACTGGGCGGTGCGCTTGAGCGACCTGCACTATGAGGAAGTACGTCTCGCTGCCTTGCTGCACGACTTGGCCGAAATCCTGATGTGGTGCTTTGCTCCCAATGACATGATGAAAATACGCGCTTTGCAGTTGCAGGATAAAACCCTGCGCAGCCGTGCCGTGCAGGAACAGGTGCTGGGATTCGCCGTGGCCGACCTGCAAAAGGCCCTGGTGCAGAAGTGGGATCTTCCGGAACTGCTGTTGACCCTGATGGACGATGAGAACGCGCAAAAGCCGCGTGTGCGCAACGTTACCCTGGCGGTCAATCTGGCGCGTCATTCGGCTTACGGCTGGGATGACGCGGCCTTACCGGATGACTACAAAGACGTTGGCGAGTTATTGCGCATGCCTGCCGAGCAGGTGATGTTGATGCTCGGTGTCGATGCCGGTATTGTGTGCGATCTGAGCAAACCGCACGAATGAGTTTACCGCTCCGACTTTCGCCGGCATGCCGCACCGGTGAAACGTGAATACATAATAGCGGTGCGCTCTGGGAGGCGCTTGTGCAATGGGTGTCATTATCGAACCTCTATACTTGTTTCCATTTTTCGCCGCTGATGCGGGCATGGCTGCTGCGCCTGTGAGAATTCAACATGGCTGATCAGGTCGAAAAATTGCGCAAGGAATTTGTGGAGGCGCAGCGCTCGATCACCGAGTTGCATGCACTGATCGATAAACGCGACAAGGGGCAGCAACAAAACCATCTCGAACTGGAAGAAAAACGCAGTGCTTCCCTGCGTACGCTGGATAAACTGGAGCTGGCCAGCAAGCAGATCGAGCAGGCGCACCAGGAATGGATGGCGGCACTGGATGCCGTTAGCGACCCGATCTTCCTGTATGACAAAGAATTTCGCATCGTGCGTGCCAATCGCGCCTATCAGCGATGCGCCGGCATCCCCTTCAAAGAGTTCATCGGCCGCCCCTATTACGAAATATTCCCCAAGATGGATGGGCCTTTGTCGGCCTGTCGGCGTCCGGCAGAAGAAAACGAAAAGGAAGGAAGTGAGGAGGAGATAGTTCAGGGCGACAGAATCTATCGCTCGCGCGTTTTTCCGGTGCGCAATGAACAGGGCGATTTGGTTTATTGCGTGCATAGCCTTGAGGACTACACCGAACGCAAACAGGCCGAGGCAAAGATGCGGCTGTTTCGCACCTTGCTCGACAATTCCAGCGACGCCATCGAGATACTTGATCCTGTCACTTTGCAATTCCTGGACATCAACGAGGCGGGATGCCGTAACTGGGGTTACAGCCGGGAGGAGCTCTTGTCCATGAGGGTTCCCGACGTTGATCCTGCCTACAGCGAGGATGCGGGAGAAATGGTCCGGGAGCAAGTCCGGCAAACGGGACAGGCGCGATTTGAGGGCATGCGCCGACGCAAGGACGGCTCGTCCTTTCCCATAGAAGTCAGTCTGAAATACATCGAACTCGACAAGACGTACGTGTTGGGTATCGTGCGCGACATCACCGAGCGCAAGCAGCATGAAATCGCCATGCAGCGCGCCAACCGTGCTTTGCGGACAGTCAGTGCGGGCAATGAGGCATTGATTCATGCAGTCGATGAAGGGCAGCTGTTACAGGCGATGTGCGACGTTGCGGTGCAAACCGGCGGTTACCGCATGGCGTGGATAGGCTACGCCCGAGATGATGCGGATAAAACAATTGAGCAGATGGCAGAGGCCGGTTTCGAAAAGGGATGCCCGAACCTGAACCTGCTGACCTGGGATGCAGCAAGATCCGCCTCCTGTCCCGCCGGAACGGCCATTGTCGGGGGCGAACACGTCGTGGTGCAGGACATTTTCTCCGGCTCTTCCGCAGGCACATGGCGCGAAAATGCCCTGCGCTACGGCTATGCTTCCTGCATTGCCTTGCCGTTGATCGACGGCAAGCGGGCGTTTGGCGCCCTGGTGATCTTTGACGACAAGAAAAACGTCTTCGATGCGGATGAGGTGAAGGTGCTGGAAGAAATGTCCGGCGACCTTGCCTTTGGCATTCTCACACTGCGCGTCAAAGCGGCACACCGGGAGCATGAACAGCGCCTGCAGAAGAACATGCTGCAAACCGTGGAAGCCATCGCCGGCATCGTCGAAATGCGCGATCCCTATACCTCCGGCCATCAGGCGCGAGTTGCGGAAGTCGCCAAAGAGATCGCGCGCCAGATGGGATTGCCCGAAGAGCAGGTGCAGGCGATCCATCTGGCGGGACTGGTACACGACCTGGGCAAGATCAGCATTCCGGCGGAGATATTGAGCAAGCCGAGCAAGCTGACCGAAGTCGAATACCGCCTGATCCAGATGCACCCGCAGGCGGGCTATGACATTCTGAAAGGAGTAGACTTCTCATGGCCGATTGCCGAGATGGTGCTGCAACATCACGAGCGCATGGACGGCTCCGGCTATCCGCAAGGCTTGAGGGGTGAGGAAATATTGCAGGGTGCGCGTATTCTGATTGTGGCGGACGTGGTTGAGGCGATGTCTTCGCACCGACCCTATCGGCCGGGTCTGGGTATCGACGCGGCTTTGAAGGAGATCACCCGCGGAAGCGGCATGCATTACGATCCGCAAGTGGTGGATGCCTGTGTGGCACTATTTCAGGAGCGCGGCTATGTCATCGTCAACTAAATCTTCTCCGTGGCGGCTGGAATGGGACGAGGGGTTAAGCGTATTTATTCCGGAGATCGACGCCGAGCATCGGCAATTCATACGCCTCGTCAACGAATTGAACGAAGCCATCGGCGGGCGCATGGATGTGCAAATAATCAAACAACGCATGCAAGCCATTCTGGACGATGCAGTAAAACACTTTACCCATGAAGAAGCGCTGTTCAGGGAGTGGGGCTACCCTGAGGCGGAACAGCATGCGCTGAGACATGCGCAGGTTCTTCATGCATTGCACGAGATCATGGGGCGTTTTGATCGCGGCGGACTCGAATACGAGTGGATCAATGCGGGGCTACAGGTGAAAGAAGCCTTGATCGGCCACCTGCTGTACGAAGACATGAAGTACCGGGATTACTGCAAGGCCACGGGGGTTCGACCAGCCGCCGCAGAGTCGGGAAAGAAATAAACCTAAAAAAGCTGTTACCCGCAGATTACGCAGATTTCCGCAGATTAAACAACACGAAACAATGGGTTGAATTTCCACCGAATGGGTGATTAAGCTCGGGGCAGTAACCGCCTAATAATCTGCTTAATCTGTGTAATCTGCGGGCTGAACTGCGGTTTTAGATAAACCAGGACAACATCACTTGCGCGCAAGCGCCGATTGATAAATCGCCAGATCGCTCGCCGAAAAGCAGCAGAAAACCACCTCCCGCAAGGAACAAGGCGAATGCAGAAAATCGCGCACCGCAGCAATCGCCACCGCGCACGCCTGTTCCGGCGGATAACCATAAACACCCGTACTGATGCAGGGAAAAGCGATGCTGGCAAGTTGGTGCGTTGCAGCGAGGGCAAGGCTCTCGCGGTAGCAGGATGCCAGCAACTCCGCCTCACCTTGAGTGCCTCCATGCCATACCGGTCCCACGGTATGGATCACGTATTTCGCAGGCAACTGGTAAGCGCGCGTGAGCCGTGCCTGCCCGGTCGGGCAGCCGCCAAGCGTGCTGCATTCCTGTAATAGCCCGGGACCCGCCGCGCGATGGATCGCGCCATCCACACCGCCACCACCGAGCAGCAATGAATTTGCGGCGTTGACGATGGCGTCCACTTTCAGTTGGGTGATGTCGCCGTGCATGGCGTGTAAGGTAGTCATCGTGTGCCTCCGTGCGGTGGAGTGGGATTCGATACAGTTATTTCATTCAATCAAGGTAACTTTGGGAGCGCCGACGTCCTCGTCGGCTGGGTTGTTCGCCTTGGCCGACGGGACGTCGGCGTTCCCGGAAAAGGAGGTGTAATTGGCGTAGCGCATTACGCTGTCATAAATTGGTCGAGTTTCTCGAACACTCTCTGCGCCAAGTCAGGCGCGAGGCAATCCATTTCGATTACGTCCGGTGTGGAGCGCAGCCAGGTCAACTGGCGTTTCGCGAGTTGCCGTGTAGCGGCGATGCCTTTCTCCAGCAATTCCGCTTCGGTGATCTCGCCATCCATATACTCCCAGGCCTGTCGGTAACCGACACAGCGCATCGATGTCATGTTTGGGTGCAGCGGATATTTTTCGCGCAGTCCGCGCAGTTCATCCACCAGCCCGTCATTCAGCATCTGCTGGAAACGCACCGCGATGCGCTGGTGCAATACGGCGCGGTCGGAGGGGGTGAGCGCGATGGACAGGAAGCGGTAGGGAAGTTTGTCTTGCTCCTGATGTTTGATCAGCACCGACATGGGCTGTCCGCTGAGGCGATAAATCTCCATTGCGCGCTGGATGCGCTGCGTGTCGGTGGAATGCAGGCGGGCGGCGGTCTCGGGGTCTACTTTTGCCAGCTTGGCATGCAGGTACTCGATACCGTGTTGTGCAATTTCGGCATCCAGTTCGGCACGCAGTGCTGCATCGGCCTGCGGCAACGGACTCAAGCCTTCGCGCAACGCCTTGAAGTAAAGCATGGTGCCGCCGACCAGCAAGGGAATCTTGCCGCGCGCGGTGATGTCCGCCATCAGGCGCAGCGCGTCGCGGCGGAAGGCTGCGGCGGAATAGGCATCGGTCGGATCGATGATGTCGATCAGGTGGTGCGGTGCGCGGGCGAGCGTGGCGGCATCCGGCTTGGCGGTGCCGATGTCCATGTCGCGGAACACCAGCGCCGAATCCACACTGATGAGTTCCACCGGCATGCGTTGCACCAGTTCCACCGCGACACTGGTCTTGCCGCTGGCGGTGGGGCCCATGAGGAAAATGGCGGGAGGCAGGTGTTTTGTCATGACAAAGAAAAACCGGCCCGCAGATTTCGCAGATTACACAGATTGGCCTTGGTGTCACCAATTCCTGCTTGAGAAATGCAATGGAAGTTAATGATGGAATTAATCTGCGTGAATCTGCGTAATCTGCGGATAAGGAAGTTGTTTCGTGTCATTCCAACTCCCTGTCCCGTGTCTCGTGTATCAACAGCGCAGCCAGCACACTGATCGCCGCAGCGACCGAAATATACCCGCCCACCCAACTCAAACCGCCATGCTGCACCAGTTGCTGCGCGATGTAAGGCGCAAGCGAAGCCCCAAGGATGCCGCCCAGGTTATAAGCCGCGCCCGCGCCGGTGTAGCGCACCGCGGTCGGGAACAACTCCGGCAGCAAGGCCCCCATTGGCGCGAAGGTCGCACCCATCAGGAACAGTTCGAGCGAGAGGAATACGGTAATCTGCACCGTCGAGCCGCTGTTCAACATCGGCTCCATCAAAAAGCCGGAGAGCAATGCCGCGCTGCCCGCGACGATCAACACCGGCCTGCGGCCAAAACGGTCGCCCGCCCAGGCTGCGAGCGGCGTGGCCGCAGCCATGAAGAGAACCGCGATGCACAGCATGCAGAGGAAATCGGGGCGCGAAATGCCGAGCTTGGTGACGCCGTAGGAGAGCGAGAACACCGTGGTGAGATAGAACAGCGCGTAGCACACCACCATCAGCAATGCGCCCAGCACCAGCGGTTTCAAGTGGTGAGCGAAGAGTTGTGCCAGCGGGATTTTTCTAACATTCGTTCGTGCTGCACCAACATTCCCTCCCCCATGCAGGGGGAGGGTTAGGGTGGGGGTAGAAGCTGTGGTGCTCACCGACTCTACCCCCATCCCAGCCTTCCCCCTGCAAGGGGGAAGGAGTTCTTGTTCCCGCATCGCCTTCAAAAACACCGGCGTCTCTTCCAGCTTCAGCCGCACATAGAGGCCAATCACCACCAGCACCGCACTCGCAAGGAACGGAATGCGCCAGCCCCAGTCGCGGAATGCGGCATCGTCGAGCGTATTCGCCAGCAGCAAAAAGCTGCCTACCGCAAACAGGAAGCCGACAGGAGGCCCGAGCTGCGGGAACATCCCGAACCAGCCGCGTTTGCCCTTGGGCGCATATTCCGCCGCCAGCAAAGCCGCGCCGCCCCATTCGCCGCCGAGGCCGATGCCTTGGCTGAAGCGCAGCAGGCACAGCAACGCAGGAGCCACCCAGCCCACGGCTTCATAACTCGGCAGCGCGCCGATCAGTGTGGTGGAAATACCCATCACCAGCAGCGAAGCCACCAGCGTCGTCTTGCGCCCAATGCGGTCGCCGAAATGGCCGAACAGCAGCGCGCCGAACGGACGCGCGAGGAAGGCGATGCCGAAGGTGAGGAAGGCGTTCAGTGCCTGCACCGCCGGATCGCTGTTGGGAAAGAAGATCGGTCCGATCACCATCGCCACCGCGAGGCCGTAGATGTAGAAATCGTAGAACTCGATGGCGGTGCCGATGAAGCTGGCGAAGGCGATGCGCGGAATGGAAGTTTGGTTCATGCTTGTTTTTTTGAAATAGTCTTGTCACCAGAATTTCCACCATTTATTTTGTATTTTTGCGGCTGCTGGCGGAGAGTATGGGGGGGTATATCGTTTTGGCCAGCTATCCTTAGTATTTGATGTACCAACAAGCTCATAGGATTCGCATTCTGCCAATATTTCGCCGCTCCAAAGGCCTGCAATATCATTCATTGCATTACTCATACGTAATTCCCCTTCCTTCAGGGTTTGTTTCATATGCTTGAAAGCTTTACGCAAATCGCGTTCAAGTTCGCCTTCTTCGCACATCCAATCAAGCTGTTCAGTTCTTACAATGATATTTTCGAATTGTTCTGACTCTACACGTTCAACCCACTCTTGGTAGAGTGTAAATCGTTTTTCTCCTACAGCTTTTTCGACATATTGAGCACGCTCTCGCAGACGTAGAACCGCTTCACTACGTTTGCATTGTAGGTATGGGTAAGCGCGCTCGTCGTCATCAAATCCGTTGTAGTTGGTTGGTAAGACCTTAATATCATCTGGTTCAAATAAACATAGCCAGTAGATTGGGATGCACCCAGTAGCTTCATATTCAATACCAGACGATCTGAAAAAATCGTCCCACTGATTTGCCTTTGGCATTTCATTAAAATCTGTGCAGTAGAGATATACACGGTTTGACATAGGGTACTTTGCAAGTTGGGTTGTATGGCGGAATGATTCGTAATAGCTTAGTTAAGCTGATCAAGCAGCGCGGTAGGGCGCAATAACCAATGGGCATTGCGCCGAATGAGTGAAGCCTAAACATCCGGTGCAATGCGCTTCGCTTATTGCACCATACATGGTTCAGTTCTTGGTTGGTGCGCACGGCGGAATGAATCGTAGAAAATTAGCCGACCTGATCCAGCAGCTTGCGGATTAGCGCATGCAGCTCGTTCAAATCGGTGTGTATGGTTTTCCAGACTAGCTCCAGATCGACCTTGAAGTAGCCATGTGCAACGCGGTTGCGCATGGTGTAGATGACTGACCACGGCACTTCCGGGTGGGCGGCTGCGAATGGGGCGTGATGGCGTTCAATGTTGCGGGCGGCTTCGCCGATGATCTCGAAATTGCGGATGACGGCATCCTGGGTCTTCCGGTCTTCGAGAAAGGCGATTTCGTCCATGTCGGCAACGTATTCGTGGATACGTTCAATGGCCTCGACGATGTGGCTGAGATAGTCCGGTATGCGCAGGGTGTCCGCTTTACTCATACGGCAACGGCTTCCGCCATGACTTGTGCGCGGAACTTGTCGGGCAGTGCATTAGGGGTCAGCACGTCCACGCCGACATGGAGTAGTTGAGCTACTTCGATCTGGATCTTTGCGATGTCCATCAGCGTGGTTTCCGCTGTCGGCTCGACCAGCAAATCAAGGTCGCTGTCTTCGGTGTCGCTGCCATGCAAGGTTGAGCCGAATACGCGCACATTACGCACGCGATGGCGCAAGGCGATCTCACGGATCGCTTGACGGTGTGCTTGCAGGGCGAGTGAAGGGCGCATTTCTCTATGGGTTGTCGCGTTGGTTGGGCGGATTATATCGGCAAGCGCCGAAGAGTTGTTTGATTCGTCAGACATACCCAATTTGGGCATTCCGCTACCCAATCTGGGCGGGTTCGATCATTCGGGCTACTTCCCCCTCATGAACATCTCATCCAGCTCTTCCAGCGTAACCTGGAACCACGTCGGCCGCCCATGGTTGCACTGGTCGGCGCGCTCGGTCTGTTCCATCTCGCGCAGGATGGCGTTCATCTCGGGCAGGCCCAGTAGCTGGTTGGCACGCACGGCGGAATGGCAGGCGAGGGTGGCGAGCAGTGAATTGCGGCGCTCGGTGAGGGCGCGGCTGGCGCCGAAATCGCGCAGTTCGTGCAGTACTTCGCGCGCAGCGGCTTCGGCGTGGGATTGCCTGAGCATCGCGGGCATGACGCGCACTGCCAGGGTGTTGGTGGAGATCGGCGCGATGTCGAAACCGAGCAGTTGCAGTGCTTCCTGCTCTTCTTCAGCGGTGGCGATATCCAGTGTATCGGCGGTGAAGGTAACAGGGATCAGCAGTGCTTGTCTTGGCATCTGCTGTGCGTCAAAGGCGGCTTTCAGTTTTTCGTACACAATGCGTTCGTGCGCTGCATGCATGTCGACCACCACCAGGCCATGCTGGTTTTGCGCGAGGATGTAGATGCCGGAGAGTTGGCCAAGGGCAAAGCCGAGCTGATGCGTTTCTGGTTGTGGCGCCGCGCCTTCCAGTTCGTGGATCGTGGAGGATTCTTCCCATAGTTTGTAGGCGCCTTGCTGCTGAGCGGCGCTGAACGGGATAGAGTGCTGCTGGGGTTCAAAGGTGTTGTCATTCCGGCGCAGGCCGGAATCTAGTTGTTGTGAATCGCTGGATTCCGGCCTGCGCCGGAATGACGAATCCAAAGAATTTGCGGGGGAATCCGCATTGCCGCTGTTCATCGTCGTACTCAGCGCATCCTGCAATGCATGGAACACGAACTGGTGGATGCCCTGGCTTTCGCGGAAGCGCACTTCGCTCTTGGCGGGATGTACGTTCACGTCCACCTGCTCCGGCGGCATGTCGAGGAATAGCACGAATGCCGGGTGGCGTTGGTGGTGCAGGATGTCCTGATAGGCCTGGCGCACGGCGTGCATCAGCACCTTGTCGCGCACGAAGCGGCCGTTGACGAAGAAATATTGTTCGTCGCGCGTGGAGCGGGAGTAGGCGGGCAGGGCGGCGATGCCGTAGAGGTGTAGGGGGCCGATCTGGCGTTCTACGGTGACGGCGTGGTGGCTGAATTCGGAGCCGAGGATGGCTGAGACCCTCTCCCCTAGCCCCTCTCCCACGGATGGGAGAGGGGAGGCAGCCAGTTGCCACACCATCTTGCCATTGTGCTGCAACGAAAATGCCACATCCGGCCGCGACAGGGCGATGCGCTTGAAGGTCTCTTCGCACCAGGCATATTCGGTGGACTCTGACTTCAGGAATTTGCGCCTTGCCGGGGTATTGAAATACAGCTCGCGCATTTCCACGCTGGTGCCGTGTGCATGCGAGGCAGGTGCGGCTTCGCTTTGCGTGCCGTCGGCGGCTTCGATCTTCCAGGCGTGGGCGGCGTCGGCGTTGCGGCTGGTGAGGGTGACTTGGGCTACTGCGGCCATGCTGGCCAGGGCCTCGCCGCGGAAACCCATGCTGGAGACGCGCTGCAAGTCGTCGAGAGAGGCGATCTTGCTGGTGGCATGGCGCATCAGCGCCAAAGGCAATTGCTCGGGGGCGATGCCGCCGCCGTTGTCGCGAACCCGCAATAACTTGATGCCGCCGCCTTCCAGTTGCACCGCGATTTCCGTGGCACCCGCGTCCAGGCTGTTTTCCAGCAGTTCTTTCAGGGCCGAGGCGGGGCGCTCGATCACTTCGCCGGCGGCAATCTGGTTGATGAGCAGGTCGGGGAGGAGGTGGATGGAAGACATGGCGCGGATTATACCGGATGCCTTGTTTGACCTTGCCGCGAGATATGGGCAAAGAGTGTGCGGCAATATGACGCATTCCAATTCGGCTGCAGCGGTATTAGATTGCGCATCGCCAGGTCGGCAACCGGTAGGCTCCTCTCCAGTTCTGCCGAGGAACACCGCTGGCTTGGCACCATCACAGAATCAGCACCCGGCAAGTCTTGCCCACGCAATTTCAGGAGGTCATCATGGACAATCAGTTCACATTGCATTGCATCAACTGGCAAGCCGGGGCTCCGCTATTGCTGGAAATTCGTTTGGCAGCCTGCGAAATCGGTCTGTTGAGCCTGGACGAGTTATTGCCCGATGAAATGGATGATCGCAGCCGCCATGCCTTGGTATTGAGCAAAACCGGGCGAGCCATCGGTTGCGCACGCCTCACGCCGCAAGGGAACATCGAACGCTCGGCGGTGCTGCCGCATGAACAGCGTTCGCAGATCGAAGCCGCAATGATCGAGGCACTTAACGAGTACGCACGCGAGACCAAACGGGCCAGAAATACTGCAATAAAGGCCAAACCAAAGTCGCATGCAGGCCGATTGGCTGCCTGAAACGTATTTTCGGACTTATCACTGACCTGCGACAAATTGTGGCTCCGACATCACATCCGTTACACGGATATGAGTCTTCACCGCAATTTGCCACATCGGCGGTGCGACAAATTGTCGCACCGCGTTTGCGGCATGTTCATTTAAAATCTCCAGGTTTTATTACCCACAGGAGAAAGCAAGCATGTTGAAGAAAATGTCGAAAATCGTTGTGTCTGTAGCGTTGCTGGTTGGTTTTACCGGGCTTGCCCAGGCAGAAATGACCCGTGAAGATTACGCCGTCAAAGTGCGCAAGAGCGGATTTACCGTGCTCACCTGGTATTTCGGGCCGATGGCACGCATGGTGAAGGGCGAAATGCCCTATGACAAGGCGCAATTCACCCGCAACGCCGAGACGCTGGCTTTCCTGAGCAAGCTGCCCAAGGATGCCTTCATCCCCGGTTCGGACAAGGGCGAGACCAAGGCCAAGCCCGAAGTGTGGTCCAAGGCCGACCAGTTCAAGGCCGCGAACGACGCCATGGAAACCGAGACTGCCAAGCTGGCCGAACTGTCCAAGACCGGCAATCTGGATGCGTTAAAGGAACAGGTCGGCAAGGTGCAAAAGACCTGCAAGTCCTGCCACGAAGAGTTCAAGAAAAAGTCTGAATAAGACAGTCCGTAACCGGTCTGGCTGTCAGGCGAATTTCGTCAGCAGCCAGACCGTCCCCGATGTACATCCCAATATCAGCAAGGCCAGCCATGCTTTTTGAGTGTGGAGCGCGGGTGCATTTGAGCCTTGCGGCAGATGCTTGATGCCTGTGAGCATCGGCCGTACCAGATTCTCTTTCTTTACCAGCAGATAAAACGCAATCGCCGCGAGGTGCATCGCCACCATCGCGAGCAGCGCATAGAAGCCTTTCTCATGCCAGGCGGTCACCAGATCGCTCATGTTTTCGCCGACATGGTGCGCAAGCGGCCCTTCACTCATCATGTCGTCGTTGGCGAACAAGCCGCTGATTGAGATCAACAACACCATTCCAAGCAAAACCAGCACCATCCAGCCGCCAGCCGGGTTGTGGCCGACATGCGGAACGTTGTCGTTTTTCCGCAAGTCGGCAAAGTATCCGATCACCGCGCGCGGCGCGGTGACGAAATGCGAAAAGCGCGCAGTCGTGCTGCCCAGCACACCCCAGATCAGGCGAAACAGCAGCAGCGCCAGCACCGCATAACCACAGCGCATGTGCCAGTCCATGTCGCCGTTTTCGGTAGAGGTCCACCAGCAGGCAACGATCAAGGTCAGCAATGACCAGTGGAAAAGGCGGGTGGGCAGGTCCCAGACTTTCAGCGTTTCTGTTTTGTCGCGCGAGCTCATATCGTTCCATGTGTGGCAGTAATTCGAATGCCGAGCATGTTATCAAATCTGTGTTTGCAATGAACGGCTCAAGAGTGCGACAAATTACCGCGCGTCAATTTGTCGCGCGGCAATATGACGCATTCCCGCGCTGTTGACAGGCCTTTAGTATTCGCCCCGTTTTATAACATCGTAATCAAAGGGGGAGTACATGAACAAAAAACTCATTGCCATGAGCGCTGTGTCGCTCGTGGTGTCTATGTTGTTTGCCAATAATGGCTATGCTGAAGATACAGCGGCCTCGGCAGTGCAGCCGACAACAAATCCGGCAGACCCGGCTGGCGAAAATGCGGAAGCAACCGCGAGCAAGGCTGATGGGCAGGAAACTCAGTTGCTCAAAGAGATGGTGGTTACTGCCAATAAAGAAAGGCCGGTGCAGCAACGCACGGAACTCGGCATGTTGACCAAGGAAACGCCGCTGGCGGGTACGGTGATTGATCGCAAGGAACTTGAAGAGATACGCTCCGTGACAACGTTGTACGAAGTCATGAGACGCGTGCCCGGCGTCAGTATGGTCCGCAATATGCGTTTTGCGGATGGGGGCAAGAACTACACCGACAACCGTATTGACGGTATGCGCGCGCGCAACACCGGTACGTCCGGATTTACCGACCAGTCCAATACGGGCGATATCGAGCGTATCGAATTCATACGCGGACCGGGTTCTGTGCTGAACAGCAGCAATGCAATCGGCGGCACAATCAACGTAATCTCGCGCAACCCGCCCAGTACCAACGAAAACGAAGCCACCCTCGAATTGATGGGGGATGGCGGCTACCGTGCGGGGGTGACGAGCGCCGGGTCGCTCTCGAATAAAGTGGGCTACTTCGTCAATGCCAACAGGCAAGATACGCAAGGCTGGCGCGAGCACTCGGCAGAAAGGAAAGATTCTTTCAGCACGAAGTGGGTAGTGTTTCCCGAAGATGTGGCCAAGTTGAGTTTTCGCCTGGAGTATCTGCACGACGACTATCAGGATCCGGGTACGCTGACACAGGAGCAGTTCGATGCGGATTGGAGGCAGGCTGCAACCCAGACTGCAACCGGGACGCTCCGGACATTCTTCCGTACCGACGTCAAATATACGACGCCATCGTTGCAGTACCGCAGGCTGTTTGGCGACACTGGTGAGCTGAACATCTATGCGCAGTCGCGCAAGACCGAGCAGACAGCCAAGACATCTGTCACCGGCAATGTGTCCGATACCGACATGACGGAAAACAACATCCAGTTGCTGTACAAACACAGCTTCGAGTTGGCCAAGTCGGCGATCACCGGCGGTATCGACAATATGACCACGGATAGCACGGTAACTGGTTATGTAAACACCAATCCAAATATTTTTGATTTTGTACGTGGCAACAAGGCAAGCAATAAGGTGACAACGGAACGCCATCGCTCTCCGTTCCTGCAATATGAGTTTTCCCCGATGGAGCCGTTGCGCTTTGCGCTTGGTGCTCGAAATGACCATATTACATACGGCATCAACAATGATACCTACAACCCTTCCACTGGCCTGTTCACGAAAAACACCAAGGGCAGCAAAGATTGGTCGAGGACGACCAAGAAAGCGGGCGTAACTTATGAGCTGACCGCCAACACCGTCTTGTGGGCAGACATCGGGGAAGGGTTCCTGGCGCCTTCTGTGGATCAGTTGTTGGGTTCCAATTCTGCAACGCCAGCGAATTGGGCTGTGGCCCAACCTCTAAAATATATTCCAACCAACATGAATCTGTTGCCGGAAACCTCCTTGACGAAGCAGATCGGTATTCGCGGGCAAACGAATTTTGGCCTGAGCTTCGATACGGATTACTACCAGACAAAATTCAAAAATCTGATCGTGTCGCAGGCTTGTGTTTCCCCAGAGCCTTGCTATACCAAGTATGAAAACGCGGCCAGTGCACATGCGAGCGGCGTGGAAACAGTGTTGAGCTATGAAGCTACCCAATATGTCAATTTGGGGTTGTCGCACACATACAGCCGGTATGCCTACGACAACTACATCTCTTCGACGCCCACTACGACAACCGACTATTCCGGGCTGAACCATTATTACAATCCGAAGCATCACGTAAACTTGCGCATAGCAGTCAAGCCGGTTGAGAAACTGAAAGTTGAATTGGAAGGGGACTACATCAGTTCCTATTACACCAACCAGAACAACAAGTATTCGTATTCGCGTCCCGATCTCTACAACTTGCGTGCCAACTATGGCGACAAACAGTGGAGCGCATGGTTCCACGTACTTAACTTGCGCAATACCAAATATGTGGAACGTCAAAGTACATCCGATGTTGGCGTCAATACTTATAGCTCAGGGTATACGGGGCGGCTATTGCGTGCCGGTGTTTCCTACAAGTTTTGATTGAATCAGACGCAACATGCTCGGCTTTCAGGAATGCTTGCCGGGCATGTAATGGTTGATAGCGGTTTTTAAATATTGTCGCACTGCATGGTGCGACATATTGCCGCGCGGCAATATGCCGCATTCCCGCGCTAGTGATAGGTCTTTAGTATTCGCCCCGATTTCACAACAGCAATCACAGGGGAGTGTATGAATACGAAATTCGTTGTTATGAGCGCAGTGTCGCTCATACTGGCCATGTCTTTTTTTAATCAAGTCCATGCGGAAGATGCGCCAGTTGCTGCGGGCGATGCAATCAGCTCCGGCAAGGTGCTGGACGACACGAACAGGATTGAAGCTTCCAAACAGAATACGGGCGCTCATCAGGTATTGGATGATGTTGTGGTAACTGCAACCAAAACCGGCAAGAGTGTTTCTCAAGCTCCGGCAAGTGTGAGCGTGATCACATCCAAAAACCTTGAAACAAAAAACGTGCACCGTGCGGAAGAAGCTCTGACCGGTCTGGCTGGTATTTACATCAAAGGCGCCGGTGACCATGCTCCAAGCGACAATAGCGGGACGGTCGTTTATATGCGGGGTGTTCCGGGGCTTGGGCGGACTGCAGTTTTGCAGGATGGACAGTCAATGAACGACCCGTTTTCCGGCGGCGTAAACTGGTCCGGGATATTCGCGGATAGTATCGAGAAGATTGAGGTGGTACGCGGGCCTTTTTCTTCAATTTACGGCGGTAACGCGATTGGTGGTGTGATCAATTTCATTACAAAAGAACCGACAAAACGCGAAATTACTGTCAAGGCTGGCTACGGCAGCCACAATCTCAAGGCTGGCTCTGCTGTATACAAAAACAAGGTTGACCGGCTTGGCTTATCAATTGGTTATGGGCATGAGAAAAGCGATGGCTATGTAGCGGAGGAGGTTGTGAAACCCGTAGCAACCGGAACCGGAACCATACCTGCGACGGGGTGGCAATACACTACCAACCCCAATGGGGGCGCTGCTTATCTGGTTGGAGATAAGGGGAAACGTTGGTGGTGGAAAGATAACGTCGATATGAAGCTCTTCTATGAGATCACACCAACTTCCAAAGTGTCGCTTCGGGCATCGTGGAATCAACACGAAACAGGTTTTACCGGTCTCAATACGTATTTGAAGGATGCGGCAGGGAATCCTGTGGTGTCGGGGAGTGTCATCATAAACGATGGCAGCGCGAAGAGAGTTGCATTGAGCGAACTCGATTTTCTCCTGGGTGAGAATGGGGCCAAAAATAGCAAAATCAATCTGGGCTATGAAACAACGCTCGATAACCTGTGGGCGATCAAGGTCGATGCAGGGTACATGGACGCAGGTTACTGGTATTCCAGCGCACTCACCGGAGCTACCAGCAATGCAGGGCCAGGCAAATTGGTGGATATTCCAAACAACAGGTATTACACCTCGATCCAGGCGACTGTGCCGACTATAGACAAACATGTCTTGACGGTGGGTGTTAGCGCGAATCGTGATGCTTTGCACAAAAAAGAATATAACCTTGCCAACTGGCAAGACAGGGATGCGTTGGGTACTGTCAGGTATAGCGTAGACGGGACAAACACAACATACGCTGTGTTTGCGCAGGACGAATATTACTTGCTGGACAACATGACATTCTATGTGGGCGGTCGTTACGACTATTGGAGTACCGAAGGTACCGACAACCAAACCACCCCCACGGTTTCAAGTCATGTATTTGACAAGCGAAGTGCTTCGGCCATTAGTCCCAAGATTGCTGCTGTTTACATGCTTCAAGAAAATACATCGCTCAGGGCTTCGATTGGCAATGCCTTTAAAGGACCCAGTATGTCGCAACTGTATTCATCTTTCTCAGGTTACCAGTCTAACCCTGCACTTGAGCCAGAGAAATCGACCTCTTGGGAATTCGGTGCCGAACACAGGTTCGCAGACCAGACTATGGTGAGAGCGACTTACTACCAAAACATCCTGAAAAACTTGATCTACACCACTACCATTAGTCCCGGAGTAAGTACGCCAAAGAATGCAGGGAAAGGTGATGTGAAAGGTGTGGAACTGGAAATCAGAAAACCCGTATCAGAGAGGGTGACGACATTTGCAAACTTTACCTATAACAAGGCTTTGATTACCGAAAATGCATCCTTGCCGCTAACGGTTGGGAAACGCATCACGGGGACGCCGCAAAGAATGCTGAACATTGGAGTCGAAGCGAGAAAAGGCGACTGGACGACCAGTCTTACGGGCAGGCATGTGTCTGATGTCTATTCAAACGACCAGAATCTGGATGTGGTCAACGGTGTGTACACTGCCACAGATCCATACACGCTATGGAGTGCCAAGGCGAACTATGAAATCAGGCAAGGTCTTCGCGTATCACTGGCAGTGGATAATCTCTTCGATAAGCAGTACTACCAGTATTACAAGATGCCCGGCAGGACTTTCTATAGCGAATTGAAGCTGGATTTCTGACGGCGTGAATGAAAACGGTACGGCATCCCCATGTTTGGGGATGCCGTTTTTCTTTGCAGGTAATCCAAATCCTTTGTGGGCTTGGTTTTGAGGTGCGACATATTGCCGCGCGGCAATATGTCGCATTCCGCCTGCAAGGGTATGTCATTAGTATTCGCCCCGCTTTATGTATCAATAAAAATCACAGGGGAGTGTATGAATAAGAATTTCGTTGCCATGAGCGCAGTGTCGCTCATGCTGTCCATGTCGTACTTCAATGCCGCACAAGCTGCAGATACCCTAATGGCAGAAACCACAGCTAATACACCCGCAATACTTGCGGGAGAGCCAAGTGCAGATTCACAACCAGCTACACCTGTGGATGAGCCCAAGGTTGGTATTCCGGAAAGACAGAAACTTAAAGAAGTTGTGGTGACTGCGACAAAGACAGCAATGGATAAAGACGTTGCGCCAGCAAACGTGTCCGTTATTTCAAGCAAGGATATCGAAGTACATAACGTTTCCCGCCTCGGGGATGCGCTTAAGCAAGTCCCCAGCCTCTATTTGCAGAATGGTGCTCTCGGTTCATCTCAGGGCACATCTGGATCAAGTGGCATGTCGTTGCGAGGCATAGATCAGAAGAAGACTCTGATAATGATCGATGGTCAACCTATTCAGGATGGTAGTTCTGGCGCTGTAAACTGGCGCACCGTTTTTGTTGATGATATTGAGCGTGTCGAAGTCGTGCCGGGGGCTTTTTCTTCACTCTACGGCAGCAACGCGATCGGCGGTGTAATCAATGTCATCACGAAATCGCCGGATAAGCGCGAATTTTCGCTGAAACTGAAAAAAGGCTGGAAGGATGCTGCTGGCACGGATGCCAGCTTCATGTATCGCGACAAGATGGCTAACGGCCTTGGTGTTGTGGTTGGATATGGCTATCAGGATAGAGATAGTTACATCAATGAATACGTGGTTAGAGCGCCGGTCCCAGGCGCTGCGGGCCCGGCCGTCAGCGGCGCACAAAGTGTGACCACCAATGCTGGCGTACCTGCCTATCTTGTGGGTGACAAAGGCACTGCACCATGGCGGCAAATAAACTGGACAACCAAACTGTTTTACGACCTTGATGGTGGGGATAAATTGTATGGCGGTGTGGCTTATAGCGAAATGAATCTGGGCTACAGCTATTTCAATACTTACCTGCGTAACGCAAGTGGCAACCCAGTGTATAGCGGTACGGTAGGCGTCAACGGTCAAAGGGTAACGCTTACTGAGTCTCTATATTTGAACAGCTCCCCCTTATTCGAATCCAATTGGCGTTACTTCGCAGGCTACGAAGGCACGCTCAGTAATGGCTATAAGCTGAAAGCAGATCTTGCGCGCATCAACCGCGAATACCGCTTTAGCACCGTTGGTTCTACCGCAACATGGGGTTCGGGCCCCGGATCACTTACTGATTCGCCAAATTACGGCCAGGACGGGACGCTGCAATTGAGTTTTCCGGTTGGTGATAGTCAATTCCTGGTTTCTGGTATAAGCCTCCACAGGGAAAGTGTGGATCGAAAAGTTTACAACCTGACAAACTGGCGTGATCCGGCGTCGCGCACTACAGCGAATAACGGCTACACAGCGCAGTCAACAACGGTTTCCCTGTTTGTACAGGACGAGATTAGCGTATCCAACAAGGTTACGGTTTATGCAGGCGGCAGAATAGACCGCTGGCAAACGCAGGGTAATTATTTCCAGAATACAGCGCCGGTCAGCACGCTCGATTATCCCTCACGCAGTGTTTCTTCGTTCAATCCCAAGTTGTCTGCTGTTTACCTGCCACAAGAAGCAATCACATTGCGCGCATCCTACGGTCAGTCCTTCCGTGCGCCAAACAATCTGGATTTATATTCCACAACCATCATATCAAGTGGCTCATCTCCTACGGGCTACAGCACGACACGAAGCGATCCGAATCTCAAACCTGAGCGTGGTACGACTTGGGAAGCGGGAGGGGAGTGGCGCGTGACGCAAGACTTCAAGGTCAATGCCACCTACTACGAGACAGTCCTCAAAGATCTGATTTATTCGAAACAGATCGATCTATCTCTGACGCAACGCATCAATGCAGGTAAGGCAAAGATCAAAGGCATCGAATTAGGAGCAGAGATTGTGCTGCTGGATTGGCTAAAGAGTTATGTCAACTATGCTTACGTCAATTCCAGAATGCTGGAAAACCCGACTGACCAGCAGAGCGTGGGCAAACGGCTCACCAGTTCCCCGAAAAATATTGCCAACTTGGGCTTTTCAGCTCAACAGGGCGCTTGGAACGGAACCCTGGATGCTCGTTACGTCAGTCATATTTTCCAGAATGCACAGAACACCGATACGGTGGAAGGAATGCCCGGTAGTTACGATAGCTACACATTAGTCGACGCAAAGCTCGGCTATGCCATATCAAAGTTCACCAAGTTGAATGTGTCTGTCAATAATATTTTCAATAGGAAGTATTACTCGTTTTATTTGAACCCAGGGAGAAACATGCTGGCTGAGTTGACGTTCTCCTACTGAGTCACAGTTGGCTATAAATGAAATGAAGAGGGTAGGGCACGACCAATTCGCAAATGCTCGGCGATGGCGGATTGCAGGTGGATAGCTTGCCATTCGGGTCGCAATGTATTGATAGGAGGATGCAATGATTTATAACAAGACATTTCTGTCCGTTGCGTTAAACGGCTTGATACTGGCTACATTTACATGCTCTGCCGCTGCCGATGTCCTCTGGCTGTCCGAAGTCCCCCCGCCCAAGCGAGCACAAGCTGCTGCGCCCAAGGCGGACGACATGCCGCAGGAGCATCGCCACGAGATGCAGCAGGGCAAGACAGCATCGGCGCAAAGTGCAGTTGCACAAACAACGTCTTCTGCGGACTCTGGTGCAAAGAAGCACAAGCATGGCGGTGGTACGGAGATCGATGCCACAGGCGAGGTCGTCGATAACACGCACAGCGGAGCCAAGCAGGTGTGGTTGCGCAGCGGCAGCGAGCCGCTGGGTTCGGCTTATGCGGGAACCGGGCGCGAGAGCGAGACGCTAACGCTGCTTGGTCTGGATGGTGCGTTGCCGGTCGCGGCGATGACGAAGACCGAGAACGGGGGGCTGAAAGCCAGAATCGAGTTGCCCGAACTGGGGTTCTACAATGCCTATCTGACGCAGCGCATGGTGCATGGTGACATGCTGCATGTGCAGGTCGCCAAGGCGGAGTTGTTGCATGGGACTTGCTGCGCCAAGGGGATAGACGATGAGGAAGTCTCCAAACCCATCATCAATGCCAATGTGCCCCTGGAGTTGGTGCGTGTGCATTATCCCGATGAAAAGCTGTTCACCCGCATTGTGTCCGGCGACCAGGTGAATTTTACCGTCCTGAGTTTCGGCAAGCCGGTTGCCGGTGCGAAGGTCAGCATGACCACGCAGAACGGCTGGAGCAGCAGCAAGGTGAGCGATGCGGAAGGGCGCGTGGCATTCACCATGATTCGGGACTACTACACGCCCTGGCTGGAATTCAAGAAGTATCGCAAACAGACATACCTGATGAATGCCGATCTGCATGTGCCTAGCAAGGTCGTAGTCGACGGGGTGATATATGGTTCGGCGCACTACAACAGCACGCTGGCCGGAAGCTACTATCCTTCTCCTCACGATTACCGCTCCTACGCATGGGGCTTGGGGATCAGCTTGTTCGTCATCGTGTTCGGCGGTGTCGCGATCTATCTGTATCGTCGTCGCCGTCTGAAGCCCTACAAAGAGGTGCGCGTCGATGACAAGGCTTGAGGCGATACGCACGGCGGTCAATAACGTCCAGTTCAACCGCTTCCGCTTCTGGCTGCAACTGTTTTTTTTCGTGTTGCTGGTGTACGGGGGCTTCCTGGCGATCGATTTCGGCAAGAGCCTGCCCACCTTCGTCTGTGGCTACAACAAGGAAGGCCGCGGAGGCATGTGTTATCTGATGGTGTTGCAACACCAGATGGCGTGGCCGTGGCAAAAGCTGTTCAGCGAGGCGGGACTCGCTGTGCTGTCCGGCTTTGCGATCTTCTATCTGTGGTTCATCGCGCTGAACAAGGGCTGGTGCGGTTTTGTCTGTCCGCTCGGTACGATTCAAGACTGGATCACCAGCCTGCGCCGCTGGACGGGCATCCGTTACTCGCGCTACACCTGGGAGCAATTCAAGGGGCTGGCGCTGATCAAATATGTATTGCTGGCGCTGATGTTCATCATTCCGCTGGGCATTGGCGGCGGTTGGTTTCAAAAGGATTTGAAATCGCCGTTCTGCATGATCTGCCCCGGCCGCACCATCATCCCGCTATTCGGCGGCGACGTGTCGCAACTCTCCCTCGATTTTTCCAGTAAGACCAACATGATCATGTCCGGCCTGGGCTTGATGGTGATGGGTTTGTTCTTTATCGGCGCATTCGTCAAGAAAAGGTTCTTCTGTTTCTACTGTCCGATGGGTGCTTTCCACTATCTGCTGTCCAAGCCCGCCTTGTTGCGCCTGCGCAAGGACGGCACAAAATGCACGCGTTGCGGCGACTGTTTCCGCGTCTGTGATCAGGAGATCAAGGACATCGCCGACGACGTGAACAGGAAAGAGATCATGACCGACGATTGCATCCTGTGCATGAAGTGCGTTGCCGCCTGCCCGGAGAAGGGCGCATTGAAAGCCACTTTTGCGGGTATCCCCATCTTTGAGTCAACCGAAGAGGGTTTTATCAAGCGTATGAACAAGGGGCACAGTGACGGGAAGTGAAATACCAACCGGGTATTACGGTTTACGCAGAAATCTGCCGTAGCTGATTCATGGCGATATGGCCCGCTTCGAAGTCTGGAGCGGGCTTGTATTTTTGATGGAGCGTGCGGGGCGGGGTGCGACAATTTGCCGCATTCCTGCAATTGAGTTGGGTCTTTAGTATTCGTCCCGCCTTAGCAACAGAAATACAATCCCGCCCCAACAATGGGAAGTCTGCTTCCAAATTTCACTATTTAACTATCCTTCAATGATCAACTTCCGTCCATTATCGTTGTGCATTTCTTTTGCTTTGGCTTTGTTGTCGAGCTTTCAGATATTTGCTCAGCCAATATCAACATCTGCAACGGGTCAAGAAAATATTCCCGTACCAGTAGAGGTGTTTGGTGCGCTTCCAAGGGTAAAAACCATACGCCTTTCTCCTGATGGTAGATCGCTCGCCATGATCATGCCGGTAAAGGGGCGCAACTCTATGGTGATCTGGGACTTGAGCGGAAAAAACAAGCCCAAGGCAATTTCTACCGGTGAGTTGGAACCCGAGTGGCTAGTCTGGAAATCGGATAAACGATTGATAGCGGGTCTGCGTTTCTATTCGTTGAGAGATCCTCAACATCCAACGGTCGATACCAGACTGATTGCGCTTGATGCAGACGGTAGTAATCAAATCGCTATTGTTGGCAAGGAGTGGTTCGAATCCTATGTTCCCCAGATTCAGGACAAGATCGTCGGTTTTCTTCCCGACGACGAGAATCATATTCTGATCGAATTGCCCGCTATCGAACGCAGCAGATTGAAATCGGAAAAATTATCATCAAGCAGCATTTATTACGGCAACCTGGATGGCAAGATCAGATATCCGGAAGTTGTTCGGGTTGATGTTAATAACGGGCTGATGGTTACTGTTGCCCATCAACAAGGCAATGTAGTGCATTGGCTCGCCGATGCTGCCGGCAATATTCGTTTGGGCGTTTCGTTAGACGGAAAAATGCAGAGTTATCAGGTGCGCAATTCGACCAACGATTCATGGCGTACTCTCCATCCGTTCGAGATCAACAAAGGCCGAGTCTTCGAACCAGTTGCATTTGTCGATGGTAAGTCAGACCGGTTTTTTGCTTTATCCAACCATGATGGCAAGACTGCATTGTACGAATTTGATATCCCCAGTGAATCATTCGTCCGAACTGTCGCTGCCAACCCGAATGGTTCTGTGGAACCTATCGTAAGGGACGCGCGTTTGCTAGGTTACAACTTGCCGAACAAGGTTTCTCCAATTTATCTTGATGCGGCCTATGCCAGAGACGCGCAAGTAATCAACGGTGCGCTGCCTGACTCTCGAAATTCCATTGTTGACCGTAGCGTGGACGGTAAGCGAACCTTGATTAAGGTCGTCAAGGGCAATGAGCCGCCTTCTTTCTGGTTGCTTGATCAGGCCGGGGATAAACCCGCACTCGGTCCGGTAGCTGAAACTTACCCCGGACTCGTTCCCTCTCAAGTCGCGAGCTCGAAGCAGGTAACCTATAAAGCCCGTGACGGATTGGTGATACCCGCAATTCTGACACTTCCCGTCGGCGTCACTTTTCCCCTCAAGAGTCCTTTGCCTTTTGTTGTGTTGCCGCACGGTGGCCCAACCTCGAATGACGTTTCCGGCTTTGATTATCTGGTTCAATTCCTGGCTAGCCGCGGATATGGAGTATTCCAGCCGCAGTTTCGCGGCTCCACCGGGTTTGGCGCGTCATTTGAGACTGCCGGGTATCAGCAATGGGGGCTTGCCATGCAAGACGATTTGACTGACGGGACACGCTGGCTGATTCAACAGCAATATGCAGCCCCGGGGCATATTGCAATCGTTGGTGCAAGTTACGGTGGATATGCAGCTCTGATGGGGGTGGTGAAGGAACCCGATTTGTATCGTTGCGCAATTGCGATTGCGCCAGTCACCGATTTGGAGTTGCTGATAGAAAATCTTGAACACTTTGTGTTTGGCGATCTGAATGTCCCCCGTATCGGTACCGATGCTGGGGTGCTGAGAAAAACCTCCCCGGCTCGAAATGCTGAGCACATCCGCGTTCCATTGCTGCTCGTGCATGGACGCAAAGACTACACCGTGTCCGTTGCGCACACTGAAATAATGGTGTCGGCGTTGCGTAAAGCAGGCAAGAAAGCAGAAGTACTCTATCTCGATGAAGCCGACCACTTTCTGAGCCGGGGGGATGATCGAATCGCCACGTTAAATGCATTGGAGGCATTTCTTGCCGCCAATTTTCCTGCACCAGAATAATGGCACAAGGTCGACCAGTATTCTTCAGGAAAAACGAATCGTCGCCGGGCGGGGAGCATTACACCGAAACTCGCGAACGGGCGCAACCGACGACTTTTGATGGTTTCATCAGGGAACATCTAACAGGCTGTTGAAAAATGAAATAACACAGGATGTAGGAGCCAGCTTGCTGGCGAAAGCACTTGATTTTGCTTCGCCAGCAAGCTGGCTCCTACAC